>NZ_DASRBQ010000072.1:0-32924 GCF_035653575.1 Actinocrinis sp.
CGGCGACATCGTCCTGATCTGGGGCGCCACCGGCGGCCTGGGCTCCTACGCCGTCCAACTGGCCCACCGCGCCGGCGCCATCCCCATCGGCATCATCAGCAACCCCCACAAAGCCGAACTCCTGCACCACCTCGGCTGCCAGCACATCATCGACCGCCAGGAACTGGGCTTCACCGAACGCACCAGCGCCCACGTGCACGACACCACCACCACCCCAGCCGACGCCGCCGAACGCTGGCGCGCCCTGGGCGGCGCCATCCGCAAACGCGTCGGCGAAGACCCCCACGTCGTCTTCGAACACGTCGGCCGCGAAACCTTCGGCGCCTCCGTCTTCGTAGTCCGCCGCGGCGGCTCCGTGGTCACCTGCGGCTCCAGCACCGGATACCAGCACCAATACGACAACCGCTACCTGTGGATGAAACTCAAGCGCATCATCGGCAGCCACGGCGCCAACTACCAGGAATGCGTGGAGGCCAACCGGCTGCTGGAACTCGGCCTGATCATCCCAGCCCTCTCCCGCGTCCACCCCCTGGACCACATCGCCGAAGCCGTCAGATCCGTCCAACTCAACCAACACGCCGGCAAAGTCGGCGTCCTCTGCCTCGCCCCCCACGAAGGCCTGGGCATCCAGGATCACCGGCTGCGCGAGCAGATCGGCGAATCGCGGCTGCACCTGTTCCGGGACCACGCCGACGCCTCGGCGACGCTCGACTCGATCGACCGGGACGCGGAGCTGATCGGATCGGCGGCGCGCTGAACCGGCGCCCGCGCCCAAGACCTGCCTCAACCCGCCGGACACCCGCCGGACACCCGCCGTGACCAACGACTGACGCCCTGCCGAGAATCGCCCCGTTTGAGCTCGGCGCGACCGGGCAGCCAGCCGTATTGCGCGCGCGGCCCGAGATCATCACACGGAGGTAGCAACACCCGAGCGTGCGTTGCACTGTTCCGAGACAGACCGACCAGCAGCCGGCTTCGGCTGCCCCGATCCGACCTGATCCGACTTGGACGAACCTCAATCCGGATTCGCCCCGCCCGCGGGCGAGGCAAGCGAAGCGGTCCGATCACCTGGCCGACCCGAATCCGCAATGGGCGGAGCGGGCACGCACGCGTGCGACGCAACGGGTATGGAGTATCCGGTGGCCGAACCTTCCCTGCGGAAGCTGGCCCGGTTGAGCGCGGAGACGACCGCGCCGCGCCGAGCCCGCGACCTCGTCGCGCAGGTCTGCGCGGCCTGGCACGGCGAGCAGTTCCTCGAGCTCGGCCAGCTGGTCATCAGCGAGCTGGTGAGCAACGCGGTGCTGCACTCGGGAACCGTGATCGAGGTCGAGCTGCGGCTCGAAGGGGACCGGCTGATGCTGCGCGTGCACGACGACGGCGCCGGCCTGCCTGTCGTCGTGCCGCCGGGACAGCGCATGATCGGCGGCGTGGGGCTCGATCTGGTCTCACGGGTTGCACAGTCCTGGGGCGTTACGCCGGATCCGCGCGGCGGTAAGGACGTCTGGTGCGTGCTCGCTTCCACGCGCAACCCGCCGAACGCCTTCTGACGACCGGCATTAGCCCGATCGGCCGCCTTCCGGGTGGCTCGGTACAGCCGCTGGCGTGCGCGACGATGGCATACTGACCAGCGGACGGCCCGGGTTGGTGAAGCAGCCCACCGTCTCGGGCACGACGCCGCTCCTGTCGTCGAGGGAGCCGCACGATGCCGCAGGACGCTTCGCCGCCTGCGCCGGTGCCGCCCGGGTCTGGCCCGTTCGCCTGCCGCGTGCTGCGGGAGACGGCGGGCACCGCCACGCTCTCGGTGTGCGGCGAGATCGACCTGGCCACCAACGACCGGCTGCACGCCGCCCTGGCGCCGCTGCTCGCCGACGAGCGCGTACTGCTGCTGGATCTTTCGCAGATCACGTTCATGGACTGCTCGGGTCTTCAGGTGCTGCAAACCGCGTTCCAGGCGCACGACCGCTTCGCCGTCGTCGCCCCCAGCGTGGCCGTGACGCGGCTGCTGGAGCTATCCGGGGCGCGGCTGCCGGTGTATGCCTCGGCAGAAGAGGCGATCAGGGAGCTCACGTCAGATCCGCCGCGTTGATCGCCTCGGGGTCCTGGCCGGTGAGGATCACATACCTGGCGACGTCCCCGATCTTCGTGTTCAGCCGCTGGGAGGCCCGCACGAGCCGGGCGAACGCTTCCGGCGAGTCACAGCGGTGACGCTCCATCAGGATGCCGGTGGCCTCGCCGATGACCTGGCGCCGGTCCAGGCCGCCGCGCATCACCTCCACGGTCGTCGCGTTCCCGAGCGCGAGCGCGGCGTGCGCGGCGTAAAGGGAGGCGATCTCGCCGTCAAGGCCGCTGAAGGCGCCCGGGCGCTGCGCGTGCAGGTTCAGCGCGACCCGCCAGCCGTCGGTCCGGCCGAGGCCGCAGGAGATCACGCTGCGCACCCCCAGGCCGAGCGCCCGCTCCGCGAACTTGGGCCAGCGCGTCTCGGTGGCCATGTCGTTGATGCACACGACCGTGTCCTGCTCCGCGGCCGCCAGGCACGGGCCCTCGTTCTCCTCGCTCTGCACCCGGTCGAGCAGCAGCACGACCTCGTCGGTATAGGCAGGGCTCTCCATCGTGCGGTCGCGACGCAACGCGGTCAGGCCGGCGTGCTCGGCTCCGTCGACTATTTCAGGCGCCGTATAGACGATGGTTCGCATCGTCTGTTCTATCGATGCCTGCTGATGCAATGATGTGGCCGCTTTGACCAGCCGCCGCGCCACCTTCGTCTCGGCACGGTGCGCGCCCATGCCCGCCGACCTCCTGATCGTTTGTGCGAATGCGCCTTCCGCATTCTGTTCGGTATCGAGTACCCGCCCGCCGAGAAGGAAACCGCTGGCCGCAGGTGGCGCGGGTTACATCGTTCGGGTCACGGACGTGAGCCGCGGCGCCCGAGTGCCGGCGAGCGGCCGACTCATTTCCGGGTGAACTCGAGGTCGAAGATCCGGCGGCCGGCGGCGAGGGCGCGGCGCTCGAACTTGGTCACCGGCCGGTCGGCGGGCCGCGGCGCGAAGCCGCCGTGGGCGTTGGAGAGGCCGGGGTCTGCAGTAAGCGTCTCCAGCATCTGCTCCGCGTAGGGCGCCCAGTCGGTCGCGCAGCGCAGCGAGCCGCCGGGGCGCAGCCGCTCGCGGATCAGGGAGACGACGTCCGGCCGGATGATCCGGCGCTTGTGGTGCTTCGCCTTCGGCCAGGGATCGGGGAAGAACACGTGCACGGCGTCGAGCGAGCCCGGCTTCATCAGGTCCCTAAGCAACTCCACCGCGTCGCCGCGGGCCGCCCGCAGGTTGGTCAGGCCGCCCTGCTCGGCCAGCAGGAGCAGGTTGGCCAGCCCGGGCGTGTGCACGTCGGCGCCGAGGTAGTCGCGCCCGGGGTCGGCCGCGGCCATCGCGGCGGTCGCCTCGCCCATGCCGCAGCCGATCTCCAGGACCAGCGGGGCCGTTCGGCCGAACAGCGCGGCGGCGTCGAAGCCGGGGCCGTCGCCGGCGATGTCGTAGCCGCGCTGCGGCCAGAGCCGGCCGAGCGCTTCCGCGCGTGCGGCGCCGATCCGCCCACGGCGCGGGTGGAAGGTGCGTATGTGCGGCGCGGCCTGCTGCGTCGGCTCCTGGGTGAACATCCGTACCAGCCTAGTGGGCTGCGCTCGGCGCACCTACTTGCACTCCGACTGTTAGCGATATATCGTTAACACATCGGGTAAGTCGCCCGACTACTAAGGAGATAACGATGAGTATCCATTCTTTCCCCATGGACGGACCGTTCCGCGAGCGTCGCGGACGGAACAAGCGTGACCGGATCGACCAGGGCGGGCGCGAGGAGCGCCGGGCCCGCTGGGAGCGCGGCGAGCACCCCGAGCAGCACGAGGGCCCGCACGAGCATCGCGGCCGCGGGCGCGGCAGGCATGGCGGATTCGGCGTGCCGCCCCTTCCACCGATGCCGCCCGGGCCGTTCGGCGGGCCGGAGTTCTGGGAGGGCCCCGGCTTCGGACCGCGCGGACACCGGCGCGGACGCGGCCGGGCCGGGCGCGGCGACGTGCGCGCGGCGATCCTGGCCCTGCTGGCCGAGGAGCCGCGCAACGGCTACCAGATCATCCAGGAGATCGAGCAGCGTACCGACGGGGTGTGGCGGGCCAGTTCCGGCTCGGTGTACCCGGCGCTCGCGCAGCTCGAGGACGAGGGCCTGATCGAGCCGGTCGGCGAGGGCGGGCGCAAGCTGTTCACCCTGACCGAGGCCGGCCGGCAATACGCGGAGCAGAACAGCGAGCAGCTCTCCCGCATCTGGCAGGAGGCCGTCGGCGGCCCCGGCGCCCGATTCGAGGAGTTCGCCCGCGACCGCGACGTGATCGCCCAGCTGATCATGGCGTACCGGCAGGTCACCCAGGTCGGCGGCACCGCGCAGCGCGAGGAGGCGCGAGCGGTCCTGGTCAAGGCGCGCCAGTCGCTGTACAAGATCCTCGCCGCCGACGACGAGCCGAGTGACGCGCAGCCCAGCGAGTAACAACACCCCAGGCCGGGCCAGTGGCCTTGGCGACCTAATCTGCCCGCGCCTTTCGAGCCAACGAGGCCCGGTTCCGGCCAGCACGCCGGAGCCGGGCTTCGGCCGTCCGCGCACCGGGTACAGTGATGCGCCATGGCACGCCCCCTCAACGAAGTCGTGGAAGCCGGCTGGGCGAAGGCGCTCGAACCGGTGGCCGGACAGATCGCCGCGATGGGCGACTTCCTGCGGGCGGAGGTGGCGGCGGGCCGCACCTACCTGCCGGCCGGGACGAACGTGCTGCGCGCGTTCCAGCAGCCGTTCGACGCCGTGCGGGTCCTGATCATGGGTCAGGACCCTTATCCGACTCCGGGCCACGCGGTCGGCCTGAGCTTCTCGGTCGCGCCGAACGTGCGGCCGCTGCCGGGCAGCCTGGTGAACATCTTCCGCGAGTACAGCCAGGACCTGGATTTTCCGGCGCCGTCCAACGGCGACCTCTCGCCGTGGACCGAGCGCGGCGTGCTGCTGCTCAACAGGGCGCTGACAACGGCGCCGAGCAAGCCGGGAGCACACCGCGGCAAGGGCTGGGAGGCGGTCACCGCCCAGGCGATCAGCGCCCTGGCACAGCGCGGCACTCCGCTGGTCGCGATCCTGTGGGGCCGCGACGCGCGGGAGGTCAAGCCGCTGCTCGGAAGCGGTGTCCCGTGCATCGAGTCCGCGCACCCGAGCCCGATGTCCGCCGACCGCGGCTTCTTCGGTTCGCGTCCGTTCAGCCGGGCGAACGATCTGCTGGCGCGCCAGGGCGCCGAGCCGGTCGACTGGCGCCTTCCGTGACAGTCCGCCGCCGGCCGTTTCGCAGTCGGTTGTTTCGCCGCGCGAACTGGGCTTTTTCTTAGCTTCCGATCATGTGCGACCGGGTCCGCGACGCGCTAACGTGACAAGAGGTCACCAAGGTTTCAGCGCCAGGAGGCGGATCATGGCGGCCGGCCATGTCGTGGCGTTCGGGATCGCCGCCGGGGTGAGCATCGTCACCGCGGTCGCGGGGGCGCTGCTTTGCGGTTCGCAGTTCACCAGGTCGCGAAGGCTGCTCCAGCGCGGGTCACACGTGACCGCCCGGGTGGTCGAGGCGATTCCGCAGCATGCCGCCGGGCAGTCCTTCCCCTCGGACGCCGCGCGCATCGTGGTCGAGTACGAGATCGAGGGGACCAAGCACCGCGAGACGATCCTGCTCGCCCGCACCTCGCAGGACAGCTACCGGATCGGCGACGAGCTGGAGGTCATGGCCGGCTGCGGGCGCTCCCCGCACGTGCGCACGCATGAGGAGCCGAACATCGTGTACGGCACGGTCGAGCAGATCACGGGGGCGGCCCTGGTGATACTCGCCGCCCTTCCGCTGTTCATCATGCTTTCCGTGCACGCCCTCACGCCCTGACGGTGCCGCGGCCGTGACCGTGACCGTGACCGTGACTGCGACGCCGTCCGACTCGGTCAGCCGACGAGGTCTCGCAGCGCCCTGACAGCTTTGAGCGCGTCATCGTGGGTGTTGTAGAGCGCGTTGAAGCCGAACCGCAGCACGTCCGGCTCCCGTTTGTCGCAGACCACGGAACGCTGCGCCAGCTCAGGCACCAGCCGCACGGCGTCGCGGTGTCGCAACGCGACGTGGCTGCCCCGGCGCTCGGCGGCCCGCGGCGTGGCCACCTCGAATCCGAGCTCTGCCAGGGCCGCGTCACAGCATTCGATGAAGAAGCCGGTCAGGCTCAGGCTCGCGGCACGCAACTCCTTCAGGTCGACGCCGTCGAAAGCGGACAGCGCGGCCTGCAGGGTGAGCAGGGAGAGCATCGGCGGGGTGCCGATCCTGGCGCGCGCAATGCCGTAGGCCGGCTTGTACGCGTCCTGCATCGCGAACGGATCCGCGTGGCCGTTCCAGCCGGCCAGCGGGTGCCGGACCGCGTCGTGGTGCCGTGCGGCGATGTACACGTAGGCCGGCGAACCGGGGCCGCCGGAGAGGTACTTGTACGTGCAGCCGACGGCGAAGTCGACCTCCGCTTCGTCCAGCCCGATGGGCATGGCCCCGGCGCCGTGGCACAGATCCCAGAGCACGACCGCGCCGGCTTCGTGCGCGGCTCGGGTGATGCCCGGCAGGTCCCAGCGTTCGCCGGTGCGATAGTCGACGATCGGATATGAGACCACGCAGACGTCCCCGCCGATCTCGGCGAGCACGGCGGGGGCTTCCGGCGCCGGCACGCGCTGCACTTCCAGGTTCAGCAGCTCAGCCACCGAATCGGTCAGATAGGCGTCGGTCGGGAAGTGCCCCGGGTCGGTCAGCAGCACCCTGCGACCGGGACGAAGCCGAGCGGCGGCCGTCAGCGTGTTGAATAACTGGACGGAAGTCGAGTCGCCCGCGACCACCTGGCCCGGGGCTGCGCCGAGCAGCGGAGCGATGAGTTCGCCGATCCGCAGCGGCGCCTCCCACCAGCCCTCGTCCCACCAGGAGGAGATCAGGCCGTTGCCCCACTGGCGGTGTACCGCGTCCTCGACCGCCGCGGGCACGGCTGCGGGCAGCACGCCGAGCGAGTTGCCGTCGAGGTAGACCAGGTTCGGCGGAATCAGGAACCGCTCCCGCGTGTACGCCAGCGCGTTGGCCGCGTCGAGCTTCGCGGCGCGCTCGGCGAGTTCCGCGAGCGTGGCCTGGGTGTCAGCGTTCGATGTTGGCGCGGTATTCGAGGGTGTCGCGGTGTTCGAGGGTGTCACAGCCACGGTCATGCCCATCCCTGGTCGCGCAGAGTCCACAGATCGGGGAAGTACTTGCGGTGTACGCCGCGCTCCAGCCATTGGGCGCCCGAGGTGCCTGCCGAGCCCGGCTTGTCGCCCATCGAGCGCCAGACCGACAGCAGGTGCCGTTGCTTCCAGCGCAAGTGCCGCTCGGCCGTGTCGAACAGCGCGTCGCCGAGGTCCGTCAGGTCCGCGTGCGATGCGTCGCCGCCGCCGTATACCGCACGCCACACGGCAACCACGCGGTCGTCACCCTGATACTCGGTCCGCGGATCACGCTCAGCCAGCGCCTGCGGTACCGCGAACCCACGACGACGCAGCAGCGTGAGCGCCGCGTCGTATAGCGAGGGCGCGGCTGCCTGTGCGGCGAGGTCGGCGTGAATGCCCGGCGTCTGCTCGTGCACGGCCAGCGCGCGCGGGTGCCGGGCACCGAGCAGGAACTCGACGTGCCGGTACTGGTAGGACTGGATCCCGGAGGCGACCCCGAAGGACTCGCGGAAGGCGTCGAACTCGGTCGGAGTCAGCGTTCGCAGGGCCTCCCACGCCGCGATCAGCGCGTCCTGCACCCCATGTCCGCGCCGCAGCGTGCGCACCACGCCGCGCACATCGGCGTTCGGACGACCCAATTCGTCGCGGGCGCTTTCCCATTCGTGGCGCAACAGCGTGAAGTACAGCTCCATGACCTGCGTGACGATGATGAACGACAGCTCGGCCGGCGCGTCGGTGCGCGGGCGTTGCAGCGTCAGCAGGGCGCGCAGCTGCGCGTAGTCCTCATACTCGTTGAGATCCGTCCGCTCGGGTGCGGTGAGTTTCGCAGGCACTCAGATATGAAACTACCGTCCACGATGGCTCGGAATGGCCGATGGCACCGCGTTGACCGCTACCGGCTTACGATCGAAAGGTGATAGTACGCAGCGACTTTCCAGACGCCATCGACTGGCTGCTACTTGCCGAGTTGCAGCGGGACGGCCGGCTCTCCTTCAACGAACTGGCCCGCCGGATCAACCTGTCCGCGCCGGCCGTCGCCGAGCGGGTGCGCAGGCTGGAGCAGAGCGGTGTGATCACCGGCTATCACGCGCACGTGGACCCGTCGCGGGCCGGCCGCACGGTCGAGGCGCTGGTCCGGATGGCCTGCTATGGGCCGCGTTGCCTGCTGCGGCACCCGGACGTCATCGAGCAGAGCCCCGAGATCCTGGAGGTGCACCGGCTCACCGGCGACGCCTGCTGCCTGCTGCGCGTCGCGGTCCGGTCGATGCCCGACTTCGAGGCGCTGATCGACCGGCTCGCGGACCACGGCCAGCCGTCCTCGACGATGGTGCTCTCCTCCCCGCTGGCCTGGCGCCCGGTGCTGCCGTCGCAGTAGCGCACGCCCGTCCAGGTGACGGCCGCGCAAACGCCTGTGCAGGGTCCTGAGTTCTGCCAGACTGCTCAGCGAGCGCTACGGCGGAAAGGGGCGGGGCTGTGGACGGCACGAACGCGAACGCGAACGAGACAGGCGAGGCTGCCGGGGGCGGCGGACTGCAGTCCATCGACCACATCGTGGTGCTGATGCTGGAGAACCGGTCCTTCGACCACCTGCTCGGCTACCTCTACCACGACACCGGCAACGTGAGCCCGAGCGGCCAGCCCTTCGAGGGCCTGACCGGCACGGAGTCCAACCCCGGCACCGACGGCAAGCCGGTCCCGGTCTTCCCGATCAGCCCGAGCACCCCGAACGCCTACTTCATGCCCGGCGCGGACCCGGGCGAAGGCTACATGGCGACCAACAGCCAGCTGTTCGGCTCGAACGCGACGCCGACCGCGCCGGCGCTGCCGTCGATGCAGGGCTTCGTGACGAACTACGCCTACACGCTCGGCTGGGAGGGGCGCGAGGGCTGGTCCATCGTGGGCGGGACGCAGCCGCAGGACATCATGGGCTGCTTCACCCCCGAGGCGCTGCCGGTGCTCTCCGCACTGGCCCGCGGCTACGCCGTGTGTGACCACTGGTTCGGTTCGGCCCCGACCGAGACCCTGCCGAACCGGGCCTTCGCCCTGGCGGGGACGAGCCAGGGCCACATGGACGACAAGACCCGCACGTTCACCTGCCCGTCGATCTTCGGCTCGCTCACCGCGGCGAACGTCAGCTGGAGCGTCTACGGCTACGACGCGCAGCCGCTGACCAAGCACAACTTCCCGGACATCACCGGCGCCCCGGCCTCGCACTTCGGCCTGTTCAAGGACTTCACGGCGGCTGCAGCGGCGGGCTCGCTGGCCCAGTTCGTGTTCCTCGAACCGTCCTGGAGCGCCACCGGCAACAGCCAGCATCCGAATTACGACGTTGCGCTCGGCGAGCAGCTCATCCACGACGTCTACGAGGCGCTGCGCACCGGCCCGCAGTGGAACAGCACCCTGCTGATCGTAACCTACGACGAGCACGGGGGCTGCTACGACCACGTGCCGCCGCCCTGGGGCGCGACCCCGCCGGACAACTCGACCGGTGAGTTCGGGTTCGACTTCACCCGCTTCGGCCCGCGCGTGCCGACGCTCCTGATCTCGCCGCTCATCCCGGCGGGCACGGTCTTCCGGGTCCCCGACGGCGCGACGCCGCTGGACCACACCTCGATCCTCAAGACGATCGAGACGCGGTGGAACCTCAAGCCGCTCACCGCCCGCGACGCGGTCGCCGAGCATGTCGGAGCGGCGATCAGCCTGACCACGCCGCGCACCGACGACGTCCTCGCCGGCGTCGTCGTGCCGGTCTCCGGCGGCGTCACCCCGTCCGCGGGGAAGATCAGCCATCTGCAGGAGGTCCTGACTGATCTGATGGCCCGCCAGGTCCCGGCCGGCGCGCACGTGCCCGCCCCGCGCACGAGCGAGGAGGCGGAACAGTTCATCCGCGAGCGCTCGCGGGCGGAGGTGGAAGGCGGCTGAGCTCGATCCGCGGATCGCGGACCGAGAATCGCAGACGGAGCCGCCGCGCCGACGGCCTCCCGGCGGACGTGCGCCGCGTCGGCGGCCCGATTCGCTCAGTGCTTCAGCGCGGCGAGGATGCGCTGCTCCTCGGCCGGGGCCAGGCCGTGGCCGTTGATCCGGCCATCCTCGTCGGCGAGCGACGGCGCGTCCTTGAGCCAGGCCCAGGTGTCCCGGACCGTGTCCTCGATCGGGCGGCAGACCAGGCCGGCCGCCAAGGCGGGCGCGCTGTCCTTATCCCACACCGCGGCCGCCTCGCCCTCCTGCGGACTCCACAGCGGCAGGCCGGACCAGATCGTGACCTCGTGTTCCAGCAGCACCTCGTCCGGCGCCCAGGTGAAGTGCGCGTCCGAGCCGGTCGTCTGCGCGCACGCGGCGAGCCATTCGCCGAAGGTCGTGTGGCCCTTCGGGCCCGCGAGCAGGTACCGCCCGGGGTCTCCCGCCTCGATGCAGTGCAGGCCGAAGCGGGCGATGTCGCGAGCGTCGATCAACTGCATCGGGCGCTTCGGGTCGCCCGGCGCCAGCACCTCGCCGCCGCGCGCGATGCGGGAAAGCCACCAGGTGAGCCGGCCTGAGGTCTCGTGCGGGCCGAGGATGATCCCGGGGTAGTGAACCAGCACTCTGCCGGGGAAGTTCTCGCGGATCGCGCGCTCGCAGCCGGCCTTGAGCGGACCGTACTCCCCGTCCGTCGCGTCCGGCGGGCAGTCGAACAGCGGTGAGTCGGCGGTGAGCGGCCGGCTGGGGAAGTCGGCGAAGGCTGAGGCGCTGGAGATGAACAGGTAGGCGCCGGCCGCCTCGGCCAGGGCGCGCGCCCCCGCCCCGACGGTCTTGGGGACGTAGCCCGAGGTGTCCACGACCGCGTCCCACGGCCCGGCCGCCGTTCCCTCGGCGACCAGCCGTTCGAGGTCCGCGGGGTTCTCCCGGTCGCCGCGCACGGCCGTCACGCCCGGCAGGTCCGGTCCGGAGCGGCCGCGGTTGAACACGGTGACGTCGTGGCCGGCGTCGAGTGCTTCGGCCGCGAAGGCCCGGCCGAGGAATCGGCTGCCGCCGAGGATGAGGATGCGCACCCCGCCATCCTCTGGCCCGCGCGGATTAGCGGCAACGATGTTCGCGCAGAGCGGATCCGGCAAGGCCCGCGCACCCAAACCGGTGGCTCGAGGAGTCAGTAGGTCAGGTTAATCGGGGTTGTCACAAGCGGGAGGGACCATGAGCACTACCGTCATCAACGGCGCGGCGATGGATAACGATGTCATGGCGCAGGCCGCCATCGGTTCCGGCGCCTTCGCCGGCGGCGCGGGACCCAGTCCCAGCCTGCCCTACCACGGCATACGCCTCTCTGAGCAGCAGCGGACCCAGTTCGACCGGGACGGTTACTTCATCGTCCGCGACGCGATCCCCGCGGAGTTGCTGGTTCGGCTCGACGAGGCGATGGAGCGGGTCTACGCGCAGGAGAAGGCCGCCGGCGGCCTGCGCCAGGACGATCAGAGCCTGCACCTGATGGGCTTCCTGCACCGCGACAAGACGTTCCTTGAGCTGCTGGAGCTGCCGACGGTCTTCCCGCTGGTCTGGGGAATCCTCGGCTGGAACATCCATGCCTACCATCATCACCTGGACGTTCACCCGCCGATTCCGCAGCAGCGGCCGAAGGTGTGGCGCTGGCACCAGGACGGCGGCCGGCAGAACCTTGAGATCGAGACCGAGCCGGTGCGCCCGCTGCTGTCGATCCGCACCTCGTTCTGGCTCTCCGACGCCTCACAGCCGGGCCGCGGCAACTTCATGTGCATTCCCGGCACGCACAAGACCAGCCGGCTGCCGCGCCCGGAAAACCCGGAGCTGGGCTTCGAGGACCCGGAGGGCGCGATCGAGGTGTGCCCGAACCGCGGCGACGTGGTCATCTTCGACCGGCGGATCTACCACGGCCGGTCGGACAACTACTCGCAGATCACCCGGAGGGTGCTGTTCGTCGGATGGACGTACCGGTGGATCGCACCGCACGAGGATCGGGTGATCACCCCGGAGCACCCGTGGTGGGACGAGCTGACGCCGATTCAGCAGCAGCTGCTCGGCGGCGGCCGGGACGCCCTCTCGTACTGGGGGCTCGGCGAGGATCACTTCCCGCTGCGCGAATACCTCGCCGAGCGCGGGCTGCTCGACCCCGCGGTCAACAACAACCGGTGAGGTGACGGCCCGGGTCGCGAGCCGCGTGCGCCGGTCGGATCCGGCCCGTCGGAGCTGGCCGCTCTGATCGGGTCGGTCAGATCGGGTCGGTCAGATCGGGTCGGCGCCGTTCGCGGGCCAGGTCTCTTCGAGATAGACCACCGCTCCACGCGCGTCGCGGATCGCGGCGAGCCGGTGCGCGATGAACGGGCGCGTTCCCTGCGGCAGATCGCCGAGATCGAAGAATCCGATCTCGGCGATCTCCTCGGGTTGCGCGCGCAGCAGCTCCGGCTCGCGGCACACGCCCGCGTCGAAGGTCAGGCTCAGGAATTGCAGCGGGCTGCCGTTGAACCGCTGCGTCCAATGCACCGCGAGCAGCGGACCGACCCGTTCGACGAGGTAACCCAGCTCCTCGGCCAGCTCACGCGCGCAGGCCTCGGCCGGCGGCTCGTTGTCGTCCACCACGCCGCCCGGCAGCGACCAGCCCTCCCGGTAGGTGTTGCGAACCAGCGCCACCCTCCCGTGCTCGTCGCGCAGCACCGCGTTGGCGGACAGCGCCAACTTGGGCAGACTCGCGAACCACCGGGCCGATTCGAGCGGGCTGTAGGAAGTCACGGAGATCGAGTCTGCCAGACGGCGGATCGACCCGATGGATCGCACCCGTCACCACGTACTTCTCGAGGGCTGTGCTCCGCAGGTGTGTGACCGGCCGCGCGGACTGCGGTCAGCCGATCGCCTTCGCGGCGTTGGCAGCGATGGCGTCCACGATCGCCAGCCACAGCGGTTCGGGCAGATCATGCGCCATGCCGGGGAACACGATCAGCTCTGCTCCGTGGATGGCCGCCGCGGTCGCGCGCCCGCCGCTGATGTCGACCAGCGGATCCTGGTCGCCGTGCATGACGAGCACGGGCAGCTTCAGCGTGCCGAGCGCCTCGGTTCGGTCGGGCGATGCGGCGATGGCGGCCACCTGGCGCGTGGCGCCTTCCGGCCGGTACGAACGTTCGTATGCGTCGACGGCGCGCCGGTACCGCACCTCATCGGTTACCGCGTATTCCGGTGTCTTCGAGCCGATGATGCGTTGGACGGTGACCGTGCGCTCAATTGCCTGCGTCCGATCCGCGCCGCGCGGCGACATCACGGCGGCCAAGGCCTCACCGGAAGGCTGTCCGACCGCGCGGTTCCCGGTCGTCGACATGATGGAGCACAGCGAAAGGACGCGCTCACCGTGCCTGATCGCCAGCTCCTGCGCGATCATCCCGCCCATCGAGGCGCCGACCACGTGCGCCCGTTCCATGCCGAGGGCGTCAAGCAGTCCGGCCGCGTCGTCCGCCATGTCCGCGAGGAAGTACGGCGCCGTGCTCGTGTCCCCGCCGAGGATGGCGAACAGGTCGGGCTCCGGCTTCTGGTCGAACTGCGTGGACAGTCCTATGTCCCGATTGTCGAACCGGATGACGTAGTAGCCCCGCTCGGCGAGCATCGTGCAGAACCCCGGCTCCCAGGCCGTCATCTGGGTGCCGAGACCCATGATCAACAGCAGGGGCTGATCCTGCGGCGCGCCGAAGGTGTCGTATTCGAGTTCGATGCCGTTAGCCTCGGCCCGTGGCATGGGCTCTCCTTCCGCTGAAACGGACCCGCGTTCTCCAGATCATCCCAACCCGGCGGCTCCAGTACACCTGCGCGCCTTCGTTGTGATCGATCAGAGCCGTGTTCAATGGGAGCGTGTCGAATCGTGGAGCGGTACTCGAATCACTGCGCGCCGACCGGACACTCGACCGCTGGCTGCGCGACCTCGAGACCGAGGACCCGCCGGAGCTCGACGTCACGCTCCCGGACGCCGACGACCTGCCCGAGGTCCTGCTCGATCTTGCCGTCCCGCACGAGGACATCAACGAGCTCGTCGCGCTGCGCGCTCAGGTAGTCCAGGACGCCGAGGTCCGGCGGCTGCTGGAGCTGGTCACGCGGTCGCTGGCCTGCCGCATCGGCACGATCGGGTACCAGACGCAGGCCCCCGATCTGCCGAAGTCTTGGGGCGCGCTCGGCCGGTACTTCTACGTGTTCGTGTACGTGGCGACGCTGCCGCACACGCTCGACTACCATCGCGGCCTCGGCGTTCCGCCTGAGATCTCCAGCCGCACGCTCGCGGACATCGGCCGGAACATGTCCAGATATCGCACGCGGTATGGCGTCGGCGGCATGCTCCATCCCTGGTGGCCCGCGCTGCATCTGCGCGGCGAGCTCTACCAGCTCGGGCGCTTGCAGTTTCAGCGCGCGACACTCGGCAATCGCACCGGTAACTCGGTCGCGCAGGCCGGGCTCCCCTACGGTCCGGGCAGCCCGACGCTCGGCCTGCACATCCCGGACCACCTCGGTCCGCTCAGCCCGGCGGCCTGCGACCGTTCGCTGGAGCGCGCCCGCGAGTTCTTCGCACGCTGCTATCCCGAGGAGCGCTACGCGATCGCCACCTGCCACTCATGGCTGCTCGATCCGCAGCTGCAAGAGCGCCTGCCGCCCGTGTCGAACATCCTGCGCTTCCAGCGCCGGTTCCAGATCGCGTACGTCTCGCCGGAGGAGTTCGACCAGGGGACCCTCGGATTCGTGTTCGGCGATCCGGACCAGCCACTCGACGCGCTGCCGCGCCGCAACAGCCTGGAGCGCGCCATCGTCGATCACCTGCGCGCCGGCGAACACTGGCATGTGGGGCACGGCTGGTTCGAGCTGTAACCGGCCGGCAGCGATCCAAGAACGCTGCGGTCCAAGAACGCTGCGGACCAAGAACACCGCGATCCGAAAACACGGTGGACAGCCGGCTCCCGGGGTGCAATCTTTGACTCAGTCAAAGGATAATCTTGCGGGAGTCAACGATGACGACGAGCGCCGACCCGGTGACCGCTGTGCGAGCCTTCACCCGGTTCTATACCGCCCAGCTCAGCGTGTTGCGTGAGGGGCTGCTCGACACCCCGTACTCGATGGCCGAGGCGAGGATCATCTTCGAGCTGCACCACCGCGGCAGCACGGACAGCGCCGACCTGCGCCGGTCGCTCGACCTCGACGCGGGATACCTCAGCCGGATCCTGGCCAGGTTCGAGTCGGACGGCCTGGTGACCCGCCGCCCCTCGCAGACCGACGCGCGGCGGCAGACCGTCACCCTGACTGCGGCCGGCGAGCAGGCGTTCGCGCTGCTGGACCAGCGCTCGAACGAGCAGGTGAAAGCCCTGCTCAAGCCGCTGACCGCCGAGGAGGTGCAGCGGCTCACCGCGGCCATGGACACCATCCGCGAACTGCTCGGCTCCTCGCCGCGCCGGGACGCCTACCTGCTGCGGCCGGCCCGCCCCGGCGACTACGGCTGGGTGATCAGCAGGCACGGCGCGCTCTACGCGGAGGAACACGGCTGGGGGCCCTCGTTCGAGGCGTACTGCGCGCATGTGGTGGCCGAGTACATGGAGAAGCACGACCCGCAGCGCGAGAACGCCTGGATCGCGGAGCTGGGCGGCGCACCGGTCGGCTCGATCTTCTGCGTGCGGCGGGACGAGGAGACCGCGCAGCTGCGTCTGCTGTTGCTGGAGCCGAGCGCGCGCGGCCTCGGCATCGGCGCCCGGCTCGTCGAGGAGTGCGTGCGGTTCGCGCGGCAGGCCGGCTATCGGCGCATGGTGCTCTTCACCACCGAGTTGCAGCGCGACGCGATGCGGCTCTACGCGAAGGCCGGCTTCCAGTTCATCGAGGAGGTCGACGGCGACACGATGGGGACGGGGGCGCGTGAACAGTTCTGGGCCATGGATCTGTGACGCTCCTCGCCCCGGCGCCGAAAATGCCTGAGCCCAGAACCGGGTCACCGGTTAGCTTGGCCTCATGGCAGACCAGACGCAGGGATCACAAGGGTACGAACTCGCGGAAGTGAACATCGCCCGGCTGCTCGCGCCGCTGGATTCTCCAGAGCTGGCCGACTTCGTCGCAGGGCTCGAACCTATCAACGCGCTCGGGGACGCGGCCCCCGGCTTCGTCTGGCGGCTCAAGGACGAGGCCCTGGACGACGCGACCTCGTTCCGCATGTTCGACGATGACTGGATCATCGTGAACCTGACGGTGTTCACCTCCGCCGAGGCCTTGCGCGCCTTCGTGTACGGCGACGCGCACCGCTCCTATCTGCGGCGGCGGCCCGAGTGGTTCGAGCGGCTCGTCGAGGCGGTCACCGTGCTGTGGTGGGTGCCGGCCGGGCATCGGCCGACGGTCGCCGAGGCCCAGGAACGCCTGGAGCATTTGCGCAAGCACGGCTCGACGGACTACGCGTTCCAGTTAAACGACACGGTCGCGCCTCCCGCGCCCGGATCGGAATACCTGCCGCAGTAAGACGGAAACGGCGCGCTCTGCGGTACGACGTACGACGTCTCAGGACACGCCGACGATCGGCAAGCGCAGCGCTCCGGGTGCGGATTCGGGTACGGCGGGACTGCGCGGCGTCACCGGATCGATGGGCCGGTACTCCTCGCCGATCGCAGGCCGCTGATCGGCCTCGCCCTTGTTCGGCCAGAACGACATCGCGCGCTCGGCCAGGGCCGTGATGGTCAGCGAGGGGTTCACGCCGAGGTTCGCCGGAACCGCGGCGCCGTCGACGACGTGCAGTCCTTCGTAGCCGAAGACGCGATGGTAGGGATCGATGACGCCTCGGTCGGGCCCTGCGCCGATGACCGCGCCGCCGAGGATGTGCGCGGTCATCGGCATGCCGAACAGGTCGCCGACGGTGCCGCCGGGAACGCCGCCGATGTTGTCGGCCATCAGCCGCGCGGCCTGGTTGGCGGCGGGAATCCACGCGGGATTCGGCTCGCCGTGGCCCTGCCTGCTACGGATCTTCACGCGGCCGGTGCGGGTCCGCTTCGGGTACACCGTCAGCGAGTTGTCCAGCGACTGCATCACCAGCAGGATCACGGTGCGCTCGGCGAATTTGTGCGTCGTGAAGAGCACTGGGATCTGCGTCGGGTGCCGCAGCATCTCACCGAGCGCTTTGATCGCGCGCGGCACGCGGCCGCCGCCGTCGGTCAGCGGTGCGCGCAGCAGACCCATCGAGTTGCTGCCTTTTCCGTACCGCACCGGCTCGATGTGCGTGTTCTCGTCAGGGTGGATCGACGAAGTAATCGCCACGCCCTCGGTGAAATCCTTGCGGTCATTACGCGAGGACGCCCCGAGAAGCGCCTCGGAGTTCGTGCGCGTCAACTCACCCAGCGTGGCGGAGAGCGCGGGCAGCTTGCCCGTGGCGCGCAGCGTGTGCAGAAGCCGCTGTGTGTTGTACGCGCCTGCCGAGAACACCACCTGCTGAGCGGTGAACGTCTTACGTGACTTCCGCGCGCCACGACGCCGGCCGACCGTCGGACGCGCCACGACGCGGTAACCGCCGCCGTCGAGCGGTACGACCTCGACGACCGTGGTCAGCGGATGGATCTGCGCCCCATTTCGCTCGGCGAGGTACAGGTAGTTCTTCATCAGCGTGTTCTTGGCGTTATGCCGGCAGCCGGTCATGCACTCGCCGCAGTCGATGCAGGTGCGCCGGGTCGGGCCGGCCCCGCCGAAGTAGGGATCCGCGACCGAGGTCCCCGGTGCCTCTCCGTTGTGGCCGAAGAACACGCCGACCGGCGCCTGGTGGTACGTCGCGCCGACGCCCATCTGGTCCGCGACGAACCGCAGTTCCTCGTCGGCCGGGGTCATGCGGTGGTACGTCACCACGCCGAGCATGCGGCGCGCCTGGTCGTAGTACGGGTCGAGCTCCTTCTCCCAGTCCGTGATGCCGCGCCACTGCGCGTCCTCGAAGAACGCACGCGGCGGCTTGTACAGCGTGTTCGCGTACACCAGGGAGCCGCCGCCAACCCCGGCTCCGGCCAGGATCAGCGCGTTGTCCAGCCGGTGGATGCGCTGGATCCCGGTCAGGCCCAGCCCAGGGGCGAACAGGAAGTCCTTCAGGTGCCAGGAGTTCTTGGCGAACTCGTGGTCGGCGAAGCGCCGGCCGGCCTCCAGCACGCCGACCTGGTAGCCCTTCTCGGTCAGCCGCAGCGCGGTCACCGAGCCGCCGAAGCCGGAGCCGATCACCAGCACGTCGTAGTCGAAGCCGCTCTCGCCGGCACTGCTTTCGGCGCCAGAGGGCCCTGCGTCGTTGAGGGGCACGTCCGCCATGGCGCGGATCGTACTACCGACCAGTAAGTATGGCGAGGGTCCGGGCCCGGACGCGCTGGCGGGGAATCCGGCCACGTCTTCGCCGCCGCAGCAGCCCGCAGTGGCACAGAATGAACACCGTGACCACGCAGGCCCTGCTTGAGGACTTCACCGAGCAGCAGATCGAGCGTTCGCGCCGGCGCAAGCGCGCCACCCTGCCGCTGCGCCTGGCTTCGGCCGCGATCGGCTTCGCGGCCGTCTGCCTCCTCGGATTCACTCACCTCGGCGCGGACCTCGTGCACGGAGCCGGCTCGCTCGCCGGCGGCGGCTGGCCCGCGTCCGCGGCGCTCGGCGCGGTGGCCCTCGACCTGGTGCTCACGCTGGTCGGCCTGCCGGTCAGCGTCCGCATGGAGACCGTCAACCGCGCCTGGGGGCTGTCCAACCGGTCGTGGCGCCTGTTCTGGACCGACGCCGCGAAGGGCTTCCTGATCGGCGCCGTCCTGTTCGGCGCGGTGAGCCTGGGACTGTTCGCGCTGATCCGCGCGCTGCCGGGCACCTGGTGGATCCCCGCGGCGGCGGCCGCGGCCGCGCTGGTGTTCGTGCTCTCCTTCCTGGTGCCCGTCGTCTTCGAGCCCTTGTTCAACAAGTTCCGGCCGATGGAAGCGGGACCGCTGCGTGAACGGCTGATGCAGGTGGCCGCACAGACCGAGGTGTCCGTGCGCGACATCCTGGTCAGCGATGCCTCGCGCCGCACCAACTCGATGAACGCTTATGTCTCCGGCATGGGCAAGACCCGTCGGATCGTGGTGTGGGACACCACGATCAAGCAGGCCACGCCGGACCAGGTAGCCGCGATCACCGCGCACGAGCTCGGCCACGCCGCCAAGCGCGACGTGATCACCGGCACCGCGGTCAGCTCGCTCGGCATGGTCGCCGGCACGCTGCTGCTGGCCTCCGTGCTGCACTGGCGCGCCCTGCTCGACGCCGCCGGAACGCCCGCCGTCACCGATCCGCGCTCGCTGCCGCTGATCCTGGCGATCGGCACGGTGCTCGGCGGGCTCGCCGCGCCGCTGTTCAACGCCTACAGCCGGCATGTCGAGGCCCGTGCCGACCAATACGCCCTCGACCTGACTCGCGACCCGGCCGCCGTCGTCGCCACCTGGCGCAACCTGGCCGTGCAGAGCATCTCAGACCTCGATCCGCACCCGCTGGCGCAGCTCTGGCTCGGCACGCACCCCGCCATCCCGGCCCGGATCGCGCACGCGCGCGGATGGGGCGCCCGACACGGGGTAGCGGTTGCTTTGCCGAGACCAGGTGAGACACCGGAAGACTTCACCCGCTCCAGCCAGGAGGCATAAATGGCCGACCGCGCCCCGCTCGACGACAGCACCGTAGAGCACTTGCTCGGCAGCCTTGAGGGCTGGACCCGCGAGGGTGATGCCATCCGCCGCGTCTACCAGGCCGAGGACTTCCCCGGCGCGATCCACCTGGTCAACGTGGTCGCGGTGCTGGCCGAGCAGGCCCGCCACCACCCCGACATCGACATCAGGTGGCGCACCCTCACCTTCACCCTGAGCACGCACGACGCCGGCGACAAGGTCACCATGGCGGACATCCGGCTGGCCGAGCAGATCAACGACGCCATCACCACGCAGCCTGCTGCTCGCTGAGAGCGAACAACCGCCCGGAACACCTCAGCATCCGGCGAAGTTGAGCTGATCAGACTCAACCTCGCGAACGCTAGGAGTTCCCGATGGCCCTCGCTCCGACCACCCGAGCCCTGCCCGTCCTGCCCCTCGACGACGCGGTGGTGCTCCCCGGCATGGTCGTGCCGCTCGACCTCAACGACCGCGAGGTGAGCGCCGCCGTGGACGCGGCCCGCGCCGAGCGCTCCGACTCCCCCGAATTACTACTCGTTCCGCGCCCCGACGGAAAATATGCCGCCTACGGCACGCTGGCCGTGGTCGAACAGACCGGCCGGCTGCGCGGCGGCCAGCCCGTCGCCGTCGTGCGCGGCACGCACCGCGCCAAGATCGGCCGCGGCACCACAGGACCCGGCGCGGCGCTCTGGGTGCAGGCCGAGGTCCTGCCCGAGCCCCCGGCCACCGAGCGCACCCGCGAACTGGCCGAGACCTACCGCGAGATCGCGGTCAAGATCCTGCAGCACCGCGGCGCGTTCCAGGTCGTCGACGTCATCCGGCAGATCCAGGACCCCTCCGCGCTGGCCGACTCGGCCGGCTACGCCCCGTACCTGACGCTGGAGCAGAAGACCTCGCTGCTGGAGACCGCCGACCCGGCCGACCGGCTGGAGACCGTGCTGGCCTGGGCCCGCGAGCACCTGGCCGAGCTCGAGGTCGCCGAGACCATCCGCAACGACGTCAACGAGGGCATGGAGAAGCAGCAGCGCGAGTTCCTGCTGCGCCGCCAGATGGAGGCCATCCGCAAGGAGCTGGCCGAGCTTGAGGGCCGCCCGGCCGACGAGAAGGACGACTACCGCGCCCGGGTCGAGGCCGCGAACC
The DNA here is from genome assembly GCF_035653575.1 of Actinocrinis sp. GTDB lineage: Bacteria > Actinomycetota > Actinomycetes > Streptomycetales > Catenulisporaceae > Actinocrinis. The sequence goes on from NZ_DASRBQ010000072.1 coordinate 21,033, forward strand.
TGCCCGAGAAGGTGCACGAGGCGGCCATGAAGGAGGTCGACAAGCTCGAGCGCGGCGGCGAGCAGGCCCCGGACGCCGGCTGGATCCGCACCTGGCTGGACACCGTCCTGGAACTGCCGTGGAACGAGCGCACCGAGGACGCCTACGACATCCCGGCCGCGCGCGCCGTCCTGGACGCCGACCACTCAGGGCTCGACGACGTGAAGGAGCGCATCGTCGAGTACCTGGCCGTGCGCAAGCGCCGCGCGGACCGCGGCCTCGGCGTGGTCGAGGGCCGTCGCTCCGGCGCCGTCCTCGCGCTGGTCGGCCCGCCCGGAGTCGGCAAGACCTCGCTCGGCGAGTCGGTGGCCCGCGCGATGGGCCGCAAGTTCACCCGCGTCGCCCTCGGCGGCGTGCGCGACGAGGCCGAGATCCGCGGCCACCGGCGCACCTACGTCGGCGCCATGCCCGGCCGGATCGTGCGCGCGCTCAAGGAGGCCGGGACGATGAACCCGGTCGTGCTGCTCGACGAGATCGACAAGGTGGGCGCGGACTACCGGGGCGACCCGACCGCCGCGCTCCTGGAAGTGCTCGACCCCGCGCAGAACCACACCTTCCGCGACCACTACCTGGAAGTCGAGCTGGACCTGTCCGACGTCGTGTTCCTCGCGACCGCGAACGTGCTCGAATCCATCCCCGGTCCGCTGCTGGACCGCATGGAACTGGTGCGCCTCGACGGCTACACCGAGGACGAGAAGGTCGTCATCGCCCGCGACCACCTGTTGCGCCGTCAGCTCGACCGCGCCGGGCTGACCGCCGACGAGGTGACTTTCGAGGACGCGGCGCTGCGCCGGCTCGCGGCCGAGTACACCCGCGAGGCCGGGGTGCGTGACCTGGAGCGCGCGATCGCCCGGGTCCTGCGCAAGGTGGCGGCCAAGACGGCGACCGGCGAGCTGGAGCTGCCGGTGACGGTCAGCCCGGACAGCCTGCGCGACTACGTCGGCCGGCCGCGGCACACCCCGGAGACGGCCGAGCGCACGGCGGTGCCGGGCGTGGCCACCGGGCTCGCGGTGACCGGAGCGGGCGGCGAGGTGCTGTTCGTCGAGGCCTCGCTGGCCGATCCGGAGACCGGTTCCACCGGCGTGAGCCTGACCGGCCAGCTCGGCGACGTGATGAAGGAGTCGGCGCAGATCGCGCTGTCCTACCTGCGCTCGCATGGCGCGGAGCTGGAGCTGCCGGTCGGCGACCTGAAGGAGCGCGGCGTGCACATCCATGTGCCCGCCGGCGCGGTCCCGAAGGACGGCCCGAGCGCGGGCGTGACGATGGTGACGGCGCTCGGCTCGCTGCTCTCCGGGCGTCCGGTGCGCGCGGAGGTCGCGATGACCGGCGAGGTCTCGTTGACCGGCCGGGTGCTGCCGATCGGCGGGGTGAAGCAGAAGCTGCTGGCGGCCCAGCGGGCCGGGGCGAGCACGGTGCTGCTGCCGAAGCGCAACGAGCCGGATCTGGACGACGTGCCGGCCGAGGTGCGCGAGGCGCTGGAGATCCACCTGGTCTCGGACGTGCGCGAGGTGCTGAACCTGGCGCTCTCCCCCGCCACCACCCCGGAACTGCTTACCGCGACCGCCTAGTCAGCGGTTCGACCAGGCTCAGGCGCCGCCGTCCTCTTCGGAGGCGGCGGCGTCGCCGTCTTCGATGGAGTCCTGGACCTCGGCGGCGCCGCTCACGTCGGCCACGGAATCCCGCGGGGGCTGCTTCGACGGGACGCGGATCAGAACCGAGCCGGAGTTCAAGTCGATGGGGCCGCGCCCGGGCTCGCCCTGAGCCTCCTCCTCGCGCGTGTTCTCCAGCCGGCGCAATTCCTCGGTGCGGTGCCCACTGCCCGGGCTGAACAACTCGAAGAAGATACTCACCTCATCAAGGTACAGGCCGTTTGCGCCGGGTGGTACCGATGGATCCCGGCCGCGCCTCCGGCCGCAGGTGGGGCCGTAGCCGACTCAGCAAAGTCGCGTGGAAGAATCACCGGGCTCTACGGCCGCTCTCACGCACGCTTCAAGATCGTCCGCGAAAGTCTTAGCCATGACGATCACAGCTACCGCCACCGCCGCCAACGCAGTCGCTTCGGCTCATACGATCACTTACTCGGCCGCTCAGACGGCTACGGCCCTGACTGCCCTCTCCCCCGCGGCCGCCCCGACCCCCGGTGCATACACCGTCCCCGCCACCCGCGGAAGCGGCGGCACTGTGCATATCCAACTATCCGTCAAGCGAACCCAAACGCCCATCTGCACGCTGCCTTCCACGATCCCCGCCGCCGTGGACCCGCTCGGATCGGCAAGCGCGACTCAGGCCTCTTATCGGCCCGCGCTGCGCCGCGCGCAAGCCGCTATGCGGTACCCCGCGTGACGAACGTAGCTGTCACCGCGGTGCCGGGTCGGTATCGGGTCGCGCGTACGGTCAGCGAGTCGGCCAACTCGCGGGCTATGTAGAGCCCTCGACCGCCCTCTTCGCAGGTCGCCGCCTCGACCGCGGCCCGGTCCGGTATCTGCGCGCCGGTCCAGCGTCCCGCGTCGCGCACGGTGCAGGCGGCGGCCGGACCAAGCAGCGACGCCTCGCAACGCAGCACAAGGCGCACCGGCCCGCGCCCGTGCCGGAACGCGTTGCCGGCCAGTTCGCTCACGACGACGGCGGCGTCCATGGAGCGTTCGGTCAGACCCCAGCGGTCGAGGGTGCGCATGGTGAGCCGGCGCGCGTCGGCGACGGCCGTAGGGCCCGGCAGGGTGGTGATGACGAGTCGATCCAACGGTCCCGGCATGATCCATCGGGCGCGGTCAGGGACGTACGTGGTCAGGGACGGCCCGACCGCGGTGAGCATCCGACGGGCCAGACGGCGGGCTTCGCGCCGCACGGCCGATCACCTCTGTTTCGCCTCAGTTGATCGCCGCACTCGATCGCTGTTCACCAACTCCGTCATTGGTCACTCTGCGCTACCTTTGGGCAAACGTCAAGGTCTAGACCAATGTTTCACTCAGCGCTACTTGACAAACACACCCGAACATGGGCTGCACACGCCGCAGACACGTCGCGTACTCGCGCGCATTCGCACCGATATCGTGATCGCATCGTCCGGTTGAGGAGGCGGCGTGCGGAGCGTCGAGACGGTGTTGCTGTTGGTAGCGGTGGCGACCGTCGTCGCGGCCTTCGCCAACCGGCTCGCCATCCCGGCTCCGTCACTGCTCGTCGCGGTCGGCGTCGTGGCCGGACTCGTGCCGGGAGTGCCGACGGTGCGCGTCGCCCCCGAGGTGATCAGCCTGGTCGTGCTGCCGCCGCTGCTCTACGCCTCCGGCGAGGAACTTTCGGTGCGTGACCTGCGCGCGGTGTGGCGGCCGGTGGCGATCCTGGCGGTGGGGCTGGTGCTGGTATCAGCCTTCGCGGTCGCTTTCGTGGCGGCCGCGCTGACGCCGCTGCGTCCGGCGCTCGCCTTCGTGCTCGGCGCCATCCTCGCCTCCACCGACCCGGTCGCGGTGACCGCCCTGGCCCGCCGCCTCTCCCTGCCTCCGCGCATGCAGACGCTGGTCCAGGCCGAGTCGCTGTTCAACGACGCGACCTCGCTGCTGCTCTTCAAGGTGGCGATCTCGATCGCGGTCGCCGGCGGGGCGATGTCCGCGGGGCACATCACCCTTGAGTTCGTGAAGCTGGCCGGCGGTGGGGCCGGGCTCGGCGCGGCGGTCGCGGGAGCGGCGCGGCTGGTGCGCCGCCGGGTCGAGGATCCGCTGGTCGACACGGTCATCTCGCTCGTTACGCCGTACGCCGCCTACGTGATCGGCGAAGCCCTCGGAACCTCGGGCGTCACGGCTGTCGTGGTCGCCGCGGTGATCCTCGGCACGCAGGTGACGAAGGTGACCAACGCGCACACCCGCATCCAGCGCCACGCGGTCTACGAGACGCTGATCTTCCTGCTCGAATCCACCGTGTTCGGCCTGATCGGGCTGGAACTGCCGGTGCTGGTGCGGGATCTGCCGTCGCGGGACCAGCCGTGGGTGCTGCCGGTGCTCGCGATCACCGCGATCCTGGTGGCCACGCGCTTCCTCGGCGTGTTCCCGCTGTCCGCGGCGGCCCAACTGCGCGGCGGCGCGCGGCTGGGCCGAAGGGCGGGACCGGGAGACCAGCGGCTCTCCCTCCGGGTCCCGGTCGTCATCTCCTGGTCGGGCACGCGCGGCGTGGTGCCGCTGGCGGCGGCCCTGTCCATCCCGCTGACCGCCGACGACGGCAGCGCGCTGCCGGACCGCGGCCTGCTGCTGGTCCTGGTGACCGGCACGGTCGTGATCACCTTGCTGGTGCAGGGATTCACGCTCGCGCCGATGGTGCGGTGGGCGGGAGTCGCGGTGACGCCCGGGGCGCTGCACCAGGAGGACACCACCGCGCGCATCCAGCTCGCGAAAGCAGCGCTGGCCCGGCTCGACGAGCTGGCGGACGACGATTCGGCGCCGCCCGCGGTGATCGAGCGGCTGCGCTCGGAGTACGACACCCGGCTCGCCTACACCGCCGACGCGGCCGACCTCGGCGAGACCCCGGCGATCGTGACCGCGTACCGGCTGATGCGCCGGGACCTGATCGAGGTCGAGCAGGGCGAGCTCGATCAGCTGCACGCCGAGGGGAAGATCACCGACCGCACTCGCCGCAAGCTGCAGCGCATGCTCGACCTTGAGGACCTCACGCTCGGCGGCGAGTGACCGCGGAAAACCAGTGGCTTAAATCCCATCCGAACCCTGATAATCAGGTCATGACCATCGCACCCGAGAGGATCACTCCGACCGCCGAAAGGATCGAACTTCCGCAGGACCCAGCGCCCGCGCTGCCACAGGTTCCCGAGCCGAGCACGCGCTGGCTGACCTGGGGCCTGACCACCGAGAACGGCGGGCTGCACAACATCGCCGACTACCTCGCGTACGCCGCGTTCGCCGACGGGCGCGAGCCCTACGCGCACGTGGTGGGCATCCCGGCGTTCAAGAAGGGCGAGTGGGCCCTGCCTGAGGGCGGCCTGCTCCTGCGCAGCATCGAGCGCAAGGGGTTCGCCAAGCGCGTCGCGATCGGCGACGGCTGGACGCTGGATCTGAGCAGGTGGCACGGCGGCAACGGAGAGGCGACGGTCACGGCGATCTCCCCGCAGTTGGCCCGCGAGGTGGCCGAGTGCGCGGCGAAGCTGGTCACCAAGAAGGTCAAGCGCAAGGACGACTCGGTACGCATGGGCTTCTGGCACCTGGCCAACAACGCCCAGCGCCAGGTCCGCGCGATCGAGGCGCCGGTGTGGGCGGACGTGCGCCGCAACTACGCGGCCAGCGTCGCGGCGCAGCTCGAGCGGCTCATGGCGGTCACCCCGCAGGAGGTCAACGGCCGGCTGATCCTGCTGCACGGCCCGCCCGGCACCGGCAAGACCACGGCGCTGCGGTCCCTCGGCCTGGCCTGGCAGAGCTGGTGCAAGATCGACTGCGTGCTGGACCCGGAGCGGCTGCTCGGCAGCCCCGGCTACCTGCTCCAGGTCGTGATGGGCGCGGAGTACGGCCACGGCTCCAACGCGGACCGCCGCAAGTGGCGGCTGCTCATCCTCGAGGACTGCGACGAGCTGGTTCGCGGCGGCGCCAAGCAGTCCGCGGGGCAGGCTCTGTCCCGGCTGCTCAACCTGACCGACGGCCTGCTCGGCCAGGGGCAGAACGTGCTGGTGGCGATCACCACGAACGAGGAGCTCGGCCGGCTGCACCCCGCGGTGGTCCGGCCCGGCCGCTGCCTCGCGCAGATCGAGGTCGGCCCGCTCCCCCGCGAGGAGGCGGCGAAGTGGCTCGGCGGCGAGGACGGCCTGGTCGGCCCGTCCGCGACGCTGGCGGAGCTGTACGCCCTCAAGGCGCGCGCCGAGAACGGGGCGAGCGGCGGCGGCGACCGGGACGAGGCGCCCGTGATGTCCGAGCCGATCTCAACCGGCCTGTATATCTAATTCGGTCGCGGTAACCGCGTCGTAGCGATCTGCGACGCGGCTACCAATTCACCTACCTCACCGAAAGTCGACCGAGAACGCAGGTTCGAACGGCGACCGGAGTGGGCACCTGCGCGTGAAGCCGCCATATACGGTCGGTCAACGACCAGCTGGAGCGCTGTTCCAGCCGACATCTGACGAGACGTCACACGGCGTGAGTGGTCAATTGATTCGCGTGACCAGAGTAGACCTGTTCGTCCTCAGCCGCCCGGAAAGTGCGTTTTTGCCGTCCGGCGGCGAGGTTATTCGAACGTAATATTTTCTTGGAAAGCCTGTTGCCCTAAGCGTTCGGCCTGGCAAGGTAGGGACGCCAAAAGCGACCGCGACGGTTGCAGAGTCTTGACTGCCGTCGGCGGGCGCCGAACCGCAAGGGGTAACACCATGTCTGGGCACAAACGCACGCCGGCCGACCGAACCGGAGGCCGGAGCGCCGCGCAACACCGCGGTCAGAACAGCGACATGCCCTCCGTCACAGGTCATGGTTTCGCCGACACGAATCAGCGTGGAATGAATCAATACGGCGCACATCAGCACGACTCGGCCGACTCGGAGCAACTCGGCCCGAATCAGCACGACGCGAATCAGTACACGGGCAGGCGGCGGGCCGGGTTCAACTCCGGCGACCAGGGCCGGCGATCCGGCTACGGTCACCGCTCTGAGCTCGGCATCGACGAGTCCGGATACCGGCTCACCGGTTCCGGCTCCTACGCCGACACTGCTACCGCTACCCACCGTGCCGCCGGCTCGAACCTCGACGGCGCCGCGACCTACGGCGCAGAACGAGCTTCCCGGCGCAGCGCCGGACGCCCGCGCACCCCCGGACGCCGCCGCGCGCCGGTTGCGGAGAACACGCGGCCTCACTTATCCGGCCGGCTCGCCAAGGCCGGGCCGCTCGCCCTCGCCATGGCGATCGGCGGCGCGGTGGCCGCCTTCGCCGCGCCCAACGCGCCAGCCGCGGCCACGCCGCCGGTCGTGACGTGTGCGCTGCGGGTTCCGGATCAGCCGTTGACCGCGCAAGGCCTCGCCACGCCCTACGAGCTGTCCGGCTTCGGCGGCCAGGGCTGCCACGAAGCCAACGCCGGTACGGCGGCCTTCGTGCAAGGGCTCATACTCGACCCGGCCACTGGCCAGCTGTCCGTCTACGACCCGCTGGTCATCGACCGAGGCAGTGAACCGGCTGTGGCCCCGGTGGTGCCGACCCTGCCCGCGAACGCGATCGTCGCGCTCTGGTTCGGCTTCAACGGCAACGTGCTCACCTTGGAGGGCAACGGGGTTCAGGACGGCGCCTGCGTCAACGGCACGGACGGTTCGCCGTTCGGCCAGTTCGCCTACTGCAACGCGCCGGCTCTGTTCACGGCCGCGCACACCGCGATCACGCAGGGCAAGCTCAAGATCCCGCCGATCGGCACCGCCGCGGACAAGCAGCCGTGCCCGACGACGCGTGACTTCGGCATCGTGGACCAGGACCAGAGCGACAACGTGACCACCACGTACCTCGTCCTGGCCGACGGGCGCACCGCGCAGAACACCCAGGCCGCCGCGAAGCAGCTGCGCGGCAAGGCCCCGACCGTGCTGGCCAACGGCAGTGACAACCTGCTGGTCGACCACTTCGTCGACCCGGCGCTCGATTGCGCGCCGTTCACCGCGCCGGATCTGGCGAACGACGGGTTCTCCGCCACCGCGCTGGGTCTCAACGAACTGCAGGCCGAGGCAGACCAGGCCGCACCGGTCGCCCTGGTGCCGCTCAACGACCCGATGGTGCTGAACAACGACGGCGCGCAGAACGATCAGAAGGCTGATCTTTACCGCGCCGGAGTGGACCAGCCGCCGCTGGCCCAGGTGCCTGGTTCCGCCGCGCAGTACTGCGCGAACCTGCGGACGCTCGGCGTCGCGCGCACGAAGCTGGATCGCACGCTGACGGACACGACCGTCTCGCCTGACACCGGCGCGGCGTCGAATCTGTTCACGTTCCTGGCGATGCGGCTTCAGCAGTCCTACGCGAACCTTGGTTGCCAGGAACTGCTGGGCATGCGCAACCCGGTTCATTTGAAGCTGAACGGGGCCGGCCTGGTGGTGGACGCCAGCTTCGACCGGGTGAACGTCGGTCCCTCGGCGAGCCCGAGCGCCAGCGCGAGCGCGGCGGCCAGCCCGAGCGCCAGCGCCGGCGCGGGAACCTCCGCGTCGCCGAGCGCCTCGGCCGTCGGTGCCGCCAGCCCGAGCGCAAGCCCGGTCACGGTCACCACGGCTCCGGCGCCTCCGGTGCAGAGCAGCACGCCCGCGACGACCGTGACGACGCCACCGGCCGCCACCTCGAGCAACGCCGCGCCGCCGCCTCCGGCAGCGACGCCGAGCAGCGCGAGCACGACGGCTCAAGGCGCGGCCGCCGGAGCGAACCACAGCTCGCCCGGACCGGTCGGGTCGGCTAGTGCGGGCGGCGTCGGCGGCGTCGGCGGGGTCACCGGCTCCGTCGGATCCGGGCAGCAGAACGGCCAGTCCGGCGGCAACTCGTCCTCGGACGGGGCCGCGGGCGTGGGCTCGGTCGGCGGCGTAGTCGGCGCCACGACGACCGGAGGCAAGCCGGTCGTCGCGGTGACCAGCACTCCGATCAGCGTCGCAGGGTTCGAGCACACGTACACTGCCGGTTCCGCCAACCCGAACAGCGCGCTGGCCGGGCCGGATCCCATGGCCAAGACCGGGTTCAGCGTCATGAACTCGCGGGTGTTCTGGGCGCTGGCCGGTGCGTTGATCGTGCTCTGCGCGTCGCTGCTGTACCAGCGCAGGCCGAAGCAGCGTAGGCAGAGCAGGCGCGGCACGTCTTGATGACGGTTACCGGCTCGTAAGGGCTGGGAGCTACTGCCAGACGAGGAAAAGGGGGAGCAGGAGGGAGCAGCTGAGCCGGGTCGCGCGGGCGGCCCGGCTCAGCCGTTCCTGGAGCCAGTCAAGGAGTGAACCGGCGGGCGGGCCGCTCTGCGATTGCAGCGCTGAAGTACGCGGCAGCCGCGCCGACCGGCGGGACGTCAGCCCACGGACGAATACGCCACCACGCGGCAAACCAGCCGCGCCAGGAAGGCCGTTAGCCGACCGAGGAGTACGCCACGACGCCGCGGCGCAGCAGGTCCACGGCAGCGTGCGCGGTGTCCCGGATCCGGGCCGAGTCGGCGCTCTGCGACGCCAGGGTCGCGGCCGCGTCGGCGAGCTGCCCGAGTAGGTCGATCAGCTGCTTGCACCAGCGCACGAAGTCTCCGGCGGGCAGGCCGACCTCCTCCAGCACCGTGTCCAGCCGGTGCCCGGTCGCCCACTGGTAGGCCGCCCACGCGAAACCGGCGTCCGGCTCGCGCTGGAAGTCCACCGAGTAGTCGCCCTCCAGGTCGTGCAGGGTCAGCCACAGCCGCACGGTGCGCTCGATCGCCTCGTGCGCCTTGCCCTTCGGCAGCCGGGGCGGGCCGTAGTCCTCCGTGTTGCGCGCCTCGTATACCAGCAGCGAGACCGCCGAGGCCAGCTCCGCCGGGGTCAGCCCGTCCCACACCCGTTCGCGCAGGCACTCGGCGGCCAGCAGGTCCAACTCCGAGTAGATGCGCGCCAGCCGTCTGCCCTCCGAAGTCACCCGCTCGCCGTCGAGGTAGCCCAGGACCGTGAGCACCGAGCACACCCGGTCGAAGGTGCGCGCGATGGAGTGAGTACGACCCTTGACGCGCTTGTCCAGGCCCTCGGTCTCCCGCTCCAGGCGGTAATAGCGCTCGGCCCAGCGCGCGTGGTTCTCGCGGTCCTCGCAGCCGTGGCACGGGTGCGCCCGCAGGGCCTTGCGCAGCCGGCCGATCTCAGCGTCGTCAGCGGCTGTCGACCGCTCGCGGCGCGGGCGCACCGGCTTCTCGCCGTCACTGAAACCGGCCTTGGTGCGCAGCGTCGCGGCCAGGTCGCGGCGGGCCTGCGGCGACTTGTGGTTGAACGTCTTCGGGATGCGCATCCAGCCGGTCGGCTCGACCGGTACCGGGAAGTCGAGCATGGAGAGCGTGACGACCTGGCGCTCGGCGGTCAGCACCCGCGGCCGCGGGCCGTCGCGTCCGGCGTCCAGGCCCGGATCCAGCACCACGGCGAGCCCGGCCTTGCGCCCGGCCGGCACCACGATGATGTCGCCGGTCTTGAGCGCCTCGAGGGCCGAGGCCGCGGCCGCGCGGCGTTGGGTCGCGCCCTGCCGGGAGAGCTCGGCCTCCCGGTCCGACAGCGAGCGGCGCAGGCCCATGTACTCCTCGAAGTCGCCGAGGTGGCAGGTCATCGCCTCCCGGTAGCCCTCAAGCGCCTCCTGGTTGCGGCGCAGCTGCCGGGTCAGGCCGACCACCGCCTTGTCCGCCTGGAACTGCGCGAAGGAGCTCTCCAGCAGCGCGCGGGCGCGCACCTTGCCGACCTGGCCGACCAGGTTGACCGCCATGTTGTACGAGGGCTTGAACGAGGAGCGCAGCGGATAGGTGCGGGTGGAGGCCAGGCCGGCCAGCGCGCGCGGATCGAGTCCTGGCCGCCAGACCACCACCGCGTGGCCCTCGATGTCGATGCCGCGCCGCCCGGCCCGCCCGGTCAGCTGGGTGTATTCGCCGGGGGTGATGTCGGCGTGGAACTCGCCGTTCCACTTGACCAGCGACTCGAGCACCACGCTGCGCGCCGGCATGTTGATGCCCAGCGCCAACGTCTCGGTGGCGAACACCGCCTTGACCAGGCCCGCCGCGAACAGCTCCTCGACGATCTCCTTGAAGGTGGGCAGCATTCCGGCGTGGTGCGCCGCGACGCCGCGCTCGAGGCCGTCGGCGAAGTCGTGGAATCCCAGGACGTTGAGATCCTCGGCGGGCAGTTCGGCGCAGCGGACGGACACGTGCGCGCGCACCTTGGTGCGCTGCTCCTCGGTCAGCAGCCGGACGCCGGAACGCAGGAACTGCTGCACCGCGGCGTCGCAGCCGGCCCTGGAGAAGATGAAGGTGATGGCGGGAAGCAGGCCTGCCGAGTCGAGCCGCTCGATGACGTCGACCCGGCTGGGCGGCGGCGGGATCCGCCGCGGACGCCCTCCGCGGGAGCCGGGGCGTCCGCCGCCGAAGGAGGACGCGCCAGCCCGCCCGCCTCGGGGCGCGAAGCCGAAGCGCTCCTCTTCGCGGGCGAAGCGCACCAGCTCCGGGTTGACCCGCGCCACGTCCGCCTCGTGCGGGTCCGCGCCCGCGTACAGGTCGTAGAGCTTGCCCCCGGCGAGCACGTGCTGCCAGAGCGGGACCGGCCGGTGCTCGGAGACGATGATCTTCGTCTCGCCGCGCACGGTTTCCAGCCACTCGCCGAACTCCTCGGCGTTGGACACGGTCGCGGAGAGGGACACCAGCTGTACCGACTCGGGCAGGTGGATGATCACCTCTTCCCAGACCGCGCCGCGGAACCGGTCGGCGAGGTAGTGCACCTCGTCCATGACCACGTAGCCGAGGCCGTCGAGCGCGGTGGAGCCGGCGTAGAGCATGTTGCGCAGCACCTCGGTGGTCATCACCACCACCGGCGCGTCACCGTTGATCGAGTTGTCCCCGGTCAGCAGGCCGACGCTGTCCGCGCCGTGCCGCTTGACCAGGTCGCCGTACTTCTGGTTCGACAGCGCCTTGATCGGCGTGGTGTAGAAGCACTTCGTGCCCTCACCGAACGCCAGGTGCACCGCGAACTCCCCGACGACGGTCTTCCCGGCTCCGGTCGGCGCGCACACCAACACCCCGTGGCCGTCCTCCAGCGCGGCGCACGCCCGGCACTGGAACGGGTCGAGCTCGAAGGGCAACAAGCCGGCGAACTCGGCGAGCCGGGGCCGAGCGGCCCGTTCACGGAACTCCGCGTAAGCCTGGGCGGGAGAACGGCTAGCCACCTCTCCAGGCTGTCAT
>NZ_DASRBQ010000073.1:0-23404 GCF_035653575.1 Actinocrinis sp.
TGGGGCCGCCAAGGCTTCGACGCGCACCCGCCCCTGCGAGCCGGCGACGTCGTGACGGTCACCGTCGAGCAACTCGGCAGCCTCACCGCCCGCATCGTCGAGGGCGTGCAGCCGATTCCGCTCCCGCCCGCCCGGCGCGGCCGATAGCCGCCGCTGCCCCTGTGCCGGGACTTTGAAAAGCCAGGACGGCTGCGTGCACGACCTTTACGGGCCATCGAGTCGATCACGGTTCTGGGGTGCGAGTGCTCTCTTGGGTCAGGCCGTGTCTGCGCCTTTGATGAACCGTGCGACCAGGGTGGTGGGGAAGCGGTCGGCGTTTTCGCGTTGGTCGTTTCCGCTGGCTGGTGGGGCGGGTTCGGCCAGTTCGTCCAGGCGCAGGCCGTGACGGCGCAGGGTGTTGAGGTACGTAGACAGCGTGCGGTGGTTGGCGCCGACCTGGCGGCGCAGGGTGGATAGTTCGCCGTCGGCGCGCCAGTAGCCTTCGTCGTGGTAGCCGCCGCCGGTCGGCCAGGCGCTGGAGACCCCCGGGCTGCCCGGGAAGCAGGGGTGCAGGATGGAGAAGACGAACAGCCCGCCGGGGCGCAGCGCCTGGGCCACGCTGGCCGCGGCACCGTCGAGATCGTCGATGTCGGATAGGCCGAAGCAGCAGGTCACGGCGTCGAACCGGTTGCCGTGCAGCCAGGTCGGTGCGGCGGCGTCACCCTGCAGGTAGCGGATGCCCAGCGGCGCTGCGCGCTCTGCGGTCTCGGCCGCTGCCAGCAGCGCGCGGGACAAATCGACGCCGAGGACCGTGGCGCCGCGGCGGGCCAGCTGTCGGCTCAGTCGGCCGTGGCCGCAGGCCAGGTCGAGTACCCGCAGGCCGGCCGCGGGGCCGAGCAACTCCAGTAGGCATGCCACGTCCGGGTCGTCGAACCGGGAGAAGGTGGCCTGGTAGAAGTCGGCTATCGCGTCGTAGCGAGCCTCGGCCATGAGGCTTAAGGCTACCGGGCCGGTCCGTGGGGAGTCGTGTGACGGCGTGTGCGTGGACCTCGTGACATCCCGCCAGGCTGCCAACTAGATCTGGAAACCGCCGCCCATAACGAGGGATCGCAAGCTCACTGAGCCACCTGTCGCGGCGGTGCCAACGATCGTGGCCAGGTGCCAACTAATGTGGCTCGGCTCAACCGCACCCGAGCCGAGCCACGGTAGTTGGCACTAGACGAGCCCCATGAACAGCGCGTTCTGTCGGCCCGGCCAAGCTAGTTGGCACCGTCTAGCCAGGATTCTTGGCACACGTGAGCAGTTGTCACGGTAGTTGGCACCGGTGTCACGGCGTCCGCCGTCAGTGCGCCCATCCTGCTGGTGCTTAGCTGGATCCGCTCGGCGGCGAGTGTGCTTCTGATCGGTGTGGCCAGGCGGGGATCTTCTGAGCGAGGAGTTGGGTGATCTGTGCGGGGTTGCCGTTCATGGTCTTCGCGGTGGTCTGTCGTTCTGCGATCTGGTCGAATCCGGCGAGAAGGCCGCGGAGCCAGGCCGGGTCGTGGTGGCGGCAGATGGCGCCGTCACTGGTTTCGAAGACGCCGTACACGCCGTATGTCGCGGCGTGCGCCTCGTATCGTGCGCGGTTGCGTTCGTCGGGTTGCAGGCAGATGTCGCTGAGGTAGAGCAGGGCGCCGGGGCGTAGCAGCCTTCGTAGTTCTGTGAGCAGTTCGCGTTGTCCGTTGTCGGTGGGGATGCAGGTCAGGACCGCGAACAGCAGGATGACGTCGTAGCTTTCGTCGGGGTGAGGCAGCGTGGGTGGGGCGTCGATGAGGGTGAAGCGCAGGGCGGGCCACTGGCGGCGGGCGCGGGCGATCAGTGCGGGTGACAGATCGGCTCCTTCGATCGAGGTGAAGCCGCGGCGTTGCAGTTCCCCAGTCAGGCGGCCGTATCCGCAGCCGTAGTCGAGGATGCGCGCGTTCGGTTTGAGACTGGAGAGCCAGGTCGTATCGAGGGGGTGGGTGAAAGTCTTGCCCGTGCCGGTGGAGTTCCAGTACTCGTTCTGCTGGTCGAGACTCGCCATGGGCTGATCATCGCAGGGTGCGGATTGTGCCGGCAGGTGTTGGTGCGGCGAGGTGGCGTCGGCCGTTGGGTCGGTCTGCTGCGCGCCGGGGACGATCTCCCCGCCCCGACAGGCTCGGACCGTCAACACGTCCAAACCACCCGTCCTGGTCGCGGGCCGCCGCCACGGCCGGAGTATGCGGTCCGGCTCAAATCATTGGCGGTGTGGTCAAGGCCTGTGATGTGCTGACCGGATGCCTGTTCGCAAACTAGCCCCCGCGGAGAACCCCGACGGCTGGGCTTCAGTCGTTTCGACCTGGCAAACCGCCTTCGCGCACGTGCTTCCGCAGTTGCCGGTGCCCCCGGGATCGAGGCTGCGGCCCGACGCACCGGATGGCCGCCGCGCTGTCCTGGGTGCTTTCGAGTCCGCGGACGATGCCGTGGCCGCCGGCCTGGCCGTGATCAATGAGTCGACGGCGAGGGCGACGGCATTCTGGGTCGCACCGGCACTCCGGCGCCAAGGCATCGGATCGGCGCTGCTGGCCGAGTCGCGTCGACTCGCCAAGACCCTCGGCCACACGAAGCTGGTGGTCCGCATGCCCGGCGCCGCCGATGCGGAAGGCTTCGCACAGGCCCGCGGCGGCAGACTGATCGAGCGTCAGAGTATGTCAGGCCTCGACCTCAGCACGGTCGACCGGCACGCCTTCGAGGAATGGGCCGCGCCGCGCGCGGCGAACCGCGGATACGCACTCGTGCGCTGGAGCGACCGCTGCCCAGACGAGCTCGCCGCATCGTTCTGTGCGGCGAGAACAGCGCTGGCAGATGCCCCGGATACTGCTGACACCACGCCCTTGACGATCGAGGCACTCCGGGAAAGGGAACAAGGCCTGCTGCGGCTCGGGATCCACCGCCACGTGCACGCCGTGGTGGCCCAGGACGGCGAAATAGCCGGGTTCACCAACGTCGTGACGGTTGAGGATGAGCCCGAGGTCGCCGACGTCTGGAATACCGCCGTAGTGCGCGCCCACCGCGGCCGCGGCCTGGGTCTGCGGGTCAAAGCGGCAGCCACGCTCTGGCTGCTCGGCGAGCACCCGAAGACTAGGTGGATCCGCACCTTCAACCATGAGGCGAACGCGCCGATGCTCAGGGTGAATCGGGCCCTGGGCTACCAGCCTCTCCTGGACTGGCTCAACTTCGCGTTCGAAACGGACTAAGCACCGGACCACGACACCTTGTCAGGCAGGTCATCACCAGTGGTTGACGTTCGGGCGCAAGCCGCGCGAGACTGGGATGGCAAAGTTAGCTCAAATGTTCGGATGTTGCCCTGTCGATCTGGGAAGGGATCGGCTGACGGCGGCACCGGGCACGCTGGCGCGACCGGGCAGCCGGCGGACGCCGGCTGCGGCGGGCGGGAGGCGGTGAGTCGGTGGGTTTCGACAATCCGGTGGTGCCGTGGCGCGAGCTGGACAAGGCCTTGTCCTGGACTAAGCACGGGGATCTGACCGCCAAGGCCCCGAAAGCAGTCGCCGCGGCCCGGCCGGCGGTGCGCCGCGTGGAGGGTGCGGTCCCCTACGCCGAGCTGCACGTGCACTCCGGGTTCTCGTTCCTGGACGGGGCCAGCGAGCCGGAGGAGCTGGTCGCCGAGGCGGCGCGGCTCGGGCTGACCGCTCTCGCCCTGACTGATCACGACGGTTTGTACGGGGTGGTGCGGCTGGCGCAGGCGGCGAAGGACACCGGGCTGGCCACGGTCTTCGGCGCGGAGCTGTCGCTGGCGGCGGACACGGTCGAGCGCACGGGCGTGAACGATCCGCTCGGGGCGCATCTGCTGCTGCTGGCCCGCGGCGCGGAGGGGTATCGCTCGCTGTCGAAGGCGATCGGGGACGCGCGCCTGGCCGGTTCGGGCAAGGGCCGCGCCGTCTACGACCTGGAGGAGTTGGCGGCGCGCGCGGCGGGGCGTTGGGTGGTGCTGACCGGGTGTCGCAAGGGTCTGGTTCCCGCCGCGCTGGCCTGGGGCGGTGAGTCGGCTGCGGCGCGCGAGCTGGAGCGTCTGCAGGCGCTGTTCGGCGCGGACAACGTGTTCGTCGAGCTGATCGACCACGACATGCCCGGCGACGACGAGCGCAACGACGCGCTGGCCGAGCTGGCCAAGCGGTGCGGCGCCGCGACGATCGCGACCAACAACGTGCACTACGCCGCCCCGGCCGACTTTCCGACCGCCGGCGCCCTGGCCGCGCTGCGGGCGCGCAAGTCCCTGGAGGAGATCAACGGCTGGCTGCCCGCTGGTCCCACGGCGCACCTGCGCTCCGGGGAGGAGATGGCCGAGCGGTTCGCCCGCTTCCCCGGCATCCTGGAGCGCACCGTGGCGCTGGCGAGGCAGTGCGCGCTCGACTTCAAGACCGTCAAACCGAGCCTGCCGAAACGCGAGATCCCCGACGATTTCGCCGACGAGGCGTCCTATCTGCGCCATCTGGTGAAGGAGGGCGCGCGCGAGCGGTACGGGCCTCGTCGCGAGCACCCCGAGGCCTATGTCCAGCTGGACTACGAGCTCGGGGTGATCGCCAAGATGAAGCTCGCCGGCTACTTCCTGATCGTCTACGAGATCGCGAAGTTCTGCCACGACAACAACATCCTCGCCCAGGGCCGCGGATCAGCCGCGAACTCAGCGGTCTGCTACGCCCTGAAGATCACCAATGTCGACGCGGTGAAGCACAACCTGGTGTTCGAGCGCTTCCTGTCCCCTATCCGCGACGGCTACCCGGACATCGACCTGGACATCGAATCCGGAGAAGCTCGCGAACGCGTTATCCAACACGTCTACGACACCTACGGCCGCGAGCGCGCCGCCCAGGTCGCCAACGTGATCACCTATCGGGCGCGGATGGCGGTGCGCGACGCGGCCCGCGCGCTGGGTTACTCGCCGGGCGCGCAGGATGCCTGGGTCAAGCAGCTCGGCCCCTACGCGGGCGCGATGGACCTGGCGGACACCGACATCCCTGCGGATGTGCTCGACCTGGCGTCGCGGCTGCACGGGCTGCCGCGGCATCTGGGCATCCATTCCGGCGGCATGGTGCTGTGCGACCGTCCGGTGGCCGAGGTCGTACCCACTGAGTGGGCGCGGATGGAGAACCGCTCGGTGGTGCAGTGGGACAAGGACGACTGCGCCGACGCCGGGCTGGTGAAGTTCGACCTGCTGGGCCTGGGCATGCTCGGCGCGCTGCATGACGCGTTCGACCTGGTGCGCGAATACCACGGCGTTGGCCTGACCCTCGGCACGGTCCCGGAGGAGGATCCGCAGGTCTACGCCATGCTCTGCGACGCCGACTCGGTCGGGGTCTTCCAGGTCGAGTCGCGGGCCCAGATGGCCACCCTGCCGCGTCTGAGGCCGAAGGAGTTCTACGACCTGGTCATCGAGATCGCCCTCATCCGCCCCGGACCGATCCAGGGCGGCGCCGTGCACCCCTACCTGCGCCGCCGCTCCGGAGAAGAGAAGAAGGAGGAGGGGAAGGACTACTGGGCGCCGCACTGGAAGCTGGAGAAGGTGCTCTCGCGCACCCTCGGCGTGCCGCTCTTCCAGGAGCAGGTGATGCAGATGGCGATCGAGGCGGCGAACTTCTCCGCCATCGAAGCCGACGAACTGCGCCGCGCCATGAGCGCCAAGCGCTCCACTGCCAAGATGCTGGCCCTCAAGCAGCGGCTGATGGCCGGCATGGCGAACAACGACATCACCGGGGAGCTGGCCGAGGACATCTACCGCAAGCTTGAGGCGTTCAGCTCGTACGGCTTTCCGGAGAGCCATTCGATCAGTTTCGCCTATCTGGTGTACGCGAGTTCCTATTTAAAGCGTCACTACCCGGCGGCGTTCACGGCCGCGCTGCTCAACAACCAGCCGATGGGCTTCTACAGCCCCGCCTCGTTGATCAACGACGCGCGGCGGCACGACGTGACCATACGCGGCGTCGACGCCAACGCCTCCCGGGACAAGGCGACGCTGGAGCCCGCACCGGAGACCTACCAGCCCACGCACCCGCACTCCTCGGATATCCCCCAGCCCGCCATCCGCCTCGGCTTCGCCTCGGTGCGCGACCTCGGCGACGCACTGGCCGAGCGCATCGCCGCCGAACGCGACGAGCACGGCCCGTACCGCGACCTTGAGGACTTCGTACGCCGCACCGGGTCATCCCGCGCGGCGCTGGAGGCCCTGGCCGCCGCCGGGGCGTTCGGCTGCTTCGACCTGACCCGCCGTGAAGCGCTGTGGCAGGTCGGCTGCCTGGCCGGCACCACCGACGCCCACCTGCCCGGTACCTCAGGAGCCGAACAAACCCCCGAGTTGCCCGCGATGACCGTCGTCGAGCAGACCTTCGCCGACCTGTGGGCCACCGGCACCAGCCCCGACAACCACCCCGTCGCCCACATGCGCCCGCAGCTCGACGCCACCGGCCACACCCGCATCGCAGACCTCAGCGACGTCCCCGACCGCACCCTGGTCCACGTCGCCGGCATCGTCACCCACCGCCAACGCCCACCCACCGCCGGCGGCGTCTGTTTTCTGTCCCTGGAAGACGAGACCGGCCTGGTCAACATCGTCTGCTCCCCCGCCGTATGGGAGAAGTACCGCCGCGTCGGCCTCATGCACGGCGCCCTGCGCATCACCGGCAGCCTGGAGCGCTCTAACCGCACCCCATCCAACCCCGACGGCGGCGCCCTCAACGTCGTCGCCGGACGCCTCGCGCCCCTGCGCGTCGCCGCCCAGCCCGCGAATCTGCGCGGCCGCGACTTCCGGTAGGTGGAGAGCTAGGAGAGCTATAGGTGGCGAGCTAACAGATAGGGCGAGACGCGGATTACGGTCGTTGTCCTTCAGCAGTCTGCGGCAAGTTCTCGTGGTCGGTGACCAGCGCGGCGCGGCGGCCGAGAGCCCATAGGGCCAGGGCGGTGGCGCACGCGGCGGCGCCGGCGAGGGTGACCGCGTGCCAGCCGCCGGCGTTCCACAGCACGGATGCGGCCGCGGAGCCGAGCGCCCCGCCGAGGAAGTTTGCGGTGACGAACGCGGTGTTCAGCCGGGAGCGGGCGGCCGGATCGATGGCGAACAGCCGGGTCTGATTGAGGATATTGACACCCTGCACGGCAACGTCGAGCAGGACGATCGCGACAAGCAGCAGCGGTGTGGAGTGCGTGGCCAGGGCGGCGATCAGGAACGCGCCGGTCGCCAGCGCCCAGGCGGCCCCAGTCGCCGGCAGCGACAGACCTCGATCATGCAGGCGGCCGGCGCGTTGCGCGGCCAGCGCCCCGGCCAGCCCCGCGAGACCGAACAGGCCGATCACGGTGACCGAGTAGGAGTAGGGCGGGGCGGAGAGCAGGAAGGTCAGCGCGGTCCAGAACAGGGTGAACACACCGAAGGCGGTCGCGCCGAGCAGCAGGGTCCAGCGCACGGCGCGCTCGCGGCGGATCACGGTCGCGACCGAGGCCAGCAGACGCGGGTAGGGCAGGTCGGTCTTGGCCGCGAGCGGCGGGATCGCCCGGTACAGCACAGCGGCGAAGAGGAGGGCGGCGCCCGCGGCGACGAGGTAGATGGTGCGCCATCCGGCCGCCCCCGCGATCAGGCCACTGATGGTGCGGGAGACGAGGATGCCGATCAGCAGGCCGGAGACGACGGTGCCGACGACGCGGCCGCGCTCGGCTTCGTCGGCCAGGTCGCCGGCGAGCGGGGTGAGGATCTGCCCTGAGACGGTGGTCATCCCGAGCAGGAGCAGCGTGCCGGTGAGCACACCGATGGACGGCGCGAGGGCGCAGGCGGTCAACGCGGCCGCAGCGCACAGCATCATGGCCGGGACGAGCCGCTTTCGGTTGAGAAGGTCGCCGAGCGGCACGATCAGCACAGTGCCCGTCGCGTAGCCGATCTGAGTGGCCGTCACCAGCCAACCCGCGCGACCGGGGGTGCCGTGAAGATCGCGGGCGATGAAGTCGAGCAGGGGCTGGGCGTAGTAGAGGTTCGCGACGGCCGCGCCACCGGCGATCGCGAACAGCTGGGTCAAGCCGCGGGTCATCACACGGGCCGGCAGCGGGTTAGCGCGGGGTCAGTTCGAGCGTGGTGGCGCGTGCTGCGGGAGTGGTCATCGGCCCGATGTAGGCGGCGCCGTAGCTGCGGTACTTGGTGCGGTAGGCCTCGTCGATCCGGTCGTCGGTGGCTGTGTCGGTCACAGCGGCGAAGGTGACGTCCTTCTCGACGCCGCCGGCCCGGATGTGTCCGGCGCCACTGGAACGGACAGCACGGTACCAGGCACCTGATTCGCCTCGGTACGAGCGGACGTACACGTGGTCGCCGTCGCGCACGACCCAGACCGGGAGCGGACGACGCAGGGTGCCGTCCGGGCGTTGGGCTTGGATGGTCAGCTCGGTCGCTTCGCCGATGCGGGCGAGTTCTCCGCTGGTCCAGGCGGTCATGTCAGTTCTCCTTCGCGGCAGGCGGTGGGCCATCCGGAGTAGACGGCCAGGGGGGTGATCGCCGCTCCTCATCAAGTGGCTGCCCAGGGGTCCGCAGTACATGCAACCGGGCGTCAAGCTGGCGCGGGAGCCACTGCCGAAAGGGGTACCGCCAGTACACCCCAGGACTGGGCGCTCGGCCTTAGCCTCGGGGACATGGACACCCGCGAGGAGATCCGCCAGTTCCTCACCACCCGCCGCGCCAAGATCACGCCGCAGCAGGCGGGGCTGACCGCCTTCGGCGGCAACCGCAGGGTCACCGGGCTGCGGCGGCACGAGGTGGCGATGCTCGCCGGGGTCAGCGTCGAGTACTACACCAAGCTCGAACGCGGCAACCTCGCCGGCGCCTCCGAGCAGGTACTCGAGGCCGTCGCCCGCGCGCTGCAACTCGACGAGGCCGAGCGGGCCCACCTGCTCGACCTGGCCAAAACCGCCAACGCGGGTGGCAGGCCCCCGCGCCGGCGCCGCGCCCAGCACGTGCGTCCGGGCGTGCTGCGGCTGCTGGAGACGATGACCGACGCCCCGGCGTTCGTGCGCAACGGCCGCCTGGACCTGGTGGCCGTCAACTCACTGGCCCGCGCCCTTTACGCGCCGGTGTTCGAGAACGCGGCCAACCGTGAGAATCTCGCCCGCTTCTGCTTCCTGGACCCGGCCGCCACCGCGTTCTACCCGCAATGGAAGGACTCGGCCAGCACGACGGTCAACCTGCTGCGCACCGAAGCAGGCCGCGACCCGTACAACCCGGACCTGACCGAACTGGTCGGCGAGCTGTCCACCCGCAGCCAGGAGTTCCGCACCCGCTGGGCCAAACACGACGTACGCCTGCACCACACCGGCACCAAGCGCTTCCACCACCCCGTCGTCGGCGAGCTGACCCTCGCCTTCGAGGCCATGCCGCTGCCCGCCGACCCCGGCCTCACACTCACCGCATACCACGCGGCACCCGGCAGCCCGGACGACGACGCCCTGCACGTGCTCGCGTCCTGGAGCGCCGCCGCCCAGCAGGTCCCTGACACGGCCCACTGAGGCGGTCAGCGCCGCAGGGAGACGCCCTACGGCGTGTATCAATAGTTTGATCGCTCTGCGTGTAGCGCGCCGCACCCTGGAGTGCGGCGTGAACCGGCGTGCCTCAGCCGTCTCGGCCCTGCCAGGTCGTCACGCAGACCTCATTGCCCTCGACGTCGGCAAGTATCCAGAACGCGGGGGCGCGGTCCCCGGACACAAGTCGTCCCCCGGCGGCCAGCGCGGCCTCGATCCGCCGGGGGGCCTCGTCGTGCGGGACACAGAGGTCGAAGTGAATGCGATTGCGTTGCGGGCGCGGCTGATCCATCTGCTGGAACCAGATCGCCGGGCCCTGCCCCACCGGGTCGACCAGCGGATCCTCGGGCCCGTCGGCTCCCGCCTCGTCGCCATAGCCCATCACCGCCTTCCAGAACGGCCGGATCGCCTCGATCTCGAGGGCGTCGATCGCGATCTCCAGCAGCTGGACCGAGCGTGCCGCGTCCGTACCGATCTCAGGCTCCGTGCTCAGCCCGGCGTCGTTTAGCGCGGCGGAGATTCGACGCGCCAGCTCGACATCGCGAGCGGTCAGCGCCGCCTGGTCCAGCGTTTGCAGGGCCAGCACGATCCGCTCTGACCGGATATCCATACGCAGATGCCGATCGGCGTCGTCGCCGCACACGACGGCCGCGTTCGAGGCCACCTCAGCTGCTTGGGCCACCGATCCGACCCGCACTGACGTGCGTAACGAGCCCAGCAGAAACCGCCACCCCTGTGCGAAGACGGCGTCCGAGGCCTCCTGCCGGCTAAGCGTCTGCATCATGCCGACAATGCTGACAGCCGCCACCGACAGCCCGCGCTGCGACTGGCTTCGAAAACGCGCCCTAGGCCCGTGCTAGGGCGCCCGCGATCAGAGTGGCGACGGCATGCTCCAGAGTGGTGCGTAGATCCATGCGCAGAACGGCGACGGTAGGGTCCGCCTCGTAGGCGGCGAGCGCGCTGGCGGAGGGGCGGCAGTAGACCGACAGCGTCCCGGCCAGTATCAGGGTCATGATGGCGACGAACCGGGCGCCGTCGCCAAGTTCCGGCAAGTGCCGGTGGATGACGGCGGCCGCGTCCGCGATGTCTTTGACGGCCGCTCGCTTGTACTGCACGGCAACCTCGACGGACACGTTGTGCTCCAGCACGCCGGTCTGTGCGTTGATCAGATCGCACAGGACCGTCTGGCGCGCGAGGGAGGCGCTGAGCACCGCGGCCACCTGGTCGCCACGCTCCCGCGCCGAGAGCCGGGGGTCGACGCCCGCGGCCAGCTCGTCCGGGACCTGCTCCAGCCATCGCTCCATGGCCCGTTCGAGCAGTTCGAACAGCACCGCCTCGCGGGACTCGAAGTAGCGCAGCACATTCGATTTGGCCAGGCCGACCCGCCGGCTCAGCTCGTTGAGGGTCACCTCGGCCACCGGCATCTGCTCGAGCATCGCCGCCGCGGCGTCCAGGATCGCCTGGCGCCGGATCTCGCGCTGCTCCTCGCTGCGTGCCCGCTGGAACGTCATGCGGCCAGTTTACAAACCGCCGGTCTCTTGACAACAGACCGCAGGTCTCTTAACGTCGGAGCCATAAGAGACCGTCAGTCTTTAAGGAGCGGGCCATGACCTGGACCGAACACGACATCCCTGACCAGAAGGGCCGGGTGGCCGTCGTGACCGGCGCGAACACCGGCCTCGGCTTCGAGACCGCGCGCGCCTTGGCGCAGCATGGGGCGACGGTGGTGCTGGCGGTGCGGGACACGGATAAGGGCAGGCTGGCGGCCGCCCGGATGACCGGCGATGTGACCGTGCAGCAGTTGGACCTGAGCTCGCTGGCGTCGATTCACGCGGCCGCGGCCGCGTTGCGCGAGGCCCACCCGAGGATCGACCTGCTGATCAACAACGCCGGCGTGATGTACACGCCGAAGCAGACCACGAAGGACGGGTTCGAGCTGCAGTTCGGCACCAACCACCTCGGCCACTTCGCCTTCACCGGGCTGGTGCTCGATCTGCTGCTGCCGGTGCCGGGCTCGCGGGTGGTGACGGTCAGCAGCGTCGCCCACCGCGTCCGGGCCGCGATTCACTTCGACGACCTGCAGTGGGAGAAGTCCTACAGCCGGCTCGCGGCCTACGGTCAGTCGAAGCTGGCGAACCTGATGTTCACCTACGAACTGCAGCGCCGGCTCGAGTCGCATGGCACCACGGTGGCGCTGGCCGCACACCCGGGCGTGGCTGACACCGAGCTCGTGCGCAACTCCCCCGCCGCTATACGGTTGATCAGCCCCCTGATCGCACCGCTGATAAGCCAGAAGCCGGAGATGGGTGCGCTGCCGACCCTGCGGGCGGCCACCGATCCCGCCGCCGTCGGCGGCCAGTTCTACGGCCCGGACGGGATGGGCGGATTCCGAGGACACCCGCAGGTCGTAGCGTCCAGCCCGGCGTCGCACGACGTGACTGTGCAGGAACGGTTGTGGACCGTCTCCGAGGACCTCACCGGCGTGAAGTTTCCTGTCTAGAGCCGGATCTCGTCCCTGGCCTGCCCCTGCCCCTGCCGCGACACGGGAAGAGGCAGGGGCTAGGGACAGGGAACGCGCGCTGATTACCGCAGCGGCAGCCGGAACGTGCCGATGATCACCGTGGAGCCGACCACGTACGGGTTGATCGCGTCGAGCACCTGCTCGTAGGTCAGCGAGTCGCCGGAGAGCGTCGGGGTCGAGAGCGCGTAGAGCGTGAAGATGTAGTGGTGGGTCTGGCCGTCGGCCGGCGGGCAGGGGCCGCCCCAGCCGACCACGGGGATGCCGTTGACGTCCCAGCTGGTCGAGCCCTGGGTGTACTGCAGGACCCCGTGGCCCTCCAGCTCGTGCGCGGTGGCCGGGATGTTGTAGACCACCCAGTGGTGCCAGCCTCCTGACAGCGGCGCGTCCATGTCGTTGACCAGCATCGCGAAGCTCTGCGTGCCGGCCGGAACGTTGCGCCAGTCCAGTTCCGGGGCCAGGTTCTTGCCGAAGCAGCCGGCCTCGGCGGCGTAGGTTCCGCCGAACTCGGTCCACACCGGCAGCGGACCGCCGTCCCGGAAGTCCGGGCTGGTGATGGTGAACGGGGTGAGCCCCGCGGTGCCGGTGGAGGAAGCCGCGTCGGTGGAGGAGGTGGCGGCCGTCCGCAGGGCGGATTCGGCGAGCGCCGGATGTTTGGCGGGCGCGGCATGTTCGGCGGCCGCGGCGGCGGAGCCGGCGCCCGCGCCGAACAGCACGGCCAGGACGGCGGCCGAGACCAGTGTTCGGCGGGACCAGTGCCGCGGCGCGGTGAATATGCGCATGGGAACCTCCGGATGGCTTGAGAGCGACGAGACCGGGGCCCATCTCACTACGTACCCTGATTCAAGTCAAGACGTGGCCGCCGCCGCGCGCGCGGGATTGTGCGGTCGGGCGGGTGGCGGTCCGCAAAGGCTCCGGCGGCGTGGCCCGGGCACGCCCTATCCTCCCGTTCATGAGCCGTCCTCAGGTCGCGAGCCGCACGATCGTCTTCCTGGTGTTCCCGGACTTCCAGATCCTTGACCTAACCGGGCCGCTCGAAGTGTTCTCGCAGGCGGAGCGGATGCGTCCGGGCTCGTATTCGCTGCGGCCGGTGGCGCTGGAGCCCGGGCCGGTGGCCGCCAGCTGCGGACTGCCGGTGATCGCCGAGGCCGCGCAGGAGGTGATCACGGGTTCGGGCAGTGCGGACACGCTCGTGGTCGCCGGAGGCCGTGGAGCGCGCGCGGCGGCTCGCGACGACCGCCACGTCGCATGGGTCGCGCAGGCCGCCGAGAAGGTACGGCGTACCACTTCCGTCTGCACCGGCGCGTTCCTGCTCGCCCAAGCGGGGTTGCTGGACGGGCGGCGGGCCACGACGCACTGGCAGGCGTGCACCGAGCTGGCCGAGCGGTTTCCCGCCGTGACGGTGGACCCGGAGCCGATCTTCGTGCACGACGGCCCGATCTGGACCTCGGCCGGGGTCACCGCGGGCATCGATCTCGCCCTGGGCCTTGTGGAGGCGGATCACGGCGGCACGCTGGCCCGCGCGATCGCCCGCCAACTGGTGGTGTTCGTGCAGCGGCCGGGCGGGCAGACCCAGTTCTCGGCCCAGCTCGCGGCGCAGCGCCCCTCCCGCGAGCCGCTGCGGCGATTGCAGTCGTTCATCGCCGAGCATCCGGACGCCGACCTGTCGGTGCCCGCGCTGGCCTCGCGCGTCGGCATGAGCGAACGGCATTTCGCGCGGGTGTTTCGCGCGGAGACCGGCAGCAGTCCGGCGGCTCATGTGGAGGCGGTGCGGGTGGAGGCGGCGCGGCGGCTGCTGGAGACGACGGCGGACGGGCTCGACCGGATCGCGCGGGCATCCGGGTTCGGCACGATCGCGACGATGCATCGCGCTTTTCGGCGAACCGTGCGGGTCACTCCGGGCGAGTACCGGGCACGTTTCCGCTCATCGTAACTGAAACAGAAGCCTGATAAGCGATGGCGTCGGCGACGGCAACGCGGTCGATGGCGGGATTCGTCATAAGCGTGTCCTTGCCGCCATACCGCGCGATCGACCAGGCTGGATGCAGGAGGTGGGACGCATGCCCTTGAGTCCACTAAGAGTGATCATTCCGATCTTCCCCGAGTTCACCGCGCTCGACGCGATCGGCCCGTACGAAGTGCTGCGAATGCTGCCCGACGCGGAAGTCACCTTCGTCGCCAAGACCGGCGGGGTGATGCGCACGGACAGCGGCATGGTCGGCCTGCACGCCGACGCGACCCTCGGCGAGGTCGGCTCGGCGGACATCCTGCTTGTGCCGGGCGGCTGGGGAACCCGAGCGCTGACCCGCGACGAGGAGATGCTCACCTGGGTGCGGGCCATCCACGAGACGACGCAGTGGACGACCTCGGTGTGCACCGGTTCGCTCGTGCTGGCCGCCGCCGGACTGCTCGACGAGCTGGACGCGACGACGCACTGGAGCGCCGTCGAGACGCTGGAGAAGCTGGGCGCGCGATACACGGCCGAACGCGTCGTACGGCAAGGCAAGATCGTTACGGCGGCCGGCGTCTCGTCAGGCATCGACATGGCCCTGACACTCGCCGGGCTGATCGCCGGCGACGACGTGGCCAAGGCGATCCAGCTCGCGATCGAGTACGACCCGCAGCCGCCGTTCGACGCCGGCTCTCCTGCGAAGGCCGGGGAGCAGATCATCGCCCTGAACGCGACGCTGCGTGACCGTAGGACGGTCGCCGTCTCGCGTTGAGCCGTTACGCAACGGATGCCGGTGTGGGCGGGCAGTGGCACAGTGGGCCGAAGACAGCGCTTTCCGAAAACAGCGCTGTCCGAAGACAGCGTTTCTGAGTGGAGACCGGCTTACTGGGTTACTGGCTGAAGACTGGGTTCCCGAGCAAAGGAGGTCGGCAGCTATGGCCGACGCCCAACGTCCTTACCCGCAAGGCACGCCGTGCTGGCTCGACATGTACGCGGACGACCAGCACGCCGCGCTCAGCTTCTACCGCGAGCTGTTCGGCTGGACCGGTGAGCCGGACCCACGCAATGGGGGCTACGCCGTGCTCTCGATCGAGGGCAAGGCGGTGGCCGGGATCGGCCCGCGGATGCCCAACATGCCGGCCAGGGCGGTCACCTGGAACACCTATTTCGCCGTGGACGACATCGAGGCGACCGCCGAACGGATCGACAAGCTCGGCGGCACGCTGTACTTCGGCCCGGCCGAGGTGCCCGGCGTGGGCAGGCAGCTGCTGGCCGCCGACCCGGCCACCGCGCCGTTCGGACTGTGGCAGGCCGATCCCTTCCCCGGCTTCGAGGCCAGGATGCAGCCGGGCACGCCGGTCTGGTTCGAGCTGGAGACGCCGCAGGGTCCGCACAGTGCCGACTTCTACGGGGCGCTGCTCGGCCTCGAGGTGCCGAAGACGCCGATGGAGCCGGATTCCTACTGGGTGCTGACCGTGAACGGCGAGCAGGTCGCCGGGATCTGGCAGGCCGGGCACACGGCGGTCTCCCCGCAGCGGGCCGCGCGCTGGGGCCCGTACTTCCTGGTCACCGAGACGGACGCGGCGGCGCACCAGGCGATCGCCGCGGGCGCGCGGCTGGTGACCGAACCGAAGGATTCGCCGTACGGGCGGTTCTGCACGCTGTGTGACCCGCAGGGCGCCGAGTTCTCGGTTATTACCGCGCCGGCGAGTGCTTAACGCCGTTCCGAGCCGCTGCGGGGTCGGGCAGCGGCTCGGAACGGCATCGCGATGACGCCCCACGCGAGAAGGGCGCCACCGTTCAGGGGATCGCCGGCCCACACCCAAAACACCGGCGATCGGAACGTGGATCACGTCCACGGCAGGCGACCGGTCCCCAATGTCCGGTCGAGGCATCCATTACCCTGCCGGTCGCCAACGCGAAACGACAGGTTTTGAACCTGGCGGGAACCTGCCGTGGCGTAACCGCGCCAACCCGGCGCCCGGCCGCCAGCCGCGCCCACTCATGCGCAGAGGTCTATGTCAAATTCCTGTCTGGCACTACCGGTCAACTCACCGCCTCGACCAGCTGTCGGCGACGCGCCAACACGGCGTCGTAGTGACCGAACAGTTGATCGCAGACCGAGGCCCATGACCGGGATAGGACCGTCTCCCGCGCGTTCGCGCCGTACTGGGCGCGCAGCGCGGGATTCGTGACGAGTTGGGCGACGCGACGCCTGAGGTCGTCGGTGTCGTCGGGGTCGTACAACAGCCCGGTGTGGCCCGGGCGCACCAGATCCAGCGGTCCGCCGACAGCCGGCGCCACCACCGGCACCCCTGAAGCCATCGCCTCCTGCACGCATTGGCCGAAGGTGTCGTCGGCGCCCGTATGTACGAACACGTCGAGCGATGCGTACGCGGCGGAAAGCGCCTGTCCGCTGAGGAACCCGGGCAGCGCGGCGCTCGGTATCAGGGCTCGCAGGCTGGGCGCCGCGGGTCCGTCGCCGACCGCGACGATGCGCACCTTCGGCAGGTCCGCGAGATGCGCCAGCAGGTGTACCCGCTTGTCCCCGGCGAGCCTGCCGACGTAGCCGACCAGGATCTCGCGGTCGCCGAGCAGCCATTCGCGCAGCGTCTCGTCGCGGTGCGCCGGGTTGAACCGGGCCGCGTCCACGCCGCGGGCCCACAGCGCGAGCCGGGGCACGCCTTGCGCCTGCAGTTGTTCGAGGCTGGCCCGCGACGGCGCCAGGGTGATGTCGGCCTGCCGGTGGATGTGCCGGATCCAGCTCCAGATCACCGCGTCGGTGCCGCGGAAGCCGTACTGCCGGGCGAAGCCGGCCACGTCGGTCTGGAAGACCGCGACGCAGGGCACGCCGATCCGGCGCGCGGCCCGGGCCCCGGCGGCGCCGAGCGCGATCGGGGAGGCCAGGTGCACCACGTCGGGCCGGAAGTCGCGCAGGACCTTCTCGACCCGCCGGGTCGGCAGGCCGAGCTTGAACTCCCGGTATCCGGGCAGTCCGACACCGGGAACGGCCACCACGGGGAAGCCCGCGTAGGCCGCCGGACCGGGGCGCGGCGCGACGACCAGCGCCTCGTGACCATGCGCGGCGAGGTGCTCGAGGATCCGGATCACCGTGTTGGTGACCCCGTTCACCTGCGGCAGGAAGGATTCGGTTACTACTGCGACCCGCATACCAGGCAGGGTGCTCGGCCGGGATTGCGGCTCGGTGACCGCAGCACTGTCGGTGGACGAACAGTGCCCGCAGTATCGGTGCGCGGTGCGGCTCGGCCGGCGTGTCCAGAAGGTTAAGAACAGCTGGGAACCGGCTCGACGGGGCGTCAGCCGGGGCGTCCGGGGGAATGACGAATACAGTGATCACGGTTTGCACCTAAGGCGGAGGTTGACGGCCGGATCACGGGTTCGCTGATTCGGTGATCCGCCCAGTTTTGGTGATCGGCCCAGGGCCGCGGCGCGCGAGAGGGGTGGAGCGTGACGGAGGAGACGACCCTTTCCCCCGCGATGCAGCCCCGGCCGGCGCCGCCGCTGCCGGTGCAAAACAGGGTCACCGTGTTCGGCGAGCTGACCCGGGTGCTGCGAACCCGTCCGGACTGGCTCTACGGCATGCTGGCCAGCTGGCTGCTCGGCTTCGGCACCTTCGCTTTCCTGGTGGTGTGCACCAAGCCCAACCTGGCCAATCCGATGAACCCGGTGGTCGTGCCGGTGATCCTGACCGCGGTCGCGGACGGCTCGCTGACCAACCAGCTGGCCGCGGAGCCGCGCTGGGCCGCAGACCTGCTGCGCTCGGGGGCCGATCCGGGCCGGATCCTGCTGGCGCGCAATCTGCTGCTCGCGGTGTGGGAGCTGATGTTCGTCGCGCTCGTGGTGGCGCTGACGGTGTGGGTCGGGCACAGCTCGGCCTGGGTGCGTCCCGCGCTCCCGCAGCTCGCGGTGCTGCCGATCGCCTCGATCGCGATCGGCAACCTCGCCTCGGTGCTGGTGCCCAGTCCGTTCATGCGGATGAGCAAGCGGTTCCAGGCGAAGGGCACTTGGGCGCGCTGGACGATATACATCGCGATCCCGTGGGGGCTCAGCTCGGTCGCGTTGGCGATGTGGGCGCTGCCGGTGTACCTGGAGCGCCGCTGGGAGCCGCACGTCGTCACGCATGTGCTGGATCTGCAGCACTACGCGCCGACCGTGCAGCGGGTGACGCACACCTACTTCATCATCTGGCTGGTCATCATCCCGCTGTGGCATCTGACGGTCTGGCTGATGTCGCTGCGGCTCGCGCAGACGCTGGCCCGCATGCGCAGGCAGGGGTTGATCCGGCTGATGGAGCGGCACCTGGAGCTGACGCAGCGGCTGCCCGATCTCTCCCTGCGCGCGGCCGCACGGCAGCTGCCGAGCCGGATCCGGGAGATCCCGAAGGACCTGCGCGGGGAGCTCGCGCTGCTTAGCTCGGGGCTGCTGGAGGCGACCGCGACTGCCGCCCGCCTCTGGGTTCCTTGACCGGCGCGCCCGCGCATTGGCCCTTTCCCGGCGCAGCAATACGTTCTTCGCGCCCAAGATCCGGACTTTCGCGTTCTCTGCTGCGATAAATGCGTCAATCCGCGCAAAATCGTCGCTGTGCTGACATGAGCCGCACCGGTATGCCAGGCTGGCGTCCGAACAGCGGCGGCATGGAGAGACCGGACGGGTGACTCAAAGCGGGAGCGACGATCGGCGGCGTAGCGTCCGGTCCGGCGGGCTGCTCGCGGCAGCGGTGGCTTTAGGGCTGGTCATTGCCGCGGTCGCGATTCGGGCAGCCGCGGGTGCGGCGCTGCGCAATGCGGGACTGGCGACCGGGGCCGACGTCGGCCTCGCTCTGCTCTTCGCCGTCGCCGCGCTCGTCACCGCCGCGAAGTACCGCGGTCACGTGCGCACCACCGAGGTGCCCACGACCGCGCTGGACCGGCTGCGGCAGGCCACTGTCGCGGTGCTGTTCGTCAGCGTCGTGCTCGTGCCGGGCGCGTTGATCGCGCTGCACCGACCGGATTCCGGCCAGGCCGAGTACCCCAACCAGGCCGTGCCGACCGACATCCTGGGCTCCTACCAACCGATCCCGACGCCGCAGCAGACCACGCATCACAAGCCGCACAGCTTCTCGTTCGACCTGACCACGTTCCTGTGGGTTCTGCTGGCCACGCTCGGCGCCGCGCTGATCGTCGTGATCGTGCTGGTGGCGCTGCGGCTGCTGCGCAAGGTCCCGCAGCTCGGTCCGGTGGAGTCGGCGCCGCCGACCGCTGATTCCGGCGCCGAGGACGAGGCGCTGGCCGACGCGCTGATCGCCGGGCGGTCGGCGCTCGGCGGGGACGACGCGCGGGCCGCGATCATCGCCTGCTACGCCGCGATGGAGACCTCGCTGGCGCAGGCCGGGATCTCCCGCGAACGCTCCGACAGTCCGTCGGACCTGCTGCACCGCGCGACCGCTCGCGACCTGCCGACCGCTGGCACGCGGGACGCGCAGGTGCTGACAGATCTGTTCCGTGAAGCCAGGTTCTCGTCACACCCGATGACGGCGCAGCATCTCGAAGCCGCACGACGTGCGCTGGACTCCGTCACGGGCGCGCTGGCCGAACGCATCCGGGCGCGCGAAGACGAGGCACGGCGAGGGCGTAAGGCAGGCGAGCGGGACGAAGCGGCAGCGCAGGGCGCGTCCGGTCAGGTGGTCGGCTCGTGACCGTGCTGCGTCAAGACTCCCGCTCCCCGCGCCTCGGTCCCGCCGCGCAGGCGCTGGCGTTGCTCGCCGGTTTGGCCGTGACCGCCGAGATCGTGCTGGCGGTCGCGGGCGGACCGGGTGCCGCCGCCGCGGGCGCGGCCGCGATCGTCATCATCGGATTGCTCATCGCGCGGTACGTCGCCGGAGCCGAAGCGATCGACGGTTTGTATCGCCGCGCGGTGCGGCTCGTCCACCAGCGCGAGCCGAGCCTGCAGGGCTGGGCGGCGGCGGTGGAGGCAGCGCGGGAGTCGGCGGCGGGTTTCGAGCGGGTGCTGCGGCCGGAGCTCGAGCGGCTTTACGCGGTGCGGCTGGCCGATCGGCACGGGGTCTCGCTCTACCGCGAGCCGGACCGCGCGGCGGCGATCGTAGGCGAGGATGTGTTCGCGTGGATCGACCCGCGCCGTCCCGGCTACACAGGTCCGCTGCCGCCACGCCGTACGCTGGACCGGCGCGCACAGTCGGCCAACCATCCCCCACCGATTCCGGACGTGGTCCTTCGGGCGCTTGTCCAGCGCCTCGAAACGCTGTGAACCCTCCCCACGGGGAGCAGTTGACCGATGAGGAGCGCTAAGTCTTGGAGAACGCAGTGAGTACTGCCGCAGAGGACACCGGCACCCAGCCGGCCGACGCGGCGCCGACGGAGCGGGGCGAGGCGGTAATGCACGCAGCGGCAGGTGCAGGGCGCGGTACGACGACGGGGGCGGCGTCGGCCGCATCGAGTTCGGCGGGAGCGGGAGTGGCGACTGCGGCGGCGGCCGCCTCCACAGCAGCTGTCACCTTCACGCCGAAGCAGACCGGCGAGCGCGCGCACGCGGTGCTCGACGAGGTCGAGCGGGCCGTCGTCGGCAAGCGGCCGGCGTTGGAACTGGTGATGCTCGGCGTGCTGGCCGGCGGGCACGTGCTGATCGAGGATCTGCCCGGCCTCGGCAAGACGCTGCTGGCCCGGTCCTTCGCGACGGCGCTGGGCCTGGAGTTCACCCGAATACAGTTCACCCCGGACCTGCTGCCCTCGGACGTGACCGGCGCGCCGTTCTACGACCAGCGTTCCGGCGAGATGGTTTTCCGGCCCGGGCCGGTGTTCACCAACCTGCTGCTGGCCGACGAGATCAACCGGACCCCGCCGAAGACGCAGGCCGCGCTGCTGGAAGCGATGGCCGAAGGCCAGGTCTCGGTGGACGGCGCGACCCGGCCGCTGCCCAAGCCGTTCGTGGTGATCGCCACGGACAACCCGATCGAGTACGAGGGCACGTACCAGCTGCCCGAGGCGCAGCTGGACCGGTTCCAGCTGCGGGTGCGCATGGGTTACCTGCCGCCGGTGGACGAGGCGGCGATGCTGCGCAGGCGGCTTGACCGGGCCGCGCCCGAGGCGGTGCTGACCGCGTTGACGAATCCGGCTGAGGTGCTGGCGATGCGGGCCAGCCTGGAATCGGTCGAGGTGGACGACGATCTGCTCGGCTACATCATCGGCCTGGTCAACGCGACGCGGAAGCACGCTCAGATCCAGGTCGGCGCCTCCCCGCGCGGCGGCTTGGCGCTGGTGCAGCTGGCCAGGGGCCGGGCGGTGCTGGACGGGCGCGATTACGTGACGCCCGAGGACGTCAAGGCGGTTGCCGTCCCGGCGCTCGCGCATCGCGTCACGCTGCGGCCGGAGCTTTGGGTGCGCCGCATCAGCGCGGACGACGTGGTGCAGGGCATCGTCAACTCGGTCGCGACACCGCGCACGGTCCCGCAGCCGTGAGCGAAGAGGGCGGCGCGGCGCGTGACGCCCGGACGTCGCCGGGCCCTGCAGACCGGCCAATGCAACGCCAGAACGATCAGGCCGCATCGGGTCGGGCATTGCGGGATCCGGGCGTAGCCGCGCCGGGCGGCGATGCGGTACGCCGTGCGCTCGGCGGCCCGCAGTCTGTGGACGCGCCGGCGGAGCCGCCTCAGGCCCCGACCCAGGCGTGGCGGCTGACTGAGCGAGCGCTGCGGTTGAGCAGTGTGGCGCTCGCGGCAGCCGCCGTCGCGCTCATCAGCGGCCGCGCGTGGATGCTGGCGCTGGCGGCGGGACCGGCGGTGCTGCTCGCGCTCGGCGCTCCTCGCTCGACCCGGCCAACGCGCGTCGGCGCACGGGCAGTGGTGCCCGTACGTCGCTGCTTCGAGGGCGAGCCGATCATGGCGCGGGTCGACCTGGCCTTCGACGGGCTGGTCGGCTGGATCGATCCGGGGGTAGCTCCGGGACCGGGCGTGGAGCTGGCGGCGGTGGACGTGTCCGGTCCTGTCGTCACCTTCTCGTTCATCGCGCGCCGCTGGGGCCGCTGGACGCTCGGCGTGGCGGATATCGACTTGCATGACGCGGGCGGCCTGGGACGGCGCACGGTGCGCGCGGAGCTCGGCGACGTGGACATCTATCCGATGCCGGCGGACAGCACCCTGACGCCTATCCCGACCCGGCTGCCAGACCGGCTCGGCGAGCACACCGCGCGGCGGGCCGGCGACGGCTTCGAGTTCGCCGGCGTGCGCCCATACACGTGGGGCGACCGGCAGCGCCGGATCCACTGGCCGTCCACGACCAGGCGCGGCGAGATCCAGATCACGCAGTTCGCGGCCGAACGCGCGGCGGACACGGTCGTGCTGCTCGACGCGTTCGGCGATGTGCGCGACCCGGCGACCGGACGATCGACGCTCGACGACTCGGTGCGCGCCGCAGCCGGCATCGCGCGTACCTATCTGCGCAGCCATGACCGGGTCGGAGTGGTTTCAGTCGGCGGTCGGCTCCGGTGGCTCCAGCCGGGAACTGGCGGCGGGTATCTGTATCGCATCGTGGAGACGGTGCTCGAAGTACGCCGCGACCTCGGCTACCACACGCCGGACATCGATCACGTGCCCGCCCCCGCACTGCCTAACGGAGCGCTGGTTTACGCGATCACGCCGTTGGCCGACGACCGGATCCTGGACGTGTTGCGAGACTTGGCGGAGCGGGGCAACCCGGTGGTGGTCGTGGAGATCCCGACCGGCGACCCGAGGGTCGAGCCCGGCGACGAGGCGGCGGAGTTCGCGCTGCGGCTGTGGCGGATGGACCGCGAGGCGCTGCGCTTCAGCCTCGTCGAGCGGGGCATTCCGGTGGTCGCCTGGGACGGTTCGGGCGAGCTGGATCTCGCGCTGGCCCCGCTGCTGCGCACCGGCGTGCGAGGGAGGGCTCGATGAGTGAACACGGCAGCGACACCGTCCACCAGCACGAGCACGCTCAACCAGCACCTGCATCTGAACCCAACAACGAGCCAGCCCAATCCCGCATCAGCGATCAGCACCCCCTCGTTCACGACCGAGCGCAGCCCCACGGCGTCGACGTCCACGCTCATCGGGCACAAGCCGACAACGACGCCGCACCACTCCCCTCCCCAGCCGCCTTGCCGCCGAACGTACACGCCTTCCTCACCCGCGCGTTCCCCGGGCGTGTCAATACCCTGCCGAATGACGCGGTCCTGCTGCTCGGCGTCGCGTTGGCGCTGGCCGCGGTGGATCCCACGAAGCTGGGCAGCCGCGGACCGGTCGGCTGGCTGTTCGTGCTGGCGGCGCTGGTGGCGACGATCTGGGCCGCCCCGGTGGTGTCCCGGCGTCCGGCCGCGCAGTCGGTCCGGCTCACCAGCCAGGTTGCCCGCCATCGCAACACCGTGTTCGCCGT
>NZ_DASRBQ010000074.1:0-3072 GCF_035653575.1 Actinocrinis sp.
GTATTTCCGGGGCTTTCCGTCCGGGGTGTGACTTATCGTGGCGGGTAGTGATGCCGTCCACGACCTGTGAATGAAACTCACCCAGCGGGTGATGGTCATTAACCGTGACAGACGGTCCGGACGGCTTCTGATCCGCGCTGATGATCCGTCGCTGACGCCGTACGCGGGGCTGGCGATCTGCGGCGAGCTGGCGCGCAATCTGCGGCTGGTGGAGCTGACCGACGCCGAGCTTCAGGCGGCTGGGCGGGTGGCGCCGGTCAAACAGCGCCGACGGGGGCTCTCGCCGGGCGAGCTTGTGGTCTCGATCGCTGAGGCGCAGC
The DNA here is from genome assembly GCF_035653575.1 of Actinocrinis sp. Taxonomy (GTDB): domain Bacteria; phylum Actinomycetota; class Actinomycetes; order Streptomycetales; family Catenulisporaceae; genus Actinocrinis. The sequence continues at coordinate 321 of NZ_DASRBQ010000074.1, forward strand.
TGGTCGGTGCGGCCTGCTTTGACGACATCGAGGTGCTGCGGGCCGATGACGCGCTGGCGCCGTGGCGGGCGGTCGCCCAGGCGCCGTCGGCGCCGACCGCCCGGCAGCTGGCCTGCCGGTTCCGTGCCGGCCATATCCACGCGATCGAGCGGGCCGCGGCGCGTTGTGGCAACGAGCTTGACCGCAGCCTCGGCCGCGATCCCGCGGAGGCGGTGACGTTCGATCTGGACGCGACCGAGACGGTGATCTACGGTCGGCGCAAGCGCGGCGCTGGCCGCAGCCGCCAGGGGCACTTGGCCTACAACTCCTATGTGGTCAGTTGGGCCGAGCGCGGGCGTGCGCTGACCTCGGAGCTCAAAGGCGGCAACCAGGCGCGGATCAAGGCGACCCTGTCGCTGAGGATGCTCGCGCGCGCCGAGCGGCTCCTGCCCGAAGGGCACGGACAGATCACCGTCCGCGGCGACAATGGCTTCTACTCGGCCGAGCTGATGATGGGGCTGCGCAAGCGGCGGATGCGCTTCACGCTCTCGGCAACCCGCACATCCGTGATGTGGCAAAAGCTCGCCGAGATCGAAGAGGAGGCGTGGGTCGATGCGCTCGATATGCGCGGCGCGCAGGTCGCCGAGCTTGCGTTCACCCCGGAGGGCTGGAAGCACGACCCGCTGCGGTTGATCGTCCGACGCGTGCCGGTCACCGCCGAGGAGCTCAGGCGGGGCAATCCCAAGGCGCGCAGGCGCAAGACGATCCCGCCCGAGCAGCTGCAGATGGTGCTCGACGGCCAGCTGGATTCGACCTACGCCTACAGCTTCATCGTCACCGACATCCCAGCGCAGGAGAAGACCACCATCGAGGTCGAGCACCTCCACCGCCAGCGGGCGCAGATCGAGGAGCGCTTCAAAGACGCCAAGCTCGGCCACGCGCTCAGGCACCTGCCCTCCCGCGACCCGAACGCCAACCGCCTGTGGCTGTGCTGCACGCTGCTCGCGCTCAACATCTGCGCCTGGGTGTGCGACATCAGCCCCGCCGCGCGCGCATCCGGCGCCGCGCCCGACCAGCGCACGCCGCTGCGGCGTCACGCCAAAACGCTGCGGCACCTGCTGTTCTGCGTCCCCGCCCGGATCGTGCGCACCGCCCGCCAGACGATCATGCGCCTGCCCACCGGCTTCCCGCACCTCGAGACGTTCAACGCCACCTATCACGCAGCGCTCGCGCTCCCCGGCCCCTAACCATCCCCGGCCGGTCCGACGACGAGCATCCCCGGCAACACCACCCAACTCGGCGACCCCACAACCGGCGGTCAACACAGCCCCTGACACACCATCAGCACACGACCGCCGCCATCTCCCAGCGTCACGGGCACGCAAACCGCCACCACGCCGCAGATCAGCGCTCAAACGCACGTGTTCGAGCCCTACTCACGGAACTAGGTCTGACGGACATCCGCCTCCGCAGCTTCGGCGAGCGGCACGCCCCGCTTCCCCGGCTGTACCAAGCTGTTGGAGCGCCGGGAAGCAGTGACGTGGCCGCGCTGCCCTCCTGGGTGCCCTCGCGGAACCCTTACGACGAAACCCGAACTCCCAATCCACGAAGCCGGGGCACCCAGGAGGGCAGCGCGGCCACGTCACGTAATGATCGGGATGATCAGCAGCGCCACGATGTTCGCGACCTTGATCATCGGGTTGATCGCCGGCCCGGCGGTGTCCTTGTAGGGATCGCCGACCGTGTCGCCGGTCACCGCGGCCGCGTGCGCCTCGGATCCCTTGCCGCCGAACGCGCCGTCCTCGATCAGCTTCTTGGCGTTGTCCCAGGCGCCACCACCCGAGGTCATCGAGATCGCCACGAACAGGCCGACGACGATCACGCCGATCAGCAGCCCGCCGAGTGCCTCGACGCTGATCAGCCCGACGATCACCGTGATCACGATCGGGATCAGCGCCGGCGCGATCATCTCGCGCTGCGCGGCCCGGGTGACGAGCCCGACCGCGGTCCCGTACTCCGGCTGGTCGGTGCCCTCCATGATCCCTGGCTTCTCGCGGAACTGCCGGCGGACCTCCTCGACCACCGACCCACCCGCGCGCCCGACCGCCTCCATCGACAGCGAGGTGAACATGTAGACCATCAGCCCGCCGATCAGCAGCCCGATCAGCACCGGCGGGGTGCCGATCTGGAACGTGTACTTCGCGCCGACCTCGCGCGCGAAGGCGTCGAACAGCACGAGCGCGGCGAGCGCGGCCGATCCGATCGCGTATCCCTTGGTGACCGCCTTGGTCGTGTTGCCGACGGCGTCGAGCGGGTCGGTGACGTTGCGCACGTCCTCGGGCAGGTCGGCCATCTCGGCGATGCCACCGGCGTTGTCGGTGATCGGGCCGAACGCGTCGAGGGCCACGATCAGCCCCATCAGCGAGAGCTGGGCCATGACCGCCACCCCGATGCCGTAGATGCCCTCGGTGCCGCCGCCGGCGAGCTTCCAGGACCCGAGGATGCCCATCGCGATCACGATCGCCGGCGCGCCGGTCGCCTGCTGGCCCGCGGCGAGGCCCTGGATGATGTTGGTCGCGTGCCCGGTCTGGGACGCCCGGGCGGTCCGCTTCACCGGCGAGAACCGCGTCGAGGTGTAGTAGTCGGTGATCACGAACAGGCATCCGGTGACCCCCAGCCCGATCACCGAGCACAGGTAGAACTTCCACCAGGGCGGCGCGGCGCCGTGGGGCACCGTCAACCCGCGCATCATGTAGTAGGTCCCGGGGATGAA
>NZ_DASRBQ010000075.1:0-28741 GCF_035653575.1 Actinocrinis sp.
GGTCATCTCCCGCGCCATCACCGGGCAGCCGGTGGCCTGACCGCTGCCGCGCCGGCGGTCAGCGGCCGGTCAGTGACATTGCGGTCAGTGACATTGCCGCCAGTGACATGGCGGCCGGGGTCATTGAAGCTGGGTTATCGGACCGGGGTCATCGGCCCCGGGGTTATCGGACCGGAGCCATCGGCCCCGGAGCCATCTACGCGGGGGCCGTCGCCGCGCCCGGCGCGTGTGCCGGCAGCGCGGCCAATTCCTGCCGCGCCGCGTTTTCTACGAGCAGTGGAATGAAATCGCGGATCCGGCTCTCGTCGAATTCCTGGTGAATGCGATGCACGATGCCGCCGATTTGCGCTTCGGAGGCCCGCGCGGCGTACGTGTCCAGCAGCCGGGCGATCACCTGCTCGATGGCGTGCTGTTCGTGGTCCGATCCGTCAGCCATGGTCCCCTCCCGCGGATCGCGCTCCAATCAGCCGAATTCCAGCGTGCATGTCGACCGGCATTTGCACAAGGGTTCCTCATCGTTTGGTTTCCCGACACCGCGCCGCCATATCGCCTGCCGGGCCGGCGGCCACCGCGCCTGAATCAGAATTCTGAGTACGAGTATTACCCTGGTCAATCGTTCGGTCCGCCCAGATATTCCAGTCGGCCACTGTGCTGCCCGCTCCGGAATATCGCGTTTACCTTTCCGGTGTCCGGCGTTCACGGCGCCGTGTGAGCCAAGTCGCCGCCCACCGAGACTGTTCGACTCGGTGGGGGCGCGCGGCTGAGGACGTGAACATCCGTGCAGTCCTTTGGGTGATCGAGGCTCACCGCGCAGGTGCTTGCCGGGCTGGCGCCGTGGGGAGGGGAGGGCGAGTCGTGGCTGGACCGCGCTTTCTATTCATTTGTTCGCCTGCGCGGGAGTCCGTGCGCGTGGCGGACGGTGCGGGTACGCGTGCGGACCTTGTCACATGGCGATTGCTCGGCGCGAACAACCGGGAACTGGGTCGCAGCCCGATCTGGTACCCCGGCTGGGATTCATGCCTCGAAGCCGTGCACGTGCTGCGGCGTGACATCGGCGCGGTCGCCTCGGCGATCACGGCGGTCGCGGCGCCTGGCGGAGTGTGGAGCTGGCAGCTGACGGTCGGCGGCAAGCCGGTCGCAGTGGCGAGCCGGCCGTACCACCGGCACCGCGAGTGCACCTACAACCTGAGCCACTTCGTCGCCGCCGTGCCAGCCGCCCGGATCATGACCGAACCCTGTGTGCTGGAGCGGCGATGACAGCGCCGGCCTACTCCCCGCAACCGCGGATCGCGCCGGGGGAGACGGACGTCCCGCGGCCGCTCACGGCCCGGCGCGGCACGCAGGACCGGGCCTTTCGCGGGCTGGCCCGCGGCAGCGGCGGCCTCGTGTTGGGGATGATGGCGCTGGTCGGCGGGTTCCTGGTGCTGCGCGGCTGGCAGGCGCTGCGCGTCGACGGCATCAGGTTCCTGACGGTGCAGCAGTGGGAGCCGGACTCGCACGACTTCGGCATCGCCGGGGTGCTGACCGGCTCGGTGCTGATCGGCCTGACCGCGATCTTCTTCGCGCTGCCGCTCGCGCTGGGCACCGCGCTGTACATCTCCGAGTACGCGCCCGCCTTCCTCAAGCGCACGCTGGTCTCGCTGGTCGACCTGATGGCCGCGATCCCGAGCGTGGTCTACGGGCTGTGGGGCTTCCTCTTCCTCCAGCAGCACGTGATCGGCGTGGCCAGGTTCATCTCCACCTACCTCGGCTGGATCCCGATCTTCAAGGTGGACGGCGCCGATCCGCACAACCCGCTGATCAATCTGAACGTCTACAGCGGTTCCACCTTCATCGCGGGCCTGACGGTCGCGCTCATGGTCACCCCGATCGCCTGCTCGGTGATGCGCGAGGCGTTCTCTCAGGCGCCGCTCGGCGAGCGGGAGGGCGCGTACGCGCTCGGCGCGACCCGGTGGGGGATGATCCGCACCGTCGTGCTGCCGTTCGGGCGCGGCGGGATCATCGGCGGCACGATGCTCGGGCTGGGCCGGGCGCTCGGCGAGACCATCGCCGTCTACATCGTCATCTCGCTCGGCTTCACCATCCAGCCGCACATCCTGCAGGCCGGAACAGGGTCGGTGTCCGCGCTGATCGCCAACCACTACGGCGCCGCGACGGCCTTCGACATGGCCGGGCTGATGGCCGCGGGGCTCGCGCTGTTCCTGCTGACGCTGATCGTCAACTTCGCCGCGTCCGCCATCGTCGCGCGTAGCCGTTCCGGCGCCGTGAGCGAGGCCTGAGATGGATCTGTACACCGAGACCACACCGCCGCAGCCGCAACCGGAGCCGCAGTCGCAGCCGGGACCTGCGACGCCGCCCGCCGGGACCACGGTCGTGGCGGAACCCGGCGAGCCGGACCGCCCGGAGCGCCGCCGCCGGACCGGCGGGTTCCGCCGCGACGACCTGCTGGCGCTGCTCGGCGCCCTGGCCGGCGCGCTCAGCTTCACGCTGCTGCTGTTCACGCAACTGGCCCCGTTCGACGGGCTGATCGGCTTCTTCGTGGTCGGATACGCGGCGTTCCTGGTCTTCTACACCTTCCTCGTCGCACTCGAGGAGAGCTGGCCCGCGGTGCGCGACCGGCTCGCCTCCGCGGTCGTGCACAGCATCGCGTTGCTGCTGCTCCTGGCGCTCGGCGACGTGATCGTGTACGTGTTCTCCCAAGGACCGCAGGCGCTGCGCCACCTGAACTTCTGGACCCAGGACCTGCGCGCCGCCGGACCGCTGCAACCGCTGACCATCGGCGGCGTGCGGCACGCGATGATCGGCACCTTCGAGCAGATCACCATCGCACTGGCGATCACCGTGCCGCTCGGCCTGCTGTGCGCGGTCTTCCTGAACGAGCTGCCAGGCCGCTTCGCCCGCTTCGTGCGCACCATCGCGGACGCGGCGACCGCGCTGCCGTCCGTCGTCGCAGGGCTCTTCGTCTACGCCGCGCTGATCATCGGCGTGCAGATCGGCCCGGTGCATCTGCAGATCCAGAAGGGCGGCCTGGCCGCCGGCCTCGCTATCAGCGTCATGATGTTGCCCATCATCATCCGGGCCGCCGACGTGGTGCTGCGCCTGGTGCCGGGCTCGTTGAAAGAAGCCTCATACGCGCTCGGCGCCGGGCAGTGGCGCACCGTCTGGACGGTGACCCTGCCGACGGCGCGCTCCGGCCTGGCCACCGCGGTGATCCTCGGCAGCGCGCGCGGGCTCGGCGAGACCTCGCCGGTGCTGCTGACCGCGGGCTACAACACCTACACCAACGGCAATCCGGTGCAGGGGCCGCAGACCTCGCTCCCACTGGCCGTCTTCAAGCTGGTCACCTCGGGCGAGCCGCTGCAGATCCAGCGCGCGTACGGCGCCGCGGCGGTGCTGATCCTGGTCGTGCTCGTGCTCTTCATCACCGCGCGGATCATCGGTGGACACGGACCCGGCCACCTGACCGGTCGCCAACGGCGCGCCCGCGCCAGTGCTTCCATCCGCGACCTTGACCGCATCCTCGCCCGTACCGCACAGAACGGGAGCCTTCCGTGAGCCGCGCCAGCCGCGTCAGTCGCAGGAGTCTGATCGGCGTTCCGATCATCCACAGGATCACCGCTCTCGCGTTCGCGTTGTCCGCCGTTCTCGCGAGCCTCGCGGGCACCGCTGGACCGGCGCGGGCGGCCGGATACGTGCCGGTGTCCGGCGCGGGCTCGACCTGGAGCGAGAACGCCATCATCGACTGGTCCAGCAACGTGCAGCAGTACGGCATGCAGATCAACTACGCGGGCACCGGTTCCTCCGACGGCCGCAACCAGTTCAAGAACCACACGGTCGACTTCGCGGTCTCCGAGATCCCCTACGGCGTGACCGACAACGGCGTGACCGAGCCGCCACCCTCCCGCCCCTACGCCTACATGCCGATCGTGGCCGGCGGTACCTCGTTCATGTACCACCTGGATGTCGGCGGGCAGCGGATCACGAACCTGCGCCTGTCCGGAAAGACGATCGCGGACATCTTCACCGGCAACGTGACCATGTGGAACGACCCTGAGATCCGAGCGGACAACCCGCAGATCTCGTTGCCGCCGCGTCAGATCGTGCCGGTCGTGCGCGGCGACGGCTCCGGTACGACAGCGCAGCTGACCACGTGGATGGCCAGGCAGTATCCGTCGATCTGGAACGCCTACTGCGCGAAGGCCGGTCGCAACAGCAACCCGTGCGGCACCACGTCGTTCTATCCGGTGGCCTCAGGCAGTGACTTCATCGTCAAGTCATTGTCGACCGGAGTGGCCGGATACGTGGCGCAGCCCACGAGTGAAGGCGCGATCACGTACGTCGAGTACTCCTACGCACGCAACGCGAACTTCCCCGTCGCGAAGATGCTCAACTCCTCCGGGTACTACACCTCGCCCACTGCGTCGGACGTCGCCGTGGCGCTGCTCAAAGCGCAGATCAATCCGGACCTGACGCAGAACCTGGGCAACGTCTACACGGACTCTGACCCGCGCACGTATCCGCTCTCCAGCTACAGCTACATGATCCTGCCGACCTCGACCGAGGCCCCGTTCACGACGGACAAGGGCCGAACGCTCGGCGCGTTCGCGTACTACTTCCTGTGCCAAGGGCAGCAGGACGCTGACAGGCTCGGCTACTCGCCGCTTCCGATCAACCTGGTGCAAGCGGGATTCAACCAGGTGCGCCGCATTCCGGGCGTCAACGTGCAGAGCATCAACGTCGCGAACTGCAACAACCCGACCTTCTCCACCAACGGCACCAACACGCTGGCCACGAACGCGCCGATGCCGCAGCCCTGCGACAAGCAGGGGCCGATCCAGTGCGGCTCGGGAGACGGCTCCGGCGGTGGCTCAGGCGGCACCGGCGGATCGGGTTCGGGCACCGGGGGGACCGGCGGCTCGGGCGGCACCGGCGGATCGGCCACGGGCGGCGCAGGGACCGGAACCGGCACGGGTACTGGCACCGGCGCGGCCGGGGGAACCGGATCGGGTGCGGGAGCCACGGGGATCAACCCCGACACCGGCCTGCCCTATGGCGGCGGTTCCGGTACCGGGAACGGGACCACCGGCAACGGCGCCGCGGTAGCGCAAAGCGTCCTGGTCGGCGACGGCATCGACAGCGGATTCGAGCACGCACTCATGGGCCTGGCCGCCGCGCTGCTGCTGGCCGCCACGATCGGCCCGCCGCTGCTGAGCCGCTACCTGAATCGGCGGAAACAGTCGTGACTGGCCGCAGGCTGAATCGGGTCGCGCGGCTGCGACTGTTCGCGGGCCTGTTCGCGGTGGCCGTATCCGTCCTCGGATTCGCCGCCCCCGCGCTCGGTGTGGCTTCAACGTCCGGCCATGTCAGTGCCCGCGACTCCGGCTCGGCGGTCACCGTCTCCGGCACCGGTCGTTTCGCCAAACTCAAGGTGACGGTCAGTCAGACCAAGAACCTCATCGACCAGGTCGTCAACGTGACCTGGAGTGGTGGGACGCCCACCTTCCAGGGCGGCCAGGTGTTCGGCGTCAACTACCTGCAGATGATGGAGTGCTGGGGCGACGATCCGGCCGGCCCGGACCGCACCCAGTGCGAGTACGGCGCGTACGCGGGCGATTCGCGCGGCGGCGCCTACGTCGCCTCCCGGCAGGTCACCTACGGTTCCTCCCTGCTCGATCCACTCGAACCGATCAAGCTGCCGGCGGGCCAGCAGGGCAGCCTCAACGTGCCCTTCGATTCGGTCACCGGCACCACGGTCACCGACGGCCCGAATCCCTTCTACGACCAGAGCTCAAGCAACGAGATCCCGTTCGCGCTGACCACCTCGGACGGCACCGGGCAGAGCTACTTCGAGACCCAGACGGTCACCCAGGCCCCCGGTCTCGGCTGCGGCGCGCCGGAGCGGAACAAGGCCGGGCAGAACGTGCCGCGCGGGTGCTGGCTGGTCATCGTGCCCCGGGACAACCAGGAGGTGGACGGCACCACCCGGCGCGGGGTGACCACGCAGACCGGGCTGCTCTCCTCGCCGCTGAGCATGAGCAACTGGAACCAGCGCATCGTGGTCCCGCTCAGCTACCAGCCGGTCGGCAGTTCCTGCTCGATCGGCGCCGCCGAGCGGGCCACCTCGGGCGACGAGCAGATCACCGAGGCGATGACGCAATGGCAGCCCGCGCTGTGCCAGCACACCACCGCCGTATACGGCTACTCCCAGCTGACCGACGACCTGATACGCCAGCAGCTGACGGCATCGGACCCGGGACTGGCGTTCCTCTCCCGGCCGCTGCCCGCCGGAAGTACGTCCCCTGACAAGAAGCCGCTGTACGCGCCGGTCGCCCTTTCCGGGCTCGCCATCGCGTTCAACGTGGAGAGTCAGTCCTCGTTCAGTGCGCCCAGCAGCGTGCAACAGCGCAACGGCACCCGGATCACCAGCCTCAACCTCAGCCCCCGACTCGTCGCCAAACTGCTGACCCAGTCTTACCGGGACGGCGTAGTGCCCGGCGCGACCGACGTGAACGGCAACCCGGCGGACCTGACCACCGACCCCGACTTCCTCGCGCTCAACCCCGATTTCAAGGCGTTGACCTTCAGCTCGGGCATCGCGAGCATGCTGGTGCCGCTCTCCCCGTCCGACGCCACCGACGAGCTGTGGGCGTGGGTCAACGCCGACACGGGCGCACGCGCGTTCCTCGATGGGAAACCGGACCCCTGGGGAATGAAGGTCAACCCCAACTACGCGAACCTCCAGCTGCCCCGCGACGACTACCCCAAGGACGACCCGGCCTGCCAGGACTTCCCGGCGCCGCAGACCCCGCTGTGCACCCTCGACTGGTTCCCCTACGCCAGCACCATGCACGCGGGCGCCCGGGCGGCCGGCCGCGGCGATCTGCTGCTGCGCACCACCTGGAACTTCGGCGGCAATCCGGCCACCTGGGGTCCGACCCCGGCGCAACCTGAGGGCCAGCGCGCGGTGCTTGCCCTGGCCGACGTCGCCACCGCGACCCGCGACGGCCTGCCCATGGCAAGCCTCTGCGATGACACGGGGAACGACTGCGTGGCGCCGAACAACAGCAGCCTGCTGGCCGGCGCGGCGTCGATGGCGCCAAGCGGCGTGGACGGCGTGGTCGTGCCCGTCCCCAGCGGCCTGAAGCAGGGTGCTTATCCGATCACCACCCTCACCTACGCGGCCACGGTGCCGAGCGAGCTGTCGGTCGCCGAGGCGAAGGACTACGCCGCGCTGCTGCGCTACGCCGCCGGCCCGGGCCAGGCGACCGGCAACGAGCCGGGACAGCTGCCGCTGGGCTACGTCCCGCTGCCGCAGGCAATGCAGCAGCAGACCCTGGCAGCGGCCGACAGCATCCTCGCGGTGGCCGAACACTCGCCCTCGGCCTCGCCGAGCCCGGTCGCCGGCGGCGAGACCGTGACGGTGAGCGTCGGCGGCTCGGGCGGCGGCTCCGGATCGGGCACCGGCAGCGGCCTCGGCCCGACCGCGCAGCTGTCCGCCTCGCCCGCCCCCTCGGCCCGCATCTTCACCGCGTCACCACTCCCGACCGCCACGGGCTCCGGAACCAGGGCCCTGACCGCGGCCCGCCCGCTCGGCGGCGTCCGCTACGTGCTGCTGTTCGCGCTGCTGTTCGGCGGGATCGCCGCGGCCGCTGGCCCCGGCCTGACCGTGCTGTCCCGCTCCAACCGCCTATCCACCTTGTTGCGCAGGTGATCGGCCGCGACGGCGCCCGGCCGCATCCGTGGCGCCGTCGCGGCGAACCAACCCCCATGCCCACGCCGGGCGCCCGCCCGGCGTGCCCTCCACGAAGGGAAACCACACAGTGAAGAGTTGGAAGCGGGCACTCGCCGCGGCGGCGGGCCTCGCGCTCGTCGGCGGCGTGGCCGCGGCCGGCCCGGCGCAGGCGGACCCGAGCGGCCCGCCGCAGTTCCGCCAGCTGGCCGGCGTCGGCTCCGACACCACCCAGGGCGTGATGAACGGCCTGGCCAACGTCATCACCGACAGCAGTGGCAACAAGCTGATCGGTTCCTATGACGCGACCGGCTCGGCCACCATCGCGACCAAGTCGACCACCGCGTGTTCCGCGATCGCCCGGCCCAACGGCTCGGGCGCCGGCCGCACCGCGCTGCTCAACTCGCTGCAGGCGAACGACGGCTGCCTTCAGTTCTCGCGCTCCTCCAGCCTGAACCTGGCGGCCGCGACCCCCGGTCTGACCTATATCCCGTTCGCGACCGACGCGGTGAGCTTCGCGGTGACCGCGAACAGCAACATCCCCAAGACGCTGACGCTCACCCAGGTCCAGGCGATCTACCACTGCGACCCGAACTTCGTGGGCACCGGCCCGAACTACGCGATCACGGTGATCCTCCCCCAGGCCGGCTCGGGCACCCGCTCGTTCTGGGAGAGCACCATGAACATCCTGGACTCCGACGTGGTCGCCGGTAAGTACCCGTGCATCATCGACCACAAGAACGGCCAGCCGATCGAAGAGCACGACGGCCGGGTCCTCGACGACAACTCGATCGCGCCGTTCTCCATCTCGCAGTACATCGCGCAGAGCGAGAACACCATCCCCGACCTGCGCGGCAAGGCGGTCCTCGGGGTCATCGACGGCTTCACGCCGCAGGTGATCAACCAGAACTTCGAGGTCTCCCGCAGCGTGTACAACGTGGTCCCGACCTCGCAGATCGGCAACGCGCCGTACAGCACCGTGTTCGTCGGCCCGAACTCCGCGATCTGCCAGCAGACCGCGGTCATCAACCAGTACGGCTTCTCCACCAACCCGAACTGCGGCAGCACGTCGCAGCACACCCCGTGACGCCTCTTCGCCCCCTTCGTAAGGAGAGCAGCACTGTGTTCGAGCACAGACTACTGCGCTCGGCCGCGGCCGGACTGGCGACCCTCGTCGTCGCCGGCACGGTCAGCGTGCTGGCCGCCGGGTCCGCGAACGCCGCGACCGTAGGCAGCCTGACCACCTCCGTGGCCAACGGCCTGGACACCACGCCGTTCAGCGTCAGCACCTCGGCGGCCTGCCCCGGCGGCACCAACCTGTCCGTCTCGCTGACCGGCGCCGGCTTCCCGGCCGCCGGCGTGAACGCGGTGGCCAACACCTCCCAGTCGATCTACCAGACCAACTCCAGCGGCGGCCTGGTCGTGCCGCTGACCGAGACCATGCGCCAGTACGCCAACGACAACGGCGTCACCACGCTGTCCGGCCGCTACGACTTCGACCTGATGTGCCGCGGCGCGTTCGGCACCACCGACTTCGGCGACTTCACCGGGTCGATCTGGTTCACCGACAACACGCACTGGCAGAACACCGACCCGAACGCCGCCACCCCGACCACCACGACGGTCGCGGCGAACCCGGCCAGCCCGGTGACCGCGGGCACCTCCGTCACCTTCACCGCCACGGTCTCCCCGGCCAACGCCGCGGGCTCCGTCCAGTTCGCCGACGGCGGCGCCGCGCTCGGCGCGGCGGTCGCGGTCTCGAACGGCACGGCCACCTTCACCACCGGCTCCCTGGCGGCCGGCGCGCACTCGATCACCGCGGCCTTCACCCCGAGCGGCAACGGTTTCTCGGCCTCGACCTCCTCCGCGCTGGCCTACACGGTCAACCCGGCGGCGGCCACGCCGACCACCACCGCGCTCGCGGTCAGCCCGGCGAACACCGCCGCGCAGTTCTCGACCGTGTCCCTGACCGCGACGGTCTCCCCGGCCGCGGCCGCGGGCGCCGTGCAGTTCAGCGACAACGGAACGGCTCTCGGCTCGCCGGTCGCGGTCTCCGGCGGCAGCGCCACATTCAGCAGCAGCTCGCTGGCCGTGGGGGCGCACTCGTTCACCGCGACGTTCGTCCCGACGAACTCGACCGCTTACGTCGGCTCCACGTCGGCCGCGGTCCCGTACTCGATCACCGCGTTCTCCGGCTCCTCCGCCACCGAGACGATCACCACCACCGTGGTGCCCGGCTCGCTGGTGATCAGCGTGCCGGACAACCAGGTGACGCTACCCTCGCCGACCCTGGACAGCGCGGGCGACCTGTTCACCACCAGCGGCACGCTCAAGCCGGTGACGGTGACCGACAGCCGCGCGGGCAACCCGGGCTGGACGGTCAGCGGCCAGATCAACGACTTCTCGGACGGCCAGAGCCACGCCATCAACGGCGAGAACCTGGGCTGGACCCCGACGGTCGTGGACAACTCGACCGCGCAGACCGTCACGCTGGGCGCCGCGGTGCCCGCGGCCAACGGCGTGGCCTCCGGCGACAACGGCACCGCGGGCCTCAAGCAGTCGCGCACCCTGGCGACCGGCACCGGCCTCGGCACCACGCACCTGTCGGCGTCCCTGACGCTCAACGTGCCGACCACGACCGTGGCCGGTACCTACACCGCCACCCTCACCCTGACGGCGATCTGAGCAGCAGCACGCTGAGATCGATCGCGCAGGACAGACGGCGATCCCGCGGTGTGAGCCTGACGCTGACCCCGTGACCGCGCGGATCGCAAGGGGGCAGCCGGGCAGCGCAATTGCCCGGCTACCCCCGCCCCCATTGTCCCGCACCAACGCCAGACCCCTCAGCCAGGACCGTTTCAGCCCGACCGGAGGACGCTGTGATCCCCACGAGGAACAGGACCAGGACGACGCGGCCGCGCCTCTCCCGCCGCTTCGGCAGGCTCGCCGCGTTCCTGGCCGCCACTGCTTTACTCTCGCTCACGCCCGTGCTGTCCGCGTCCGCGGACACCGGCCCGAACTCCGCGAGCGCCGGCTCGACCAGCGCCACCTTCGGCATCCAGCCGGCGACCGGCGACAAGCCGGACAGCCGCGCCCGGCTCACCTACTCGGCGACGCCCGGGGCGCAGATCACCGACCACGTAGCGATCCAGAACTTCGGCACCGCGGCGCTGCAGCTCCACGTCTACGCCGCCGACGCGTTCAACACCTCCGACGGAGGCTTCGACATCCAGGCCGCCGCAGTCACGCCGACCGACACAGGCGCCTGGGTACGACTCGGCGGCAACTTCATCACCGTGCCGCCGCGCTCGCAGATCATCGTGCCCGTCAAGATCCTCGTTCCGGTCAACGCGTCGCCGGGCGACCACGCGGGCGGCATCGTCGCTGGCTTGACCCGGATCACCACAGACGCGAAGGGAAACCGGGTCAACGTCGAGGAGCGTGTCGGCACCCGTATTTACATCCGCGTCCCCGGGAAGCTGACCGCCTCGCTCGCGCTCACAAGCGTCAGCACCACGTATCACAACTCGTGGAACCCGTTCGGCGCGGGAAGCGCGACGGTCACCTACACGGTGCGTAACACCGGCAACGTCCGGCTTGCCGGCGCGCAGAACGTGCGAGTCAGCGGATTCATCGGCGGTGCGCGCCAGGCCGTAAAGATCGGCGATATCAAGGAACTGCTTCCTGGTCAGCAGATCACGCTGAGCACGAGCGTCTCGGGCGTGTTGCCCTCATTCGTGACCACCGGCCGGGTGACCATCGACCCCTCCGCGCTGCCCGGTGACCTCGACCCCAAGGCCTCCAGCGTCTCGGCGACCGGGTCCGCGGCGAGCATCCCGTGGCCGCAGTTCGTGTTGATTCTGCTGCTCGGCGGCCTCGGCTTCGAGTACCGGCGCCGACGCCGCACTCCGATCGCGCCGCCCAAGAACGCGCCCGCGAAGAGCACGGCGACGAAGAGCGCGGCAATGAAGAACTCTGTGTCCAAGAGCGCGGCCACCCGCATCAAGGCAGGAGGCTGATCCGTGTCGCTCACCCTTGAGTCCGCCGAAGCGGCCGCGCCGGAGCCCGAACCCGGCGCGCCCGCCGCCGAGCAACCGCCCGAAGCCGAACCTGACACGCAGAGCCACGCGAGCGTGTGGATGCTCGGCGCGGCTCTGACCGTCCTCGGCGCGCTGCTGCTCGGTTTCGTCGCGGACGTCTGGGTGATCGGCTCGCTGCGGCACAGCCGCGACCAGCAGGTGCAGTACGCGGCGTTCCGCTACGCACTGGCCAACGCCAGCGCGCCGGTCGGGCCGCTCGACGTGAACGGACACGTGGTGGGCATCGGCACGCCGGTGGCGCTGCTGGACATCCCCGAACTCGGCCTGCGCCAGGTGGTCGCCGAGGGCACCTCCTCCGCGACACTCATGTCAGGACCTGGACATCTGCCCGGCACGGTACTGCCCGGCCAGGCCGGCATCAGCGTCATCATGGCCCGGCGGCTGCTGTTCGGCGGCCCCTTCCACTACCTGGATCAGCTGCGGCCGAAGGACACCTTCACCGTGACGACCGGCCAAGGCGTCAGCACCTACCGCGTGCTCGACGTCAGGCACGCGGACGACCCGCTTCCGCCGACGCCGGCCGCGAATCAGGGCCGGTTGACGTTGATGACCGCCGACGGGAACGCCTTCGTGCCGTCCGACATCCTGCGGGTCGACGCCGAACTCATCTCCAAGGTGCAGCCCACGCCGGCGCGCTTGTTCGACGCCAACCCGCCGAACGAGGACGCGCTGGCCGGCGAGCCGGCTGCCTGGATGCCGCTGGTGCTCTGGGCGCAGGCCCTCGTGCTCGCCGCGATCGGACTCACCTGGGCGCGGCTGCGCTGGGGCGTGCGCCAGGCCTGGCTGGTCGGCCTGCCGACGCTGGCCGCACTCGGTCTCGCCGTCGCCGACCAGATCGCCCGCCTTCTGCCCAACCTCCTGTGATCGGAGCCCCGCCCGTGTCCGAGCCGACCGCCATGCTGCCGCCCTTCGCCGAGCCTGACCCGGGACGCGGACCGGGACCGGGACGCGAACCTGGCTCAGAGCCGGGACGCGAACCGGCGCCGGAGGGCGAGTTCGATCCCGGATTGGCGACCGTCGCCATGCCGAACGCCCCGATCACCGCGGATCCGGCCGACCTGCACGCGCGCGCTGTATCCGCCTGGTTCGGCGAGCGCAAGGTGCTCGACCGCGTCTCGCTCGCGATGCCGGCCGGACAGGTCACCGCACTCATCGGGCCGTCCGGCTGCGGGAAGTCCACGTTCCTGCGCATCCTCAACCGGATGCACGAACTCGTACCCTCGGCCTCACTCGCCGGCGAGGTCCTGCTCGACGGTGTCGACGTGTACGCGCCACAGCGCCGTTTCACCGAAGTGCGTGCGCACGTCGGGATGGTGTTCCAGAAGCCGAATCCGTTCCCCGCCATGTCGATCTACGACAACGTCACCGCCGGGCTCAAGCTCACCGGCCGGCGGCTCAGTCGCGCGCAGAAGGACGATCTCGTGGAGTCCTGCCTGATCAAGGCAGGGCTGTGGAACGAGGTGGCGGACCGGCTGCGCCAGCCGGGCGGCGCGTTGTCGGGTGGCCAGCAGCAGCGGCTGTGCATCGCCCGGTCGCTGGCGGTCAGCCCACGCGTGCTGCTGATGGACGAACCCTGCTCCGCCCTGGATCCGACCTCGACCCGGCGGATCGAGGAGACGATCAGGGAGCTGATGCACGAGGTGACCATCGTGATCGTCACCCACAACATGCAGCAGGCTGCGCGGATCTCGGATCGCTGCGCCTTCTTCCTCGCCGAGCAGGGCACGCCCGGCCGGATCGTCGAACACGGCACCACCGAGGCGATGTTCGGCGCGCCGACGGATCCCCGCACCGCCGACTACATCCACGGCAGATTCGGGTAGACGGCGGCGCGCCACGGGATCTCCGCATCGCGGACCTGCGACCGCGGGCGGGTCAGCTTCAGCTACTGCTGCACGGGCTGCCGTTGAGGGCGAAACCGGTAGGCACAGCTGTATTGCCTGTGTGGTTGGCCTGGTAGCCGAAGCTGGTGCTGCCGCCAGCTGGGATGGACGCGTTGTAGCTGACGTTCGTCGCGGTGACCGCTCCGCTGGAGGGGTTGATCGTCGCGTTCCAGGCATTGGTCACGGTCTGGCCGCCGGCCAGCGTGAAGGTCAGCCGCCAGCCGTTGATCGCGCTGCTGCCGGTGTTGGTGATGGTGACGTTGTTCGTCAGCCCGGTGTTCCACGCGCTGACCTGGTTGGTGACCTTGCACGCGCCCGCAGTGCCGGTGCTCGACGCCGACGCCGACGCGGAAGGCGACGCCGATGCCGAGGGCGACGGGGAGGCGCTGGCGGACGGCGAGGAGGAGGCGCTGGGCGATGGGCTGCCGGTGCTGCCGCTGCCGTCGAGGCCGAAGAAGTGGATGGCGACCGCGGCCATGCCGGTCTGTGGCAAGGCGTGTCCGACCCCTGCGATGCTGTAGGCGTCGACGGCCGGGTTGTTGGCGTCGCCGTAGGTGGTGTGCGTCCAGTTTCCGTTGATGACGCTGCTGGATGTCGGCGTCTGGCTCACGCCGAGCACGTTGGTCCACTGCTTGATCTCTTCGCCGAAGTTGTTGTAGCTGAGCGTGGTGTCGGTGGTGCCGTGCCACAGCTGCATGCGCGGGCGCGGGCCGGAGTAACCCGGATAGGCGCCGCGGACGTAGTCGCCCCAGGCCTGCGGGGTGTTGCTGACCTGACCCTGGGCGCAAGCGGAGTTCCAGCCGCGCACGGTGCCGGTGTAGAAGCAGTGGAAGGGCACGCCCATGAACGCGGCCCCGGCCTTGAACACGTCCGGGTAGTCGCCGAGCATGACGTTGGTCATCATGCCGCCGGAGGAGTTGCCGGTGACGTAGATGCGGCTGGTGTCGACGTTGTTGTGCGCCTCGGCGTACTGGACCATTGCGATGATACCCGCGGGGTCGCTGTTGCCGTTGTGGGTCAGCGCTCCGTCGGAGGCGACGTCCCAGCAGTCATTGCTCGGGTTGTTGACCTGCGGGTAGATCTCCATGAACCCATAACGGTCGGCCAGCGAGGCGAACTCGGTGCCGCTGAACTCCGACTGCGCGGAACCGCCGCAGTAGTGCAGGACGACCAGCAGCGGCGGATGAGCGCTCACATTGGCCGGAATGTACTCGTACATCGACAGGCCGGTCGGGTTGTTCCCGAAGTTGCTGATCTGCACCAGCGAGGCCGCCGACGCGCTCGGCGCGAGCACGACCAGGGCGGATAAGGCGGTCGCCGTGACCGTCGCGAGTGTGGCGGCTAGCGCCGCGCGAGTCTTGCGCGTTCTCATCGCAGTCCTCTCCCTCCGTGCCGTCGCTGTGGCCTGATGCGCCGTGCGAGGGCTCGACTTGCGCCTGACGGATGACGGATGACGGATGACGGGTGACGGAGCGGTGCCCCGACTCGCCGCGCGACGGTAGTTGCGGAAACCTGTGCGGTCAACGAAATCCGGCGCTGTGCGGCAAAACCGGTTAAGGCCTTCGAAACTTGCATTCGGAGACCTCCGCGCCGCGCTGCTGCGCAAGTCGCCTCGAGAGCGTCGGCGCTCGTCCGCCGACCACCGGACGCCTAGATCTTCGCCGCCGTCGGGGAGGCTCTGTTGGCAGAAACTTTCGCAGAGTGCGCACAAGATTCGGGCTGTTTGACCACAGCGGCCGAAATGTTCGACGACACGAGCGGGCCACGTCAGAGGGCGAAGGCGGCCCGTACCGACCCGATGTATGTGCGCG
Organism: Actinocrinis sp.; assembly: GCF_035653575.1. Lineage (GTDB taxonomy): Bacteria > Actinomycetota > Actinomycetes > Streptomycetales > Catenulisporaceae > Actinocrinis. The sequence continues at coordinate 15,524 of NZ_DASRBQ010000075.1, forward strand.
AGGGACGCCGCAAGGGCCGCAAGCGATCCTTGCCCGCCGGCCTGGCCCACTTCACACTGCGCCTGTCGCCACGCGGGAAGGATCGGGCATGGGCATACGCAGACAATGGCTGGCCGCCGCGCTGGCACCGGCACTGGCGGTCGGGGCGCTCGCGGCCGGAGCGGCGATCAAGGCAAACGTCGCAGTCGCGGCTTCCAACGGCGTGAAGGTCATGCCGCTGGGCGACTCCATCACCGACGGCCTGACGGTGCCCGGCGGGTACCGCATCGGCCTGTGCCAGCGGCTGGTCGCCGGCGGTTACAACGTCAACTTCGTCGGATCGCTCTCCAACGGCCCGGCCCTCGCGTGCTCCCAGAACCACGAAGGCCACTCCGGCTGGCGCATCGACCAGATCGACGCGAACATCGTGGGCTGGCTCAACACCTACCAGCCGCACACGGTGCTGTTGCACATCGGCACCAACGACATCAGCCAGAACTACGACCTGCCCAACGCGCCGAACCGGCTGTCCGCGCTGATCGACCACATCACCAACACCCTGCCGAGCGCTGAGGTGTTCGTCGCGCAGATCATCCCGCTCAGCTATGACGCCGCCCAACTGCAGGCGTTCAACGCGGCGATCCCCGGCATCGTGCAAAGCAAGGTGGCGGCGGGCAAGCACGTGCACCTGGTAGACATGTACGACGCGCTGACGACTGCGGACCTGCAAGACGGTGTCCACCCCAACGCCGCGGGCTACGACAAGATGGCAGCAGTCTGGTACCGCGCCCTGCTCTCAGTGCCCGGCAGCATCGGCAATCCGGGCCAGCCGAGCGGAAGCCCGACGCCGACGCAGTCACCGTCCACGTCACCCTCGGCGTCGCCCTCCGCTTCGGCAACTGGCGGTTCTGGCGCGTGCCGCGTCTCGGACACGGTGAGCGCTTGGAACACCGGGATGACTGAGAACATCACCGTCACCAACACCGGCAGCACGGCGATCAACGGCTGGCGACTGGCGTTCACCCTGGCGGGCGGCCAAACCGTCACCAACGCGTGGAACGCCACGATCAGCCCGACTAGCGGCGCGGTCACGGCCACGAACGTCAGCTACAACGCCGCGATCCCGCCCGGCGGCAACACCAGCTTCGGGTTCCAGGCCAACCACACCGGCAACTCCGCACCGCCCACCGGCTTCGCCCTCAACGGCGTGGCCTGCAGCACCTCCTAAGCCATAGCGACAGCGATCGGGAGAACGGAGCGGCGTCGTCCGCTCACGGCCTTCAGGCGGGGCCGTGAGTGGACGGCGCTTCACGTATCGACGGCGGTGCCGTCGAGCCGCGCTTGATGAGCGTGGGTGTGAGGGAGAGCCGCTTGGTCGGGTGCGGGCCCGAGCGGGTGAGCTGGTCGAGCAGCAGCCGGCCGGCCTCCGCGCCGAGGTCGTAGTGCGGCACGCGCACGGTGGTCAGCGGCGGGTCGAACTTGTCCGCGAACGGCATGTCGTTGAAGCCGGTGACGGAAACCTGATCGGGGCAGCGCAGGCCGCGCTCCCGCAGCACGTCGCAGGCACCGAGGGCGAGCAGGTCGTTGGCCGCGACGATCGCGGTGAGGTCCGGGGCCTGGTCCAGGAGCCGCCGCGTCCCGGACACCCCGGCGGCCTCGCTGTACGCATCGCAGACCACGATGTGCTCCGCGGGCACGTCCTGGTCATGCGATCGCAGCGCCTCGTTGAACGAGCGGGCCCGGATCGAGCCGGTGTACACGTCCTGAGGGCCCGCCAGGTGGCCGATGCGGCGGTGCCCGAGTTCGATCAGATGCTCCGTCGCCAGCGTGATGCCGAGCCAGTCGTCGGCGGTCACCGCGCAGAAGTCGGTGCGGTCGGTGCCGCGGTAGACCAGCACCACCTTGAGCCCGCGGCGCGCCGCCTCGTCCAGCAGCGGGTGAGTCCGGCGGGCCGTCGCGACGATGAAGCCGTCCACCCGCCTAGTGACTAAGGACTCGAACAGAGCGCGCTCGCGCTGTTCGTCGTTGTCCGTGTTGGCCAGCAGCGCGGTGTAACCCTCCTGCGCGAGTACGTCCTCGATGCCGCGCACGATCGGCGGGAACAGCGGGTTCATCAGGTCCGGAATGATCACGCCGACCGTGCCCGTGCGGCTGGTGCGCAGACCGCGGGCGATCGCGTTCGGGACGTAGCCGAGCTCCCGGGCGGCAGCCAGTACCCGCTCGGCGGTGGCGTGGTTCACCAGGTGGCGGCTCGCCGGGTTCAGCGCGCGGGACGCGGTTGCCTGGTGGACGCCGGCGCGCCGTGCGACGTCGGACAGGGTGGACGTTCGGGACACGCGCCGAGTGTAACTCCGGGTGATCCGACAATCGATTGCAGGCCGAGGCCGCGCGAGTCGCGAGCACGGGGGCGCGAAGGCGCAGGCGGGGGCGCCGAGTGGAGATCCGCGCCGGGTAAGCATTGACACCGCGGCTGCCTGGGCGGATATTGCACCGCAATCGACGGCTTCGACCAGCTCACCCCGCGTCCGTCAGTCCGCACCTCCTTCCCACACCGGATCAGGTAGTCCCGAGGAGGACAGAGCACATGCTTCACTGCAATCGTATGCAGCTCCTCGATCCGTCACAGCGGGCGGTCCGCCGCATCGGCATCCGCCACGTCTTTTCCCTTCGAACCCGCGCCGCCGCCGTCGCCCTGGTGGTGACCGCGAGCACCCTCGCTACGGCCTGCGGGAGCTCGCATCCCGCCGCCAAGGCCCCGACGACCCTGAACATCGGCATCTCGCTCTCGCTCACCGGGGACTTCGCGGACCCCGGCAAGGCCGCCGAGCGCGGCTATCAGCTGTGGGCCGACACGGTGAACGCCAAGGGCGGCGTGCTCGGGCGCAAGGTGAACCTCAAGATCGTGGACGACGCCTCAAGCCCGAACCAGGCCGTCAGCAACTATCAGAACCTGATCAACCGCGACCATGTGGACCTGGTCTTCGGGCCCTTCTCCTCGCTGCTGACCATCCCGTCCTCGGCGGTGGTCAACCGCTACCACTACGCGTTCATCGAGCCGGCCGGCGGCGGGCCCGCGGTCTTCGCGCAGCATCTGCACAACCTCTTCTTCGTCCAGCCGGCCGCGACGGTGCAGGGCGGGATGGTGTTCGCGGACTACATCCTGTCGCTGCCGGCGGATCAGCGCCCGAAGACCGCCGCGTATCCGTCCCTTGACGACCCGTTCGCCTCGCCGATCGCCGACGCGGTGCGCCAGCGCTTCGAGGCGGCCGGGATCCAGACCGTGTACAAGTCGATCTACCCCGCCGAGACCACAGACCTGACCCCGATCATCGCCAAGGTGGCTGCGGCCAAGCCGGATGTGGTGGTGGCGGGTACACAGTCCGAGGACGCCTACGCCGACGTCAGGGCCATGATCCAGCTCAAGTGGGCGCCCAAGTGGCTGTTCCTGTCCAACGGCGCCAACTCGCCGGTCGACTTCCCCAACGCGGTCGGGCTGAAGAACACCGAGGGCATCTTCTCCTCAGGGGACTGGTTCTCCGGCAGCACCGCCTCGGGCAGCGCCGCCTTCATCGCCGCGTACATCAAGAAGTACGGCGGCACGGCCGACCAGATCGACAGCACCTCGGCCGAGGCCTACTCCTGCGGAATGCTGCTGGAGGAGGTGGCCGCCAAGACCGGCAAGGTCGACAACGCGACCATCATCAGCACCCTGCATTCGGGCACCTGGCCAACGCTGGAAGGCAACCTGTCCTGGGACTCCTCAGGCCAGCCGCAGGGCTCGTATCTGCTGGAGCAGTGGATCGGCGGCAAGCTGCTCGCCGTCTATCCGCCCAGCAGCGCCGAGCACGCTCCGGTCACCGAACCGCTGGCCTGGGCCGGAAAGTAGGCCGGTCGCGTGCACACCGTCATCCAGGCGCTGATTCTGGGCGTGTTGACCGGGGGCGTCTACGCCCTGATGGCCAGCGGTCAGACGATCATCTTCGGCGTGATGAAGGTGGTCAACCTCGCGCAGGGCGCGCTGGTGATCGCCGGGGCGTACCTGAGCTACTCGCTGTTCACCTCCTTCGGCCTCGATCCCTTCCTCTCGATCCTGGTCACCACCCCGGCGCTGTTCGGCGTCGGGGCGGGGCTGCAGTGGCTGTTCCTGCGCCCGCTGCGCGAGGAGGACCGGGCGGAACTCTCGCTGCTGGTCACCTTCGCGGTCGCGCTCGGCATTGAGGGCGTGCTCAGCGTGACGTACAAGACGAACTACCGCACGATCCAAGCCGGCTACGCGGACCGCTCGTTCACGGTCGGCGGCTATCAGATCTCTGCGGTGCGGCTGTACGCGTTTCTGCTTTCCGCGGCGCTGCTCGGCCTGCTGTATCTGGTGCTACAGCGCACGAAGTTCGGCCGCGCGATCCGCGCCACGGTGCAGAACCCTGAGGCGGCCCAACTGCTCGGGGTGAATTCGCGGGTGGTGGCGGCCGCCGGCTTCGGAATCGGCGCGGCGACGGCGGCGGCGGCCGGCGCCGTGTACGGCCTGCTGTACTCGTTCAACTCGGGCAGCCACTACGACCTGATCTCCCGGCTGCTCTCCATCGTCGTGCTCGGCGGTCTCGGCAGCATCGGCGGCTCGATCGTCGGCGCCCTCGTCATGGGCGTGGTCGCCGCACTGGTCGCCGCGCTCGGCCCGCCGATCTGGTCGGACTTCAGCTTCTTCATCGTGCTGCTCGCGGTGCTGCTGCTGCGGCCGCGCGGACTGTTCGGCGCGAGCCTGCGAGGCGCGCTGTGAGTCGCGCCGGCGTGATTCGGGCGCTGCTGTTTTTCGGCCTGCTCACCGCGCTGCCGTTCGCCGTGACCGAGCACTGGATCGTGAATCTCGGCGTGTTCACGCTGATCTACGCCGGCTTGGCCAGCGCCTGGAATCTGGTCGGCGGCCTCGCGGGTTATCCGTCGCTCGGCCACGCCGCGTTCTTCGGCGCCGGCGCGTACGCAGAGGCGATCTACTTCCAGCACCGGGAGGCCGGTGCGAACGGTCTGATGCCCTTCCTGGTGCTGCCGATCGTCGGTGCCGGCGTCGCAGTGCTCGGGCTCGCGGTCGGCTGGATCGCGATGCGCACGCGCAGCGACGTGTTCGCCATCGTCACGATCACGCTGCTCTTCGTCGCGCAGACTCTCGCCTTCAACCTGAACTCGCTCACCGGCGGCTCGCAGGGCATTGGTATGCCAGCCGCGCCCTTCGACGTCGACACCTACGAGCGGCCGTTCTATCTGGTCCTCGTGCTGCTGCTCGTCGTTTCGATGGGCGTCACCTGGGCCGCGTTGCACAGCGGGGTCGGGCTCTCGTTGCAGGCGGTGGCCGCCGATGAGGAACGTGCCCGAGGTATCGGTGTGCACGTCACCGGCGCTAAGCTACTCGCCTTTGCCGTGTCGGTGGGCATCGCGGGGATGATCGGCGGCGTCTGGGCTTACTACGTGTCCTTCATCTATCCGCAGTTCGCCGTCGACCCGCTGGTCACGATCGGCATGGTGCTGATGGCGTATCTAGGCGGCCGCGGCACTTTGTGGGGGCCGGTGCTCGGCGCCTTCATCCTGGTGCCGGCGCAGCAGTACCTCGCGTATCAGTACGGCGCGACGCAGCTTTACTTGATCGCGTACGCGGCGGTGTTCCTCCTGATCATGCTGCTGCTGCCGCGCGGGATCCTGCCCTCGCTCGGCCACCTGCTGCGGCGTCGGCGCGCGGCGGCCGGCCGATCCCCGGACGAGCCGGCTCAGGACCCTGCTGACCATGCGGGCGCCGGAACCGGGACCGTCGCCGAGGAGATGGCCCGGTGACCACGCTTCTGGAGGTCGAGCACCTCACCAAACGCTTCGGCGGGGTGACCGCGGTGGACGACTGCTCGTTCACCGTCCAGGACGGCGCCATCACCGGCCTGATCGGGCCCAACGGCTCCGGCAAAACCACCGTGTTCAACCTGGTGACCGGATATCTGCAGCCTGATTCCGGCCGCATCCTCTTCGCCGGACGCGCACTGGCCCGACCCGATCCCGCGGCGCTGTACCGGGCCGGGCTCTCGCGCACGTTCCAACACGCGCGCATCTTCCCCAGGCTGTGCGCGCTGGACAACTTGATCGTGGCGGCCGGTCACCCATGGCGCAGCCTGTTCACCCGCCGCCGTGGCCACGCCGACACGAACCGGGCCCTCGCCCTGCTTGAGGAATTCGGCCTCGCGGCGCACGCCGAGCATCCCGCCGCAGAGCTCTCCTACGGCCAGCGAAAGCTCCTGGAGTTCGCCTCGGTGCTGATGAGCGAGCCAAGGCTGGTGCTGCTCGACGAACCGACCGCGGGCGTGAACCCCACGCTGGTCGCCACGATGGAGCAGCACATCAGGCGCCGGCACGCCATGGGCATCAGCTTCCTGATTGTCGAGCACGACATGAACCTGGTGATGCGGCTGTGCGACCCGGTGATCGTGATGGATCGCGGCACCCGCATCGCCGCCGGGCCGCCCGACGCGGTGCGCGCCGACCCCGCCGTCCTCGACGCCTATCTGGGGCAGTGACATGAGTGACGAGCCTGTGTCAGCCGACGAAGAAGCGATGAGCGGCACCGCCGGCGCCAGAGCTGGAACCGGCGCGCCCGGAGGCCCGCCGCTGCTCGCCGTCGAGGGACTGGTAGCCGGGTACGGCGCGGGGGACATCCTGCGCGGAGTCGACCTGACGGTCGAGGCCGGCGAGGTGGTCTGCCTGATCGGGCCGAACGGGGCCGGCAAATCCACCGTGCTCAAAGCGATCAGCGGACTGATACGGCCGCGACGTGGCCGGGTGCTGCTCGACGGCGACCCCATCGACCGGCTCTCGCCGCGCGAGCGACTGGGCCGCGCCGTGGTGCACGTTCCCCAGGAGCGCAGCCTGTTCCCGGCCATGACGGTCTGGGAGAACCTGCTGATGGGCGGCTACATCTTGCGGGACCGGGCGCAGCTGCGGCGGCGAGCTGAGCGCTGCGCCGAGCAGTTCCCGATCGTGGCGCGGCGGCGGCACGACGCGGCCGGATCGCTGTCCGGAGGCGAGCAGAAGCAGGTGGAACTGGCCCGCTCGCTGATGCTCGAACCGCGGCTGATCCTGCTCGACGAACCCTCGATCGGCCTGGAGCCGCGAGCGCGGCGCGCCGTCTTCGAGTCCATCGCCGGGCTGGCCGCGGACGGCCGCGCCGTCCTGCTGGTCGAGCAGAACGCGCGCAGCGGACTCGCAATCGCGCATCGCGGCGCGGTGCTCGAGTCCGGGCGGGCGCGCTTGACCGGCACCGGTCCGGGACTGCTGGCGGATCCCAACGTCGCCCGCCTCTACCTCGGCGGCATGGCGCAGGTTCCTGATACGACGCATGTCCCAGATGCGACGCGGGCCCCTGACACGACGCGGACCCCTGAAACGCGCAAGGCGGGCACGACTACGGAGGTGTCACCGTGAACGATCCGGGCTCTCTGCGGCTCGGCTGGATCGGGACCGGCCGGATGGGCAGCGCGCTGGCCGGCCGGCTCCTCGACGCAGGACACGAACTCGCGGTGTACAACCGCACCCGGGCCAAAGCCGAACCGCTGGTCGAGCGCGGCGCGAGCGTCGTGGACACGGTCGCGGACCTCGCGGATCGCGACGTGGTGTTCACTACCGTCTCGGGCTCGGCGGACCTGGCCGAGGTGGTTCTCGGCGAGGGCGGGCTGCTCAGCCGCGCCGAGGTCGCACCGGGCGTGATCGTGGACTCCTCCACCGTGTCCGCGGAGGTCTCCGCGCGGGTTCGGTCCGCCGCGGCGCTGCGCGGAACCGCGCTGATCGCCGCCCCGGTCAGCGGCAACGGTCACGCGGCCGCGGCGGGCCGGCTCTCGGTGGTCGCCTCCGGGCCACCCGAGGCGTTCGAGCGTGTGCGGCCCTATCTGGAGGTCTTCGGCCGATCGGTGACCTATGCGGGGGAGGGGGAGACGGCGCGGCTGGTGAAGCTCGCGCACAACGTGTTCCTCGGAGTCGTCACCCAGGCACTCGCGGAGGTCACCGTGCTAGCGGAGAAGGGCGGGGTGTCGCGCGCCGCGTTCCTTGACTTCCTCAACCACAGCGTGCTCGGCTCGACCTTCACTAGATATAAGACCCCTGCGTTCGTCCGCCTCGACCTAGCGCCCACCTTCACGCCGGTGCTGCTGCGCAAGGATTTCGACCTGGGCCTCGAGGCCGCGCGACGACTGGAGGTGCCGATGCCGGTGGCCGCGTTGACCCATCAGCTGGTGCAGGCCCTGATCGGGCGCGGCCACGCCGACGAGGACTTCGCCGCGCTGCTGCCGCAGCAGGCGGCAGCCGCCGGGCTCGAGCTGCTGCCCGAGGACGTGCCCGTGGATGACGGCCTCTCCCTCGCCGAGGAGTCCCGATGACCGGCCCCAGCACGCTGACTGGCAAGGAGCAGCCAAGCGGAACCGCGCCTGACGGAACCGCCCCTGACCTCCTCCCCGCCCCCGGTCGCATGGCAGTGGACTTCGAGACCCGGGTGGACTTCGACCGGCTGCGCGCTTACCGGCTCGGCCGGGCCAGGGCCGCGTTGGACGCCTCCGAACTCGGCGCGCTGCTCGTCTTCGACGTCAACAACATCAGGTATCTGACAAGCACGATGATCGGCGAATGGGCCCGCGACAAGGTGGCCCGCTACGCGCTGCTGACCCGCACCGGCGAGCCGGTGCTCTGGGACTTCGGCTCGGCGGCGCGGCATCACCGGATGTACGCACCCTGGCTCGATCCGGCCAACAGCCGCGCCGGGATGCTGGGGCTGCGCGGCTCCGTGGCCCCGGACGCGGGACTGATCGCCGCCGCCGTCGCCGAGATTCGCGCGATGTTGGCCGAGCAGGGCGTCGTAGACCTGCCGCTGGGTGTGGACATCGCGGAGCTGCCGATGGTGCTTGAGCTTCAGCGGGTCGGACTGGACGTACGCGACGCCCAGCAGGTCATGCTCGACGCGCGGGAGATCAAGTCCGCGGACGAAATCATGCTGCTGACTCAGGCTGCTGCCATGGTCGACGGGGTGTATCAGACCATTGCGGATGCCCTCAAGCCGGGCATCCGCGAGAACGAGATCGTCGCCCTAGCCAACAAGCGTCTCTACGAGATGGGCTCTGACGACGTGGAGGCGATCAACGCGGTGTCCGGCGAGCGGTGCAGCCCGCATCCGCACAACTTCTCCGACCGGCTCATCCGCCCCGGCGACCAGGCGTTCTTCGACATCATCCAATCCTTCAACGGATACCGGACCTGCTACTACCGCACCTTCAACGTCGGCAGCTGCACCCCGGTGCAGCGCGACGCGTACCAGAAGGCCCGCGAATGGATCGACGCCGCGATCGCCCTCGTGCGCCCCGGGGCATCCACGGAGCAGATCGCCCGGGCCTGGCCCGCCGCGCCGCAGTTCGGCTTCGCCGACGAGATGGAGGCGTTCGGCCTCCAGTTCGGCCACGGCCTCGGCCTGGCCCTGCACGAGCGGCCGATCATCAGCAGGCTCAATTCGCTGGAGCATCCGGTCGAGCTGAAAGAGGGCATGGTCTTCGCGCTGGAGACCTACTGTCCGGCGGCCGACGGCTACTCCGCCGCGCGGATCGAGGAGGAGATCGTGGTGACCGCCGCCGGTCCGCGGGTGATCACCCTGTTCCCGGCCCGGGAGCTCTTCGTCGCCAACCCCTACTGACCGACCATCAGACCATCAGGGACTGAGCACCATGAACACCGGCCGCACCATGAGCACCGACCTCGACGCGTCGCCCGAGCCCGACCTGCGTACGCGGCTCGCCCTCTACCGCTGCCAGGTGGAGATCCGCCAGTTCGAGAAGCGGGCCTATGACCTGTTCCTGCAGAACCTGGTCAAGGGCACCAGCCATCTGTCCCTGGGCCAGGAGGCGATCGCGGCCGGCTTCGGCGCGGCGATGCTCCCCGACGACTACACCTTCGCCACCTACCGCGGCCACGCGCACACCCTCGCGCGCGGCGTGCCGATGGCGCCGGTCATGGCCGAGCTGCTCGGCCGCGCAAACGGGCTGATGGCGGGCAAGGGCGGCTCGATGCACCTGACCAGCGTCGAGCACGGAATGATGGGCTCGTACGCGATCGTCGGCGCACACCTGACCATCGCCAACGGCGCCGCCTGGTCGGCCCAGTACCGGGGCTCCGGGCAGGTCGCAGTGTGCTTCTTCGGCGATGGGGCCACGAACATCGGCGCTTTCCACGAGGCGCTGAACTACGCGGCGGTCTACCGGCTGCCGGTGGTGTTCGTGTGCGAGAACAACCTCTACATGGAATACACGCCGATCGACTCCGTGACAGCTGTGCGCAGGCCTGCCGCCGACCGCGCCGCGGCTTACGGGCTGGAGCCGATCGCCCTCGACGGCAACGACGCGGACGTGATGTACCGCGCGGCGGTCGCGGCGTTGGAGCGGGCCCGAGCCGGCGACGGTCCGAGCCTGATCGAGGCGCTGACGTACCGGCACGGCGGTCATTCGCGCGCCGATCCGGCCAAATACCGGCCCGCGGCGGAGGTCGAGCGCTGGCTTGCCCGCGACCCGGTGGCGCTCTACCGGCGGCGGCTACTCGATCTCGGCGTCGCAGAGAGCGAACTCGCGGCGATCGAAGCGGCGGCGCGGGCCGCGGTAGACGAGGCCGAACGGCAGGCCAAGGCGGGTCAAGCGCCGGATCCCGCGCTGTTGCTGACGGATCTGTGGGCAGACGGAGGTTCGTCATGGCGCAACTGAGCTACCGCGACGCGGTCGCCCGGGCCATCGGCCAGGAGATGCGACGGGACCAGCGGGTGGTCTTCCTCGGCGAGGATGTCGCGGCGGCCGGTGGCGTCTTCAAGGCGACGCCTGGCCTGCTCGCCGAGTTCGGCCCGGTCCGGGTGCGCGACACCCCGATCAGCGAACAGGCCATCCTCGGCGCGGCGATGGGCGCGGCGATGACCGGGCTGCGGCCGATCGCGGAGATCATGTTCAGCGACTTCTTCGCGGTGTGCTGGGACATCGTGGCGAATCAGATCGCGAAGACCCGCTACATGACGCACGGCCAGGTCACCCTGCCGCTGGTGATCCGGTGCGGCAACGGCGGTGGCCTGAAGTTCGGCGCGCAGCACTCGCAGAGCGTGGAGAACTGGGCGATGGCCGTGCCCGGCCTCAAGGTCGTCGCACCCTCGAACGCCCGAGATGTCATCGGACTGTTCGCGGCGGCGGTGCGCGACCCGGACCCGGTGCTCTTCTTCGAGCAGAAGTCGCTTTACCCGGTCAAAGGAGAGGTCCCGAACGGCGAGATCGTTGACGAACTCGGCACCGCGAAGGTGCTGCGTTTCGGCGCCGACTGCACGCTCGTCGCCCTCGCGGCGATGGTCCCCCGCGCGCTCGCCGCCGCGGAACGGCTTGCCGCGCAAGGCATCCAGGCCACGGTCGTCGATGTACGTTCCCTGGTTCCGCTCGACACGGCGACCATCCTGAGCGAGGTGGCCAGAACCGGCCGCCTGTTCACGGTCGAGGAGAACCCGCGGCTGTGCGGCTGGGGCGCCGAGCTCGTCTCGATCGCGGCAGAGGAGTGCTTCACCGAGCTGCTCGGCCCACCGGTGCGTATCACGACGCCGCACATCCCGCTGCCCGCCGCGGACGCACTCGAAGACCTCGCCCTACCGTCCGTGGACCGCATCGTGCAGACGGTGGTCAATTCGAAGTCGCGGTGATGCGCCCGGATCCTGAGCCTCGACCGTTCTGCTTCGCCTCACGCCTGCGGCTGGCTTGTAACGCCTACGGCTACCCGCCCTCCCGCCCCCGTTCCGCTTCGCTCCACGGACCGGTGGCGCTGCCGCGCACGCGCTTGGCGCTGAACGCTGCGCTATCTCAGGGCTCCGCTGCGCTCCGCCTCAACGCCTGCGGCTGGCTTGTAACGCCTACGGCTACCCGCCCTCCCGCCCCAAACGCTCCGCGCCCTCGCTGACGCTCGGCCGCTCCGCGACTACGTCGAACTGTCGGACTCGGTGGCCGGATACGGCCCGCTGATCCACCTAGCAGTTCGTCAGGTCCTTGGCCATGACCCGTTCTCTACCTGTGCCATCGGGCAGCAGGTCACCCTGCTCACCGGTGTCCGTGAACCCGTGGCGCTCGTAGAGGGCGACAGCATTCACGTTGCCTGGCATCACGGACAAGCGCAGAGACTTCGCGCCCCGCTGTGCGGCCCACCGCGCAATCTCCTGGATCAGGCTGCCGCCGACCCCTCTGCCACGCGCCGCGGGACTGACCCACATGGAGATTAGCTCGACGCTGTCGTCTGCATGCTCAACGGGAACGCCACTGGCCATCCCCGCAGGACGGCCGTCGACGACCGCGATCACGTTGTGCGCGCCGGGAATCTCCAGGCGGGCACGCCAGCGCTCCTCGCGATCGCCCTCTCCCTGCCACTCGGCCAGCGTCGAGCCGAAGGCATAGGGCGCCTCCGCAAGGGCTGCCTGCCGCAGTTCCCTCCAGATCGGCCAGTCGTCTGATTCCAAGGTGCGCAGTTCAAGCATGAGGCAGACCCTGCCGCGCTGGCGCAACCGAAGCAACCCGATAACGTGCGACCTCGTCGTGTCAAACCGGCGAAAATCGGTTGCCCGTGCTCGCCCAGTGAGCGAACACTAACGAGCATGCTCGGCTTTTCCAGGACAGACAACGACACGCTGGTGTCGTGCCTGGGTGACCCGCAGCGCACGGCGGCGGCCTACCGTGAGCTGCTGCAACGAGGGCACGACGCGTTGGGCGCCATCCGCGCCGGACTCCGGCATGATGCCCGGCGGGACTATCTACGAACGCACTGCCGGATTGACGCGGAGTTAACCGGCAGCGGGGGCAGCGAGAAAAGCGGAGCGGCCGAGCGTCAGCGGGGGTGCGGAGCGTTTGGGGCGGGAGGGCGGTAGCCGTAGCCGTTACGAGGCCAGCCGCAGGCGTTTCGGGCGGAGCGCAGCGGAGCCCTGAGATAGCGCAGCGTTCCAGCGCGAAGCGCGTGCGTGGCAGCGCCCGAAGTCCGTGGAGCGAAGCGGAACGGGGGCGGGAGGGCGGGCCACGTCATCAGAATTAATCCCCTGTTTCGCCCCGTACACTCAGGCGTCGCCATGGCGAAGTCTTGACCATGCAGATCCTTGTTTCGTTCAGGCTTTCTTCAGTAAGTTCGACGGCGATCCGCCGGAGACATCGGAGTCTTGACGGATTTCCTCAGCTCGGCCCGTAGCCG
>NZ_DASRBQ010000076.1:0-7921 GCF_035653575.1 Actinocrinis sp.
ATCAGCAAGACGCGGGGGAGCGAGACTCCTGGCGGAGTGAGGGCCTGCAACAGCAACGCCGGATCAGGGCCCTGCGGCGGCTCGGCCGGCCCGCCGCCGATGCCCGCGGTCACCACGATCGGCAGTCCCGCGTTGATCGCCGCGCCGCGCAGTATCCGCAGGCCGCGCCGCGTAATTGGCGCTGCGATCGGGTCCACGAGCACGGCGCTGGGCTTCGTCGAGTGCTCTGAAGCCAACTCGTCCACCGTGCGCGGCAGCGCGTCGAAATTGTCCAGCGCGACCGACTCGTAGCCGCGGTCGTCAAGCACGTCCAGCGTCGATTCGTCGGGCTCCGGCCACAGCAGCAAGGTCGGACTGAACTTCGCGTCCGGAATCATCTCGACCGGCATGGCGCCCGAGTTCTGCATTGCCGACCGTGCCATCGGGTCGACGGCCGCAGGTTTCGCGGTTGCCGGTTGCGTCGCGGCCGGTTGCGCGGCTGCCGGTTGTGCGACCACGACAGGCGGCATGGCCTGCGTCGGGGCGTCGTCTACGGCACCGAAGCCGGTTTCCCTGGCGGCCTGAGGCGCGGCCTCCGGGCGTGCAGCAGGAATACGAGCAATGGGGGCTGGGCTCGGGGCCGGACTCGGATTCGACCTCTGCGGAGCGGGCTCGGCAGCAACCGCACGCCTGCGCCCGCGCGGCGCCGTGTCCTCCTCGGGCCGCTCGGTCGTCACCGTGCCCTGCTTCGCTACGCCACGCTCCTCGACGAACCCTGTCTCGACGGGGGCTGTCTCCGCAGGAGCCGTCTCGGCGGACGCCGCCTCGACGCGCGACTCCTCTTCGGGCTCCGCTTGAGGCTGCCACGGCTGCTCATTCGGTTCCGTTACCGCAGCCGCACCGCTACCAGCGGACGCTCCGTTGCCGCGCGCCGTAGGCGTACCTACAGCGTTCATCTCCTGCGTAGGCGGATCCGATGGGTTACGCGGCGGCCGCGTCCACACGTCGCTCGTGGGCAATGGCTTGCTCGGCTTGAGATCGAGCGGGATCGAGCCGGATGAACGAGACAGCGACGAACGCACCTGTGCCGGAATACGCGCTTGGCCGTTCGTACCGGACGCTGCGGTAACAGGTCGCCGTGCATCCGCGCCGTGGCTCGTGTGGTGGCCGTTGGTTTTCTCCACCTGCGTGGTCTGGCTGGACGCCGTGGGCGCGGTACCGGGTGCCGTTCCGCCGGCCGCAGGAGGGGGATTGACCGATGGGGGCGCCGCGGGCGGCTCCACGCTCGATTCGAGCGCGTTCGACGAAGGAGGGCGAACTCGAGAGACCGGCGTGATGCGCGCAGGCCGCACCGACCGCGTGTTCACCGTCGAAACGGCCGAACTCCCGGGATTCGACGAGGCCGGATTCGACGGCGAACCGGGTCCGACCGCACGTACGTCGCCCTTCCCGCCGCCTGCCGAACCCTCCAGCGGGATCTCGACCACGTGCGTGTTGCCCTTACCCGCGATCCGGTGCGTCGTGACCGTGCCGCCGTGCTGCGCCACGATGGCCCGCGCGATCGGGAGGTGCAGCGGGCCGCCGCCGGTGTGCGGGCCGCGGATCTCAATCCGGGCCACCGGGCCGCGCCGGGCCGCCGTCACCACGACCTTCCCGCCGACCGGTGAGGCGTTGACCATGTCGGCGAGCAGGTGAGCCAGCATCGTGGCGAACAGCTGCGGGTCGACCGAGACCTCGACGTCGGCGGTGTGCGCGATCAGGTCCACGCCGAGCGCCGCCGCGTCCGCGTCCGTGGCCTCGACCGCCGCGTCGACCACCACGGACAGCGCTATCTTCTGCGGCTCGCAGGGCGTATCGCCGACCACCATGTGCTGGTAGTCCACGATGTCGTCCACCAGCCGGGCCACCTCGGCGAGATCCGAAGTGGCGGACCCCAGCGCCTGCCGCACGTTCGGGCCGAGCTCGCCGATCCCGTACTCGGCCACATTGCGCAGCTCAGTGAGTACCGCGGCCAGCGGGGCGCGCAGCTCGTCCTCCAGCACCTCCGCCAGCTCGCGGGCCCGGCGGACCGCCGCGCGTACCTCGCTGTTGTCGGAGAAAGTCATCACCGCGCCGATGATCACATCGCCCTCGAACACCGGCGCGGTGGTCACATCCACGGTCACCGAGGTGCCGTCGCTGCGCCACAGCACCTCGTCCTGCGAGCGGTGCTTGGTGCCGTTGCGCAGGCTGTCCACGATGAGGACCTTGTCCGCCGATATCGGCGTTCCGTCCGCGGCCGAGTGCGCGATCAGCTCGTGCACGTCCTGACCGCCCAGGTCGCTGGCGCGATGCCGCAGTATCCGAGCGCCCGCCGGATTGACCAGCACGATGCGGGCCTCGTTGTCGACACCGATGATGCCCTCGGAGGCGGCCCGCAGGATCAGCTCGATCTGCCGCTGCTGCCTGCGCAGCTCAGCCTCGATATCGAGCTCGCCGGTCAGGTCCCGCACGACGTACAGCGTCAGCTCGTCGCCGTCATCCGGCAGCTTCGCCGTGTTCACCTCGGCTGGGAACAACGTTCCATCGGTACGCCGCGCCGCCAGCCGCTCAGGCGGGACACGCGTCGCACCCTGCGGTACCGCGCCAACCGGCGCAGCAGACCCAGCGGGCAGCGCAGCCGGACCTGGACCCGTGGCGACCGCACGCCCAAGCCCCGGTAACAGCACCGCGATCGGCTTGCCGAGCAGCCGCTCCGCGCTTTCGCCCTCGAACAACTCAAGGGCGACGGCGTTCGCGTTGACCACCAGGCCCGAGGCGTCAGCGAGCAGCAGCGCGTCCGGCAGCGCGTCGAGTATCGCCGCGAGGCGAGAGGCAGAACGGCCGGACGTACGGCTCACCGGGTACTGCCCTCCACTCGCTTTCCAGGCCGATCCACCCTTACGGATCGGTCACACACACCCCGGCGCCTTATGGCGGCGGCCCGTTCACACCGCCGGACCGCCTCGGCCGGCGTGGGCCCGGAGCGGATTGTGGCTCCGACTATTCCACACGCTGCGCTGCGGCGGGAGGGACCACTTTCCCGGTAGACGTCCCGGCCCCGCCGGTGGGTTGCGCAGGCCTGCCGTGAGCACCATGCCCGTGAGCAGCGGACCGCTCGGGCCCGGATTTGTTTTGTCGCGCCGTCTCCGGTCCGGGTATGCTGTGCGGGATCGTACCAAGCCGGTCACCAACGGTGGCACGGAAAGTGTGATTTGTGCCCGATTCGGGCACGCGCATCAGGAGGCTTCGCCTAGTCCGGTCTATGGCGCCGCACTGCTAATGCGGTTTGGGTCTAAAACCCATCGAGGGTTCAAATCCCTCAGCCTCCGCGGCAAGGCCCCCGTCCCCAGGGACGGGGGCCGCTTCGTTCCCGGCTAGTTGTTCTCCGAGCACTCCACCGGACGCCCGGCAACGATCCGGCCCCTCACGCCGCCAATCTCGCCGCCAACGCCGCGTCCCCCAGCTTCGACAGCGGCTGCCACCGGTGCGCCACCGCCTCGCGCCCGCCCAGCGTCGGCACGTTCGCGCCGGTGCGGAACGCGAACCGGAAGTCGAAGTGCCGATGCGCCGGCTCAGCGCGTACGTCGCTCGCCGGGATCGGGTGCACGTCGATCTGAATCGGCAGCGCTTCCTCCCCGCCCACCTGCTCGATGTCCTCGGGTCTGATACCGCATTCCTCGGCCAGCTCCCGCAGCGCGGTCCCGGTCAGGGACTTGTCGTCCGGCTCGCAGTGCCCGCCCGGGTTCAGCCAGCGGCCCAGGCTGCGATGGTGGATCTGCAGCACCCGGTCCTGGTCGTCGAGCAGGATCACGCCGGCGGTGATGTGCGCCGGATAGCGGCGGCGGGAGGTGAAATCGAAGCCCTTGCCGAGCGCCAGGATCAGCGGGGACAGCGCCTCGCGTTCCTCCGGGTAGGCGGCCAGGTAAGCGTCAACGGTTGCGGTGATCTTCTCCAAGTGGATGGCCATAGACCGGTCCGTCCTGCTGCGGGGTGTGCGCGATAGTCATGACAACGTACTGGAACGCGAGATGATGCCCGCGGCGAGCGCGAAGAGACTCATCGCGAATTATATGAGTGTCTAGCGTAGAGCTGAGACGCCGTCATAGAGTCCTTTTCGTGGATCCGATCAGGAATCCCTACGCGCCGGGGGCCGGGCAGCGTCCGCCCGAACTGGCCGGACGGGATCGCGAGCTGGACCAGTTCGACGTCGTGCTCGAGCGCATCGCCAGGGGCCGCCCTGAGCGGTCGCTGGTGCTCACCGGCCTGCGCGGCGTCAGCATGACCGTGCTGCTCAACGCGCTGCGCTCGCAGGCGATCGGCAGGCTGTGGGGCACCGGCAAGATCGAGGCGAGACCGGACCAGACGCTGCGCCGCCCCGTCGCCGCCGCGCTGCACATGGCCGTGCGCGAGTTGGCGCCGCGCCACCGCGACCCCGAGCGGATCGACTACGTCCTGTCCGTCATCAAGGCCTTCGCCCTGCGCGACTCGGCAACCGGCTCCGGACCCGGCTCGAAAACCGTTCCCCGCTGGCAGCCGGGCATCGACGTCCCCGCCGCCCGAGGCCGCGCCGACTCCGGCGACATCGAGATCGACCTGACCGAGCTGTTCACCGACGCGGCCTCCATCGGCACCGACCTCGGCGTCGGCATCGCGCTGTTCGTCGACGAGATGCAGGACGTCCCGACGCCGGACCTCTCAGCGCTCTGCGCCGCCTGCCACGAGCTGTCCCAAACCGGCGCCCCGCTCATCATCGTCGGCGCCGGCCTGCCCCACCTGCCGACCCTGCTCTCGAGCTCGAAGTCATACTCCGAACGCCTCTTCCGCTACCACCGCATCGACCGCCTCGATCGCCCGGACGCCGACCTCGCCCTCACGGCGCCCGCGCAACGCGAAGGCGTGGACTTCAGCCCCGACGCCCTGGACGCCCTCTACGACGCGGCCGACGGGTACCCGTACTTCATTCAGGCGTACGGAAAGGTCGCCTGGGATGCCGCCCCCACGACGCCGATCACCGCGGAGGACGTGAAGGTCGCGGCCCCCGAGGCCGAGGCCGAACTCGCCGTCGGCTTCTTCGGCTCGCGCTACGAGCGCGCCACCCCCGCCGAGCGCGAGTACATGCGCGCGATGGCGCTGCTCGGCGACGGCCCGGTCCCGACGGCCGAGGTCGCCACGTCCCTCGGCCGCCGGCCCTCGTCGTTGTCCCCGGCGCGTGACAGCCTGATCAAGAAGGGCCTGGTCTACGCGGCCGAGCGGGGCTCGGTGGCCTTCACCGTCCCGCACTTCGGCCACTTCCTCCGCTCCCAACCCGTCTAACCCTCTTCTCCTCCAACCCCTCTCACCTCACCCCCGTCACCTCCCAGCCCCGCCGCCCATCCCGTCACCCACCCATCCCTAACCCCCTATTCCCCCCTCTACTCCCTTCCCTATACATCCTTAGAATCCCCAATCCCCGCCTCATCCCGCAACAGCCTCAGCAGCCCGTCAGCCTGCCACTCCGCCTGAGGCAGCCCCCGCGCCGCGAACCAGCCGCCGATATTGCGCACGTCACGCGCCAGCAGCTCGGCGCCCCGCGGGTTCACCACAACGTCCACCACCTGCGGTAGATCGATCAGCACCAAGCGCCCGTCGTGCACCAGCACGTTGTACGCCGACAAGTCGCCGTGCGTGAACCCGGCGCGTGCCAGCGTGGCCAGCCCGTCCGTCAGCTGCTCCCACAAGTCGACGAGCTGCTCGGTGCTGGGCCGCAGCTGCGCCAGCCGAGGCGCCGCGCCGCCGTCCGCGTCCCCGATGAACTCGAGCATCAGGTCGGTGCCCAAGCGCGAGACCGGATAGGGCACCGGTGCCCCAGCAGCCCACAGCCCGCACAGCGCGGCGAACTCGGCAGCGGCCCACTGCTCGGCGATGAGCTTGCGCCCAAAGGTCGTCCGATTCGCGATCGCCCGCTCGATGCGGGACTCGCGTGTCCGGCGCCCTTCCAGGTAGCCGGCATCCCGGTGAAACAGCCGGTGGTCGGCGCTGCGGTACTGCTTCTCCGCAAGCAGCACCCGCTGCCCAACCCCCGCCGGCCCCGCACTCGCTTCGCCCCCTCCCCCCGGCAACCACCGCTCCACCAGGTGAACCTCCGCCTCCTTCCCCGTCTTCACCACGCCGAGCCGCGTATCGACCGCAGCCTCACTGGTGATCACCCAAGACGGATACGGTTCGGGCCCGACCTCCCCCTGCCCCCAGGTCGACCAGCGGTCGGCGCCCTCCGGCAGTTCGAGCCCGTCCTCAGCCTCGATCAGCGCAGCGGCCAGCCGGTCCCGCTCCTCATCGGTGAGCCGTCCCCGCCGCAGCGGCACGTCAGCCTCGTCGTCGAAGCGCCGCCGACGGCCGCCCTGCCCCCGCCCCCGCCGCCCAGACGACCGGGCAGCGTCAAAGTCGTCGTAGTCATGGTCGTAGTCGTAATCGTGGCTGCTGCCACCGCGGCCGTCGTAAGCGTCGACGTCCGCGTCAAAAGAGTGCTTGCGCACTGGAAGTCTCCAAACAAAGCGAACGGAATCCGCCCCGCCGGAGCCAACAGCCGCACAGTCGCGCGAAGCCTCGCGCAAGAAGAAGAAGGAAGTGCGGCTCAGAACCGGGCCGAAGCGGTAGGACAGGACAAGGTCGAGTCCAGGACAAAGACGTTGGACACGAGCCACCTCCTCCGCTCCGGATCACACGCGGTGACCGCTCACCACGGCGGCCCAACCGACCGCCAACCCCGCGCCCGCGAAGCCGCCCTCCGGGCCGCCACACGCCGCCGAGTCTCGTCCCGCCCGCCCCGCCCCCGCAACTGGTTTTCCGCGCCGCCCCGCGCCCGGGCTATCGGTTTGCTGACCCACCCCCCGGACCATGTACACTCAACGGGTCGGCCAGCGGCGGCCCAGTTCCGCAGGCCCGACACCCAGCGCTCGTAGCTCAACGGATAGAGCATTTGACTACGGATCAAAAGGTTGGGGGTTCGAATCCCTCCGAGCGCGCCCACGTCAAAGCCGGTAAGCACTTGATGCTTACCGGCTTTTTTTGTGTCCCTGACACCCACACCTGACACCAACCGCTACGTATCAGCGCTGCTCTCCGAGGCCGTATTGGTGTCACGACTCATCACACCGTCCATCCGCTTAATCGCCTCCCGCAGTTCGGGCGCGAGCACGTGCGTATAGATGTCAGCGGTCACGCTGAGCTGAGAGTGCCCGAGGATGTCCCGGATCACGATCAGGTCGACACCCTGAGCCTTGAGGAAGGTCGCGCACGAGTGGCGCAGCGCGTGCGGGTGGAGGTTGCGCAGCTTCGCGCGACGGGCCAGCACGAGCAGTGACCGGTTGATCGTGCTCGGCTCGATCGGCCGGCCGAATCGCGTCGTGAACACCAGGTCCATCGCGTTGCCATCCCAGCGCGCACCGGCCGTCTCTTGCTCGTTGGACTGAGCGAGCCGCCAAGCGCGCAGCGCACGGGCAGCCACCGCGGGCAGTGGCAGGACGCGACGGGACTTCTTGCTCTTGAGCCGGACCCGCTTCATGCCCTGACCCTTGATCCGCTTGAGCTGGTAGCGGACGTGTACCATCTCCCGCTCAAAGTCGATGTCTTCCCAGGCCAGGCCCAGTGCCTCACATCGACGCAGGCCGAGACCGAGGTAGATCACCCACAGCGCGCGAAGCCGATGCTCGATTGCCACCGGCAGGAACGCGGCCAACTCCTCATCATCGAGCGGAGCCACGTCGGACTGGTCGGCGTGAGGTGTCTCGACGAGCCGGACGACATTGCGTGTGATCAGTTCCTCGCGCACGGCGTAGCCGAGAGCACTGCTGATCACGGTGTGCAGCAGTTGCCGAGTCCGATCTGACATGACGGACCCGCGCACGGTCTCGACCGTCTTCATCGAGTGCAGGAACGAGCGGAC
>NZ_DASRBQ010000077.1:0-22997 GCF_035653575.1 Actinocrinis sp.
CGCCTTGACCGTGCGCAGCAGCACCGAGGTCTTCCAGTCGCCCTCGCCGCCGAAGCCGTAGCCGTCGGCCATCAGCCGCTGCACCGCAAGGCCGGGCAGCTGCCGCAGCCCGCCGAGGTCCTCGAAGTTGGTGGTGAAGGCCCGGAAGCCGCCCGAGGTCAGGAAGTCGCGCAGGCCCAGCTCGATACGTGCCGCGTACCGCAGCGAGTCGTGCCGCTCGCCGCCACTGCGCAGCTGCGGCGCGATGCGGTATTCGTCCTCGTACTGCTTCACCAGGTCGTCGATGCGCGCGTCGGTGACCGAGTCGACGACGGCGACCAGGTCGTTGACGCCGTAGGTGTTGACCGAGACGCCGAAGCGCAGCTGCGCCTCGACCTTGTCGCCCTCGGTCACCGCGACGTCGCGCATATTGTCGCCGAACCGGGCCAGCTTCAGCGTGCGCACCTCGGCCAGGCCGACCGCGGCGCGGATCCAGGTGCCGATCCGCTCGGCCACGCTCGGGTCGCTCACGTGCCCGGCCACCGTCTTGCGCGGCACCCCGAGCCGGGTCTGCACGAAGCCGAACTCGCGGTCGCCGTGCGCGGCCTGGTTCAGGTTCATGAAGTCCATGTCGATCGTCGCCCACGGCAGCGCCACGTTCGCCTGCGTGTGCAGGTGCAGCAGCGGCTTACGCAGTGCGTCGAGCCCTGATATCCACATCTTGGCGGGTGAGAAGGTGTGCATCCACGCGATCAGGCCCACGCACTCGTCGTCGCCGTTCGCGTCCAGGCACACCCTGCGGATAGCGGCCGCGTCGGTGAGCACCGGCTTCCAGACCAGCTCGACGGCGCCCTCCCCGAGCGCCGCGGAGAGCTGCTCGGCGATGGCGCGGGACTGCTCGGCGACCTGCCGCAGCGTGTCCTCGCCGTAGAGGCCCTGGCTCCCGGTCAGGAACCAGACCTGCCGCCGGGGTGTCCCGGAGGGGGACCCGGGGGCGGCGTCCAGTGACGTCATTGTTGGTTGACTCCGTCCGCAGAGGGCTGCTGTCCGTAGACGTTGGTGTATCGCTCGTAGAGCGCGTCGATGTCGGCGCTCGGGATCGGGATCGGCTCGCCGTAGGCGCGGGCCAGGTGCACGGTGCGCGCCACGTCCTCGGTCATCACCGCGGCCTTGACCGCCGCGCGGGCGTTCTTGCCGATGGTGAACACCCCGTGGTTGCGCATGAGGACCGCGGGGGAGCGGTGCCCGGCCAGGGTCTCCACGATGCCCTTGCCGATCGACTCGTCGCCGATGAGGGCGAAGGGGCCGACCGGGATCTCACCGCCGAACTCGTCGGCCATCGCGGTGATCACGCACGGGATCGCCTCGGCGCGCGCCGACCAGGCCGTCGCGTAGGTCGAGTGCGTGTGCACCACGCCGCCGACGTCGGGGCGGTGCCGGTAGACGTAGGCGTGCGAGCCGGTGTCGCTGGACGGCTTGTATTCGCCCTCGACGACCTTGCCGTCCAGGTCGCACAGCACCATCGACTCCGGGGTCAGGTCCTCGTAGTCAAGGCCGCTGGGCTTGATCACCATCAGGTCCGCGCCCGGCACCCGCGCCGAGACGTTGCCCGAGGTCCAGGCCACCAGGCCGTTGGCCGGCAGCAGCGCGTGCAGGGCGCAGACCTCCTCGCGCAGGCGGGTGATCTTCGCGCGCAGCAGGGTGTCGATCTCGTGGGACTGGATGCTCATCGGGCCTCGCCCTCGGTGGACTCGGACTGGGCGTGCGCTTCGATCCGCAGTTCGCGCAGCCGGTGCAGTACCTCGTTGGCGCCGCGCCCGAAGTAGTCGTGCAGGCGCAGGTATTCGGCGTAGAGGGCCTCGTACGCCGCGGCCCGCTGCGGGTCCGGGGTGTAGGCGGCGCGCTCGATCTTGCCCATCGCCCGCGCGGCGGCCGGCACGTCCGGGTACGCCCCGGCGGCCACTGCCGCGTGAATGGCGGAACCGAGCGCAGGACCCTGCGACGAGCCGATCAGGCTCAGCGGCCGCCGGGTGATGTCCGCGTACAGCTGCATCAGGAAGCTGTTGCGCAGCAGGCCGCCGGCCACCACGAACTCGTTGACCGGAACGCCGCTCTCCTCGAAGGCGTCGATGATCACGCGGGTGCCGAACGCGGTAGCCTCCAGCAACGCGCGGTACACCTCGTGCGGCTTGGTGCTGAGCGTCAGGCCGACGATCACCCCGGACAGGTGGTGGTCGACCAGCACCGACCGGTTGCCGCTGTGCCAGTCGAGCGCGACCAGTCCGTGCGCGCCGACCGGCTGCGCGGCCGCCTGCTCGGTGAGCAGTTCGTGCACCGAGATGCCGCGCTCGGCGGCCTCGGCCTGGACGGAGCCGGGCGTGGACTGCTCGGTGAACCAGGCGAAGATGTCGCCGACGCCGCTCTGCCCGGCCTCGTAGCCCCACAGGCCGTCGATGATGCCGCCGTCGACCACGCCGCACATGCCGGGCACCTCGGCCAGCTTCTCGCCGTTCATCACGTGGCAGGTGGAGGTGCCCATGATGGCGACCATCTGGCCGGGCTCGATGGCCTGCGCGGCCGGGGCGGTCACGTGCGCGTCCACGTTGCCGACGGCCACCGCGATGCCCTCGGGCAGCCCGGTCCACGCGGCGGCCTGCGCCGTGAGCGACCCGGCCCGTGCGCCGAGCGGGGAGATGCCCGGCGCGCCGGGGGCCAGGTCGAGCTTGTCGTTGAAGCCGGCGAAGCCGGCGTTGAGCGCGGTCAGGAAGGTTGCCGAGGGCCGCACGCCGTCTTGCAGGATGCCCTTGTAGCCGGCGGTGCAGGCGTTGCGCGTCTCGACGCCGCACAGCTGCCAGGTGATCCAGTCGGCCGCCTCGATCCAGCGCTCGGTGCGCGCGTAGATCTCAGGGTCCTCCTCCAGCAGTTGCAGGCCCTTGGCGTACTCCCACTCGGAGGAGATCTTGCCGCCGTACCGGGCGATCCACGGCTCGGGCCGCTTGTGCGCGAGGGCGTTGATGCGGTCGGCCTGCGGCTGCGCGGCGTGGTGCTTCCACAGCTTGACGTAGGCGTGCGGCCGGTCCCGGAACTCGTCGAGCTCGCACAGCGGGGTGCCGTCGGCCAGGGTGGGCAGCACCGTGCAGGCGGTGAAGTCGGTGCTGATGCCGATGACCCGCGCCGGATCCACGCCGGCCGCGGCCACCGCGGCGGGCACCGCGCGGCGCAGCACCTCGCGGTAGTCGTCAGGGTGCTGAAGCGCCCAGTCCGGCGGCAGCGACCGGCCGCCGACCGCCGCGGGCAGCGCCTCCTCGATGACGCCGTGCGCGTACTCGTGCACCGCGGTCCCCAGTTCCGCGCCATCCTCGACCCGGACCACCAGGGCGCGTCCCGACAGCGTGCCGAAGTCGACTCCGACCACGTACCGGTCCCCACCGCCATGATTGTTAGCGTTAACAACCATGTCGCGCCTCTGCCATAGTCGAACCTTCCTCGGGATCGCCGCCGGCCGCCCTCGCGGGCCCGGCTTGTCAGTGCTCGTCGCTCGTCGTGCTCGTGCTCTGCGGATGGTTCACAGGGCGGGACGCGCCGCGGAGGCGCGCACCACCAGGCCGGGGTCGATGGACACGCGTACCGCCGCGCGTCCCACTCCGGCCAGGTCGGCGTCGATCAGCTGGATCAGCGAGCGCAGGGCCCTGCGGCCCAGCTCGTCGAAATCCTGGCGGACCGTGGTCAGCGGCGGCCCGAAGTACTCGGCCTCCGGGATGTCGTCGAACCCGATGACGCTCACGTCCTCGGGCACCCGGCGGCCGGCCTGCTGCAGCGCGCGCAGCAGCCCGAGCGCCATGTGGTCGTTGGCGCAGAAGACCGCGGTGATCTGCGGGTCGCGGGCGATCCGGTGGCCCAGCTCGAAGCCGGTGCGGGCGGACCAGTCGCCGCCGGTCAGCGGCTCGGGCACCGGCGCGCCGCGGGACTCCAGGGTGCGCCGCCAGCCGATCTCGCGCTCCTGCGCGTCCAGCCAGGAGGCGGGCCCGGCCATGTGGTGCACGGTGCGGTGGCCGAGATCGAGCAGGTAGGAGGTGGCGCGCTCGGCCCCGCCCTCGTTGTCCACGGCCACCGAGGCCAGCGAGGAGTGGGTGCCGCAGCCGACCGCGACCAACGGCACGTCCGAGGGGACGTTGGCCAGCGCGCCGACCGCGGTGGTCTGCGGGGCGATCACGATGATGCCCTCGACCGCCTGGTCGCGCAGCCGCTCCACCGCGTCGAGCACCGAGCGGCGGTCGAGCGCGGCCAGGGCGGCGACGGTGACGAAGTAGTCGTGCTGCTTGGCGGCCTGCTCGATGCCGTAGAGCATCGAGGCGGGGCCGTAGAGCGTGGTGTTGAAGCTGATCACGCCGAGCGTGTTGGTGCGCCGGGTGACCAGGGTGCGGGCGGCCGCGTTGGGCCGGTAGCCCAGCTCGCGGATGGCGGCGAGCACCCGGTCCCGGGTGGCCGGCCGCACGTTCGGGTGGTCGTTGAGCACTCGGGAGACGGTCTGGTGCGACACGCCCGCGATTCGTGCCACGTCGGCCATGACCGGTGCCCGATCGCCGTCGATGACGCGCATGCCTGCTCCGCCTCCCTCCGTGTCCACGGCCACGCCGCCGCGGTGGCCCGAGTCTAGGTGTTCTGCCCACTGAGCGTGGTTCACGAGCGCCGTTCCCGGCCTCGATGGAGAATTGTTAGCGCAAACATTCCGGAGGGTCAAGGGTCCGCAACGCGATCGAAATCAGTCGTTGATCTGGCCGGATTGAACCGGACCCGGCCGCCGGCCGTGCAAGTCCGGCCGAATGGGCGAATTCGGACGATCACGAACGCGCGCCTCTGAACAGGGGTTTTCGCTAGACTGAGAGGTCGGGGGAAACGAAAGGAAGCTTCGGTCCGGACCCAGGCGTGAGGCGGTCGACGTCGTATCAACGCATGAAACCGTGACCGCCGCGCTGCGGCTGGCGGGCTGCGTCTTTGCCGAGGAAGAGGCGCGGATGCTCATCGCCGAGGCAGCCACGGCGGACGAGCTCGACCGCATGGTCCGGCAGCGGGCCGGCGGCCTTCCGCTCGAACAGGTGCTCGGCTGGGCGCAGTTCTGCGGCCTGCGCATCGCGGTCGATCCCGCGGTGTTCGTGCCGCGGCGCCGAACCGAGCTGCTGGCGCGCGAAGCGGCCAGGCTCGCCGCGCAAGTTTCACAGCACGCGCCTTTGGTCGTCGTCGACCTCTGCTGCGGAACCGGCGCATTGGGCGCCGCGGTCGCCGCCGGCGTGCGGCGCACGCTCGACCTGCACGCCGCTGACATCGATCCGGCGGCCGTCGAGTGCACCCGGCGCAACCTGGCCCCTCTCGGCGGACAGGTGTATCAGGGTGACCTCTATAGCGCGCTGCCCGAAGCGCTGCGCGGCAAGATCAATGTTCTGATCGCGAACGTGCCCTACGTGCCCACCGACGACCTCGCGTTGCTGCCCGCCGAGGCGCGGGACCACGAGCCGCGCGTCGCGCTCGACGGCGGCAGCGACGGCCTCGAGGTGATGCGGGCCGTCGCCGGCCAGGCGCCGCGGTGGCTCGCCGTGGGGGGCCACTTGCTCGTCGAGGCCAGCGAGCGGCAGCTGCCGGCGGCGATGCAGGTAATAGTGGACAGTGGCCTGTTGCCGCGGGTCGTCCTCGACGACGAGATGGATGCCGCGGTCATCGTCGCCACGCGCGCGGAGGTGACAGAGGTGACGGAGCAAGCGGGAAATCGCGCCGACGATCCGTTCGGCGGCCGGCAGCCGACCAGTCACGAACGGATGACCGGATTACCGTGGGACGCGTCCTACCGCAACGGGCCGGCGCCCTGGGACATCGGTCGGCCGCAGCCGGTGGTCGTGCGGCTGGCTGCGGAAGGCGCGTTCGTCGGCCCGGTGCTCGACGCGGGCTGCGGGACCGGCGAGAACGCCCTGCACATCGCCGCGCTCGGCGTGCCGGTGCTTGGTTTCGACGTAGCGGAGACGGCGCTGTCCGCCGCGCGCGAGAAGGCGGCGGAACGCGGGATCGCGGCGGAGTTCGTTGCGGCCGACGCCTTCGCGCTGGACGGCCTGGGCCGCACGTTCGCCACGGTGCTTGACTGCGGGCTGTTCCACACCTTTCGCGGTGACGAACGGGCGAGATACGTGGCCGCACTCACATCGGTCACCGAACGGGACGCAACCCTCCACCTGCTGTGTTTCAGCGACGAGGGCCCCGATACCGGACCGCACCCGGTCAGCCGGCGAGAGCTTGAAGCGGCCTTCGGCCCCGGCACCGGCTGGGCCGTCGCAGCCATCGAACCAGACCGCGTCGAGACGCGATTCCAGCCGAGCGGCGCACCGGCCTGGCTGGCGATGATCAAGCGGATCTGAGCAGCTTTCACGGGCGGCGAACAGTCGAACCGGAAAGTCGTGTGAAACGTGTCCCCGGTCGTGACTGTGCGCGATGAGATTGCGGTAGGTTTCCGGGGCAAGGCGACGGGACGGGAACCTTCGGGGAGGTGTGCACCGGTGCCTTCGCTCGACGCATCCGGGTCCGCAGACCCCGGCCTTGTCGACGACGCACGGGTCCCGCTCGACGAGATCTACCGCGCGCTGGACGCCTTCGAGGAACAGGCCCGCGCCCGCGGCGACAGCCCGCGCGCCGTGCACCAGGTCCGCCACCGGCTCGCCCGCCAACTGGGGCACACCGCGACGGCGGAGCACGAGTTCGAGCTCTGGATCGCCGCGCCGCGCGACCTCTCCTCGGGCTGCTTCGCCTGCGAGCAGAGCCAGATCGGCGACTGGTACGCGGAGCGCGGCGAGGACGCCCGGGCCTTCGAGGCCTGGGCCGGGCTGCTGGACGGCTCCGTGTTCTGCGACGCCGAGCCGCACGGCGTCCTGGCCCGTTCCCTGATTCCGCTCATCCGCCTGGGCAAGGGGCGGCAGGCGCAGCAGAACCACGACGAGGGCTACCGGATCTCCCGGCTCAAGCCCCCGATGGCCGCGCAGATCGGCGCGCACATCGAGTTCTGCGCGCTGACCGGGAACGCCGCGCGCGGACTGGAACTGCTGGCCGAACACGGACACTGGCTCGCCGGCCCGGCCGCCCGCGGCAGCGTCACCGAGCAGCGCGCCGCCTTCCTCGGCGGTGCCAGCGTGCTGCTGCGCGCGCTGACCGCGTCAGGCCTCGACGACCTGCCGTTCGCGATCGCCGGCGCCGCCGCGAGGCCGGTCGGCGAGCTGCGCGACGAGGTCGACGCGGAGCTCTCCTCGATCGCGGCCCGCTTCGACGAGCGCAACGGCACCTGCGCGTTCAGCAGCCGGATCGTGCACCGCCGCAGCAGGCAGCCGTTCCTCAGCGCCCTGGCACTCGACGCCCGCACCGTGCTGCCCGCGGCGCCGGCTCGGGCCAGCCAGCGGCCCGCCGCCCAGGCCCCGCGCCCGAAACCCCGACCGGTAGCGGACCTGGTCACCGAAGCCCGGCGGCTGACCGAGCTCTGGCACCCGGACGCCCTGGAAGCCTGGAAGCGGGCGCAGGCCGCCGCCGAGGCGAGCGGCGAGCCGCTGCCCGAGGACGCGAAGACCGAGTTCGACGAGCAGGTGGCGCTCGCGGACGGCGCCGGCGCCGGGATCAGCGGCGGCGTGGCGGCGGCCGTGCAGCGCGCCCGGCTGCTGGAAATCGCCGACCGCTACCGCGCGCAGGGCCGGCTCGGCCTCTCCCTGCGCGCCGCCAGCCGGGCGGCGCTCGCGCTGTCGCGCAGCGGCCAGCGCGATGCCGCCGCGAGCGATCAGTCCGCGCTGCGCGCCGCGGCCGCCGACGCCCTCGCCGGGCACGAGATCACCCCGAGCGAGTACCTCGCCGTGCGGATCGGCAGCGGGTATCAGAAGTTTCACGCCTGGCAGTCCCTGGCCGCCGAGACCGAACCGCCGGACGAGCGCCCCCAGGAGCCCGACGCCGCGCCCTCCCCGTGGTTCGGCGGAAAACCGCGCACCGACGCCCCGGCGCCGCCGCAGCCCGGCAAGAGCGGCGACGCCCGAGCGGCGGCCGCCCGCGACGCCCTCGCCGAGTTGCAGGAGCTCACCGAGGAGTGCCAGCGGTTCGAAGTCGCCCTCTACGGCGCCGCGGCGGCCGCGATGGCCGCGCACGTGCGGCTCGGCAGCGGCGAGACCAAGGCCGCCGAGCAGAGCCTGCGCCTCTCCGTGGAGCTCTACCACGAAGGCGGCGCGCCCTGGTGCGCGACGGCGGCGGAGCTGAACCTCGGCCGGATCGCGCGCGCCCGCGGCGACCTTCCCACCGCCGAGCGGTATGCGCGCGCCGCGGTCGAGCACAACCTCGACCCGGCGCTGCGCGGCGCGGCCGCCATGCTGCTCGCCGAGGCGATCTGGCTGCAGGACGGCCGCGAGGCGGAGGCCGTCGCTCCGGCGCTGGCCGCCGCGGCCGCCTTCGCCCGCCGGGAGGGCGCAGCCGACGAGGAGGCGCGGGCCCAGCTGCTCGCGGCCGAGGCGCTGGCCGCCGCCGGGCGCCCCGAGGAGGCGATCGCGCTCTTCGAGCCCGCGCTCAAGGTCGCCGACGCGCACTGGGACCGGGACGAGTGGAAGCCCGTCATCGCGCAGGCGGCACGAGCCTATGGAAACAGCCTGATCGCGGCGGGCGATCCGCGCCGCGCCGCCGAACTGCTGCTCAGCACCGCCGACCGGGTCAAGGACTGGCCGAACCAGATCCCGCACGCGATGCTGGCCGCCGACGCCGCCACCGCGCTTGAGCGCGCGGGACGGCACGCGGACGCCGTGGCGGCCTTCGAGCGCGCGGCGCAGCTGTGGCAGGACGTGGGCGATCCGCTGGTCCGCGTCAAATGCCTGCGATCGGCGGCCTGGCTGCTCGCCGCGGAGGACCTGGACGCGGCGCTCGAAGTGATGGACCGCGCCGGGAGCGAGCTGGTCACCGCGTTGGCCGCCGACGACGACGAGAACGGCGATTGGCACGCGCCGACCCGCTATGAGCTCGCTGAGACCCATTTGCAGCGCGCCCGGATCGTGCTCAACCTCGCGGAGAGCCGATCGCTCGCCGCGGACGACGGCGAGAAGCTGCTCGGCGAGGCGTACCAGCACGCCACCGCCGCGATCAACGGCCTGCGACGGCTGGTCCCCGGCGGTCCGGCGTTCGCCCCCGACGGCCTGCTGTTCGAACGGCTCTCGGTCGCGCTGGTGGTGGCCGCGCGGATCGAGGGCGGTCACCTGGACCGCCCGGTGGCTGCCGCGGCCAGGCTGCGCGACTGGGCAGCCGAATTCGAGTCCTGGGACAAGCCCGAACTCGCGCGCCGGCTCACCGACCGCGCCACGAAGCTGTATCCGGGCGGCGCGGTCATCGCGCTCTTCCCCGCCGCGCCGGATGCCCCGGCCTCGTCCGAGCCAAGCCACCGCTATCTGACCGTGGCCTGAGAGCGGAGCGCCGGCCATGGACCTCGCCCAGCTCCACGCCGCGCTCGCCGCCGCGGACGAGCTGCCCTATGGCCGGGAGCGCGTCGCGCGGCGCGAGGAGCTGGTCGCGCTGGCCGAGCAGGTCGGCGATCCGGCGGCGCTGGCCTCCGCCCTGCTCAGCCTCGCCGACGACTGCCAGGAGGACGGCGACGAGCAGGGCATGGTGCTCGGCTTCAGCCGGGCCTGGCGGATCTGGCAGACCAAACCGGAGGTCTTCGACGCGGCGCTGCGCTTCCGGTTCCGCGAGCACTTCCAGCACGTCGTCGACGTCCTGGACGCCGACGAGCGGGTGCCCGCCGCCGAGGTCGACCGGCTCATGGACGAGATGGAGTCGTTCTACCTCACCGGCGGCTACAGCCTGCGCGCGGTCCACCGCAGCCGCTACTGGATCCACCGCCGCCGCGGCGAGAACGAGCTGGCCACGCTGCGGATCGAGGCCCTGCTCGCCGAGGACGGCGACGCCGGGGCCGCCTGCGACGCCTGCGACCTGGCCACGGCCGCCTACTGGTACGAGCGGCAGGACGACCTGCCCAAGGCGGTGGACCTGTGGCTCGCGATCATCGCCGGGGTGCGCAGCTGCGAGCGGCCGCACGTCGGCATCGCGCACGGCGAGGTCATGATCGACCTGCTCAACCTCGACCGCTTCGACAAGGCCCGGCAGCACCACCGGCTCGGGTACCCGGCGATCCGCCGCCGCCACGACCTGCCCCGGCAGCTGGAGCTGCACGCGCTGTTCGTCAACCGGACCCGGGACGTGCTGCGCGGCCTCGAGATCCTGCACGACCACATCGACTGGCTGCCCGCGCACCGCGACGCGGTCGGCGAGTACTGGTGGGTGCACGGGCGCTTCCTGCTCTTCCTCAAGCTGCTCGTCGACGCCGGGCAAGGGGACCTGCCGATCACCCGCTCGCCGCGCGACATCGTCACCGCCTCGGCCCTCTACACCGAACTCGACGCCGTGCTCGCCGACTACGCCGCCCATCAAGACGCGGCCGCCGGCGGCTCGGAACATGCCGAGACCCTGGAGTCCTGGCGCACCGCCAAGCTGCGGCACGACGAGCTGCCGCCGCCCTCCGGCTGGCTGGAAGCGGGCTGGCTGGACGCCACCTGGCCGCCGATCCCGATGCCATGGGACGCACGCGGCCGAGCGGACGGCAGCGGTCCGCGCAGCCTCCCGCGGGGATTCGAACCCGTAGACGCGCTGGCCGCGCGTGCCCGCTATCTCGCCTTCCTGCGGCACCCGCACGCGTGCGCCGCCTGGGAACAGGTGGCGGCGAGCGGCACCGGACTGAGCGACGATGTCGCCGCGGAGCTGTCCGAAAGCCGCGGCACGGCGCTCGCCCAGCGCGCCGACCACGCCGCCGCGCACGAACAGCTCGCCTTCGCCGCCACCCTGTACGCGACCCTCGGCCGCACCGGCGACGCGCTGCGCTGCCGGGCGATGAGCGCATACCAGCGCTACCTCGTCGGGGGTGAGGAGGCCGCGGCCGCCGAGGTGGTGCAGGCGGAGGCGTGGAAAGCCGCGCAGGCCGAGTTCGAGGCCGGCCGGATCACCGGCGGCCAGCTGGTGACCGTCCGCTTGTACGGGCTCTACCGGCACCTGGACCGCTGGCGGCGCACGGTCGACGCCGAACCGGACACCGCCGACGACGGCGAGGCAGGCCGGCTGGTCGCCGAGGAGGCCGCCGAGGAATACCGCACCTTCCGGGAGCTGGCCGACGCGCACGGCGCCACGCCTCAGTACGCGGCGGCGGCCCGCGCGTGGGTCGAGGTCACCGCGGCCATGGCCCGGATGTTCGCCCGGCAGGGCGACGAGGCCGAGGCCGCCGGGTATGTCAGCAGCCTGCTGGATCGGCTCGGGGATCTGGCCGAGGTGTACCTCGCGGTGTTCCAGCCCTGGCTCGCGGCGGAGGCGCTGCTGCGGCGCGGGCAGGTCCTGCTCGCCGCGCACCAGCCCGCCGAAGCGGAGAGCTGCGCCAGACGCGTCTCGCAGCTGGCCAATCCGCCGGCCACCCCCGACCTGCCCGGCCTGACCACGCTGCTGCTCGCCGAAGCGATCAACGCCCAAAGCTCCCGCGATCCCGACCACGCGCGCGACGACGAGGTCGTCCAGGCGGCGGCGCAGGCGGCCCGGCTGCTGGCCGGCAGCGATCCGGTCGGCGCCGCGCGGGCCAGGCTGCTGATGGGCGAGGTGCACCACCGCGCCGGCCGGCACGAGACCGCGCTGACCTTCTACCACCCGGCCCTCTCCCAGATCCTGGGGCGCTGGGAGGACGATGAATGCCGAGAGCTGATTCATCTCAGCGCCCTGCACTACTCGATCAGCCTGTGCGAGCTGGACCGGGCGCGCGACGCGGCGCGGGTGCTGCGCGACGTGCTCGCGGTCGTCCCGGAGGACTACCCGACCGCGCGCGCCTGGCTGCGGCACCAGCTCGCCGAGGCGGCCGAGCAGGAGGGCGATCAGGCGGCGGCACTGGAGGCGTACCGGGACGCGGCGCGCGCGGGCCGTCCCGCGGCCGGTCACCAGCCGACCACCGCCGCCCTCGAATCGGTGGCCCGGCTGCTTGCTCCCACCGACATCAAAGCAGCGCTCGAACAGCTCGACGACGTGATCGCGCACCTGCGCGCGTGCGACGAGGACGACTCGGAGACGCGGCGCTACCGCGACTTCCTGATCGCGCAGGCGCGCACGCTCCGGCTCAAGCACGTGGTCAAGCGGATCGAGATGCAGACCCTTTCCGAGCAGGAGGCCGCGGAACTGCTTCCCCCCGCGCAGGAAGCCGCCGAGGCCGGGGCGCGCGAGCTGTGGTCGCTGCTTGAACATCCGCAGGACGGCGACGCGCGCGAGGAGTACGTCGCGGCGTTGGAGTCCGGTCTCAAAACGCTGAGCCTGGCCATCGCGGTGCTGGGCGAGAACCCGGCCAGCGCCTCACGCTGGCAGCTGGCCTTCGCAGAGGGCTGCGAACGCTGGGGCTACCCGGAATACGCGCGCACGGCCCGCGAGAACGCCGAGTACTTCGCGAGCCGTGCGCAGCTGGATGACGCCGAGGTCGAAGAAGAGGTCTGACGATCGGCGTTCACCCGTGGACGGCGGGCGCCGCCTGCGGATCGCTGACGTGCACGCCGGGCCGCAGCAGCAGACCGCAGACGACCGCGCCGCCCGCGAAGATCCCGGCCGACCACCAGAACGCGGTGACGTAGCTGTGCAGCTGCGCGTGCGCGAGCACCAGCGGGGTCGGCAGCTTGCCCGCCAGGTAGCTGGTCGCCGCGGCCGTCGCCAGCGTGTTGAGCAGCGCGGTGCCGATCGAACCGCCGACTTGCTGCATCGTGTTGACCAGCGCCGAGGCCACCCCCGCGTCGTCCGCGTCCACCCCGAAGGTGGCGATGTTCATCGCCGGGGCCATGACCAGGCCGATGCCGACGCCGATGATCAGCAGCGGGCCGAGGATGTGCGTGGCGTAGCTGGTGGTGACGTCGATCCCGGTCATCCACGCCATGCCGGCCGCGGCGAGCACCATGCCGATGGCGACCAGCGGGCGCGCGCCGACTTTCTGCAGCAGCCGGGTGGTGGCCAGCGTCGCCGAGGCCATCAGCACGAACACCATCGGCAGGAACGCCAGGCCGGTCTTGACCGGCGAGTACCTCAGCATGATCTGCAGGTAGTAGGTCAGGAACAGGAAGACCCCGAACATGCCCGCGCCGGTGATGAACACCGCGGCGAACGAGCCGCCGCGGTCGCGGTCCAGCAGGATGCGCAGCGGCATCAGCGGATGCGAGGCGCGGGTCTGCCACCAGCTGAAGGCTACGATGCCGAGCGCGGCCGCGGCCAGGAACACCCATGTCGACGGGGCGCTCCACGGATGTGACGCGGCGTTGGAGAAGCCGTAGACCAGGCAGAACAGCGCACCGGAGATGACCACCGTGCCGAACAGGTCGAGCTTCGGGCGGTGCTCGGAGCGCTGGGTGTGCAGCAGGGTGACCGCGCCGACCAGGGCCACCACCGTGAACGCGACGTTCACGAACAGCGTCCAGCGCCAGTTGAAGTACTCGGTGAGCAGGCCGCCGAGCAGCATGCCGATCGCGGCGCCGGAGCCGGCGATCCCGCCGAATACCGCGAAAGCGGTACCGCGTTCCCTCGGTTCGGTGAACGTCGTGGTCAGCAGCGAGAGCGCCGCCGGGGCCAGCATCGCTCCGGCCGCGCCCTGCAGCGCCCGCGCGGTGACCAGCACCTCGAAGTTGGGCGCGGCGCCGCCGAGGGCGGAGGCGAGGCCGAAGCCGACCAGCCCGATGATGAAGGTGTTCTTCTTGCCGATCAGGTCGGCGAGCCGGCCGAAGAACAGCAGCAGCGCGCCGAAGGCCAGCGAGTAGGCGGTCACGATCCACTGCCGGTCGCCGTTGCTGAAGCCGAGCGCCTTCTGCGCGTCGGGCAGCGCGATGGTCACGATGGTCGCGTCGAGCACGATCATCAGCTGCGCGATGCCGATCACGGCGAGGATCAGCCAGCGGCGGGCGTGATGCGGGTTCTCCTGCGGGAGGTTTCCGGCCGCGGGCGTCGTGGCGCCGAGGGTGCGGCCGGGGGAGGCGGAGCCCCCCGTGGTGGTGATGTCGGGCATAGGCGATGTCCCCACATATCTGGAGGATGGGTCTCCATTTCATCCGAGCGTAGCATAGAACCGGAGAGATGATCTCCACTTGTTGTCGCCGGAGGTAGACTGCCGCGCCATGGACACGCCCACGCCGCCTGCCGCCCCCCGACCGCTGCGCCGCGACGCCGAGCTCAACCGGCAGCGCGTCCTGGTCGCGGCCAAGGAGGTCTTCGCCGAGCGCGGGCTCGAGGCCACCCTCGACGAGATCGCCAAGCACGCGGGACTGGGCGTCGGCACGGTCTACCGGCGCTTCCCCAACAAGGAGGCGTTGATCGACGCGCTGTTCGAGGAGGGCTTCGCGCAGATCCTGGAACTGACCGAGCGGGCGCTGGCCGAAGCGGACGCCTGGGCGGGGCTGGTCTTCCTGCTGACCAGGATGGCCGAGGTTCAGGCCGCCGACTTCGGGCTGCGCGACGTGATGCTCTCGGAGACCTACGGCCGCGACCGGATCGCGCAGATGCGCGACCGGATCAAGCCGATGATGGAGCAGCTGGTCGCGCGTGCCCAGGAGCAGGGCCTACTGCGCGCCGACTTCCGCGCGACGGACATCATGGCCGTACAGCTGATGATCTCCGCGACCGTCGAGTTCACCCACGGCGTGCGTGACGGCGGCTGGCGGCGGTACGTGCCGATGCTGCTGGACGGGTTGATCGCGCGGCGCGACGGAGTGACCGAGCTGGCCGAGCCGGAACTTGACGACGACGATCTGCACTCCGCGATGCAGAGCTGGCCGCGCTACCGGCGGGGGAGCGCGCCCGTCGAATCCCGGCGGCAGCAAGATCTCTGACACGGACCTCGCATCGCCGGAAGCACGCCCGCGTTCGCTGTGCGCGGCGTCGTGATCTGTTTCGCGCCGCGGTGACAACACACTGCCGAAGTGATCTTCGTACTCGATCAACGCTGTCACCGATCACAATCGACGTGCCCTGATCATGATCGCCGAGGCGGAGCGCGCCGGACCGTGATCACCGGCCCCGACGCCGCTTCGGCGTCGGGGCCGGACCCGGCCTGACCTGCGCTGTGAGCGATAGATTGCCTGTGTGTTACGCACCGAATTCGGTGCCTGCTTTCGCCTGCTGCTGTTGTTGATATCGTGTCCTGCGTTTGACCGGGTCCATGTCACGGAACGCACCGCCGAGCTAGCCGGGAGCCGTTGTGTCGATCATGAGCGAACGCGCGACACCCGGCACGCGCGCGCG
Organism: Actinocrinis sp.; assembly: GCF_035653575.1. Taxonomy (GTDB): domain Bacteria; phylum Actinomycetota; class Actinomycetes; order Streptomycetales; family Catenulisporaceae; genus Actinocrinis. Next base: position 15,313 of record NZ_DASRBQ010000077.1, read on the forward strand.
CCGTCACGGCCGGGAGGCGCGGTGAGCAAGCCGGCCTTCGTGTGGAATCCGGCCGGCGCGGATCGCGATCTGGCCCAGGTGGCCCTCGACCTGAAAGCGGGCCGCTTCCACGAGGCGCGCGCCCTGATCGCGGCCACCCGCTCAGACTATGAACTGCGCGCGCACCGCTCCCTGGTGCTCGCCTCGGTGGCCGCCGGCCTCGACGTCGCCGAGCAGTGGCTCGCCGACGAGCCTTCGAACCCTGATGCGCTGCTGATGTACGCGCGCACCGCGGTGGCGCGGGCGCTGCGCGCGGCCGACTCCGGCGACGAGCGCGCCGGAGACCTGGCCGCCCTCGCCCAGCGCGCCTGCCTGGTGTGCGCGGACGCCGACCCGGCCGACCCGACCCCCTGGGTCGGGCTGCTCGCCCTGGCCCGGCTCGGCCACGCGAAGGTACCCGGCCCTGAGGGCGTCACCTCGCCCGGGCCCTGGGACCTGCTCGGCGAGGCCCGCGCCCGCGATCCGCTCAACCGCGAGGCGCACCATCGCCTGCTGGCCTGCTTCTTCCCCCGCTACGGCGGCAGCGCGGACGCGATGTGGGAGGTCGCGCGCTGGGTTTCGCTGCACAGCCCGGCCGACTGCGCGCTGCAGGTCCTGCCGCTGACCGCGTACGTCGAGCACTACCGCGAGCTGCGCGACGATCCGGTGCGCGGCCCGTTCGCCGACCGGCAGTGGACCGACCAGCACGCGCTGTTCACCTCGATGCACGTCTTCGACGGCTGGTTCCGCGCGGTCGAACGCGATCCGCTGGTGCCGGTCGCGGACTTCTCCGTGCTCGCCCACGCGCTCTACATGGGCGACCGGCACTGGGAGGCGGCCAAGGTCTTCCGCGCCATGGGGCCTTACGCCTCCACCCATCCGTGGTCGCTGTTCGGTGATCCCGCCGAGCAGCTCACGCGCGCCCGCCAGCGTTGCCGGGTCCGCACCCCCTAGGCTCCACTGCCCCTCACCCACCACCCACAGAGCCAATACCGAGAAAGTGAGCGCTGAGATGTCCTCGACGACACGGGCGTCACAGGATCAACGGTCCGCCGGGACCGTGCTGCTTGACGACGACCAGCGGCTGCATGAGCTGGGCTATCCGCGCAAGCTGTCGCGCCGGCTGACCTGGTTCGACAACTTCGCGGTCTCCTTCACCATCATCAACATCATCGCCGGGGTGTTCACCGGCTTCGGCGAGGGCTTCGGCGCCGGCGGCCCGCGCACCCTGGTCTGGGGCTGGATCGTGGTGTCCACCCTGATCCTGTTCGTCGGCGCCGCGATGGCCGAGATCTGCTCGGCCTACCCGACCTCCGGGGCGCTGTACTACTGGGCGGCCAAGCTCGCCAAGCGGCACAACGCCGCCTGGTCCTGGTTCACCGGCTGGCTGAACTTCGCCGGGCAGATCGCCGGTACCGCGGCCACCGACTTCGCCGCGGCCAGCTTCATCAATATCCTGATCGGGCTGGAGTGGAGCAGCTACAACCCGACCAAGTACACGACGCTGCTGGTCTTCGGCGTCATCCTGCTGGTGCACGCCCTGGCGAACACCTACACGGTCAAGCTGGTCGGCCTGCTCAACCGGATCTCGGTGTGGTGGCTGCTGATCGGCGCGCTGGTCATCGTGGGCGTACTGGTGTTCAAGCCGTCGCACCACCAGTCGGCCTCGTTCGTCTTCACCCACTTCGAGAACGCGACCGGGTTCTCCAGCGGTCTGTACGCCGGGCTGCTCGGCCTGCTCTCCACGGCCTGGGTGTTCACCGGTTTCGACGCCAGCGCGCACATGACCGAGGAGACCAGCAGCGCCGCGGTCTCCGCGCCGCGCGGCATCGTACGTTCGATCGCTTACTCGGGCGTTGGCGGCTTCATCCTGCTGCTCGCGCTGCTGTTCTCGGTGCAGAACTATGACAACGAACTGGGCAGCGGCACCGGATTCCCCTCCGCTCAGATCGTGCTCGACGCGGCCGGCGGCGCCCCGGCCAAGCTGCTGCTGCTGATCGTGGTCGGCGCGCTGCTGTTCTGCGGCCTGGCCAACATGACCAGCAACTCGCGGCAGATCTTCGCCTTCTCCCGGGACGGGGCGATCCCCGGCTCGCAGCTGTGGCACTCGGTGAATCCGCGCACCGGCACGCCGGTCAAGAGCGTGTGGTTCGCCGCGGTGGGCGCCTTCCTGCTGGTGCTGCCCTCGCTGTGGTCGAGCACCGCGTTCTTCGCGGTGGTCTCGGTGAACGTGATCGGCCTGTTCGGCTCGTACGCGGTCCCGATCTTCCTGCGGCTGCGGCGCGGCGACGATTTCGAGCCGGGGCCGTGGAACCTGGGCCGCTGGAGCAAGCCGATCGCCGCGGTCGCGGTGGCGTGGGTGTTCCTCAGCAGCATCCTGTTCCTGCTGCCCGAGTCGAGCCCGATCACCTGGCACTCGCTCAACTACGCGCCGATCGCGCTCGGCGTGGTGCTGCTGATCTCCGCGGTCTGGTGGTTCGTCACCGCCCGGCGCACCTTCAACGGCCCGATCAGTTACGGCACCCCCGAGGAGTTGGCCGCGCTCGAGAACGAGTTGATCTGACCCCTCATCCGGTCCCCGGCGTGGTGGAGATTCCCGACTCCACGCCGGGGACCGCCGCTGTCCGGGTGACTCGTACGACTTAACTGGCAAGCGGATGAATATCAACAGCAGATGTCGATGCCGCCGTCCGGCGCGGGTACCTGCCTTCCGGAACCCGAGGGGGGTACCAGCCCGAAAGAGGACCACAGTGCAGAAGCGACACGCTCGCTGGATCGCGACCCTCGCCCTGGCCGGCACCACGGCGCTTTGCGGGGCCACCGCGGCCGAGGCCGCGACGAGCGGCGCGCAGGGGCCGAAGCAGGTCTCGCCGTCCACCTGCGCGGGTCTGCTCGCGGACTTCTCCGCGACGCTGATCCAGGCGGCGAAGAGCCTGATGGCCACCCCGCCCGATCTGGCCGGCGCGACGGCCCAAGTCGCGCAGGCCAACAAGCTCGACGAGGCGATCAAGAGCCTGGGCTGCGCCGCGGCGAGCACGCCGACGACACCGCCGGCGCCCGGTGCGCCATCAGCGCCAAGCGCCTCTTCCCTTCCGGCGGCTCCGGGCCTTCCGGCGGCCGTGAACCTCCCGGCCGTGCCCAGCCTGCCGGGTACGCCGAGCATCCCGTCGCTGCCCTCGCTGCCGGGCTCTCCCAGCGCGCCGTCGCTGCCGGGCGTGCCTGGACTGCCCGGCGTCCCGGGCATGCCTGGACTGCCCGGCCTGCCGGGACTGCAAGGACTGCCCGGAGCGGCAGGCTCGCTGCCCGCCCCGAGCCTGCCCTCCCTGTAGTCACCGGCCGCCGCGCGACAAACGCCGAAAACGCCGAACGGCCGCGCCATCCGGGTCAACCGCCCGGCCGGCGCGGCCGTTCGGCATCGCGCACAACTGCCTGGCCGCTGACCGCCGATGCCCGTAGACTGCGCCGTCGTCTGGTGATCGCAAAAGTTGGGGGTACCCGGTCATGCCTTCGGACGAGGACCTCGCCTCCGGACCGCTGCGCGTCACGGCCGCCGTGATGATTCCGGCGCACGAGCTGAACTGGCGCTTCTCTCGGTCCTCCGGACCCGGCGGCCAGGGCGTGAACACCACCGACAGCCGGGCCGAGTTGATCTTCGACCTGGCCGGCACCTCCGCGCTGCCGCCCGAGCTCAAGGCCCGGGCGCTGGCCCGGCTCGGCCGGCGCCTGGCGAACGGTCAGCTCGCGATCTCCGCCGCGCAGTTCCGCTCCCAGCTGCGCAATCGCCAGGCGGCCCGGGACCGGCTCGCCGCGCTGCTCGCCGAGGCCATCGCCCCGCCGCCACGCGCGCGAAGGGCCACGAAGCCGTCGAAGGCGGCGGTGGCCAGGAGGCTGGACGACAAGACCCGCCGCTCGCAGATCAAACGGCTGCGGCGGCTTCCTCCGGAGTAGCGGCCGACCGCTGCGCACGCTGCGCCCAGTGAATCAGTGGTCTAAGCTCGGCATGTGAAGTTCGCTGGCCGGCCTTCCTGGCACGTTCGAATTAACCTGGCGCAACCGCTCGTGATCGCCCTGCACCTGCGCGACGCGGCAGGGCTCGACGTCGCGGCGGACGCCGTCGTCCCGCCGCTCGAACCGGCGGTGCCGCTCGACGCAGCGCTCGTGCCGTATGCCACCGAGCAGGCCGCTGCGCAGTGGACGCAGGTCTGGCAGTCCCTGCTCGACGGCCACCCCGAGTTCTCGGACGCGCCTCCGGTCTTCGCCGAGCCGCTGCACGGACTGCCCGCCGCGCTCACCGCCCTCGCCGAGGCCGGGCTTCCCAACGCGCTCGCCTGGCTCGATGCGTGCAGGCAGGAGGATCTCCAGTTCCTGCGCGCGAGCGGGGGCCGGCCGGGTCGCCGCATGGGCCGCGGCCTCGGCATAACCGAGCTCGTGCGCCGGATCGAGCAGGAGAACGGGCGCGAAGCCGTGCCGTTCACGCTGCGCATCAGCCTGCTTCCGGTCGCCGGGAACTGGGCGCGGCGGGTACGCCGCGAGCACGTCCTGCTCAGTCGCTCAATCTGCGAGGACGAGGCCGCGTGCGAGGCGTTCCTCGAGCCTGTCCTGCGGGATCTCGCCTAGCTGCCAGAGCCCAGCCCCACCCCGTCACGGGCACCTCTCAGAAACTTCCTTGAGTTTTCTCATCCTCCCCTTCGCCGCAGCCCAGCGTGCCGCTCATCAGCGCCACGGATAGTGGACCGCGATACGGCAACGATCAGCGGACCAAGCGGACGGAGCAGCGATGTTCGACCAGCCGAAGCGCACCCGGCGGCGCGATCGCGCACGGGTGAACGCCATCACCTCCGTCGTGGGCGTCTCCGGAATCGCCGGAGCCGTCGCCCTCGCCGTCGCGCTGCCCGGCTCGACGCACAGCACGTCCAGCTCCACCTCTTCTTCATCGTCCTCGTCATCGGGCAGCACGACACAGAGCACGACGAACAACAGCGACACGACCACCACCAACAGCAACAGCAACAGCAACAGCTCGACCAGCCAGGCCCCGCAGTCGACGAACCAGAACGCCCAAGCCACCTCGGGGGGCTCGTGATGAGCGCCACGACCACCACCGCCCGGCCCGCCCCGGCGGCCGAGACGCGCATCGGCGCGAGCGACTGGACGGCCATCGGCACCCAAATCAGGCTCCTGGTCACCAATCCCGGCCGGCTCGCCGCCGCGCGCGCCATCCTCGAATCAGACCTCGACGGGCTCGACCGGGCGTGCAGCCGGTTCCGCCCGGATTCCGAACTCGCCGCGCTCGACGCCGCGGACGGCCGCTGGGTCACCCTTTCCCCGCTGCTGACCGAGGCGCTCGGCGTCGCGCTCGACGCCGCGCGCGACAGCGACGGAGACATCGACCCGACCGTCGGCGAGGCCATGTCAGCCCTCGGATACGATCGCGACTTCGCGCTCGTCGCGCCCAGCGGCCCCGCGATCAAGCTCAGCGCCCGGCCGGTGCCCGGGTGGCGCCGGATCAGCCTCGATCGCGGTTCGCGCAGCCTGCGCATGCCGCCGGGCACCCGCCTCGACCTCGGCGCGACCGCCAAGGCCTGGGCCGCGGACCGCGCCGCGACCCGGATCGCGCAGCGGCTGCGCTGCGGCGTGCTGGTCTCGCTGGGCGGCGACATCGCCACCGCGGGACCGGCGCCACGCGGCGGCTGGCGGGTGCGGGTCCAGGACGTGACCGGCCATCCGGACGACCTGCCGGCCGGCCCGGCGCAGACCGTCGCGCTCACGGGCGGCGCGCTGGCCACCTCGAGCACCACGGCCCGGCGCTGGGAACGCGGCGGCGCCGTGCTGCACCACATCCTCAACCCGCGCGACGGACTGCCGGCGCCGACCATCTGGCGCACCGTCTCGGTCGCCGCGGCCGACTGCGTCACCGCGAACGTGGCGGCGACCGGCGCGATCATCAGGGGCCGCGCGGCCCTCGCACGGTTCGAGCAGCAGGGGATCCCGGCGCGGCTGGTCGACCTGGACGGCCGGGTGTTCACCACCGGCGGCTGGCCGCCGGTCCCGAGCGGGGCGGAGCGGGATAGATGAGCGCCGCCAGCGGCATCACCTCGAGCACGGCGCTGTGGTACGCCAGCCGCGCCACCGGCATCGTGTCATTGATCATGCTGACCGGCGTCGTGGTCCTCGGCGTCGCGGTCCAGAAGCGCGGCAGGCTGCCCGGTCTGCCCAAGTTCGCCGTGGTCGGCCTGCACCGCAGCCTCTCCCTGCTATCCGTCGCCTTCCTGGTGATCCATATCCTCAGCGCCATCGCGGACAGCTACGTGAACATCCGCCTGACGGACGCGATCATCCCGTTCGCCGCCTCGTACGAACCGCTGTGGCTGGGACTCGGCACGGTCGGCTTCGACCTCATCCTTGCCTTGATCATCACCAGCCTGCTGCGCGTTCGCATCGGGCACCGCACCTGGCGGTGGGTGCACTGGCTGGCCTACGTCTCGTGGCCGGTGGCCATCGCGCACAGCCTCGGCAGCAGCACCGACATGCAGAGCGGCTGGCTGCTCGGCCTCGGCATCGGGTGCATCCTCGCCGTCGCCGCGGCGCTGGCCTGGCGGGTGAGCGAGGGCCGAAAGCCGCACGAGGTACCGCGAGCCGCGCGCGTCTCCGTCCTGTTCGAACAACTCAGCGGGGGTAGACAGCAGTGAACGTCATGACGACTCAGCCCTCGGACACGACTGTCCCGCAAGGCGCGAACGTCCGCAGGCTCCTTCCGCTCGCCGGACGGACGCTGACCCTGGAACAGCACCGCGCGCTGCATGGCCCGCCCGCATATCAGGGTTCGGCGCAGGCCGTGATCGACGAGGTCCGCGCGGCCGGCCTGACCGGCCGCGGCGGTGCCGGATTCCCGACCTACCGCAAACTCGAAGCGATGCTGCACGCCCCGGGGCGTGCGGTCGTCGTGGCGAACGGGGCCGAAGGCGAGCCCGCGTCGTACAAAGACAGGACTCTGCTCTACTCCGACCCGCACCTGGTGCTCGACGGCCTGCAGTTGGCAGCCGAAGCGGTGCAAGCCCGGCAGGCGTACGCGTACGTGCACCCCGATCAGCGGGTACTGAGGCAGGTGCGCGAGGCCGTCGCGGAGCGGCTGCGCGCCGGCATCGATCGCGTGCCGGTCACGGTCGTCGAGGCTGCGCCCCGCTTCATCGCCGGCCAGGAAACCGCGGTGGTGCACCGCATCGAGGGCGGCCTCGCGCTGCCGCGATATGCGCCGGTACGAGTCACGGAACGCGGCATCGGCGGCGCACCGACCCTCGTGCAGAACGTTGAGACGCTGGCTCATCTCGCCCTGATCGCTCGCTACGGCGCTGGATGGTTTCGCGTCGCCGGGACGCCGGAGGAACCAGGCGCCCTCTTGGCGACGGTGCACCGGCCGAACGCCTCCCCGAAGGTGATCGAGACCGCGGCGGGAGTCGCGTTGCGGGAGCTGCTGGGACTGGACGGATATCGGGCGCGCGCGGTGCTGATCGGCGGCTACCACGGAACCTGGTTGCCTGCGGATCGCATCGCCGACCTGCCGCTCACCAACGCGGCGTTGCGCGCGCACGGCGCGTCGCTCGGCGCCGGCGTCCTCGCGGGGTTGCCCGCTGATTCCTGCGGACTTCGCGAGACCGCGCGGATCGTAT
>NZ_DASRBQ010000078.1:0-151328 GCF_035653575.1 Actinocrinis sp.
GCTAGCGGAGCGGCCCGGAGGGACAGCGCAGCGTTCAGGGCGCAGCCCGTGCGCGGCAGCGCCCTGAGTCCGTGGAGCGGGCGAGCCGCTAGGCGAGGGCGCGGAGCGGGGCGGGCAGGTGGGCCAAAGCAACCACGAGCCCAACGGGAGATGCCGCGTCGTTGTCACAGCACGCTGAGAACTGATGGCGGTGGGGTCGGCGCTGTGGTGGCGGGCATGCGGTTGATACTCGGTGGTTGCCTCACGCGAGGCCGGCGCCGCCGGGTTGCCGGGGGGCGGTCAGGCCGCAGCAGGCAGTTCGTCTGCCATCAGGCGGCTGAGGGTGACCTGGCCCAGGTGGCTCATCGCCGGGTTGGTCACGCGGTAGTACCAGGCCGCGCCGATCGCCTGGTGGAACGCCCACGCCTTGCCGCGCTGCCACTGCAGGTCGTCGCAGGCCAGGTCCTCACGCAGCTGTCGGCGCGCGGCGGCGTCCAGCAGGTGCCACGCGCAGACCAGGTCGAGGGCGGGGTCCGCCGGGCCGAAGCCGCCGACGTCCAGCACGCCGACGAGTCGGTCCCCTGCGACGAGCACGTTGCCGGGGATCAGGTCGCCGTGCGTCATCACGTCTTCGGGTGCGCGTGGCAGTAGCCGCAGCTGCGACCAGATCTGCCGCAGTCGTGGCACGTCGAGGAAGCCCTCGCACTTCTCGAGGCAGATCTCGATCCACGGGTCGTGCTGCTCTAGATCGCCGCCGCGGCCTTCTCCGCTGAACTTGCGTCCCCGCGGGTCGATCGCGCGCACGCCGCGGATGAACTCGGCCAGGTCATGCGCGAAGGCGATGGAGTCGGCCAGATCCGTCGGGGTGGCGACGTCGCCCGGAATCCAGGTCTGCACCGACCAGGGAAGCGGGTAGCCGCGACCAGGCTCGCCGACCGCGACGGGTTCGGGCGTGGGGAATCGCGTACGGCCGGCGAGTTCGCTTGCGGCCTGCGCCTCGCGCTCCATTGAACGCCGCGTGGCTTCGACGTCGTCGGGCTTGAGGGGGAACCGGGCCGCCTGATCGTCGCCGATGCGGAAGATCGCGTTGACCGTACCCTGCGATGCGACCTCTCGAATCGGATAGTCGCGCCACGCGGGGAACTGGTCGCGCACCAGGTCGCGCACCATGTCCGGCGTGATGGTCAGCTGATCGGCATGCATGGTTCCCGGCACGCCTCAGCCCCCGGTCTTGATGAGCGGCACGTCCCGGGAGAACTGCCGGAACCCGACGCTGTAGTACAGCCCACGCGCCGCGCGATGCCCCGGCGCGCCAAGGCAGGCGACCGTCATGTGAGCGGCCCCGGCAGCTTGCGCCCGCTGCATGCCGTGCAGCAGCAGCGCCCGGCCGACGCCGCGCCGCCGGTAGTGCGGATGCGTCCCGACCGGCTCGAACTCGGCGGTCCGGTTCGCCTCGTCGAGCCACATGATCGCCGAGGCAGCCATGATTCCGTCCGGCGACTCGACCAGCACGTGCAGGTCGCCGCGATAGGGCGGCGTTCTGCGCACCCCTTCGTAGGCTTCGACCGTATACGGCGACGGAGCCCAAGCGTCCAAGTGCGCCTGGACCACGGCCTGCGGCCCGGCCTCGTCCGCGGTGCGGAATCGAAACCCCTCCGGCAGCACCGGCTGCTCCACGTCGTCCAGATCCCGCACATTGAGCTGAGTCCACGAGCCGGTGTCACCGAGCGCGTCCGAATCGGGCTCATAGCCGTGCGCGGCCCATCGCTCCAAGGCGAACTTGTCAGCGGCCTGCGCGACCACCGTGCGCTCAAGTCCGACCGTGGTGCCGTCGTACCAGTCGATCACCTCGTCGACCAGCTCGCTGTGGTCGGGATGAACCTGATATGCCAGATAGGCGCCGGTGACGTCCTTCACCGAGCCGTCGTTGCGCCGCACCCGGTGCGGCAGCGTGACCCAGCCCCAGCCGACCAGATCGTCGCCGGAGAACCACAGCCGCCGCCGCCAGCTCGCGCCGACGGAGGCGTGGCCCTTACCCCAGATCCAGGCCAGCTCGCCATACGACGCGTCGCTGTTGACCAGGTCGAGCCGCGCGGCCGTGACCCGCTGCGCCAAGCCCTGCATGAGCCGCACGTCCGTAGCGGTCACAAGATCGGCATCGCTCATGGTGCGCCACTGTGCCAGGGCCGCGCGAAGCCGTCGAACCATTTTCCGCTTCCGCCCACGGCGCCTACGCACTCGCGGCGGCTTCTTCCCGCAGCCGAATACCGATCAGGCAGGTGTCGTCATCCGTATCCGCATTGCTGTGGCTGAGCAGGTAATCCAGCTGCTCGCCGAGCGCGGGAACCGCGACCTGGGCCGCCGCGCGCAGGTGTTCCAGCGACTGGTCCAGCGAGGCGTCTTTCCGCTCGATCAGTCCGTCCGTGTACATCATCAGCGTGTCGCCGGGATGCAGGGTGAGCTCCTGCTCGCCGTAATGGGCCTCGCCGGTCGCGCCGAGCAGCATGCCGGTCGGCAGGGGCAGCGCGGTGGCGCGGCCGTCGCGGATCAGCAGGGGCGGCGGGTGACCCGCGCGCGCCCAGCGCAGCGTCTGGCTGCTCGGGTCGTAGATGCCGCACACGGCGGTCGCGGTGACGTGGTCGGTCAGGTGGTGGGCGACCGTGTTGAGCCAGCTGAGCAGCTGCGCCGGGCCGGCCCCGGTGGCCGCGAGGCCGCGCAGGGCGTTGCGCAGCGCCACCATGTCGGTGGCCGCGTCGATGCCGTGGCCGGCCACGTCGCCGACGGCCAGCAGGACCTGCTCCGTGGGCAGCACGACCGCGTCGTACCAGTCGCCGCCGACTAGGTGGTCTGTCTCGGCCGGACGGTAGCGCACCGCGATGTCCAGGCCGGCCGCGTCGACGGGTCGCGGCGCCGAGGGCATGATGGCCCGCTGCAGGCGCAGCGCGAGCCGGTTGCGTTCGGCCGCCTCCTGTTCCGTGTGCGCCAGCTGGTCCCGGGTGGCCGCCAGCGCGATCTCGGTCCAGTGCTGCGATGAAATGTCCTGACACGCGCCGCGCACTGCGATCAGCAGGCCGGCGTCGTCCACGACGGGCTCGGCGACGATCCGGATGTAGCGCAGCACGCCGTCCGGGCGCTGGAGCCTGAAGGCGGCCGACGCGGCCGCGTGGCGGTGCATCAGGGCACGAAGGAAGCGGCCCAGCGCGTCCGCGTCGTCCGGGTGCGCGTGGTTCTCCAGCCGGCTGAGCGGGATCGGCTGCGCGGTGGGCGGCAGGCCGTAGAGGTCGAACAGCTGGGCGTTCCACGTCGTCTCGCCGGTGACCAGGTTCTCCTCGAAGCCGCCGATCCGGCCCAGCCGCTGCGCGTGCTGCAGCAGTGTCGCGAGCCTGGCCGCCTCGTCCTGCAGCCGCCAGTTCAGCAGCACGCTGCGACCGAGCCGGCTGATGCCGACCGCCGCGACGGAGGACACCGGCACCTGGTCGATGCGCGCGTTGAGCACCAGCTGCTCGGTGCTGAACGGTTCGCCGGTCGCGTATACGTGCTCGACCTTGTCGAAGAGCGCGCCGGGCTCCGCGGCCAGCGGATAGGCCTCAAGCAGCGGAAGGCCGGTCACCACCGCCCGCGGCCGGCCGGCCGGATCCACGAAATTCTCATTCGTATATTCGATGACGAAGTCGACCAGCCGGCCCTCCGCGTCATGCAGGGGACAGAGAATGAGCGCCGGGTCGAGCAGGGTGTCGACGAGGTCGGTGAGCTGCGGGTCGACGGCTTGGCCCTTCGCCGTCGCAGATGCACCGGCGCGCAGGGTGGTGTGCGCGGCGATCTGCTGGCCGCCGTCGAGGGTGTAGGCGCACAGTTCGGCGAGGGCCTCCAGCTGCTTGATCACCACCGGCTGTAGGTCGCCTATGGAGTGCGGCCAGCAGACCTCCAACACGCCGAGCACCCGGCCGCCGAGCTCGGCGGGCAGGGCCACCCGGCCTCCTTCGTCGTCGCGCCGGTTAGCCCCGATGCTGGGCACGTCGCAGTCCGCCGTGTCCGCGATGATCTGCAGGCGGCGTTCGACGACGGCCCGGCGGGCCAGCGTGGCGACGTGCGGCGGAACGTGCCGCCAGCGCTGCGCCTCCGAGGCGCTGAAACCCGCGTACCCGGCCAGCACGAGGGAACCGTCGGTGCCCAGCTCCCAAATGGCCACGGCCTGCGCGCCCAGCGGCCCGAGCGCGTGCTGCTTGAGGGACTGGGCCGCGGCCTGCGCGTCGGTGGCGCTGATCACGCCGGACTCGGCGGTGCGAAGCCGCGCGCCCGGGCTGGCTTCGGGCTCCGGGAGCTCGACGGCGGGGGAGCCGGAGAACGCCGCGATCGCGGAGTCGAGGTCCGAGTCCCGCCGGGCAAGCGCGGCGGCGGCGACGGAGCCTGCGTGCTCGCGGGCGATGCGGGTGAGCGGGTCGTTGGAGATCTCGTTGACCAGGTCCGCGGCCAGCTCAAGCGCCGGCAGCCCGCTGCGCTCGGCCAGCACGTCGAGCTGCTTCGCCGCGTCGGCCTGGCCGCAGCGCAGCCGCTCCATCAGGATGCCTTTGGCCAGCTCGACCAGGGCCCGGGCGTCCGCCGTCGTCTCAGCGTTCTGCAGCTGCACGCGCAGCCGGTCGACGGTGGCGGCCAGCCGGCCGATGCCCGGCGCGGCCTCCTCGCTCTGCTCGGCGGCCTTGGCGGTATCGGCGGCCTCGCCGGGCTCAGCCGCCGAATCGCCATCGAGTGGGGGAGTAGGGGTAAGGGTCATGATTCAGTGCCGGTTCGCCCTCTGTCGGTTCTGCGGTCGGACTCTCAAGGCGCCGGGCCTCACAGCTTCAGGGCGCGGCGGATGCAATCGATGAGCACGGCCGCGTCCACCGGCTTGGTCACGTAGTCACTGGCGCCGGCGGCCAGGCTCTTCTCCCGGTCGCCCTGCATGGCCTTGGCGGTCACCGCGATGATCGGCAGGTCCGCCCGCTCCGGCATGGACCGGATCCGCGCCGTCGCCTCGTAACCGTCCATCTCCGGCATCATCACGTCCATCAGGATCAGCTCGATGCTCGGATCGCTGCGCAGCACCTCGATGCCCTTGACACCGTTCTCCGCGTTGAGCACCCGCATGCCGTGGAATTCCAGCATCCCGGTCAGCGCGAACACGTTGCGCGCGTCGTCGTCCACGACCAGGACCGTGCGCCCGGCCAGCCGGCTGTCGCTCTCCGGCAGTTCGGCAGGCTGCCGGCTCTCCGGCCTCGCCAGCGGCACCACGTCCGCGGGGCGCTCCGCGGTCAGGTGCAGCGCGATCCGCTCGCGCAGCTCGTCCAGGCTGGGCAGCAGCTCCAGCGGATAGTCCTGGGCATGCGCCTGGATCAGCTGCTCCTGCTCCGCGTCGAGCCGCCGGTTGTGGTGCGCCAGGACCGGGATCGCGTGCAGCGCCGGATCGTCGCTGCGGGCCTGCAGGAACCGCGCCGCGCCGTCGTCGGCCATGTTCAGTTCCAGGACCACGCAGTGGTACGGCTCGGTCGCCAGCGCCGCCGCGGCCTCCTGCGCGCCCACCGCGGTACGGATCTGCACCGGGCCGCGCCCGTCCAGCAGCGGCCTGCTGTCCGCGAGATCCGCGACGGCGCTCTCGGCGACCAGCGAGAGCAGTCCGCGCGGCCGGTCCTCGATCACCAGCAGCCGGCGCGCGCCGGGGGCCGGGCTGTCATCAGGGTCCTGCGGAACCGAGGTGACCGTTACCGCCGCGGACGCGGACGCGTCGCCGGCCGGCCGCCGCGCGCGGTCGCGCCGGCCTGCCGCCTCGGATTCGACCACGGACACCGCCTCGGCCTGCGGCTGCGCCGCGGCCGGCTGGAGCGGGAGCGAGGCCCAGTCCGGGTGCGCGATCGGAAGGTACAGCGTGAAGGTGCTTCCCTCGCCGACCGCGCTCTGCGCGGTGATCGCGCCGCCGAGCAGCTGTGCGATCTCCCGGCTGATGGACAGGCCAAGGCCGGTGCCGCCGTATTTGCGGCTGGTGGTGCCGTCGGCCTGCTGGAACGCGCCGAAGATGGTCTCCAGCTGCTGCTCCGGGATGCCGATACCGGTGTCGCGGACCCGGAACGCCAGCGCCGGGCCGTTGCGCCGCGCGGCCGGCGGCAGTTCCTGCTCTGAGGCCGGCTCGATGCTCAGTTCGACGCTGCCGGCCTCGGTGAACTTCACCGCGTTGGACAGCAGGTTGCGCAGCACCTGCCGCAGCCGCGAGTCGTCGGTCAGCAGCTCGCCAGGCACGTCGCTGGCCGTGCGCACCCGGAACTCCAGGCCCTTCTGCGTGGTCAGCGGGTGGAAGGTGGCCTCGACGTAGTCCAGCAGCCGGCGCAGCGAGACCCGCTCCGGGTCCACGTCCATCTTGCCCGCCTCGACCTTGGACAGGTCCAGGATGTCGTTGATCAGCTGCAGCAGATCCGAGCCCGCGGAGTGGATCACCCCGGCGTACTCGACCTGCTTGGGCGTCAGGTTCCGGGTGGGGTTCTGCGCCAGCAGCTGCGCGAGGATCAGCAGGCTGTTGAGCGGGGTGCGCAGCTCGTGGCTCATGTTGGCCAGGAACTCGGACTTGTACTTGGAGGCCAGCGCGAGCTGCTGGGCGCGCGCCTCGAGCTCCTGCCTGGCGTTCTCGATCTCCAGGTTCTTGGCCTCGATGTCGCGGTTCTGCGTTGCCAGCAGCGCGGCCTTCTCCTCCAGTTCGGCGTTCGAGCTCTGCAGCTCCTCCTGCCGCACCTGCAGCTCCTCGGAGCGGGCCTGCAGCTCGGCGGCCAGGCGCTGCGACTCGACGAGCAGCTCGTCGGTACGGGCGTTGGCCACGATCGTGTTGACGTTGACGCCGATGTTCTCCATCAGCTGCTCGAGGAACGCCCGGTGCACCGGGGTGAACGCGTGCACCGAGGCCAGCTCGATCACGCCGAGCACCTGCTCCTCGACCACGATCGGCAGCACCACGAGGTTGGACGGCGCGGTCTCGCCGAGCCCGGAGCTGATCGCCACGTAGCCGGGCGGCACGTTGTCGACCGCGATGATCCGCCGGCTGCGCGCCGCCTGCCCGACGAGCGACTGCCCGAGCCGGAACCGGGTGGGCCGGCCGCCCGGATCGCCGTACGAGCCGATCAGCCGCAGCTCGGTGCCGCTCGGCGCGTCCTCGGCCAGGAAGAAGGCGCCGTACTGCGCGCCGACCAGCGGGGCCAGCTCGTCCATGATCAGCTCGGCGACCACCGCCAGGTCCCGCTGGCCCTGCATCAGGCCGCTGATCCCGGCCAGGTTGGACTTGAGCCAGTCCTGGTCCCGGTTCGCCCGGGTGGTCTCGCGCAGCGACTCCACCATGGCGTTGATGTTGTCCTTGAGCTCGGAGACCTCGCCCTTGGCCTCGACCGTGATCGAGCGGGTCAGGTCGCCCTCCGCGACCGCGCTGGTGACCTCGGCGATCGCGCGCACCTGCCGGGTCAGGTTCCCGGCCAGCTCGTTGACGTTCTCGGTCAGCCGCTTCCAGGTCCCCGACACGCCCTCGACCTCGGCCTGTCCGCCGAGACGACCCTCGCTGCCGACCTCGCGGGCCACGCGGGTGACCTCGGCGGCGAAGGAGGAGAGCTGGTCGACCATCGTGTTGATGGTGGTCTTGAGCGCGAGGATCTCGCCGCGCGCGTCGACGTCGATCTTCTTGGTCAGGTCGCCCTGGGCGACCGCGGTGGTGACCTGGGCGATCGACCGCACCTGGCTGGTCAGGTTGTTCGCCATGACGTTGACGTTGTCGGTCAGGTCCTTCCAGGTTCCTGATACGCCGCGCACGGTGGCCTGGCCGCCGAGGTTTCCCTCGGTGCCGACCTCGCGGGCCACGCGGGTGACCTCGTCCGCGAACGCCGAGAGCGTGTCGACCATCGTGTTGATGACGTCGGCCAGCGCCGCGACCTCGCCCTTGGCCTCGACCGTGATCTTGCGGGTCAGGTCGCCCTTGGCCACCGCCTCGGCGACCTGGGCGATGGAGCGCACCTGGTTGGTCAGGTTGGAGGCCATGACGTTGACGTTGTCGGTCAGGTTCTCCCAGGTTCCTGATACGCCGCGCACGGTGGCCTGGCCGCCGAGGTTTCCCTCGGTGCCGACCTCGCGGGCCACGCGGGTGACCTCGTCCGCGAACGCGGAGAGCTGGTCGACCATCGTGTTGATGGTCTCCTTCAGCTCCAGGATCTCGCCGCGCGCGTCGACGCGGATCTTCTGGGTCAGGTCGCCCTTGGCGACCGCGGTGGTGACCTCGGCGATCGAGCGCACCTGCGCGGTGAGGTTGTCGGCCATGACGTTGACCGACTCGGTCAGGTCCTTCCAGGTCCCTGAGACGCCCTTCACGTCCGCCTGGCCGCCCAGCCGGCCTTCCGTGCCCACCTCGCGGGCGACGCGGGTGACCTCGGCCGCGAAGGAGGAGAGCTGGTCGACCATCGTGTTGAGGGTGTTCTTCAGCTCCAGGATCTCGCCGCGGGCGGCGACGTCGATCTTTTGGGTCAGGTCACCCTTGGCGACCGCGGTGGCGACCGCGGCGATGGACCGCACCTGGGCGGTCAGGTTGCCGGCCATGAAGTTCACCGAGTCGGTCAGGTCGCGCCAGGTTCCGGCGACGCCGGGGACCTGCGCCTGGCCGCCGAGGTTGCCCTCGGTGCCGACTTCGCGCGCAACACGCGTGACCTCCGCCGCGAAGGACGAAAGCTGGTCGACCATCGTGTTGAGGGTGTTCTTCAGCTCCAGGATCTCGCCGCGGGCCGCGACGTCGATCTTCTGGGTCAAGTCGCCCTTGGCCACCGCCGTGGCCACCTGCGCGATGTCGCGCACCTGGGTGGTCAGGTTGCCGGCCATCGCGTTCACCGAATCGGTCAGGTCCTTCCAGGTGCCCGACACGCCGGGCACCTCGGCCTGCCCGCCAAGTCGCCCTTCCGTGCCCACCTCGCGGGCGACGCGGGTGACCTCGGAGGTGAACAAGGACAGCTGCGCGACCATGCCGTTGAACACGGTCGCGATCTCGCCCAGGACCCCGTCGTCGTTCTCGGGCAGCTGCGTGCCGAAGTCTCCGTCCCGCACCGCGGTCAGCCCGGCCAGCAGCTGGCGTAGCCCCGCCGCCTCGGCCCCCTCCGCGATCTTCGCCGAGTTCGCGGCCGTGCCCCGAACCCTCGTGACCGTATCGCCACCAGACCTGCCGGCCATGAAGCGTCCCTATCCCTCTTCGCCGTTAGGCGACCCACAACGCGAACGGCCCGGATACCCGTGATCACCGGTTCCATGCGAGCCGATTTCGAGAATCTTCGGGCCGATCGAGGAGCGCGCCGCCGTTCACTGAGTCCTCCGCCCTAGACCTTGCTTACCCTAACTAAGCTTTCGTAAGGTGGTCGATTGTGAGCTCTACTCAGCAGCGCCTCGACGCCTCGGCCCCGCCCCCGCGCCACCACCCGGCGCGACAGGGAGAGCCGGGGCCGCGCTACAAGTGGGTCGCGCTGTCGAACACCACGCTCGGGGTGTTCATGGCGGTGCTCGACGGCTCGATCGTGATCATCGCGCTGCCGGCCATCTTCCGCGGCATCGGGCTCGACCCGCTCGCCGCCGGGAACATCGGCTACCTGCTGTGGATGATCATGGGCTACCTGCTGGTCACCGCGGTGCTGGTGGTGGCGCTCGGCCGGCTCGGCGACATCTACGGCCGGGTGCGCATCTACAACCTGGGTTTCGCGGTGTTCAGCGCCGCCTCGCTGGCGCTCTCCCTCGATCCGCTGCACGGCCAGAGCGGCGCGCTCTGGCTGATCGGGTTCCGCATCGCGCAGGCAGTCGGCGGCGCGATGCTGATGGCCAACTCCGCGGCGATCCTCACCGACGCCTTCCCGGCGCACCAGCGCGGCATGGCGCTGGGCGTGAATCAGATCTCGGCGCTGGCCGGGCAGTTCCTCGGCCTGGTCGCCGGCGGGGTGTTGGTGACCATCGACTGGCGCGCGGTCTTCTGGATCAATGTGCCGATCGGCTTCGCCGGCACCATCTGGTCCTACCGCACGCTGCGCGAGATCGGCACCTCGAAGGCCGCGCGGATCGACTGGCCGGGAAACCTCACCTTCACCTGCGGCGCGCTCGCGCTGCTGGCCGCGATCACCTACGGCATCCAGCCCTACGGCGGCGCGTCCACCGGCTGGACCAACCCGCTCGTGCTCGGCCTGCTTTCCGGCGGGGTGTGCCTGCTGCTCTTGTTCGGCGTGATCGAGACCCGGGTCGCCGAGCCGATGTTCCAACTCGGCCTGTTCCGCATCCGCGCCTTCGCGGCCGGGAACGCCGCCGCGCTGCTGACCGCGATAGCCCGCGGCGGCCTGCAGTTCATGCTGATCATCTGGCTGCAGGGTATCTGGCTGCCGCTGCACGGCTACGACTTCGCGGACACGCCGCTGTGGGCGGGTATCAGCATGCTGCCGCTCACGGCGGGGTTCCTCGTGGCCGGGCCGCTGTGCGGATTCCTCTCCGACCGTTTCGGCGCGCGCCTGTTCGCCACCAGCGGCCTGGTGTTGATGGCGGGGGCGTTCCTAGGGCTGCTGCTTCTGCCGGTGGACTTCCCCTACGCGGCGTTCGCGGTGCTGGTCTTCGTCAGTGGCGTCGGACAGGGCATGTTCTCGGCGCCGAACACCTCCTCGATCATGGGCGCGGTGCCGCCGGAGCGGCGCGGCGTCGCCTCCGGGATGCGCGCGACCTTCCAGAACTCGGGCACCTCGCTGTCCATCGGGGTGTTCTTCTCCCTGATGATCATCGGGCTGGCGTCGAGCCTGCCGCGCACGCTGAGCGCCGGGCTCCAGGCTCAGGGCGTGCCGGCGCCGGTGGCCGCCGGCGTCGCGACGCTCCCGCCGGTCGCCACGCTGTTCGCCGCCTTCCTCGGGCAGAACCCGATCGCGCACCTGCTGGCCCCCTCTGGCGTGCTGCACACCCTTCCGGCGCACAACGCCGCGGCCCTCACCGGAAACCGCTTCTTCCCGCAGCTCATCTCAGGCCCCTTCCATCACGGGCTGACGATCGTGTTCGGCACTGCCGCAGCCATGGCCTTGATCGCGGCAGTCGCCTCGCTTTCGCGCGGCAAGCCGCAGCGCGCCAGCTCGCAGCCACCCATCTCATAGCCCCCATCTCACCGCTCCCGTCTCTCAGTGAAGAGTGCGTAAGACGGCACCGTTCGGTAAAGAACGGCGATACTTACGGTTATGGGCGGCGGCGACAATGACCCGATGACCGACGGTTGTCACGACTGGACCGGCCACGTCATCGTCTGCGGCCTGCGCGGCGTCGGGCTGCGCGCCGTCGAGCAGCTGCGTTTCGCCGGCGTGCGCGTGGTCGTCCTCGACGAGGATCCCGATCCACGCATGACCTCGATCGTGCGCGGCTGGGGCGTCCCGCACGTCTTCGGCAGCGCGCGGCTCGGCGCGCTGGAATCGGTCGGCCTGGCCGGCGCGTCGGCGATCGTGTGCGTGCAGGAGGACGACCTGCACACCTTGGAGACCGCGCTGCTCGCCCGCGAACAGCGGCCCGACCTGCGTGTGGTCGTGCTGTTGCGCAATCCGGCGGTCGGGCGGGCGATGGCCGGGATCGGCGTCGCGGTGCTCGACGTCGCCGGGCTGTCCGCGCCCTCGGTCGTCGAGGCCTGCCTTCGCTCAGCTGTGCACGAGATCGAGCTCGCGGGGGAGCGGTTCGTCGCGGTGACAGTGACCGCAGGCAGAAAGGCGACGCTGCGTTCCCTCTACGGTGACCTCGCTCCCGTGGCGGTCGTCCCGGCCGGCGGCACGCGGGTTGTGGTCTGTCCGGGCCGCGACCACCTGGTGAACGAGGGCGACGCGGTCACCCTGCTCGGCACGCCCGAGCTGGTTCCCGCGCCGACGCACGATCGCATGGTGCCCTCGCCGCACCCTTCCGGCCCGGGATTGCCGAGCCGTATCCGCACCGCGTTCGGCTCCTTCTTCGCGGCGGCCGACCGCCGCCTGCTGCTCCCGTTCGCCGGGCTTTTCGCCCTCGTCATCGTCTCCACCGCCGTGCTGCGCATGGGATATCGCGGCTCGGACGGACGTGGGATGACCATCGTCGACGCGCTCTACTTCAACGTAGAGACGGTCACCACCATCGGCTACGGCGACTTCTCCTTCCACGACCAGCCCGCCTGGCTGCGCGTCTACGCGATCGGGTTGATGATCGTCGGCACCATGCTGGTCGCGGTGTTCTTCGCGATGCTCACCAACCTGCTGATCAGCCGCCGGATCGAGGAGGCGCTCGGGCGCGGGCGGCTGACCGGGCTGCGCGGGCACGTCGTGGTGGTCGGCCTCGGGTCGGTCGGCGCGCGGGTGGCCGAGCGGCTGGTGGCCGAGCAGGCGCGGGTGGTGGTGGTCGAACAGAACCAGGACAACCGGTACCTGGCGCAGATGCGTGCGCTGGGAGTTCCGGTAGTCATCGCGGACGCCACGCAGCCGCAAGCGCTGCGCGCGGTCAATCTCGCCGACGCGCGGGCGGTGGCGGTGCTCACGAGCGACGACCTGGTGAACCTGGAGACCGGCCTGGCGGTGCGCGACCAGCTCGGCGCGCGCTGGGCGCAGGTTCCCGTGGTGCTGCGGCTCTTCGACGAGCAGCTGGGCCAGACCGTGGAGCGCAGCTTCGGCTTCGGCTCAGTCCGCTCCACCGCCGCGCTCGCCGCCCCCTGGTTCGTCGGCGCCGCGCTCGGTCTCGACGTGCTCGGCACCTTCTACGTCGGGCACCAGCCGATGTTGGTCGGCCGGCTGACCGTCGCGCCCGGCGGGGGTCTGGACGGGCTCGCGATGGGCTCGCTGTCCGCGCGCACCCGCGTGGTGGCCATCGGCCGCGCGGACGGCGACCCCGGCAGTGGGCTGGAGTATCCGCCGCGGCGGGGAACCCGATTCCGAGCCGGCGACCAGGCCTACGTCATCGGCCCCTACGAGGAGCTGCTCCAGCTGCTGCGCCGCGACTCCCTCTCGCCGGGCCAAGTGACACCGCCGACGCTCCTCGCGCCCGAGGCGGCCGCACCCCGCGGCGTGACTCCGCGCTCCACCCGCTGAGGCCGACGCCATCAATACGCTGTTTCGCGCCCGGTTAGTACGTAAAGCGTTGTATGGGTAGGCCTGATGGGTCACTGCCTCAGCAGAGTATTGCCATCGGTCAGCCACCCGCATAGCGTTCGAAAGTCGCCGGATCCGCGAATCACGCGGAACCGTGTCTCGAACGCG
Source organism: Actinocrinis sp. (assembly GCF_035653575.1). Taxonomy (GTDB): domain Bacteria; phylum Actinomycetota; class Actinomycetes; order Streptomycetales; family Catenulisporaceae; genus Actinocrinis. Next base: position 13,227 of record NZ_DASRBQ010000078.1, read on the forward strand.
CCGCGCCGGACCGGCCGCGGCGTAAGGGAGGGAGAGACCAACTCATGCACCGCATACGCCCAGTTCAGGGCGTGCTCATCGCCGCGGCCTCGGCCGCGCTCGTCGCCGTGAGCCCGGGCTTCGCCAGCGCGGCGGCCGCCGGCTCGCCGGGCGGGGACCATCCGGCCCCGCTGGAATCCGCGAAGGTGGCCCAGCGAGCCCACGCCAGCGCCGCGGCCCGCACCCACACGACACCCAACCCGCTGCTCAAGGAGCAGTTCATCTCCGGCACCGACGAGATGGCGGAAGCGCCGAGCGTCTCGGCGCTGTGCGCGTCCTTCCTCGGCCAGCCGAACCCCTACGCCGCGCTCGCCCCGAACGTCGACGTGATCAAGGGCGACACGGTCGTCCCGGTCGGCAGCCAGACCGGCTGCGACGCCGCGCAGAACGAGACGACGGTCACGCAGAACCCGTGGAACCCGGACAACCTGGTGGCCGGCTCCAACGACTACCGCGTCTTCAACAGCCGCGAGAACCGCAACGACGCCTCCGGCTGGGCGTATACGACCTTTGACGGCGGCAAGACTTGGAAGAACGTCCTCGCGCCGCACCTGACCTTCCAGACCGGCGCGAGCGCCCCGCTCTCCCTGGCCGACTCGGCCGGCGACCCGTCCCTCGCCTTCGGCCCGAACAACACCGTCTACTACGCCAACCTGGTCTTCTCCCGCTCCGCGCCCGCCAACGGCGGCTCGCAGTCGGCCAGCGGCGTGACCGTCTCGGTCTCCCACGACGGCGGCAAGACCTTCGGCGAGCCGACCATCGTGCACCTGGACGGCTTCAACGCGAACGGGACCGAGGGCCCGACCGACATCTTCAACGACAAGGAATGGATCGCCGTCGACCAGCACACCGGCGCGGTCTACGTCACCTGGACCCAGTTCAACTTCGACTCGGCCGGCAACTACCTCTCCTCGCCGACCGTCGAGGCCAGGTCCACCGACGGCGGCAAGCACTTCTCCGCCCCGGTCGGCATCTCGCCGACGCTGGCCAGCTTCAAGACCGGCATCACTCCGTTCGGCACCGGCACCAACCCGGTGGTGGCGAACGACGGCACGCTGTACGTCGCCTATGAGGACTCGGTCTGCCAGACCGCGGCCTGCAACGCGCCGACCGACCACGACGCCGTGATCATCGCGACCTCGAAGGACGGCGGCAAGAGCTTCACCAACCAGGAGGCGGCGCAGGACTTCGACTTCCCGTTCAACGCGGACATCGGCAACAGCTCGCTGACCGGGGAGAACTTCCGGATCAACTCCTTCCCGCAGCTGACCTACGACCGGGTCCAGAACCGGCTGTACGCCACCTGGGCGGACGACCGCAACGGCCTGTACAACTCCTCCGGCGTCTCGGTGCGCACCAACGGCAACGCGCTGTTGATCTCGGCGGAGGCGCACAGCCATGGCGCGCTGTCCTGGTCGGCCCCGCAGACCGTGGGCGCCGGGACCGACGAGGTGTTCCCGGCCGTCGCGGCGTACAACGGGCACATCGCGGTCAGCTACTACACCCGTTACTACGACCCGGCGGGCATCGGCGAGGACTTCGCGATGGTCTCCGGCGACCGCTGGTCGGTCGGGCACAACCCGCAGCGGCGGCTGACCAAGCAGACCGAGAACCCGCAGGTGCAGTTCGTCTCGATCGGCCTGGTCTCCGGCAACGTGCTGCAGGGCGTGTTCATCGGCGACTACACCGCGGTCGCGATGGGGCCGGACTTCCAGGCGCACCCGGTCTGGACCGACTTCCGCGGCAACCCCGGGGTGGACGACCCGAACCAGGACGTCGTCACGCAGTCGGTGAACATCTTCCGGTAACAGAGTTCTGATCTAGCCGGCGAAGCCCGCCCCGCGCAGGTCTGCGCGGGGCGGGCTTGCGCTTTCAGCCGACCGGCTCGAGCACCCGCCGCACCCGGCGCCGGGTGCCCTGCCCGCCGGCCCGCCAGATCAGCGCCGCGTAGGCGGCGAGCATCCGGCGGCGCCCGAACTGCTCCCTGGCGGCCAGCAGCGCCGGGACGAACTCGCTTCGCCGGGCCAGCGCCTCGCCCCACGCCGCGGCGATCGCGTCGGGGTCAGGCGGGGTGAGCAGCCCCCGGCCGGCGACGATCGCGGCGCAGTCGCCGACGTCGGTCGCCACCGGGATCGCGCCGCACAGCAGCCCCTCGATCAGGCACAGCGGCGCCGCCTCGCCGAAGACGGACGTGAGCGCGACCACGTCGGCCGCGGCGAACAGCGCCTGCGGGTCGTCTCGCGGGCCGAGCAGGTGAAGGCGACCGGATTCATCGAGTCCTGTAATGCGCAGGTCGGTGAGCAGTTGCTCGTTCTCCCGCGTCATGCCGGTTCCGCACATGAGCACATGGGCGGTCGGCCGGCGGGCCAGGAAGCGCGCGGCGGCGGCAAGGAACAGCGGCACGTTCTTCATGCCGTCGTAGCGCGCCGCGAACGCGACCAACGGGGCCTCGTCGGGGATGGCCAGCGAGCGGCGCAGCCGCGCGCGGGCGAGGCGATCGGGCCGGAAGCGGCGCAGATCGACGCCGTTGGGGATCACGTGCAGCAGGCTGTCGGGAACGCCCGCGGCCCGGTAGGCCGCCTTCGTCGAATCCGCGCAGCACACCAGCGCCGTGACGCGTCCGGCGGCCACCGCGGCGCGCAGTTCGGCGAGCGCGGAGCCCTGATTCTCCGGGTCCGAGCGGTGCAGGCAGGTGACCAGCGGCCCGCGCCAGCCGGCCTGGTTCACCAGCCGCAGCGGCTGTTCCTTGAGCGTGAGCACCACCCGCGTCGCGGCGGCCTCCCGCTCGAAGAGCGCCAGTTCCCGTTCGTCGAAGCGCGCCGACTCCCGGTCGGCGGCTCCGCGTTCCGCCCCGCGCAGCGCGGTGACCGGGATTCCCGCCGCGACGAGTCGCTGATAGCAGGCGTCATCTCGCATCCGCTGGAACGTCGCCTCCCGGTAAACGTTCTCGTGGATGCTGAGTACGCGGTGACGTTGGCCACGGCCGTGCAGGCCCGCGAGCACGTCGGTGTGGAGGATCCGGGCGCCGCCGCGGAAGAAGCCCTCATAAAGGGAGAGCACCCCGATTTCGTGAGACACCAGTTCATCATGGTCTTTCCACGCTGGTAACCGTGGATATCGGGGAAAACTCCGTGTGAACTTTCCTGCTCATTCCCGAGCGGCGCACGTCCGCCCGGGAACGGGCGAGCTCACCTGAAGGAGGCCGACCTGGCCGCGAGCGCCGGTTGCAGCAGGCTGGGCTGGAGCCGGCGTACCGCCTCGAGATGGTCCCCGGTCCAGATCATCCGGACCGCGGTGGCGGTGGCCTTTCCGTCCTCGTCGCGCAGGTCGTGCTGCACGGCGCGCACCAGGCGGTTGTCCGCCTCCGGATCGCGCTCGAGGGTGGGCGGGATGGTCCGCTCCCCGTCGAGGCTGCCCGCCAGGTCGTCGTACCAGTTGCGGATGAGTTCGACGCTGCGCAGCAGCTCCATCCGGGCCGACGCGCGGTCGTCGGAGACGGGGTCCTCGTCGCGCTGCCAGAGATCGAGTACGGCGTCGGCGGCGAGGCGCAGCGCGGTCACGCCGCTGACCAGTCGGGTGATCTCGGCCAGCGGCACCGTCTTCGCGCCGCGCTCGACCAGGTATTCGCGGAACGCGTCGTCCATGCGGCGCGCGGCCGCGGCGGCCCGGATCGCCTGCTGGGTCGGGACGAGGGTGGCGGCATCCACCGAGGAGCCGGTTCCGGCCGCCTCGGCTCCCGTGATGTCGAAGCGCAGCATCCCGTACTCGACGGCCGCGGCGAGGTAACGCGCGCTGTCGGCGTAAGCCTCAGACAGTGCTTTGCTCAGCGCCGCCGCCGCTCCCCGCGGCCAGAACAGCACGCCGACCGCGAGACTCACGCCCGCGCCGATCGCGATGTCCTCGACCCGCAGCAGCCCGACCCGCCAGCCGGTCGGCTGGATGATGTTGAACAGGATGACCAGGACGAGGGTGAAGCCGGCCTGCCCGGCGGCGAAGGAGATCGCCGCCGGGGCGATGCCGGCCAGCACGATGGCGGGCGGCAGCAGGAACCACAGCAGCCCGGTCGAGTGGCCGATCGGGAACAGCAGCAGCGCGCCGATGACGAAGCCGGCGGTGGTGCCCAGTACCGCGCGAAACGCGTTGAGCCCGGTGTTCAGCGCGCTCGAGCGCAGCACGGAGAGGGTTCCGAGCACCACCCAGAAGGAGTGCTGAACGCCCGTCAGGTTCGCGACCAGCACGGCGAGGCCGAGGCCGACCGCGCCGCGCACGCTGTTGTGCAGCCAGACCGAGTGCCGCTCGACGTGCGCCGCCGCGCGTTCCTGAGCCGCCGTCAAGGTGCCGGGCAGGCCCTCGGGCTGGCGGCCGAGCAGCCGGTCGAGCCACGAGCGCCGCTCGGCCCGCGCCGCCAGTTCGATGTTGCGGCCGATCAGGGAGGCCACGAAGCTGATCTCCTGCGCCCGGAAGCTCGGGTCGAGCGCGTCGATGACCTCGCTGACGTGCTCGTCCAGCATGATCGACTCGGCCCGGCGCAGCTGCTGCGGAGGGGGCGGCCCGCCGTCCGGATCCGAGGCCGCCGCCCCGGATACCGCGGCGCCCTCGAACGCGGCGCCTTCGAACGCGGCGCCCTCGAACACCGTCGATTGCATGGGCAGCTGGCCGATGGCGTCGCGTTCCAGCTTGGTCAGCGCCTCGCGCAGCGCGGTGAGGGCGTCGTGCAGGCCGTCCAAGCTCGCGCGCGGGGATTCCAGGAGTTCGGCGCCGCGTTCCAGCACCGCCGCGGCGGCGTTCTTGACCTTGCACGCGGCCGGATTAGGCATGGCGCAGTTGAGCGAGCGCGACTGCGCCAGGATCGCGCTGAGCCAGCTCAGCTCGTCCACCAGCCGCACCACGGCGCGCGCCGAGGTGCTCAACCCGGTAGGCCGGTTGGGCGTGGCGAGGAAGACGCGGTTCAGATCGGCCATCGCGGTCTCGGACGCGGTTACCGCCGCCTGGTACTCCGGCGCGGACTTCACATCGGCCCCGGCGCGGTGCAGCGAGACCGAGACGTACAGCCTGGTCGCGATGGCCCGGCACGCAGCCGCCGCCCTGCCGCGCAGCGGGTCGCTGGCCGGCGCCGGCCACAGCAGCGAGACCGCGAGCAGCGCGGCGACCGTGGCGATGCCCCAGCCGGCCAGCCGGTCCGGGATCACCCCGGGCCTGCTGGCCAGCGAGACCGGGAGGATGAACGAGAGCAGCAGCGCGGTGGTCGCGCCCGCGAGCACCGAGCTGACCACGCCGACGAACAGCGCGCCGAAGCCGACCAGGGTCATCGCCGCGGCCGCCAGCCACTGCTCGCGCGAGGCCAGGGTGCCCAGGCAGACCAGCACCGCGCTGGCGACCGCGAGAGTCAGCTGAGCCTGCAGCCGGTCCCGCATCGAGCCGCCGAAGTCGACCAGCATCAGCATCGCGAAGGAGCCGAAGGCGGCGTAGGTCGCGATGTCGCCGTTGTCGAGCACCTTCGCGCAGAACGCGAACAGCACCGGCATCACGATCGCCGCCCGGCCCGCGCGGCGCAGCGCGAGCAGCCCGCGGTCGTGCGTGGTCAGCCAGTTCCAGAGTCTTCGCCTCAGTTGCCCTATGCCCCGCATCGGCCCCTCCGTGGGACTTGTTTCGCGCTCTTCGAAGAGCCGTCTAGCACGGTGCGTATCCGAAATTTCGTTGGCTGACAAGCGGATTAACCGGCCGCCGCCTTCACCCGGTCCACCTCGCGCAGCAGCGCGGCCGCGGCCGCGCTGGTCGGGTCGGTGGTGACGCTGACCGTCTCCCACGCGGGCACCTCGCCGGCCAGCTCGATGAACCGCACCCGGTCAGTCTTCACCGAGTAGGACCGCGGCACCAGCGCCACGCCCAGTCCGTACGCCACCAGGTCCAGCAGCGAGTGCACGTCGGTGACCTCGAGGGCGACCCGCCGCTCGATCCCGGCCGCGGTCAGCACCCGGTCGGCCAGGTCGCGGGTGCCCCAGTCCGCCGGGAAGTCGACGAACTGCTCCTCGGCCAGATCGGCCAGCTTGACCTGCCCGTTGCCCGCCAGCGGGTGGCCGAGCGCGCAGGCCAGCGCCAGCGGTTCGCGGTCGAGCGCCTGGATGACCACGTCGTCGGGGCAGCGTCCGGAACCCGGCCTTGAGACGAACGCCACGTCGAGCCGGCCGGTGCGCACCAGCTCGATCAGCTCGTCCGAGCCGCCCTGCCGCAGCTGGATCTCCAGCCCGGGATGCTCGGAGAGGAACCCGGCCAGCAGCGTCGGCACGTGCACCGCGTGCAGGCACTGCAGCGAGCCGATCGAGAGCCGGCCGCGCAGCAGGCCCTGCACGGCGGCGACCGCGTCCTTCGCCGCGTTGCTCGCGGAGAGCGCGCGCAGCGCCTCGCCGAGCAGCGCCTGACCGGCCGGCGTGAGCTGGACCTGCCGCGTGCTGCGCAGGAACAGCGGCGCGCCCAGTTCGCGCTCCAGCGAGCGGATCGAGGCGGACAGACCCGACTGGGCGATGTGCAGCCGCTTGGCCGCCCGGGTGAAGTGGCACTCCTGCGCGACCGCGACGAAGTGCTCCAGCTGGCGCAGTTCCACGTCCCTCACCCCTATTGAGCAGCCGCCGTGCTAAGCGGCATCAGATTTCTCTGTTGGACAGCTTAATCCTGGGCAGGGAGGCTGGGACTGTACTTGTCAGATACGGGAGGAACCCCCATGCAGACTCGCCGCATCGGCGACGTCCAGGTCGGCGCCATCGGTCTCGGCGGCATGCCGATGTCGATCGAGGGACGGCCGGACGAGCAGCGGTCGATCGCCACGATCCACGCCGCGCTGGACGCCGGAATCACCCTGATCGACACCGCGGACGCCTATCACCTGCACGCGAACGAGGTCGGGCACAACGAGTCCCTGATCGCCCGCGCGGTGGCCAGCTACGGCGGCGACACCTCGGACGTGCTGATCGCGACCAAGGGCGGCCACCTGCGCCCCGGGGACGGCACCTGGACGGTCAACGGCTCGCCGGAATACCTCAAGCAGGCCTGCGACGCCTCGCTCAAGCGCCTCGGCGTCGAGGCGATCGGGCTGTACCAGTTCCACCGCCCGGACCCGCGCGTGCCCTACGCCGACTCGGTCGGCGCGATCCGCGACCTGCTCGACGCCGGCAAGATCCGGATGGCCGGCATCTCCAACGCGAACCCGCAGCAGATCCAGCAGGCCAACGAGATCCTCGGCGGCCGCCTCGTCAGCGTGCAGAACCAGTTCTCGCCCTCGTTCCGCTCCAGCGAGCCGGAGCTCGAGCTGTGCGCCCGGCTCGGCATCGCGTTCCTGCCGTGGAGCCCGCTCGGCGGCATCTCGAGCGCCGGCGAGCTCGGCTCCAGGTTCGGTGCCTTCGCCGAGGTCGGGAAGGCGCACGGGGTCAGCCCGCAGCAGGTCTGCCTGGCCTGGATGCTGGCCAAGGCGCCGGTGGTCATCCCGATCCCCGGCTCCTCGCGACCTGAGACGATCCAGGACTCGGCGCGGGCCGTGGACCTGAAGCTGTCCGCGGAGGAAGTGGCCCGGCTCGACGCCGCGTGATTCCTTCGCGCGCCCGGCCGGCCGGTACCCTTGGTAACAACTGAACTCACTGGGTGGGGCTGACAGCGCCGTCGCCGTCCCGACACAAGGAAGTTGGCAGCGACATGCTTTCCGGCGCTGTACGCCGTGCCCTGCTCTCTCTCGCCGTCGGCGGATTCGCCATCGGCACCGGGGAGTTCGTCGTGATGGGCCTGCTGCCGCAGGTCGCCTCCGACCTCTCCGTCTCGATCCCGCGGGCCGGGGAGCTGATCTCCGCTTACGCACTCGGGGTGGTGGTGGGCGCGCCGCTGCTCACCGCCGCCTCGGTGCGGTACCGGCGCAAGCCGGTGCTGCTGGTGCTGATGAGCTGGTTCGCGGCCGGCAACCTGCTCTCGGCGCTGGCGCCCAGCTTCGGCCTGGTGCTGCTCGCCCGGTTCGCCACCGGACTGCCGCACGGCGCTTTCTTCGGCGCCGGCGCGGTGGTGGCCGGCTCGCTGGTGGACAAGACGCGCAGCAACAGCGCGATGGCGGTGATGTTCGCCGGGCTGACCGTGGCGAACATCGTCGGCGTACCGCTCACCACGATCCTCGGCCAGCACGCCGGCTGGCGGCTGGTCTACGCGATCGTCGGTCTCATCGCGGTGCTCGCCGTGATCGCGGTCGCGCTGGCCGTGCCCGCCGAAGCCGGCCTCACGAAACAGGGCGCTGACGAACAGGGCTCTGCTTCCGCGCCAGAGGCCGCCGGCGCCTCCCAGTCCTCGCTGCGCGGCGAGCTGCGCGCCTTCGCCAAGCCGGAGGTGTGGCTGGTGCTCGGCGTGGCGATGATCGGCGGCGGCGGGTTGTTCGCCACCTTCAGCTACATCACCCCGATGATGACGAACGTCGCCCACTACGCCGATTCCAGCATGACCTGGCTGCTCGCCCTGTTCGGCCTCGGCATGACGATCGGCAACCTGGTCGGCGCGCCGCTCTCGGACCGCTGGCCCGCGCGCACGCTGCTGTGCTCGCTCGGCGCGCAGATCGCCGTCTCGATCGCGTTCCTGGCCGCCGACCACAACCGGGTCACCGCCGCCGCGGCGATCTTCCTGTTCCCGCTCTGCTCGCTGGCCGGGCTGCCCACGCTGCAGGGACGGATCATCGCGCTGGCGGGTGGCGCGCCGAACCTTGCCGCCGCGTCCATCCAGGCGGCCTTCAACATCGCCAACTCCATCGGCGCCTACTTCGGCGGCCTTGCCATCGCGGCAGGGTTCGGATTCGGCTCGCCGAACGCGGTCGCCGCGGCGCTCGGCGCCGTCGGCCTCGCCCTGGCGGTCACTGCGGTGCGCGTCGAGCGTCACCGAACCGGGCGCACGGCAGAGACGTTGAATGCAGAGACGTTGAATGCAGAGACGTCGAATACTGCGGAGGACCGCGAAATGACGCGGCGTGAAAAGGCAGCGCCCGAAAGGATCGCCGCGTGACCTCACCGACGCCCACCACCTTCGGCATCATCGGCAGCGGCTGGCGCGCGGAGTTCTTCGTGCGGCTCGCCGCCCTCCTGCCCGACCGGCTCACGCTGGTCGGGGTCGCCGCGCGCCGCACGCAGACCGCGGAGCGCATCACCTCGGACTGGCGGGTTCCGGCGTACCTCTCGCCGCAGGAGCTGATCTCCAAGCAGAACCCCGACTTCGTCGTCACCAGCGTCAGCTGGCCGGCCAATCCGGAGGTCATCGCCGTGGCGGTCGAGGCCGGGGTCAAGGTGCTGGCCGAGACCCCGCCCGCGCCGGACGCCGACGGCCTGCGCGCGCTGTGGGCCCGGGTCGGCGAGCGGCGGATGGTGCAGGTCGCCGAGCAGTACCTGCTCATGCCCGGCCACGCGGCCCGGCGCGAACTCGTCGAGCGCGGCACGATCGGCCGGCCTACCTCCGTGCAGGTCTCCTCGACGCACGGATACCACGCGGTCTCGATGATCAGGGGTCTGCTGGGCGTGGACTTCGAGCCGGCGCGGGTGACGGCGTCGCGATTCACCGCGCCGCTGCTCGACCCGCTGACCCGCGACGGCTGGACCGGCGACGAGTCGGCCAAGGACGCCCAGACGACGCTCGCGACCCTCGACTTCGGAAACGGCGCGTCAGGGCTCTACGACTTCACCAGCAACCAGTGGCACAACCGGCTGCGCCTGCGCCGCATCGTGATCCGCGGCAGCCACGGCGAACTCGCCGACGACACGGTCGTGCGCTGGGCCGGACCGCGCACCGTCCTGAAATCGCACCTCGTGCGCTCGCAACTCGGCCAGGACCTCAACCTCGACGGTCACGACACCGAGCACTTCTCCTTCGACGGAGAGGTGGTGTACCGCAACCCGTTCCTCGGCCTGCGGCTGATGGACGAGGAGATCGCGATCGCGAGCATTCTCACCGCTACCGCGGCCTGGGTACACGACGAGGGGCCGGAACCGTACCCGCTCGCGCAGGCCTGCCAGGACCACCTCATCGCGCTCGCGTTCGATCAGGCCGCTGAGACCGGCGAGAGAGTGACCACCGGGATCGAGGCCTGGGCGCACTGAGGGCCGGGCGAGAGCGAGGGACGCGGGGACGGGCTCAGTGCCCGTCCCCGCACCGCCTACACCCGCGTTACGCGGGAGTCAGGCTCACGCGACGGTTCTCGACGTCGAGCGCGAGAATCCGCACCGCGACACGCGACCCCGGTTCGGGCCGAGTGCCCCAGGCCGACTCGTGCAGCAGGCCGTGGACGCCGTCACCGACGTCGATGAACGCGCCGAACGGAACGACGCTGACCACCGTGCCGTCGATGACGCCGCCGCTCGCGTGGCGAGCGACGAATTCGTTCCAGACGGCTGGTTCGGCACTGTGCTTCGGGCGGGTCATGCGATCACCTCCTCTCCCTGCAATCTCCGCCTATGCGGGATCGGCGCAGGGGGCGGGCCTCGGGCCCGCGCGGTGATCAAGCGATAGCCGGGTAACCGTTCCGCTCGCGGTCCATTCGCACGCGGCGAAGAACCAACCCGGCAGTCACGGGGCCGATTTTAGCTCAGCTCGCGTTGCTTGCGCCGCAGGAATCCCCGCTCGGCAGAGTTCTGCGTCAGCTCGATCGCGCTCTGATAAGCCAGGGCCGCCTCCTTCGCACGCCCCAGCCGGCGCAGCAGGTCCGCGCGCACGACGTGGTACACGTGGAATCCATCGAGCCCGAGCGAATCGACGAGCCCAAGCGCCACCTGCGGACCGTCGATCTCCGCCACCGCGACCGCGCGGTTGAGCGCCGTGACCGGAGTAGGCGCGATCTCCATCAAATGATCGTAGAGGCGCAGGATCTGCGACCAGTCGGTGGCGGCGGCGATCGGCGCGTCGCAGTGCACCGCGTTGATCGCGGCCTGGAGTTGGTACGGGCCCGGCCGGTCGCGCTTCAGGCAGCGGCGCACCAGTTCCTGCCCCTCGGCGATCAGCGCCCGGTCCCACAGCTCGCGGTCCTGGTCGGTCAGCGGCACCAGGCTCCCGTCCGGGCCGGTGCGCGCGGACCGGCGCGCCTGCGTGAGCAGCATGAGCGCGAGCAGGCCGAGCGCCTCCGGCTCGTCCGGCATCAGCTCGACCACCAGCCGGCCGAGCCGTACCGCCTCCGCGCACAGATCGTCGCGCACCAGCCGCTCTCCGGAGCTGGCCGTGTAGCCCTCGTTGAAGATCAGATAGACCACCGCCAGAACGGCGCGCAGCCGGTCCGGCAGATCAGCCTCCTTCGGTACCCGGTACGGGATGCGCGCGGCGCGGATCTTGCCCTTCGCGCGCACCAGCCGCTGCGCCATCGTCGGCTCCGGGACGAGGAAGGCGTGGGCGATCTCGGCCGTGCTCAGGCCGCAGAGCAGACGCAGCGTCAGGGCGACCCGCGCCTCGGGAGAGAGGGCCGGGTGGCAGCAGGTGAAGATCAGCCGCAGCCGGTCGTCGTGCACGGGGCCGTCCTCCTCCGCGCTGTCGTCGGTGCCGGTGATTCCTACCGCGCCGCCGATTCCCGCGGTGCCGGCGGTTCCCCCGTAGTCACCGAGCAGCAGCGCGGCCCTGGTCTGGCGCTCCTCTCGCGAGGACTCCCGGCGCAGCCGGTCGATCGCGCGGTTGCGGGCGGTGGTGATGATCCATCCGGCCGGGCTCGGCGGAGCGCCGTCGGCCGGCCAGCGCTCCGCCGCGACCGCGAAGGCGTCCTGGACCGCCTCCTCGGCGAGCTCGATGTCGCCGAAGGAGCGGACCAGGACAGCCACCGCGCGGCCGTACTGCTCGCGGAAGACCCGCTCGATCGCCGAGCCGGCCTCCTGATCCGGTGCCGTCACGCCGCGCTCAGCGCCCGGTCGGCTCGTCGAAGCGCTCGGAGTCGTCGACGAACGGCCGCACCTCGATCGGCAGGCCGATCACCTGGGCCAGCTTGCGGCCCCACTCCAGCGCCCCGTCCAGGTCGGCCGCCTGGACGATGGTGAACCCGCCCAGGTACTCCTTGCCCTCGATGAACGGGCCGTCGGTCATCAGGACCTCGCCGTCCTTGCGCCGCAGGACCGTGGCCGTGCTCGGGGCGTGCAGGCCGCCGTTGAACACCCACGCGCCGGCGTCTTTGGCCTCCTGGATCACGTCGGCGACGCCCTTCATGATCGGGCCGAGCACCTCGGGCGGCGGCACGGGGCCCTCGGGGGTGTAGATGCTGAGCAGGTACTTGTTCATGGGAAGCTCCATGTCGTCTCGGGTTGGCGGCCGCCTTCCGGCCGGCCTTCACCCTCTATACGAACGGCCGGCGGCCGGATCGACACCGGTGCCCGAGATTTTTCTCCGATTCTCGGCCGACCGGCCCCGAGACGCGAGCCGGGCGCGGCTCAGACGGCGATGTTCGCGTAGTACACCTTCACCGCGTAGCCCTGCGCGGTGGGACTGGTCGGGATCGGCACGAACGAGACGGTGCCGGTGCCGCCGCAGGGCAGGTTCAGCGTGGTCGGGATGGGCACCTCGACGAAGAAGTTCTTGATCGCGACGGGCGGGTTGACGGTGGAGGCGACCGCGCCGCTGAACAGCGCGTCGATCTGGTCGGCGGCCGAGCCGGTGTAGCCGACGAGGCTCGAGGTCGGCGGGACGACCGCGTACGCCTCGACGTACTGGCCGGAGATCGGGTGACCGGTCTGTCCGGGCTGGTACGGGCCGGGGCAGATCACCTTGATGACGGGCGCCGTGCCGGTGGCGGCGGCCTGCGGGTTGACGGCGGCGGTGAAGTACATGTTCGGGCCGACCGGGATCGGGTCCTGAACCGGGTCGGCGGAGGCGGCCGGCGCGGCCAGCCCGGCCAGGGCGAGTGCGGCGAGCGTGGGTATCAGCGCGCGCATACGTGCGGTCATGAGCGACTCCTTCGGTGCAGCGAGGAAGAAATTGCGAACCAAGGGGTGCAAACGCGCATGGGTAAGGGTATTGCGTGACGAGTCAGGGTTTTTACCCCGAACCGCCAGCGCGGATCGTAGGAGACCACTGACTTAGTGTCAACGCTCGGCCACGCGCGGACCGCACGGCCACGCCCGAGCAGCATGGGGCAATGCGATCGATCAGTCTCGACGTGAAACCGCCGCGGCGAGCTTGCCGAGCGAGTGCGCGATGCCGAGCCGGACCACCGGGCGCACCAGCGGCCAGCCGATCCGGCCGAGCACCCCGAGCGGCAGCTTGATGTCCTCGGTCCAGGTCAGCCTGCTGACACCGTCGCCGGCGTCCGCCACCTCGAACGCCCCGCTGCCCTTGAGCAGCCGGCCGGTGTGCTCGACTAGGCAGCGATGCGGCGGCTCCCAGGCCGTGATCACCATGGTGTCCAGGAAGCCGATCGGGCCGATGCCGGTCCACGCCTCGATCCCGCCGCCGACCCCGCGCCCGCCCTGCGCGGTGCCGCGGACCCGGGTCCCGAGCATCCACCCGCTCTGCCGCTCCCAGTCGGTCGTCGCGTCCCAGACCTCTTGCACCGGGGCGGACACCAGCACGCTGACGGAGAGGTGAGCGGTGGCCATGACCGGATCATCTCACGACGGCGACGGACTCGGCGGGAAGGTGAACCCGGCTCGCGCCGTCGTGTGCCGCTTCGACGCGGACCGCCTCGTCGGAGGCGAGCAGCACGGACTCGATCGGTCCGTCGAGGTCGACGGTCTGAGCGCTGGAAGCGAGGTTCACCGCGATCCGTACCGCGCCGCGCGTGACGACCAGCCAGCGCGCACGTTCGTCGAACGCGACGCGCACCTGCGCGAGCTGCGGATCGTGCAGGTCCGGTTCGCTGTGCCGCAGCGAGATCAGCCGCCGGTACCAGTCCAGCAGCGCCCGGTGTCCTTCGTCGGCGATTTCCGCCCAGTCCAGCTTGGAGCGGGCGAACGTGTCAGGGTCCTGCGGATCGGGCACCGATTCGGCGTCCCAGCCGTGCCGGGAGAACTCGCGGCGGCGCCCGTCGCGCACCGCGGCCCCCAGCTCAGGCTCCTGATGGTCGGTGAAGTACTGCCACGGCGTCGCGGCGCCCCACTCCTCGCCCATGAACAGCATCGGCGTGAAGGGAGCGGTGAGCAGGAGCGCCGCGCCGACGCGCAGCAGCGCGGGGGAGAGGGCCGCGGTGATCCGGTCGCCGGTCGCGCGGTTGCCGATCTGGTCGTGATCCTGGAGGAAGGCGACGAAGCGGTCGCCGCCGAGCAGGGTGGTGTCCACCGGGCGGCCGTGGCTGCGGCCGCGGAACGAGGACCAGCCGCCGTCGTGGAAGTACGCGCCGGTCAGGGTTTTGGCCAGGCCGCCGAGCGAGCCGAAGTCCGCGTAGTATCCGTGGCGCTCTCCGGTGAGCAACGCGTGCAGCGCGTGATGGAAGTCGTCGTCCCACTGCGCGTGGACCCCGTAGCCGTTGTGCGATCGCGGCGTGATGATGCGCGGATCGTTCAGGTCCGTCTCGGCGATCAGGAACAGCCGCCGGCCTAGTTGCGCGGCGAGGATGTCGACTTCGATCGCGAGCGCTTCGAGGATGTGCACGGCGCGGGTGTCGGCCAGCGCGTGCACCGCGTCGAGCCGCAGGCCGTCGAGGTGGTAGTCGCGCAGCCAGTGCAGGGCGTTGCCGATGATGAACGCGCGCACCTCGTCCGATCCGGCGTCGTCCAGATTGACCGCGGCGCCCCAGGGCGTGTGGTGCTTCTCGGTGAAGTAGGGTCCGAATTCGGCGAGGTAGTTGCCGCTCGGTCCGAGATGGTTGTAGACGACGTCGAGCAGGACGCCGATGCCGCGCGCGTGACAGGCGTCGACGAAGCGGGCCAGTCCGGCGGGGCCGCCGTACGGCTCGTGCACCGCCCAGAGTGCGACGCCGTCGTAGCCCCAGCCGTGATCGCCGGGGAATGCGGCGACCGGCATCAGCTCGATGTAGTCCACGCCGAGCTGCGCGAGGTGGTCGAGCCTCGCGATCGCGCCGTCGAACGTGCCTTCCGGGGTGAACGTGCCGATGTGCAGCTCGTAGATCACCGAGCCGGGAGCCGTGCGGCCGGTCCACGCCGTGTCGGTCCACGCGAAGCCCTGCGGATCGACCACACGGCTCGGGCCGTGCACGCCGTGTGGCTGGTGCGGTGAGCGCGGGTCGGGCCGAGCCGGGCCGCCGTCGAGCGAGAACGCGTAGTCGGTGCCTGGTCCGGCGGACGGCGCGTCGAGTTCCCACCAACCGTCGTGCTCGGTCGGCCCGTCCGGGTCGTCCTGGCCGCGCGGCGGTAGCGGGGAGCGGCGCGTCATGGCTAGGCGATCGTCGTCGATGAGCAGGTCAACCTGCTTGGCGTGCGGCGCCCAGACCTCGAACCGTGTCATAGCTCAAACACTGTCATAGCTCGAACACCGTCACAGCTCGTAACCGTCATAGCGCGAACACTGTCATAGCTCGAACACATCACTCCTCGTCCTGCCGGACCAGCAAGGCCACCGGCAGCGCGGCGGTAAGCCGCTCAAGCGGCAGCTCGTCGCCGAGCGCGCTGCCCATCTCGTAGGTCTGCCCCGTCAATGCGCACCGCCAGGTGCCGGCCGGAAGCGCGAGGGCCGTGCCGCGCCAGCCGCCGAGCCGGTCCAGGGTCGCCGGCAGCCTGGTAGCGATCGCGGCTACCCGGTCCCCGCGCAGAAAGGCGAGCACGTGGTCGGCGGCCGGTCCCGTCGAGAAGAGCGGGGTCTGATTCGCCCGGGCGCCGAACCACTGCGGATGGTCGCGCCGCGACCGGAGGGCACGGCTGACGACCAGCAGCTTCGCGTCCGAAAGCGTCTCCGTGGTGACCGATTCGCCCGCGTCCAGGGCGTCCAGGGCGTTCAGGGCGTCGAGGCGTGAGGCCAGGCCGGAGAAGTCGACCGGGCGGCGGTTGTCCGGATCCACCAGTGCTTGGAAGTCGATCTCTGAGCCCTGATACACGTCGGGCACGCCGGTCATGGTGAGCTGGAGCAGCTTCTGCGCGAGGCAGTTCGCCGCGGCGTACTGCGTCACGCGCCCGGCGAAGCGCTCGATCTCGCCGCGTAGCTCCTCGTCGTTCAAGACCAGCCTGGTGAAGTCCAGCACGGCCGTCTCGTAGGGCTCGTTCGGCGCGGTCCACGACGTGTGCACCTTCGCCTCGCGTACCGCCTTCGCCAGGTAAGGCAGCAGCCTGTCTTCGCCGATCGGCCAGCACGCGACCAAGGTTTGCCAGAGCAGGTATTTAAGCTCAGCGTCAGGGTATTGTTCGTCGCTCGCGGCCAGATCTTCGGAAGCGCTGGCGCGGGCGAGTTCGTCCGCGCGCGCCTGCCAGCCGGCCACTGCCGCCGCCCACTCCTCCGGCAGCTCGGACAGCACCGCGAGGCGGGCGCGCACGTCCTCGGAACGCTTGGTGTCGTGCGTGCTCAGCGTGGTCATCGCGGTCGGGTGCCGCGTCTGGCGCAGCGCGCAGAACAGATGGAAATCGGCGGGGGAGAGGGCCGGGCTGGCCGGGTCGGCGCCCACGTCCGCGGCCATCGGCAGCGCGCTCCAGCGGTACGTCGCGGTGTCCTCCACACCCTTGGCCGCGACCGCGCCGCAGACCTGTTGGAACCTGACCTGGAACTCGTCGCGCAGTTGATCGCGCGGCCCGATCCGGCCGAGTGCCAGGTCCCGCACCACGGCGAGCGTGTCGTACCGGTCCTCGGGCAGCGTCGCAGCGGCCTGCGCAGCCGCGGCCTCCAGCAGCTTGATCGACTCGGCGGGTGCCGGTTCGCCGGGCACGACGTACGCGCGGTACACGGGCAACGCGGCGAGCAGCGCCATGGCCGAATCGCGCAGCGCGGAGTGCGTGTGGTCGTAGAGGTCGATGTCGGTGCGGCAGATCGCGGCGAGCAGTTCGGTGAGCCGGTCGAGTTCGGCGTGGAGCACCTGGTCCAGCACGTGCGCCTTGGACTGCGCGACCACCGCGGCGAAGTCCTCCGGCATGTTGGTCAGCCCGGCGTGCAGCGCAGTGAGCCGGGATGCGCCGGCGGCGTCGGTGAGCACCGCGGTCAGGGCCCGCAGCGCGTCGTATCCGGTGCTGCCCGCGCACGGCCAGTCCTCGGGCATGGTCTCGTCCGGAGCGAGGATCTTCTCCGCGACGATCCATTTGCCCGGAGCGGCCGCCGCGAGCCGGCGCAGGTAGCCGCGCGGGTCGGCCAGCCCGTCCACGTGGTCGATGCGCAGCCCGTCGAGCACGCCGTGCTCCAGCAGGTCGAGCAGCAGCCGGTGCGTCGCGTCGAAGACCGCCGGATCCTCCACCCGCAGCGCGATGAGGGTACTGATGTCGAAGAAGCGGCGATATCCGGGCTCCTCCACCGCCACCCGCCAGTATGCGAGCCGGTAGTGCTGCGCCGTCACCAGCTCGGCCAGCGGAAGTTTCTCGGTACCCGGACGCAGCGGGAACACGTGGTCGTAGTAGCGCAGCACCGGCGCGGATTCGGGCACTGCCGGGTCGCCGGCCGGATCGATCTTCAGCTCGCCGGCATGCAGGCACTCGCCGATGCGGTGGCCGAGCACCGGCAGCAGCACCGCACCGCCCTGTGCTGACCAGTCGATGTCGAACCAGCTGGCGAACGGCGAGTCGGAGCCGTCGCGCAGCACCGACCACAGCGCCCGGTTGCCCGACTCGGGCACCGGCATCCCCATGTGGTTCGGCACGATGTCCGCGATGGCGCCCATGCCGTGCCGGTGCAGCTCGGCGACCAGGCGGCGCAGGCCCTCCTCGCCGCCCAGCTCGGTGTTGATCGTGGTGTGGTCGACCACGTCATAACCGTGCGTTGAGCCGGGCGCGGCCTGGAGGATCGGCGAAAGGTACGCATGCGTAACGCCGAGCCGATGCAGGTAAGGCACCACGGCTACCGCGTCGTTGAACGTGAACGCCGGAGACAGCTGTAGCCGATACGTGCTGACCGGTGTCGCGCTATTGCCGAATGTCGTGCTGTCAGCTGACACGTCGCAGCACCGTCACCGAGCGAGACTCGATCATCGTGGTCGAGCCGGGCTTGAGCAGCGGCCGGTCGCTGTATACCGGCATCGCGGTGTCCAGCACGCTCTCCCAAAGCTCGCCATAGTCCACAGGCGGCAGCGTAAACGGCAGCGGCTCGTGATGCGCGTTGAACAGCAGCAGGAAGGAATCGTCGCGCACCTGCTCGCCGCGCGTGTCTGGTTCTGCGATGGCGTTGCCGTTGAGGAACACGGTCATCGTCTTGGCGTAGCCGGTCTCCCAATGACGCGCCGTCATCACCACGCCGAACGGCGTAAACCACTGGATGTCCGGCAGGGTGCTGCCGGTGTGCTTGAGGATCCCGCCCTGGAAGAACCGGCGGCGGCGAAAGACCGGGTGCGCCGCCCGCAGCTTGGCCACCTTCCGGGTGAACTCAAGCAGCGTCTCGTGCTCGCGCGCCCCTTCCCAGTCCACCCAGCTCAGCTCGTTGTCCTGGCAGTAGGCGTTGTTGTTGCCGTGCTGGGTGCGGCCGAGCTCGTCGCCGTGCAGGATCATCGGCACGCCCTGGGACAGCAGCAGCGTGGCGATGAAGTTGCGCTTCTGCCGCTCCCGCAGCGCCAGCACCTCCAGGTCCTCGGTCGGGCCCTCGGTCCCGCAGTTCCAGGAGCGGTTGTGCGACTCGCCGTCCCGGTTGTCCTCGCCGTTGGCCTCGTTGTGCTTGTCGTTGTAGGAGACCAGGTCGTGCAGCGTGAACCCGTCGTGCGCGGTCACGAAGTTGATCGAGGCGATCGGCCGCCGGCCGTCGTCCTGGTACAGGTCGGAGGAGCCGGTCAGCCGGGAGGCGAACTCGGCCAGGGTGGCCGGCTCGCCGCGCCAGAAGTCGCGCACGGTGTCCCGGTAGCGGCCGTTCCACTCGGTCCACAGCGGCGGGAAGCCGCCCACCTGGTAGCCGCCCTCGCCCAGGTCCCAGGGCTCGGCGATCAGCTTGACCCGGGAGACCACCGGGTCCTGCTGCACCAGGTCGAAGAAGGCGGAGAGCCGGTCCACCTCGTGGAACTGCCGGGCCAGCGTCGCGGCCAGGTCGAAGCGGAAGCCGTCGACGTGCATCTCGGTGACCCAGTACCGCAGCGAGTCCATGATCAGCTGCAGCACGTGCGGATGGCGCATCAGCAGGCTGTTGCCGGTGCCGGTGGTGTCCACGTAGTAACGCCGGTCGTTCTCCGCCAGCCGGTAGTAAGCCGCGTTGTCGATGCCGCGGAAGGAGAGGGTCGGGCCCAGGTGGTTGCCCTCGGCGGTGTGGTTGTAGACCACGTCGAGGATGACTTCGATGCCGGCCTGGTGCAGCGAGCGCACCATCGCCTTGAACTCCTGTACCTGTTCGCCGCGCCGCCCGGTGGCCGCGTAGCCGTTGTGCGGGGCGAAGAAACCGATGGTGTTATAGCCCCAGTAATTGCGCAATCCGGAGGACACCAGCCGCTCGTCGTGCACGAACTGGTGCACTGGCATCAGCTCCACGGCGGTGACCCCGAGCGCGAGCAGGTGGTCGACGATGACCGGATGCCCGAGTCCCGCGTAAGTGCCGCGCAGCTCCTCGGGGATGTCCGGGTGGCGCATCGTCAGGCCCTTCACGTGGGCCTCGTAGATGACCGTCTCGTGGTACGGCGTGCGCGGCCTGCGCTCGTAGCCCATGCCGCCGTCCCAGTCGAAGTACGGATTCACCACGACCGAGCGCATCGTGTACGGCGCCGAGTCCGCGTCGTTGCGCGAGTCGGGATGGCCGAAGCGGTAGCCGAACAGCGCCTCGTTCCACTCCACCTCGCCGTCGAAGGCGCGCGCGTACGGGTCGAGCAGCAGCTTGTTCGAGTTGAAGCGCAGGCCGGCGCGGGGCCGGTGCGGTCCGTGCATCCGGTAGCCGTAGCGCTGGCCGGGGCCGACCCCCGGCAGGTAGGCGTGGTGCACGAAGGCGTCCACCTCGCGCAGCCGGACGCGTTCCTCCTCGCCCTTGTCGTCGAAAAGGCACAGCTCGACACGGTCCGCCGTCTCGGAGAAGACCGCGAAATTGGTGCCCGCGCCGTCGTAGACGGCGCCGAGCGGATAACCGAAGCCCGGCCAGATCTGAGTCACGCCGAAGCCCCCCTTTCCCTCGTTCTCGGGTTGGCTATTCGGCGACCACGAGGCCGGGCGTACGGTCCCAGCCGGCCAGCTTGAGCAGCTGGCGCTGGGGGACCGCCAACGAGCGGGCGATCAGCTTGCGGTCCTGCGCGGCGAGCCGGCGGGCCGCGCGGACCATCGCGAGCAGGCCTTCGGGGCAGGCGGCGCGCAGTCCGCCGAGGTTCACCGAGACGTTGCCCTGCACGCGCGCGGCGGCCTGGTCGAGGGCGCGGGCGAAGGCGTCGACGTCGGATAGGTCCAGTACGCCGGAAACGCTCAGTCCGGGCGGATCGGTGGTCGAGGTGAGGACGAGGGTGTCCTTGCCGATGGTGCCGACCATGGGCGCTTGTGCTCCGTCCTGTCGCTCGGCTGTTCCCGTGGAGCTGCGGCTCGATGGGCCACGCCGAGAAGGTGAAGCCGCATACCCGGGCCGGCGCGGCGGAAACGGTCTCGGCGGCGTGCAACTTTCCCGGCGCGCCGCGGCCGCGCGCCGCGCCGGGGACGCGAACGCCGCTGATGAGCAGGCCTGCCGGGATATCCGCCTGGAGTGGGATCGGCATACCGCCGTTGACGTACGAAACCGGGTTCGTGACTCTCACGGCGGCACGGCCGCGCGCTAGGCGCGGTGAGCGAGCCGGTGACGGCGGTCGGAGGAGTCATGCGAGCACATATGTCGGGGCGGCACAGAATCGCGGCCGGATCCAGGCGGGCGGGGCCCGGCCGGACGGTCCGGATCGGCTCTCGCCGCGTGCCGCTGCTGCGCACCCTGGTCGCCGGGGTCACCGCCACCGCCACGGCCGCGGTCACCGCGCTGGCGCTGGTGCCCTCCGCGCGCGCCCTCTCGACGAACGGCGAGTTCGACTACGCCGAGGCACTGCAGGACTCGATGCTGTTCTACGACATCCAGCGCTCCGGGCAGCTGCCGCCGGACAACCCGGTGGACTGGCGCGGCGACTCCGACCTGTCCGACGGCGCGGACCACGGCGTCAACCTCACCGGCGGCTACCACGACGCCGGCGACCTGGTGAAGTTCGGCCTGCCCGAGGCCTACTCGATGACCATGCTCGCGTGGGGACTGGTCGATTACGGCCAGGGCTACGCCGCGGCCGGCCAGACCCAGGCGGCGCTGTCCAACCTGCGCTGGGGCGACGACTACATCCTCTCCGCCTTCACCGGACCGACCACCTTCTACGGCCAGGTCGGCGACGCGAGCACCGACCACTCCTACTGGGGCCCGGCCGAGACCAACCCGAACACCCGGCCCTCCTACGCCATCACCGCCTCCTGCGCGGGCGCCGACCTGGCCGGTGAAGCTGCCTCCGCGCTGGCCGCCTCCTCGGTCGCGTTCAAGACCGCAGACCCGAAGTACTCCGCGCAGCTGGTCACCCAGGCGCAGAGCCTGTGGAGCTTCGCGAACAACTACCGCGGCAAGTACAGCGACTGCATTACCGGCGCGCAAAGCTACTACACCTCGTACAGCGGCTACTGGGACGAGATCGTGCAGGGCGCCATCTGGCTGTATCGCGCGACCGGAACCGCCAGCTGGCTGAACACCGCCGAGACCGACTACGCGAACCTGCCGCTGGCCAGCCAGTCCACGCTGCACGAGTACAGCTGGACGATCAACTGGGACGACGTCAGCTACGCCGACTACATCCTGCTGGCCGAGCTCACCGGCCAGGCGCAGTACGTCGGCGACGCCGAGCGCTTCCTGGACTGGTGGACCACCGGCGTGAACGGCTCGAAGGTCAGCTACTCGCCCGGCGGCGAGGCCTTCCTGGACCAGTGGGGCTCGCTGCGGTACTCCGCCAACGCCGCGTTCGCAGCCCTCGAATTCAGCGACTATCTGACCTCGAACGGCCTCGACGCGACCCGCGCCGCCACCTACCACAGCTTCGCCGTCGGACAGATCAACTACATCCTCGGCGACAACCCCAACCACGAGAGCTACGAGGTCGGCTTCACCAACGGCGGCGCCAACAGCAAATGGCCGCAGTTCCCGCACCACTCCACCGCGCACGACCCGTGGTCCAACAACCTGAGCACCCCGGCGCAGACCCGGCACCTGGCCTACGGCCTGCTGGTCGGCGGCCCGACGAGCGCGAACGACGCGTTCACCGACGACCGCACGCAGTATCAGTACACTGAAGGAGCGCTGGACTACAACGCGCTGTTCTCCGGCGCGCTGGCCAGGCTCACCCAGCAGTACGGCGGCACGGTAGCCGCCAACTTCCCGAAGGCCGAGCTTCCGGACGGCCCGCAGGAGTACATCCAGGCCGCGATCAACAACCAGGGCTCGAACTTCATCGAGATCAAGGCACTGATCAACAACCAGTCGGCCTGGCCGGCCAGGCCGATGCCGAACGCCAGCTTCCGCTACTACTTCACGCTCGACGCCGGCGAATCCGCCTCCCAGGTCACGTTGCAGTCCTCGTACAACCAGTGCCAGGCGCCCAGCGCGCCGACGCAGTACTCCGGCAGCACCTACTACATCACGATCTCCTGCTCGAACCTCGACCTCGAACCGGACGGCGAGGCCGACTACACCAACATCGACTACCAGGCGCAGGTGCAGTTCAGGCTGACCTTCCCCGCCGCGCACAACCCGGCCGAGGACTGGTCCTTCCAAGGCATCCCGACCACGACCAACGCCACACCGGTCACCGTCGGGGACATCCCGCTCTACTCCGGCAACACGCTGGTATGGGGCAGCGCGCCGAGCAGCACGACGCGGCCCGGCACGCCCGGGGCGCTGACTGCGGGCGCCGTCACCTCGACCGGCGCGACGCTCAGCTGGACGGCGTCGACCGCAGGCGGCAACGCGCTGGCCGGGTATGACGTGTACACCTCGGCCGGCACCCTGGTCGCGACCGTCAACGCGTCGACGACCTCGTACAAGGTGACCGGTCTCAACCCGAACCGCACCGCGCCCTACGGCTACTTCGTCACGGCCGTCGACACGCAGGGCGAGAGCTCGGCGGCCTCGAACGTCGCGCAGTTCATCACCTCCGGCAACACCTCGCTGACGGCCTCGGCGAGCACCGCGCCCTCGGCTCCGGGCACGCTGCTGGCCTCCTCGGTCGGCAGCAGCGGCGCGACGCTGACCTGGTCCGCCTCGACGCCGGGCAGCAGCGCGGTGTCCGGGTACGACGTGTATCAGCTCTCGCCGACGCCGAAGCTGGTCGCCACCACGGCCGCGACGGCGACTTCGTACTCGCTCACCGGCCTGGCCGCCGGGACCGAATACGCATACGAAGTGGCCGCGCTCGACGCGGCGGGCCGGATCTCGCCGGTACTGCAGGCGGCGGCGTTCACCACGCTCGCGTCCGGGGCCAGCCCCTCGCCGAGCGCCTCGGCCAGCGCCAGCCCGACCGCTTCCGCGTCAGCCAGCCCGTCGGCCTCGCCCTCGCAGTCCCCGTCGGCCAGCCCGTCCCCGTCCGCGTCGCCTTCCGCCAGCTCGACCGGTTCGGGCGGCGGGAAGTGCGTCGCGACCTACACCCTGGTCAGCAGTTGGCCCGGCGGCTTCCAGGCCTCGGTCACGATCGCCAACAACGGCAGCGCGGCCATCAACGGCTGGACGATCACGTGGACCTTCCCCGGCGACCAGAAGATCGGCCAGATATGGAGCGCCGGATACACGCAGACCGGAGAGCAAGTCACCGCGACCAACCTCTCCTACAACGGGACGATCGCTCCCGGAAGCTCGGTGAACTTCGGCTTCACCGGCAGTTACACCAACAGCGATGCATCGCCGACCTCGTTCACCGTGAACGGCGCCGGATGTCCGTAGTCCCTCTCCGATAACCCACACGAGGGCCGTTCCCGACCAGCGTCGGGAGCGGCCCTCGAGGTTGTACCTTCACGCGGGGTACAGAGTTCTTACCTGCGGCGCGGCGTTAGAACAGCGCCGGCTGAGCCTCCTGAGCCAGCTGCAGCGCCTGCTGCGGGAACCACGCGCCCGCGGCCGGGTCGTTCAGGCCCCACAGCGGGTCGAAGAGCTGCTGGCTCGCCGCGTCGGTCGGCCAGCCCGGCTGCGTGTACGCGGTGTAGTCCCACGCGCGCACACCGCCCGCCGCGTCGCACTGACCGTCCGACTGGCCCGGGATCTTCACCCACAGGTACGCGTCCAGCAGCGGGACGCCGGTCCGCGCGGTCGGGCGCAGTCCGAGCCCCGACGCGGGCGGGTTGCACCAGTTGCCGGCGGCCAGCTTGGAGACCACGCTGGCCGGCTGGTTGTACGGCGCGGCGGCGTAGGCCTGCATGTTGTTCGGGCCCTTGCCGTTGCGGCTGGTGTCGATGACGAAGTGCGTGCTGGCCACCGCGTCGCCCATGTTCTGCGCGTACCACTGGGTCGTCAGGTTCCAGGTGCTGAAGTCGTTCGGGTTCGCCGGGTAGTACTGGCTCGCGCAGTTGCTCGGCTGGTTGTAGGACCAGTTGTTCGGATCGGTGACCATGGCGATGCAGTCCGAGATCCAGGTGCCGTAGTCGAGCAGCTGCGGGTCCGCCTGGTAGTTGGAGACGTTGAGGAAGAAGCCCTGCGCCTGCTGCACGTCCCCGGCCAGCAGCCGTTGCGCCATGGTGCCGACCGACTGCCACGCGCTGTGCGTGCCGTCGAGGTACACGCTGGCGCCGGGGTCCTTCTCCAGAGCCGTCACCGCGTAGTCGATCTCGGCGATGCGCTCGGCGTCGGTGAAGGGATAGGTGGTGGAGGGCAGGCCGCAGTTGGACGGCATGTTGCCCAGCGCGTCCGGCTCCAGGATCACCACGGCCCGCGCGTGGCCGATCCCGGCGGCCAGACCGTCGATCCAGGCCTGATAGGCGGCCTGGTCAAGCGCACCGCCCGCGGAGTACTGCGAACAGTCGCGGCCCGGGATGTCGTAGGCGACCAGGACCGGCACCGCGCGCTGCAGCGCTGCCTGCCGGATCGTGTCGTGCGCCTGCTTCTGGACGTCCGCGGGCGTGCCGCTGGTGAACCAGACGGCCTGCGGCGTGGTGGCCATCCGGGCCAGCAGCGCGGCGTCCCGCCAGTCTCCGTCGCGCAGCAGCTGCTTGATCTGCGTGACGGCGCCTGCGGAAGGCGGCGGGATGAAGAACCGGGTGTCCGCCGACAGGCTGTGCCCGGACGCGGACGACGGGACTGCGGTCGAGGCCGAAACCGTGGTGTCGGCGGCGGCGAGCCCTGGTGCGGCGGCCACGCTCGCGGCGCCCAGCGCGAGGGCGGTGAGCCCGTGCCACGCGCGGCGGCCAGTTCGTGGGAACAAGACGACTCCCCTTTGAACAAATGGATGAAGACCGGACGGCCTGTCGGCGGTGCGTTCGCGCGATCGGCACCGCACGCGGTCGGCGCGCGTGCGTGTCCAACGGCGGCCGAAAGGCGGTTCGAACTAGGTAGCGGCCTGAAGCTACGCACTGGCCGCGGCAAGTCAACGCCGGATGATTGAGCGCTCAGACAGCGATTTCGGCCGCTTCCCGCGCGACCAGCCGCACCCGGCCGGCGCGCCCAGGCGAGCGATCCGGCTCGCCGTGAAAGTTTCATTTCCGGCCCGTCACGAATGCATCCGGCCCGAGTGGCAAAGAGGAGGGCCGGAATCGGGCCGGAGTTGGTGAGAAATAGTGTGGGCTACTGACGGTACGACGTTGGTCGATCGGTATCTGCTCGAGGCCCGGCTCGGGCGCGGCGGCATGGGCAGCGTGTGGCGGGCGCGGGATCTGGTGCTGGGCCGGCAGGTGGCGATCAAGCTGACCGACCGCGCCGGGGCGGGGCGCGGTTCGGCCGAGCGGCGGCTGCGGCGCGAGGCGATGGTCATCGGCAGTCTGACGGAACGTCGGTTGGCCAGGGTCTACGACTACTTCGAGACCGACGACGGCTCGTTCATCGTGATGGAGCTGGTGCACGGCGAGAGCCTGTCCGCGCGGATCAAGCGTGAGGGCCGGCTGCCGCTGGCCGAGGCGGTGTGGATCGTCGCCGAGTGCGCGGAGGCACTGCACGCCGCGCACCGCGCAGGGGTCGTGCACCGCGACGTGAAGCCGTCCAACATCATGCTCACCGGGTCCCGGGGCGCGGCGCAGGACGGCAGCCCGGCGCAGGACATCAAGATCGTCGACTTCGGCATCGCCGCACGCACTCGTCCGGCGCCCAGCCGCAATCCCCGCGCGCAGGACGCGGTGGATATCGAAACCGAGACGATGACGGGGAACATCGTCGGCACCATCGCCTACCTCGCGCCCGAGCGCATCTCCGGCGCGCCCGACAGCCCGGCCGCCGATCTCTACTCGCTCGGGGTGCTGTTCTACCAGCTGCTTTCCGGGCGTCTGCCCTTCGAGGCCAGCGAACCGATCGCGGTGCTGTGCGCGCACGCCGACGGCCGTGCGGCGCCGCTGCCCGCCGACATACCGCCGCCGGTCGCCGAGCTGTGCTTGCGCCTGATGGCGCGTGATCCGGCGGACCGGCCGCCCTCCGGTGCGGCGGCCGCGGCGGAGCTGCGCGCGCTCGACGTCGAGCACCCGGAGCGGCTCTGGCCGCAGCGCTTCCCCGCCGCCGAGCGTGGCAAGGCTCTGGTATCCATGCTGCGGACCGGTGCCGGGCAGCGCGTGGGACGGCAGGCGAAGGCAGTGGTCGCCGCCGCATCGGTAGCGACGATGGCGACGGTCGGCTGCACCGCGTGGCTCGTGGCGGGATTCGGCAACCAGGCCGCTGCTGGTACGACGCAGCCGAACACGATCACGCATTCGGCCAGCCCGACCTCCACCGGTCCCGGCTCCGCGCACGTGGTCTCGGCCGTCGTACCGCCGAGTCACTCGTCCGCTCCCGTGGCGCACTCCGTCCCGGTTCAGCCGAAGGGCGGCGCGCCCGCGAAGAAGGGCGGCGCGGGCGGAGGCGACGCGGGGGACGGTGGCGGGCCGGCGCACGGCAAGCACAAGGGCCACGACTGATCACGCCCGCCTCGGGGATGTAATTTTCGCGCCCGGCGAACAGCCGCCTCACCGCCACCTGTTGACGCGCGGGAAAACAGGTCGCATACTCCCAGTTGCCTGTTCCGGAAACGTTTCCGGAACCTCCGTACGCGCCGCCATCGCAGAACCCACCCGGCGGCGTGAAATCACGTCGCGGTCAGGCCGGCCACGCACCGCTGCGCGTCCGGCCCGCGGCGTCACCCCCACCCACCCGCAGTGCTTATCTCTCGCGCAGGAGCAAGGATGCTTCGACCTGCACTCAGACGCCGCCGCGTCGCCCTGGCCATCGCCGCCGCGCTCGCCCCGATCGCCGCGGCCACCGCGGTGCTGGTGTTGCCCGGCGCCGCTTCGGCCGCCGTGCCCGCCCCGCCCTCCGGCTGGACCACCGTGTTCAGCGACGACTTCAACGGGGCTGCCGGGACCGGCCTGAACACCGCCAACTGGCTCTACGACCTCGGCACCAGCTATCCGGGCGGCGCCGCGAACTGGGGCACCGGCGAGGTGGAGAGCGAGACCAACTCCACCGCGAACGTCTACCAGGACGGCGCGGGCCACCTGGTGATCAAGCCGATTCAGAGCGGCGGCTCGTGGACCTCGGGCCGGGTGGAGACCCAGCGCACCGACTTCGCCGCCCCGGCCGGCGGCGAAATGGAGATCACCGCCTCGATCGAGCAGCCGAACCCGGCCGCCGGTGTCGGCTACTGGCCGGCGTTCTGGGCGCTGGGCGCGGCCGCGCGGCCGGTGGGCGCGACCAACTGGCCGAGCATCGGCGAACTCGACGTCATGGAGGACGTCAACGCCCTGAGCGAGGTCTCGCACACGCTGCACTGCGGCGTGGACCCCGGCGGCCCGTGCAACGAGACCACCGGCATCGGCAGCGGCCTGCTCGCCTGTAGCGGCTGCCAGACCGGTTACCACACGTACTCGGTGATCGTGGACCGGCGCACGGCCGGCGCCGAGCAGCTGCGCTTCTACACCGACGGCGCGCTGCAGCTGACCGTCAATCAGAGCCAGATGGACGCGACCACCTGGGCCAACGCCGTCGACCACGGCTTCTTCATCATCCTGAACGTGGCGATCGGCGGCGCGTACCCCAACGCGATCTGCGGCTGCACCTCGCCGAATTCGGCCACCAGCTCCGGGGCCGGGATGAGCGTGGACTACGTAGCGGTCTACCAGACCAGCGGTTCGACCTCCTCGCCCTCCGCCTCGCCCTCGGCCAGCCCGTCGTCCACCGGCGGCAGCGGCGGCGGAACCTCCTGCACCACCACGGCCACGTCGAACATCTCAGCGGACTGCTACAACGCGGCGCAGGGCGCGGTGACGGTGAGCGCGGCGAGCGGCGACACCAATCCGTCCGGCGTCGACGGCAACCAGGTACCGCAGCTGACCAACGGCGAGTATCTGGAATACAACAACGTCAACTTCGGCAGCACCGGTTCGACCCAGTTCGACGCCAGGGTCGCCTCCGGGGCCGCGGGCGGCGTCAGCGGCCTGGTGAACGTGGTGCTCGACAATCCCGCCAACGCGCCGATCGGCAACTTCGCGGTCGGCAACACCGGCGGCTGGTCGAGCTGGCGGACCATCCCGGCGAACATCGCCAAGACCACCGGCACGCACAATGTGTACCTGGAGTTCCAGTCCGGCGCCGGAGGCAATCCGCCGTTCGTCAGCCTGCACTACTTCAACTTCCCGACCAGCTGAGCAATGGGCTCATTGACCAGCTGCCCTGCTGACCTGTTGACCTGTTGACCAAGTGGCCGGCTGAACCGGCACGGAGCCGGGGTCACTGCCCGCCGGCGCCCCACACGGTGGCGGCCGCGGTGACCCCGGAATCGTCCGTCGGGAAGCCGGTGATCCGCAGCACGGCGACCTGCCGGTAGGCGGTCAGCGCGCAGATGATCTCGCCGACCGAGACGTGCTGCAGCTGCCAGGTCCCGTGCGTGAACGCGAAGTCGCGGCACTGGGTGCCGGTGGGAGTGCCGGTGCCCGTCCACAGGGCGAGGTTCTGCACGTGCGGGCTGTTGCTGGTGACCTCGGCCGCCGGCGCCGGGGACGCCTCGCGGATGTCCCCGTGGATCTCGCCGGTGGCGGGCGCTGGCGGCCTCGGGTCGAGCCACATGCCGAGGTCGGTGAACTTGATGTTCCCGCTCCACACCACGGCGTCCACCGGCGGCGGCGGGTGGCCGTCGCATCCCGGCGGAGGGACGCCCTCGCCGGGCCCGGGTCCTGGTGGCAGGCCGCCGTCGGACTGCTGCGTGGCCTGACTACTGCGCGGCGGCGCAGGACAGCGCTGGTCCGCGCTCGATGACGAGGAGCCGGAGGCGAGCGTGGTGGACGGACTGCCACTCGGTGAGACGAGGAGGGCGACGCCCGCGGCCGTGCCGACGACGGCGAGCGCCGCGGCGATTCCGATGAGGATGCGCTGTCGCCGCGGAGAGTGGCGATTGTAATCAGGTCTGTCGGCCCGCTGCCCTATGTGTGTGGAAGGT
The DNA here is from genome assembly GCF_035653575.1 of Actinocrinis sp. GTDB lineage: Bacteria > Actinomycetota > Actinomycetes > Streptomycetales > Catenulisporaceae > Actinocrinis. Next base: position 42,841 of record NZ_DASRBQ010000078.1, read on the forward strand.
CCCTCGACGGCGTCGACCGGGTCGCCGATACCTCCCGCGGTGAGCTCGGCGAGCGCGGCGCGGTACGAACCGATGGCGAAGACGACCGGTTCGGGCAGCCAGTCCGCCGCGCTGCCCGGCGGCTCGTCGGGAGTGCACGTCTCCAGGATCTCGGCCGTGGTGGGCCGGTCGGCCGGGTTCTTCGCGAGGCAGGACTCGACGAGGGACCTGATCTGGCGCGGGCAGCCGGCCAGGTCCGGGCGCTCGTTGACGATCCGGTAGACCACCCCGAACTTCGGGCCCTCGCCGAACGCGGGCCGCCCGGTGGCCGCGTAGTGCGCCAGTGCGCCGAGCGAGAAGACGTCCCCGGCCGGCGCCGGCGGCTCGCCGAGGACCTGTTCCGGCGCGACGTACTGCGGCGAGCCGATCATCATGCCGGTGAGGGTGAGCGGCGTGGCGTCGGCGGCGCGCGCGATCCCGAAGTCGATCACGCGCAGGCCGTCCGCGCCGAGCACCACGTTCGCCGGCTTGAGGTCGCGGTGCACGATCCCGGTCTCGTGGATGGCCTGCAAGGAGGCCGCGATGCCGGACATCAGCACGATGACCGCGGACACCGGCAGCGGCCCGTACAGTTCGACCGCGTCGGCCAGCGTCGGCCCGGCGACGTACTCGGTGGCCAGCCACGGCGCCTCGGCATCCGGGTCGGCGTCCAGCAGCGGGGCGATCCCGGGCCCGGACACCTGCCGGGCCGCGCGCACCTCGTGGCCGAACCGGGAGCGGAACGTGCGGTCGTCGGCGAATTCCCGGCGCAGCACCTTCACCGCCACCGGCTGCCCGATCTCGTCGAAGGAGAGGAAGACCTCGCCCATGCCGCCGCCGCCGAGCCGGGCGCGCAGCCGGTAGCGCCCGATCTGAACGGGATCCTGGTCGCGCATGGGATCGAACATCCCGGGGGGAGCGTGCACAACCCACCTCACGTACCGGGGTTTCGAAGTCGAGCTTCGACTATATCAATCGGTCCCCGCGCCAGCCGTGTTACCTGCGAAATTGTCCGCAACCTGCAGCGTGCGCACGAGAAGAACCGGTACAAAGGTTCGGCCGCCGCCTAGATCACGCGTTTGAGCCGGGGCCTTGCGAGCACTAGAGCGGCGACCACCCGAGAGCATCAGAGCCCTGTGCCGGCGCCGCCGCCCGCGCCGAGGGTCCCGAGGAGTGTTCGCCAGTGGCGCGCCGCAGGAGCAGAACCCGTTACGGAAGAAGCCGCAGCCGTCGTTCGCGCGGCCGCCCGATGCGTTTTCAGACGGCGCTGGTCGCCGCCATCGCCATCGCGGCCGGATACGCCTACTTCAACAGCCACGGTGACCTGTTCAAGCAGCAGACGAAGCCGGGCGCCAGTGCTCAGCCGAGCGGGCAGATCCCGCCGGCGCAGAACTCCGGCTCCGCCACCGTGTTCGTTTTCTCCAACGGCGCCGAGCAGCCGAGAATCGACGACTTCATCAATTCCGCGACCAAGAGCCTCGAGATGACCATGTACGAGCTCTCCGACACCACCGCGGTCAACGACCTGGTCGCGAGGCACAGGGCAGGCGTCAACGTGCGCGTCATCCTCGACCAGGCCGAGAAATCCACCGACCAAGCCGCGTACGACACGCTCAAGGCGGCCGGAATCGGCGTCGTCTGGTCCTCCCCGTCCTTCGCCTACACACACCAGAAGACGATCACGGTAGACCAGCGCGAATCCCTGATCCTGACCGGGAATCTGACGTCCAATTACTATCCGACCGGCCGCGACTACGGAGCCTTCGACACCGACCCGCGCGACGTCGCCTCAGTAGTCAGCGTATTCGACGCCGACTACAGCCATGCAAGTACGAACCCCGACGACGCCGACGGCCTGCTCTGGTCGCCGACGACGGCCCGCTCGCGCATTCTCGACGTGATCGACCACGCGACCAAGACCCTCGACGTGGAGGGCGAGGAATTCAGCGACAGCTCGGTGGTCGACGCCATCGCGGCCCGCGCGAAGGCAGGGGTCGCGGTGCGCGTCATGGTCGAATCGCCGTCCTCCTACCGAAGCGAAATAGCCAAAGTCCTCGCGGCGGGTGGAAAAGTTTCCGGTTATTCGTCCAGCACCGGCCTCTACATCCACGCCAAGGCGGTCATCGCGGACGCCGGCCAGTCGGACGCGCGCATGGAACTCGGCTCGATGAACCTCACCTCGACCTCGCTCAGCCGCAACCGCGAGCTAGGCATCGTGCTGGACGACGCGAACGCCTGCCGCTCGATCGACGCGCAGTTCTCCTCCGACTTCGCCGGCGCTGCGCCGCAGTGAGCGCAGCCGGCGGATATTCATCCGGTTGCGGCGACGGCCTCCAGAATTCGCCCGTGCAGGCCGCGTTTCGCGAAAAGTGCGGTTCCGGTGTCGATGCGCTGCTGCCCGGCGAGATCGCTGTAGGCCGTGGGTAAGAAGTATCGCCGGGGCGACGCTACTTCTTACCCACGGCCTAGACGCCGCCGGCTTCCTGGACGACGGGTATCAGAGCGGCGATATCCCACGGCCCGGCGGTCATGAGCAGGAAGGCGTCGAGTTGGCCGGTCGCCGCCCGGAGGCCGCCGTGGCAGGTGCCGGTTCCGGCGGACGGCTTCGCCGGAGGGGCCGCGCGCGCGGCGGGATCGACGCCGGACCAGTCGAGCGCGGGGCGGGTGTGTGCGGCGCGCGCGGCCAGGGTCGCGGCGAGGGCTCGCTGCGCCGGGCTGAGCCGAGGCGCGGGCGGCCAGATGCCGATCACGGCGTCGCGCAGGCTGCTGCCCTCGGCGATCGAGAGCCGCCGCGCGGGTGACCCGGAGCGGGTGGACTGCGGCGCCGTCCACGAGCCGTGATCCGGGAGCGCCCACCAGCGGCGGTCCAAGGCGGGGGCGGAGACCATGCCCAGCGTGATCTCGTCTCGTTCCTCCAGCGCGATCAGGGTGCTCCACTCCGGCTCGCCCGCCAGATAGTTGGCGGTTACGTCGATGCCGTCGATGATCCAGCGGCGGTGCGCCGTTTCGCTGCCGCCCGATTCCTCGCCGAGGAATTCATCGTCGGGATGCTCCTGCCGGATACGGGAGCGCAGCGTGTGTTCGACCTCGTGGTCGGCGTCGGTGACCGGGCCTCCGTCGTCCTTGATGCGCGCGGCCGGGGGTCCGGCGGTGCGGTGGCGTTGCGCGATTTCCGCGGCCAGGTCGGCCAGGTGGTGTGCCAAGGCCAGGTTTGCCGAATGCGCCATGCCTCAACTCTTACCGCCTAATTGAACGGCCGGCCGTGCCAGGATGGCCCGCATGTCTTCCGCTCTCGAGAATCCGGTCGGCCCCGAGAGTCAGGCTGTGGCCGACGACTACGACGATTTCGCCGAGGCGTACGCCGCCGAGACCGAATCCAACCTCATCAACGGCTACTACGCCCGGCCTGCGATTCTCGACCTGGCCGGAGACGTGGCCGGGCGGCGGATCCTCGACGTTGGTTGCGGCGCCGGTCCGTTGCTCGAGGCGTTGCGCGACCGCGGCGCGGTCGTCACCGGCGTCGAGCCCAGCGCGGGAATGCTTGAGCTGGCCAGGCGGCGGCTCGGCGAGGGCGTGGAACTGCATCAGGCCGGTCTGGGCGGGGGCCCGCTGCCGTTCCCCGACGGCGCGTTCGACGACGTCATCGCGTGCCTGGTGCTGCACTATCTGGAGGACTGGAAGGCGCCGCTGGCCGAACTTCGGCGCGTGCTGGCGCCCGGCGGGCGGCTCATCGTGGCGGTCAACCATCCCTTCGCCTACACGGTGATCCATCCCGGCGGCGATTACTTCGCGACCCACGAGTTCTTCGAGGAGTACACCTTCGGCGGCCAGAGCGTCGTGCTGTCCCATTGGCACCGGCCGCTGCACACGGTGACCGACGAGTTCACCGCGGCCGGGTTCCGGATTGCCGTCATCAGCGAACCGCCGCCCGCGCCGCAGGCCCGCGAACTCTTCCCCGAGGTCTTCGCGAAAAGAGCCTCGGGGGAGTTCGTCTGCTTCCTGTTCTTCGTTCTGCAGGCGCCTTAGGCCTGCGTCACAGGCTGTTCCAGGTGATCGAGAACGAGCCGCCGGACAGCGAGGAGACGGTGGCCTCCGGCGTCCCGGAGGAGGAGACCATGTCGATCCCGACGGGGTTGAAGTTGCTCAGCGTGGAGCCGTTGACCGTCGAGCCGCTGAAGCTGACCTTGCCGAAGTCCGCCAGCGGGAGCACTCCGCCGCTGTAGGGGGCCTCGGCGATGACCTCCGCCGAGGAGCGCTTGGCGTTGGTGAGCTTCTTGGTGACCGTCCGGCTCCAGCCCTGGGTGGAATCGCTGAGGGTGAGCGTGAAGCTGCTGGAGCCGCCGAAGCTGACGCTCTCGGTGATCGAGTCGCCGGGGCGGACCGTATTGCTGTAGGTCACCGGGAACTTCGGGTACATCTCGTACCAGGCCGAGTAGGAGGCCGCGCCGCCAGAGCAGTCCGCCTCAGTGCCGGTCTGCTCGACCGTGTTCGAGTTGTAGCCGTCGAGGCCGACCCAGAAGCTGGAGTATCCGTCGCCCTTCGAGCAGTCGACCGCGGGCTGGGTGAACGTCGTCGTCACACTGCTGAACTTCGAGCCGGTGGCGGCGTATCCGGACCAGTTGGTGCTGGTGGTCGTGGTGTGCGCCGGTCCGCCGTGGCTGATGAAGAACGGGGTGCCGGTGCTGGCGTGGTGCATCGGCGCCTGCGCGAGCGGCGCGGCGACGGCGGCGGACCCGGCCAGCGGTGCGGCGGCGAGCGCCGCGGCGGCTGCGGCGCGCAGCGAACGGTGGAATGGGGACACGGTTATCCTCCAGTGCCTGTCCGTGGGTATGACGCGGTAGACGCGAACTTCGTGGGTTCACGCCCACATCCGAGTTAAGACCCATCGACCGGAGAAGGAAAGTCCCTGCCTTCTCTGAAGAGTCAGGATGCGCTCGTCACGGCGGCACGAGCGGCGGCGGCGTCGGCCGCCGCCAGGGCGGATTCGGCGAGGCGGACGCAATCGCCGTAGGAGTACCGGCTCAGCCGCGCCCCGACGCGGGCGACGGCGGCGCGCGACATTGACAGGCTGCTGATTCCGAGGCCGACGAGGACGCAGGCGAGCCACGGATCCGAGGCCGCCTCGCCGCATACGCCGACCGGCTTGCCCGCCGCCTTCCCGGCCCGAGCGCACGACGCGATGAGGTCCAGTAGCGCGGGTTGCCAGGGATCGAGCAGGTCGGCGAGTTCTCCGCACTGGCGGTCCGCGGCCATCGTGTACTGGCCGAGATCGTTGGTGCCGATGCTCAGGAAGTCGACATGCTCGAGGATCTGCGCCGCACGCAGCGCTGCCGCCGGGACTTCGATCATCGCGCCGACCTTCGACAGGCCGTGGGCGCGTACCCGCGCGGCGAAGTCGGCCGCCTCCCGGGCCGTGGAGACCATGGGGGCCATGACCCACACGTCGGCATCGGCGGCTGCCGCCGCCTCGGCCACGGCGGCCAGTTGCGTCTCGAGGACCTCCGGCCGCGTCCGCGACGTCCGCAGACCCCTGATGCCGAGCGCGGGGTTCGGCTCGTCGGCGAGGGAAAGGAACGGCAGCGGCTTGTCGGCGCCCGCGTCCAGCGTGCGCAGGACGACGCGGCGGCCTGGCAGGGCGCGAAAGACCCGCGTGTACGCTTCGCGCTGCTCGTCGAGGCCCGGCGCGTCGTGGCGGCCGAGGAAGAGCAGTTCGGTGCGCAGCAGTCCGACGCCTTCGACGCCCTCGACGTCGGTCGCGGCGTCGGCCGGCAGGTCGTCGGCGGAGCCGATGTTCAGCAGGAGCGGCACGCGGTGCCCGTCGGCGGTGCGACCGGGGCCGGCGAAGCTCTCGGCGGGCGAACCGGCGGTTTCGGCGGCGGTTTCGGCGATGACGGCGGCCGTGACATGGAGGGTGACGGCTCCCGTGTCGCCGTCGATGTGAATCAGGGTTCCGTCTTCGACGGCGAGGGCCTCCTGGCAGGCGACCACGGCGGGCAGGCCGAGGGCGCGGGCGAGGATCGCGGTGTGGCTGGTCGGTCCGCCGCGCGCGGTCACCAGCGCGAGGACGCGCCGGGGATCGAGGGTGGCGGTGTCGGCCGGGGCGAGGTCGTCGGCGATGAGCACGAACGGATGGCCGGGGTCGGGGATGCCGGGCATGGGCTCACCCAGCAGCCAGGCCACCGCGCGGTCGCGCAGGTCTTCGAGGTCTGCGGCGCGTTCGGCGAGGTAGCCGCCGGCGGCGCGCAGGCCGTCCGCTTGCTGGGTGAACGCGGTGTGCACGGCGTGGGCCGCGTCGAGTCCCGCGCCGATCGCGCCGTCGCAGGACTCTGCGAGCATCGGATCCTTCGCGATCAGCGCCTGGGCCTCAAGGATGGCGCGGGCCGCCGGGTCGGCCGCCCGCGCGGCGCGCTCGGCCAGTTCCCGGCCCACCTGGTCGAGCGCTTCGCGGGCGGCCGCGCGTTCCGCGGCCTGGTCGGTCACCGTGCGGGGTGCCGGCAGTCGCGGGACGCGGCCCATGCGCAGCGCCGGGCCGGCCGCGGCCCCCGCGCTCACGCCGAGTCCCCGCAGGACGTCAGCCATTGGCCGGCTCCGCGTCGAGGTCGCGGGAGAGCAGGTCGGCCAGCGTGTTCAGCGCCTCGTGCGCCGCGGGTCCGTCCTCGGCGCCCGTGCTGAGCGTCACCGCCGTGCCGTGTTCGACGCGCAACGCGAGCACGGCCAGGATGCTGCGCGCGTCGGCGGCCGGGCCGTCTCCGATCCGCAGCTTGACCGGTACCGGCTGCGCGGCCGCGGCCTTGACGAACATCGCGGCTGGCCGGGCATGCAAGCCGCTGCTGGAGGCGACGGTGACGGTGCGCTCAGGCATGGGGGGCTCCAAGAGATCGAGCGGATCAGGGTTCGATGGTGACCTTGATGGCTTCGCCGCGGCTGACGATGTCCAGGGCTTCGAGGGTGCCGTCGAGCGGCAGCCGGTGCGTGATCAGATCCTTGACGGGCACGGCTCCGGTGGCGATCAAGTCCAGCGCGCGGGCGTTGTGCTCGGGGCTCGAGCCGTTCGCGCCGACGATGGTCAGCTCGCGGTAGTGCACCAGATTCGAGTCCAGGGTGATCGTCGGCGCGTCCTGCGGCAGCCCGCCGAAGAAGCTGATCCGGCCCTGCCGCGCGGTGTACCGCAGCGCCTGCTCCTGCGCCTTTCCGGAGGCGGCGGCCGTGATCACCACGTCGGCGCCGCGGCCCTCGGTCAGCTTGAGGATCTGCTCGGCGATGTCGCCGTCCTCGGGGGAGAGCGCCTCGTCCGGGGCGACCAGCGCCGCCGCGCGCTCCAGCCGCTCGCGGTTGAGTTCGACCAGGAACACCCGCGCCGCGCCGCGTGAGCGGGCCAGGCGCACGTGCAGGCACCCGATCGGCCCGGACCCGACCACCACCACGTCATCGCCCGCGCCGACCCGCGCGAGTTCCTGGCCGTTGAGCACGCAGGCCAGCGGCTCGGCTACGGACGCCTCGTCGAAGCCCACGCCCGCGGGAATCGGATTGAGCCCGCCGACCGCCAGCACCTTCGCCGGGACGATCATGTACTCGGCGAACCCGCCGTCGTACTGGTACCCCATCGACTCCTGATTCGGGCAGACGGTCATCCGGTCGTGCCGGCACTCCGCGCACTGCCCGCACGGGATCGCCGCGATCACCTGCGCCCGGTCGCCCGCGGACCATCCGCCGACGCCCGCGCCCACCTGCACCACCTCGCCCGCGATCTCGTGGCCCATGACCCGCGGCGGGTCGATGCGGTGGTGCCCGTAGCGGTAGATCTTCAGGTCGGTGCCGCAGGTGGAGCAGTTTCGCACCCTGATCTTCACCTCGCCGGGTCCGGCCTCGGGTTCCGGCGCCTCCTCGACGCGTACGTCCCCGGGGGCGTAGAAGCGGGTCACCTTCATGATCAGAGCCTTCCGGTCTTCGAGTAGCGCTGTGTCGAATGGGGCTGTGTCGAATAGGGCTGTGTCAGATGGGGCGCGTCAGGAAACCGCGGCCGGCTGGAGCAGCCGGACGACTTCGTCCGGGTCCTGAGCCTCGCGCAGGGCGCGGGCGCGATCGGGGTCGAGCAGGATCTCGGCGAGCTCGGAGAGGATCGCCAGGTGACCGTCTCCGCGTGCCGCGATCGCCACGCAGACGGTCACCGGGTTGCCGTCCCAGTCCACCGGCTCGGCGAGCTTGACCACGGCGAGCGCGTCACGCAGCACGGCCTGCTTGCCGGCAAGGGTCGCGTGCGGGATGGCCACGCCCTCGCCGACGTAGGTCGGGATGTCGCGTTCGCGTTCGAGCATCGCGTCGATGTACGCGGGCTCGACCGCGCCGATCTCGACCAGGACCGCGCCGCAGCGGCGCACGGCGTCGGTCCGGTCGGCCGCGGGTTCGCCCAGCCGCACCGCTTCGGGGCTGAGCAGTCCGGTCGTCGCGGCATCAGACATTGATGACGCCGCCTTCCTTGATGGCCTTGAGGATCGCCTCGACGGCCGGGTCGCCGAGGAAGATCTGGAACGGGATCACCGGCTTGCTCCCGGCCGCGGCCTTGGCCCGTTCGGCCAGCCCGGCGTGGCAGACCACCAGGTCCGCGTCCGCCGGGATCTGGCTGACCGGGGAGTGCTCGACGGTGACCGGATACTTCTTCAGGGACTTGCGAAGCTGCGCGGCCAGCATCACGCTGCTGCCCATCCCGGCGTCGCAGGCCACGATGATCTTGTGCACGTCGGCTGCGCTGATCGCGGTCATCGGTCACGCCTCCCTGGCCGCGATGTCGCGGGCGAGGACCGGGTCGGCGGGTCGTTCCTGCGGCGCGGCGTCAGCAGCCGTCGCCTCGCCGGACTGCACGGACTCGGGGCTTTCCGCCTCCTGCGGCTTCTCGCCGCGGCCGAAGCCGAGCAGCACCGAGGCGACCGCGAAGGACACGGCTGCCGCGATGAGCACGCCCGCGAACACCGGGAAGTAGCCGCCGCGCGGGGTCTCCGCCGCGTAGGCGAAGATGCTGCCGGGGGAGGGGGAGGCGACCAGGCCCGCGCCGGTGGCCTCGAACCAGCCGATGCCCGCCATGCCGCCGGCGATCGTGGCGAGGATCAGGCGCGGCTTCATCAGGATGTACGGGAAGTAGATCTCGTGGATCCCGCCGAGGAACTGGATGATGATCGCGCCGGGCACGCTCGGGCGCAGCCTGCGCGGGCCGAACAGCAGGTAGGCGACCAGGATGCCGAGGCCGGGGCCGGGGTTGCTCTCCAGCATGAACAGGATCGACTTGCCGCTGTGCAGCGCCTGGGTCACGCCCAGCGGGTCGAGCACGCCGTGGTTGATCGCGTTGTTGAGGAACAGCACCTTCGCCGGCTCGATCACGACCGAGGCCAGCGGCAGCAGGTGATGGTTGACCAGCGACTGCACGCCGTTGCCGGCCCAGGTGGTCACATGGTTGACCACCGGCCCGATGCCCCAGACGCCGAGCAGGGCGAACGCGCCGCCGATGATGCCGAGCGAGAAGTTGTCCACCAGCATCTCAAAGCCCGTACGCACCCGGTCCTCGATCAGCCGGTCGAACTGCTTGAGCACGTACGCGGCCAGCGGTCCGGCGATCATCGCGCCGAGGAACATCGGCACGCTGGAGCCGACCACGACGCCCGTCGTGGCGATCGCGCCGACCACCGCGCCGCGCTGGCCGTGGATGGCCCGGCCGCCGGTGTAGCCGATCAGGATGGGCAGCAGGTAGGTGATCATCGGGCTGACCAGCGCGCCGAACCGCGCGTTCGGCAGCCAGCCGGTCGGGATGAACAGGGCGGTGATCAGGCCCCAGGCGATGAACGCGCCGATGTTCGGCATCACCATCGAGGCGAGGAAGCTGCCGAAACGCTGCACTGACGCGCGCAGCCCGGTGCCGGTGGGCTGCGGGGTGTAAGCCATGGCCATGGCGTCGTCCTCCTTGACAGACGGCCTTCAGTCGTGGGTGTCGAGCCTCGCGGAACGTGGAGCGGGGGTGCGGGAGGTGAGCGGTGCGAGTAAGTAGCCTGACTTGAGACGGGAATCCGGTTCGAGCCAGGGCGTGGATGTCGGGCTAGGAGACCGGAAGGCCCGGTTCTCGGGTGAGATCGACGACGACGATGCCTTCGCGGCGGATGTCCGCGGGGCCGGGCATCCGGCTGCCGGGCAAGCCGACCGCCGCTCCGCCCCAGGCCACCGCCTCCACCAGCGCCTTCTCGCCGCGTGCGCCGCCGGCCAGGAATCCGGCCAGCAGCGCGTCGCCGGCGCCGACCGTGCTGCGCGGTTCGATCTGCGTGCCTTGAGCCAGCAGCACGCCGTCGTCGTCGACGAGCAGCGCGCCGTCCGCGCCCAGGCTGGCCAGGACCGCGCCGGCGCCGCGCTCGCGCAGCGTCTGTGCGGCCTCGATGACCTCGCCGACTTCGGTCAGCGGCGCGCCGACCGCCTCGGCCAGCTCGTCCCGGTTCGGCTTGACCAGATCGGGTCCGGCCGCCACGGCCGAGAGCAGCGCCGGGCCGCTGGTGTCCACGGCGACGCGGATCCCTGCCGCGGCGAACTGCGCGGTGAGCCCGGCGTACACGTCGACCGGCACGTCCGGCGGCAGGCTGCCGCACATCACGACCCAGTCGGCGGTGCCCGCGCAGCCGAGCACCGCGGCCGCGACCGCGTCGAACTCGGCCGCGGTCAGCGGCGCGCCCGGCTCGTTCACCTTCGTGACCGCGCCGTCCGCCTCGACCAGCGTGACGTTGGACCGGGTGCGGCTGGCGATCGGAACGGCGACCGTGTGCACCGATTCCTCGGCCAGCAGCAGCACCAGCTGCTCGCCCTCGGCCCCGCCGCACGGGATCACCGCGCGCGAGCCGACGCCATTGGCCAGCAGCGCCCGCGCCACGTTCACGCCCTTGCCGCCCGGGTCCAGGTGCACCGAGGCGGCGCGCAGCACCTCACCGCGGCGCAGCGCGTCCACCTCAAGGGTGCGGTCCAGGCTCGGGTTGAGGGTGAGCGTGACGATCATGCGCGCACCACCCGCACGCCGCACTGCTCGAACTCGCCGGCCGTCTCGTCGTCCAGCCCCGAGTCGGTGATCAGCGCGTCGAGGTCGGCCAGGCCGGCGAACCTGGCCAGGCAGTCGTTGCCGAACTTGGTGTGGTCGGCGAGCAGCACGGTGCGCCGCGCCGCGCCGATCATCGCGCGCTTGACCGCGGCCTCGGCCAGGTCCGGGGTGGTCAGGCCGTGCGCCGTGGAGACCCCGTTGGTGGCCATGAACGCCACGTCCACGCACAGCTGCGAGAGCGGCGCGAGCGACCAGTCGTCGACGGTGGCGAGCGTGCGCCCGCGCACCCGGCCGCCGAGCAGCAGGACGGTGAGGTTGGCCCGGGTGGCCAGGCTGGTGGCCAGCGCTGGGGAGTTGACCACGACGGTCAGCTCCCGGTCGGCCGGCAGCGCCTCGACCAGGCGTCCCGTGGTGGTGCCCGCGTCGATGATGACCGAGCCCTCCTGCGGCAGTTCGGCCAGCGCGGCCTTCGCGATGCGCTCCTTCTCCGCCGTCATCACCGCGTCGCGGGTGGCGACCGCGGGCTCGAAGCCCAGGCGCTCGACGGGGATCGCCCCGCCGTGCACCCGGCGCACCACTCCGGCGCGCTCGAGCACGGTCAGATCGCGCCGCACCGTCTCAGTGGTCACCGCGAGCTCGTTGGCCAGCCCGACGACGTCGACCCGGCCGTGGGCGCGGGCCTTCGCCAGGATGGCCTGCTGGCGCTCCTCGGCGTACATGATGTTGGTTCACCGCCAATCAATGTTGTCTTTGCATTGTTTACACCCGAGTCTGTGGTCCGTCAATGGCTGGTCTCGCGAGTGAGCTGGAAGGCTGCGCGAACCAAAAACAACACAAACGAAGAATCCGACACGGCGGCGGGCGGGAGACTGGACCAGTCTCCCGCCCGCCGCGCGTATGCCTGAGCGCGCCTTCAGCGCCCTGTCTTGTTGAGTACCTCGTCCTCCTCGTCGGTCAGCAGCCGCGAGCGGGTCAGGAATCGAACTCCCTCCGGTGCCTCCAGCGAGAATCCGCTGCCTCGACCAGGGACGACGTCGACCGTCAGGTGCGTATGCCGCCACAACTCGAACTGCGCGGCCGACATCCAGAAGCCGATCGGTTCAGGCACGCCCTCGACCTGCAACTCGGCGAGCAACGCATCCGAGGCTCCGGTACGGAACTGGCCTTGCGGAAAACACATCGGGGAACTGCCGTCGCAGCAGCCCCCGGACTGGTGGAACATCAGCGGACCGTGGGCCGCGCGCAGATCCCGCAGGATCCGCGCGGCGGCCTCGGTCACATCCACCCGCGCATAGGCGGGCTCACTCGATGGCCGAGTCGGATTCACAGCGCGCGGCCTAGAAGAAGCCGAGCTTCTTCGGCGAGTAGCTCACCAGCAGGTTCTTGGTCTGCTGGTAGTGGTCGAGCATCATCTTGTGGTTCTCGCGCCCGATCCCGGATTGCTTGTAGCCGCCGAACGCCGCGTGTGCGGGGTAGGCGTGGTAGCAGTTGGTCCACACCCGGCCGGCCTGAATGGAGCGCCCGGCGCGGTACGCGGTGTTGATGTCACGGGTCCACACGCCGGCGCCGAGGCCGTACAGGCTGTCGTTCGCGATCTTGATCGCCTCGTCGAAGTCGCTGAACGGGGCCACCGAGACCACCGGACCGAAGATCTCCTCCTGGAAGATCCGCATGTGGTTCGAACCCTGGAAAATGGTCGGCTGCACGTAGTAGCCGCCGGCCAGCTCGCCCTCCAGCTCGGCCCGGTGGCCGCCGGTCAGCACCTTGGCGCCCTCCTGCCGGCCGATCTCCAGATACGCCAGGATCTTCTCCAGCTGGTCGTTGGAGGCCTGCGCTCCGATCATCGTCTCGGTGTCCAGCGGATGGCCCTGCACGATCTTCTCGGTGCGCGCGATCGCCGCGTCGAGGAAGCGCCGGTAGTGCCCGATCTGGATCAGCGCGCGGGACGGGCAGGTGCACACCTCGCCCTGGTTGAGGGCGAACATGGTGAAGCCCTCGAGCGCCTTGTCGAAGAACTCGTCGTCCGCGGCGCTCACGTCGTCGAAGAAGATGTTCGGGCTCTTGCCGCCCAGCTCCAGGGTCACCGGCTTGAGGTTCTCGCTGGCGTACTGCATGATCAGCCGGCCGGTGGTGGTCTCCCCGGTGAAGGCGACCTTCGCCACCCGCGCGCTGGAGGCCAGCGGCCGGCCCGCCTCGACGCCGAAGCCGTTGACGATGTTGACCACGCCCGGCGGCAGCAGGTCCGCGATCAGGCTCATCAGGTAGTGGATCGAGGCCGGGGTCTGCTCGGCCGGCTTGAGCACCACGGCGTTGCCCGCGGCCAGCGCCGGGGCCAGCTTCCAGGTGGCCATCAGGATCGGGAAGTTCCACGGGATGATCTGGCCGACCACGCCGAGCGGCTCGTGGAAGTGGTACGCGACGGTGTCGTCGTCCAGCTCGGCGAGGCTGCCCTCCTGCGCCCGGATCGCGCCGGCGAAGTAGCGGAAGTGGTCGATCGCCAGCGGCAGGTCGGCGGCCAGAGTCTCCCGGATCGGCTTGCCGTTCTCCCAGGTCTCGGCGACCGCGAGCGCCTCCAGGTGTTCCTGCATCCGGTCGGCGATCTTGTTGAGTACCTCGGCGCGCTGCGCCACCGGGGTGCGGCCCCACGCGGGCGCCGCGCCGTGCGCCGCGTCGAGGGCGCGCTCGACATCCTCGGCGGTGCCGCGGGCGATCTCGGTGAAGGTCTGCCCGGTCACCGGGCTCGGGTTCTCGAAGTACTGACCACGGTGCGGCGTGACGTACTCGCCGCCGATCCAGTGGTCGTAGCGGGACTGGTAACTCATCTTCGCCTCGGACTGTCCCGGGGCCGCGTAGCGCGCCATTGCACTGCCTTCCGCACCTTCGCCGCCCGCTCCCGCGCGGGCGAACACATGTCGGCACGTTAAGTTCGGCTACGTTGCAACCACGTTGCATGCTGCGGCCGGCTTCTGCGCTCGGTCGCGCAGCCGACGGATGCGTTACCAGGGGTCGTTGCCGCTCCTGGGTAGCACCGGCAGTCCGTACTCACGTCGCAGCTGCCCGACCCGTACGGCCGCCATCGCGCGTCGCGGCGAGGATTCGGGCAGCGAAGCCAGCAGCGCTTCCCAGGCCTGAAGGTCGTCGTCGCCCCAGGCGGTTCGGGTCCACGTGTCGAGCAGGCCGGGATCGCGGCGGGTCAGCAGCGCGGCGCGCAGTTGGTTGGCAAGACGGTCACGCATCCGCGCGACGCCGGGTGCGTCCGATTCGGGCAGCAACGGACCGCGATACGCACGTGCGGCTTCCGAGACCGCGCCGAGCTCCAGCGCTTGGGCCACCTCGAGGAAGTCTGCTTCGACCGGGACGCGCAGCCGGTACGGCCGCGAGTCGAGCAGCTTTGGGCCGAGCAGGTGCCGAAGCCGCGACAGTTCGGCCCGCAGCGTGACCGGATTGACCGTGCGCTCGCCGTACAGCTCCAGGCAGAGCTGATCGCCCGTCAGCCCGTCGCCGTGGCGGGCCAGCAGCACGACGATCTCGCTGTGCCTGCGGCCGAGCCGCAGCGACTGCGGACCGACGGTCAACAGCGCCTCGTCCCGGCCGAGCGCCTGAAGCACCGCGGGCACGGCAGTCCCGAGCACCGGACTCAGCGGCGGCAGCGAGCCGGCCAGGTGCGCTTCCGCGGCGCGGGCCGTGGCCTGCACCAACGCGAGGCTCTGCGGGCTGGCCAGATGATCGCCGCCGGTGATGTCCACCGCGCCGAGCAGCACGCCGGTGCGCGGGTCGTGGATCGGCGCCGCCGCGCAGGTCCACGGCTGAACCAGGCTGCTGTAATGCTCGGCGGCGAAGATCTGCACCGCGTGGTCGACGGCGGTCGCGACGCCGGGGGCGTTGGTCCCGGCGTGCCCCTCGTCCCAGCTGGCACCGGGCACGAAGTTCATCGCCTCGGCCTTGCGCAGCACCCCGGCGTGCCCTTCCACCCACAGCAGCCGGCCGACGGCGTCGCAGACCGCGAGGACGTGCTCGCCGTCGTCGGCGACCGCGCCCAGCAGGTCGCGCAGCAACGGCATCACCGTGGCCAGGGGATGCGAACGGCGGTACTCCTCCAGCGCCTCGTCCACCAGATCGACGGGAGCGAGGGCGTCCGGCGCCACCTGCGCGCCGGCCGATCTGCGCCAGGAATCGGCGACCACGGGGCGTACCGGCCCCGCGATCGACGAGCCCGTCACGAACGCCTCGTGCGCTCTGCGCAGCTGCCCGGCCCGCCGTCGCGGGTCGGCGCCGATCTCCAATGCCAGCCAGGGATTGCCCACCAGCGCTCCTCCATGGCGAGGGCCGTTCCCGACGCCATCGTCACCTATCCTGCACGGTAAGGCAACGGAGCGTGCTGGAGTTGAGCAGACTGGTGCCGCGATTCACTCTTGCGGGATAAGGGAATACGGCGCACTCGGTTATACGTGCACTGACTCGTCCGCCCATGGACGTCAATGGAAGCGTTCGACGAAGCGGCGTTGCCAGGGCGTTTCCACGGCGCGTCGCGCATAACATTCGCGCACGTATGCGATTGCGTCGCGCGGCGCGAGGCCGTCGAGCACGGCCAGGCACGAAAGCGCAGTACCGGTGCGGCCGATGCCGCCCCCGCACGCGATCTCGACTCGCTCGGTGGCTGCCCGGGCCCACGCGTCGTGCAGCGCGTCCACGGCAGCCGAAGGCTCAGCCGGCAGCCGGAAGTCCGGCCACCGCAGCCAGCGTGACTCCCAGGGAACAGCGGGCGGTTCCTTGCCGAGCAGATACAACGCGAAGGTCGGCTCCTGGCCGTCCGGAAGCGCCCTGCGCAGGCCACGGCCCCGGACGCGCCGGCCGGAAGGCAGGGTCAGCAGCCCCGCGGTCCCCGGCTCCCACACGGCGGTCATCGGGCGAGCGTAACCGACCCGCTTCGGCCTGCCTCTGTCGGCGCCGCCGCCTACGATCGCTCTTATGTCCGCTATCACCGCCGCTGTCGCAGTCGAGGGGTTCGAGCCGGAGCAGCTCGAACTGCACCGCCGCGAGCTGACCGGGTACTGCTACCGCATGCTCGGCTCGTTCGCCGAGGCGGAGGATGCGGTCCAGGAGACGCTGATCCGCGCGTGGAAGGCGCAGGGCGGCTTCGAGGGCCGCTCCTCGTTGCGGACCTGGCTGCACCGGGTGGCCACCAACGTGTGCCTGGACATGCTGCGCGGGCGCAAGCGGCGCGCGCTGCCGATGGGCCTGGTCCCGTCGACCACCGCCGCGGAGGTGATGCGGACCGGTGACATCGGCCCGGAGATCGGCGAGGGCAGCTGGGTGCTGCCGGTGCCCGATTCCCGAGTCCTGCCCGAGCACGCGGATCCGGCGCAGCTGACCGCGCAGCGCGACAGCGTCCGGCTGGCGTTCATAGCCGCGCTGCAGCACCTGCCGCCGCGCCAGCGTTCGGTACTGCTTTTGCGCGAGGTGCTCGACTGGTCCGCGGCCGAGGTCGCCGATCTGCTCGACAGCAGCGTCGCCGCGGTGAACAGCGCGCTGCAACGGGCCCGGGCCACCCTCGCCGCGCAGCCACTCGACGCTTCGACGGCCGAGGACCCGGCGCAGCGCGACCTGCTCGCCGAGTTCGTGGACGCCTTCGAACGCTACGACGTCGGCCGGCTCACCACGCTGCTGCACGACGACGCGGTGCAGGCGATGCCGCCCTACGAGCTCTGGCTGTGCGGTGCGGCGGAGATCGGCCGCTGGATGCTCGGTCCCGGCGCGGAATGCCGCGGCTCGCGGCTGCTGCCGGCCGGCACCGCGAACGGCGCGGTCGCGTTCGGGCAGTACCGCAGCGACGGGCACGGCGGCTTCACGCCGTTCGCGCTCCAGCTCATTCGCGTCGACGGCGACCGGATCGCCGAGATCCACAGCTTCCTCATGCCCGAGCTGCTGTTCCCGCTCTTCGGCCTGTCCTTGACCCTCTGACCGCCCTTCGAACCGATCGCCCTTCGAACCCATTGGCGCCGCGGCGATGAGTTTCGCCGAACCGGATCGTCCAAGCCGGTGAAAGCGAACCATCGCACCGGAACCGAAGGGGACCGAAGATGAGCCTTCCGCAGGTCGTCTCGCGCGAGGAGTGGACCGAGGCCCGCAAGCAGCTGCTGCTGCGGGAGAAGGAGCTGACCCGGGCGCGCGACGCGCTCAACGCCGACCGCCGGCGGCTGCCGATGGTCCGGATCGACAAGCCGTACACCTTCCAGGGCCCGGACGGGCCGGCCTCGCTGGCCGACCTGTTCGAGGGCCGCCGCCAGCTGGTGGTGCAGCACGTGATGTTCGATCCGGACTGGGACGGAGCCTGCAAGGGCTGCACTGCGGGGGTCGACGAGCTGTCGCCCGGCCTGCTGGCGCACCTGCACTCGCGCGACACCACGTACGCGCTGGTCTCCCGCGCGCCGCTGGAGAAGCTCCAGGCGTACGCCGCGAGCCGGGGCTGGACGCTGCCCTGGTACTCCTCCTTCGGCAGCGACTTCAACTACGACTTCCACGTCACCCTGGACCGCTCGGTCGCCCCGGTCGAGTTCAACTACCGCGACGAGCACGAGCTGGCCGGGGCCGGGCTGACCTGGATCCTGGAGGGCACGTCGGAGCAGCCCGGCATGAGCTGCTTCCTGCGCGACGGCGACCAGGTCTTCCACACCTACTCGACCTTCGCCCGCGGCACCGAGCAGCTCGGCGGCTCGTACGCGGTGCTGGACATGACCGCGCTCGGCCGCCAGGAGGCCTGGGAGGAACCCAAGGGCCGGGTCGAGAAGCCGCACGGCGCCGACCCCAGCTTCTCCGACTGATCCCTCGCCCCGACCGCAACCGCAGGGCAGGGGCAAAGCGCACGGGGGACATGCAACGGGGGTACGGAGGCGACTATGACCGGTACGGCCGTGAGCTGGGGGCTCGGTGCGGCCCTGGCCATAGTCGCCTCCGTCGCGGTCTGGCGGCTCACCCGGCCGCCGGCGCGCCCGGCCGCGGCGCGTCAGCGTACGGATTCGACCCTGCATCTGTTCATGGCGCTGGGCATGGCGGCCATGCTGCTGCCGCACGGCGAGCCGATGGCGATGAAGATCCCGGTGGCGCCGGCGATCGGTTTCGGTGCCGCGGCAGTCGTGCTGATCGCGCGAGGCCGGCTGCATCACGCGGTGATGGCTGGAATCATGACGCTGATGATGCATGGCGAACGGACGCCAGTGTCCATCAACGCGTCGTCTATCGACGCGTCACCAGCCCACACAATGCCAACCGGCGGGCCCATGCACGCCGGGACGATGCGGATGGCGATGTCGTCCGCTGGGTCCGGTGCCTCGCTGCTCCTGATCGCCGCATTCTGCTACGCGGCCGCATCGGCGTGCGTATTCGTGTGTCGGATGTCGGCCTTCGCGGGCTACGGCAAGTCCGACTCCTCGCGTCGATGCGCCGCCGATCCGCTCGGCCGCGGCTGCGAGATCACGATGCTGATCAGCACCGCGGTCATGCTGCTGCCCATGATCTGAACGACCGCGCCGGTCAGATCGAGCCCAGTCAGATCGAGCCGGGCGTGCCGCTGGGCACGATCTGCACGCCCAGCGGGACCAGCGAGATCGGGATCAGCTTGAAGTTGGCCAGGCCGAGCGGGATGCCGATGACCGTCAGGCACAGCACCGCCCCGGTGACCAGGTGCCCGATCGCCAGCCACCAGCCGAACAGCAGGATCCAGAGCACGTTGCCGATCACCGAGGCCACTCCCGCCGTCTGGCGCGGCAGGATCGAGCGGCCGAAGGGCCACAGCGCGTAGTTGGCGATACGGAACGCGGCGAACCCGAACGGAATCGTGATGATCAGGACGAAGCACAGCAATCCGGCCAGCGCATAACCGATCGCCAGCCACAGTCCGCACAGCACGAACCAGATGACGTTCAGGATGAGTCTCATACTTACAAGCTCACCGCATCGCGCCGTTCAATGCACCTGCGCCGGACGCCCGCGGTCGGGGCGCCCGGTCCGCGCCGCGAAAGTTACGGCTTCCGGCTGCGGCCATCGATCCGACGTTCGACACACGTCGCGGCGTTGCCCGGCGTCGCGCCGAAACGCCGACGCGCCGTGAGGCACGTGCAAGTTTCAGGGTCGGGGGTTGTCAACTTCCTGCACCCCGAAGCCGGCGCCGCGCCGCACCGGCGAGTAAAGCCGCTGCTGAACGTCCGGTTTGCCGGGCAAGGCACCGGCCGGAGCCGCTCGGTCTCGCGCGGGTTTGGTTACCCGGCATTTACCAGCACCGCCGCGCCCCGCTAGTTTTCCGGCGCGCCGGGACCCGCGGGCGGCCCGGCGATCCGCGCGGCCCGCACCGGCGCAGGCCGCCGCTCACCGGGAAGGGATTGCTTCGGGATGCGCGTACCAGACCTCTTCGATCGGAGGGGCGCCTCGGCGCGCCCCGATCCCGCCCGCAGGCGCCGAGGCGCCGTCGCCGTCGGCGCGTCCGCCGTGGCCATGCTGACGCTCGCCGCCGTCACCCAGCTGACCGGGGTCGCCGCCGCCGGCAGCATCGCGAGCGGCACGCAGTTCTACGTCTACCCGAACTCGGCCGTGATGAAGTGGGACGCCGCGAACCCCGGCGACTCGCGCGAGCCGGCCATCGCCTCCCAGATCGCCTCGCAGCCGCAGGGCATCTGGTTCGCCAACTACAATCCGTCCACGGTGCAGTCCGACGCCTCGGCGATCACCAGCGCGGCCGCCGCCGCGGGCAAGACCCCGGTGCTGGTGATGTACAACATCCCGAACCGCGACTGCGGCGGCGCCTCGACGGGCGGCGCGCCCGACACCGCCAGCTACAAGAGCTACGTGCAGAGCTTCGCCAACGGACTGGGCACGCACCAGGTCATCGTGATCCTGGAACCGGACTCGCTCGCCCTGCAGACCTGCCTGTCCTCGTCGCAGGCCGCGGACCGCGACGCGGCCCTCGCCTTCGCCGGCCAGGCGATCCACGCCGCGGACCCGGCCGCCAAGGTCTACATGGACGCCGGGCACTCGAGCTGGAACTCGCCCTCGGCGCAAGCCGCGGCACTCAACGCGGCGAGCGTGAAGACCAGCGCCGACGGCATCTTCTCCAACGTCTCGAACTTCATGAACACCTCGGACGAGGTGAACTACGACAAGCAGGTGCTCTCCGCGCTCGGCAACCCGTCGAACCTGCACATCGTGGTGGACACCAGCCGCAACGGCAACGGTCCCGCGCCCGGCAACCCGTGGTGCGACCCGAGCGGCCGCGCGCTGGGCCAGCCGCCGACCGCCAACACCGGCGACCCGGCGGTGGACGCCTACCTGTGGGTCAAGCCTCCGGGCGAATCGGACGGCTGCGCCGACGCCGCGGGCACCTTCGACCCCGCGCTGGCGTACGCGCTGATCGTCAACGGGCCTACGCGCAGCTCCTCGCCGACGCCGTCTGCGACCAGCGCCAGCCCGTCCGCCTCGCCGAGCAATTCGCCGTCCGCGTCCGCCTCGCCCTCGCAGAGCCCGAGCCAGAGCCCGTCGAGTTCGCCTTCGGCCAGCGTGGGGTCGGGACCGTGCCACGTGACCTACGCGAACTCGAGCACCTGGCCGGGCGGCTTCACCGCGAGCGTCACGATCAACAACACCGGCACCGCACCGATCAACGGCTGGACGGTGACGTTCCGCTACAACGGCGACCAGAAGGTGACCAACGCCTGGGGCGCCACCGCGTCGCAGAGCGGGGCGACCGTGACCCTCACCAACGTGTCCTATGACGGATCGATCGCTCCCGGCGGAACGCTGACCGGGGTCGGGATGCAGGGCACGTGGACGTCGAGCAACGCGGCCCCGAGCAACTTCACGCTCAACGGAGCGGCCTGCTCCTGAGCCGCAGCCGCTGCCCGGGATAACGGGGACGGGGAAGACGGCCGGTCCGGCGACGGACCGGCCGTCCGCGTGTGGGCGGGAACGGACGCCCGAATCAAAGGCCTTAGGCTTCGCCGAATAAGTGCTCTCATCTGCGGTTTCAGGATACCTGGAAATAGCTTTAAGGTTATTTTCAGCTTACTTTGCGGACAACCGCGATGATCCGGTGTCAAATGCGTACGGGTTGCAGGCGGTCCGGGCCGACTACAGCTCGTCGTGATCCGAGGGCAAGCACTCGGTTCGTACCTGCACGTCTGCATCCTGCGACAACCCCGAAAAACCCACCGCGGCCGAATCGGCCGCGCGGGGAACTGCGCGAGGAGAAAAGATCCCATGCTGAACCACAACGGCGCGGGTAACACCCGAGCCGGACGCACCACGCCGCGGTCGCGCCGGACCGTGGCCGGACTCTGCACCATAGCCCTGGTCGCCTTCGGCGCCTCGATGTCCGCGGGAGCCGCATCCGCGCACGTCGTCTCCGATGCCGCGACCAACACCCCCACCCACAACAGCGCCGCTGCCGCCGGCGGCACCGTCCACTACGTGCACACGCACGGCCGCACCCTGCGCGTCGAGACCCACGGCCGCTACGGCGTGGTCGCCCAGCACGGCGCGCGGTCCCAGGCCAAGGTCCGGCCGCAGGCCGGCGGCGACCTGATCTACAACGGCGGCCCGGTCGAGCACAACCCCACCGTCTACCTGGTCTTCTGGGGCAACCAGTGGGACAGCGACGGCAACGGCGTGCAGCAGTACCTGCAGGGCTTCTTCGGCGGACTCGGCGGCTCCGGCGACAACTGGTCCACGATCATGACCCAGTACACCGACAGCAGCGGCGCCGGCCCGTCCTTCAACGGCTCGGTGCTCGGCGGCACCTGGGTCGACGACTCCGGCTCCGCCCCGGCCAACGCCTCGCAGTCCGACATCGCGGCCGAGGCCCAGGTCGGCGCGCAGCACTTCGGCGTGTCCGGGCCCGACGCGGACGTGTTCGTGGTCAGCCCGAGCGGCACCAGCCCCGACGGCTTCCCGAACTCCGGCTTCTGCGCCTGGCACGACTGGAACGGCACGACCGCGTACACGAACATGCCGTACGTCCTGGACGCCGGCTCCGGCTGCGGCGCGGACTCGGTGCAGAACCAGCTCGACGGGTTCAGCATCGTCGGCGGGCACGAATACGCCGAGGCCGTCACCGACCCCGAGCCCTCCAGCGGCTGGGTGGCCTCCGACGGCGAGGAGAACGGCGACCTGTGCGCCTGGCAGGGGCTGACCACCCTGAGCCTGTCCACCGGCACCTACGCGATCCAGCCGACCTGGAGCAACAACGCGGGCGGCTGCGCCACCTCCGGCTGAGCTCCGCCTCCAGCCGGACTCCACCGAACCGCAAGTTGTTGATGGTCGTGTGCATTAACGCACCGACGGGCTGGTCCTAGCGCGTCCGGCCCGTCTGACCGCCTGCCTGGCACGAGCCCTATCCGGCCCGTGCCAGGCAGTTTTCGCGTTCGCTGATGGCGTACGGCCCCGCACTCGTGTAATTCTGTAATCGTGTAATCATCGTTGCATGGCTACTCATCAGGAAACCACCGAGACGCTGCGCGGCTGGTTCACCGGCCGGCTGCCGGAAGGCTTGTTCGACGGACCGCCCGAGGTGACCGTCGACCGCGAGGAGATCACCGTGATCGGGCGCATCCCCGAGCCGGAGACGGCCGAGGGCGCCTCGGCGGCGGAGAAGGCGGCCGCGGTCGCCGGGCGGATCAAGGAATTCCGCGAGCGCACCCGGTCCGCGCGGATGCGGGTCGCGCGGGAGGCGGAGCACGAGTTCCGGCGCAAGGTGTCGTGGTGGGTGCGCTGCGGTGAGACCACGCAGCCGTTCACCACGCTGTCGGTGCCGGTGATGACGCGGCTGAAGCAGACCGATCGGCAGCTGCTCGACACGCTCGTGGACGCGGGCGTGGCACGCAGCCGCAGCGACGCGCTGGCCTGGTGCGTGCGGCAGGTCGGCCAGCGAGCCGAGAGCTGGCTGTCCGACCTGCGCGACGCGATGCAGAAGGTGGAAGAGGTGCGGGACGCCGGTCCGGATCTGGACTGACGGACCGGCCGGTGCGGATTCGCTCGGTCAGGGCTGCAGGGCGCCGGTCGTCGGCACCGGCGGAGTCGCCGGAGGCACCCGCGGCTGGAGCGCACCGAGCTCAAGGGCCGCTCCGATCCAGGCGGCGCCGAAGGCCCAGACCGACAGGCTTTCGCAGGCGTACAGCGGGGTCACCGTCCAGTGGTCGCCCCAGTGCACCGCGCCGGCGATCACCGCGATGGCGAGGAAGGCCAGGATGAGGATCCCGGCGGTCAGGTAGGCGTGGTTGACCCTGCGGCGCTCCTCGACGGCCGGATCCCGGAACGACCAGATGCAGAACATCGCCAGGGCCGTCAGCAGCACCCCCGCGAAGCTCAGGTGTGCGTAACCGATCGCGGACTGATACGGCGTCGGCACCTTAGGCGCAGTCGGGCACAGCGCGACCGCGATCGCGAAGATCCCGGCGACGGTACTCCACTTGTCGTCGCGCGCGTTGTACCGGTAACCGACCAGGAACACGCCGAGCGCACACAGGCCCCCGACGAAGATGTTGCGTGTGCTGGTGTAGTACGAACTGCTCATCGAGCTCGGCATGATCTCGGTGTGATGGCCGAACTGCACGAAGATCCAATTGCCGAACGGCAGGACGATCGGCAGCAGCAGCCCGATCGCGCCGATCCCGAAACGCAGCCGCTGCACGGTTCTTACGTCTTGATCCGGTGTCATGGCAGCCCCCCTTGGCAGCCGGGACGAAACTCCCTTCCGTGATGGTCCCCTAACCCGGAGTTAACAAACCGTGATCGTGCCTGATCACGGGCACGTCGCCCGTTCGGAGTAACGCCTAGCGCTTGCGGCCGACGCCGCCGTAGATCCCGATCCACGGCGGCTCGGTCGAGTCCGGCGCCGGCCGCCAGGAGGAGACCGAGACCAGGCCCGGCTCCAGCAGGTCGAAGCCCTCGAAGAAGCCGAGCACCTGCGCGTGGGTGCGCAGCGTCAGCGAGGCGGTGGCGTGCCGGTACACGTCGAGCAGCTCGGCGAGCGGCTCGAAGTTCTCCGCGGTCTCCCGGTCCCGGGTGGCGTGGCTGATCACCAGGTAGCTGCCGGCCGGCAGCGCGTGGTAGAGGCGGGCCACCAGCCCGGCCGGGTCCTCGGCGTCGCTGACGAAGTGCAGCAGCGCCACCAGCAGCACGCCGATCGGCTGGCCGAAGTCGATCTGGCCGTGTTCCCGCGCGCGCTCCAGGATCTCGTCGAGCCGGCGCGCGTCGCCGGGGATGAAGGCGGTGTTGCCGACGCCGGTGAGCCTCGCCTGCGCGTGGACGGCCACGATCGGGTCGTTGTCGACGTACACGACGCGGGCCGCCGGGTCCACGGACTGCGCGATCTCGTGCGTGTTCGGCGAGGTGGGGATGCCGGTTCCGATGTCGATGATCTGCCGCACCCCGTGCTCGGCCACGAGCGTGCGCACCGCCCGGTGCAGGAACGCCCGGTTCGCGCGGGCGCCCGCGACGATCGACGGCAGAGCGCTGATGATGCGCTGGGCGGCCTCGCGATCGACCTCGTAGTTGTCCCGGCCGCCGAGGTAGTAGTCGTACATCCGCGCCGGATGGGCGACGCTGGTGTCGATCTGGTCGGCCGTCAGGCCCCGCTCGGACATGACGGTCCTCCCTTCGTTCCGCACTGTGGTCCCGATGCTAGCGCTGCCGCGCTCCCCGAGGCGGGGAACGCGGCAGCTCTATGCCAAAACGGGGTCAGACTTCGAAGCGGCCCTTATCAGGGATAGCTGGTCACGTCGACCGGGGTGGTGTTGGACGGTGTGGCGCCTCCCGTGCCGTTGATGACGTGCTCGATCACGCCGACCCCGCCGAGCGAGACGGTCAGCAGGTCGTGGAACTGCACGCCGGAGGTGGACGGCGCCTCGAAGGCGTGGTCGTTGACCACCGCCGGGTTGACGTTGAAGTAGCAGTAGCTGCCCATGCCGTAGGCCTGGTGGCTGGTGACCCCGGGCGCGACCTCATAGGCCGCGTAGCCGTTGGTCGAGCCGTTCATCCAGGCGGCCTGGTTCGGCGGGTCGTACGGGTTCTCGTTCTGGAAGAAGATCGTCTCGCCGCCGTTGCCGTTCCACTGCACCTCGTAGTTCTGGTAGTGCTCGACGAACAGGCCGGTAGCCAGCACGTTGTCGCCGTTCACGACCAGTCCGTGCGCCGCGGTGTTCGTGGTCCAGCCGACCGTGCCGCCGTTGCCGTGGTCGGCCCGCCAGGCCCAGATGTCGTTGATCAGGGTGTTGTCGGCGTTGACGATCAGGCTGTTGGTGGCCTTGCCGGCGATGTCGCCGCCGATCCGGAAGAACACGTCCTGGATCGAGTCGGGGTTGGCCGCGTGGCTCACGGTCGAGCCCTGCGTCCCGACGGTCAGCAGCGCGTTGGAGTTGGCGGTGCCGGCGTCCAGCAGCAGGCCGTTGAGGCGCACGCCGTCAACGTCGGCCACGTGGATCGTGTCGACGCCGTTCACCGGGATCAGGGTCGGGAAGCCGAGGCCCATCACCACGGTGTTGGGGTTGTTGACCTGGAGCGTCTGGTCGATGTTGTACACGCCGGGGGTGAAGAACAGGTTGCAGCCCTGGGCGAGCGCCGCGTTCATCTGCGCCGCGGTGTTCGACGGGGTCACCACGAAGAACTGGCTCATCGGCACCGAGGTGCCCGGCGTCGGGCCGCTGTTCCAGCTCGGACCCGAGGCGTTGGTGCGCAGCGAGGGCAGGAACACGTGGTAGTTGCCCGACGAGTCAACGTACAGATACGGCACGTCGCGCGAGACCGGGGTGGTGGCCAGCGTGGTCATCGGCGGACTCGGGAAGCTCTGCGCCGGGGCGCCGTTCACGCCGGAGAACACCATGTTCCACACCGAGCCGCTCCAGCTGCCCAGGTTGCTGTCCTGGGTGTACCACTGCTGCTGCGACACGCTGGAGGCCTGGCCGGAGACCTTGGAGTCGGCGATGTAGCCGCCGCTGGCGTAGCCGTAGCTGGCCGGGTACAGCTCAAGGCCGCCGTGCACGTCGACCCGGCGGAACGGACCGGCCTGCGCCACCGCCCAGCGGTCGCTGCCGGCCGAGGGGTTGATGGCCAGGTTCTCCGCCGAGCGCCAGAAGTTCTGCGTGGCGTTGCCGGTGCCGTCGAAGGCGTCCACGGTGACGTCGCCGTTGATGGTCACGTCGTCAGGGTTCTGACCCAGGCCCTGGATCGAGGTGTAGTAGCCGATGTTGGCCTCGGCGCTGTAGGTGCCCGGCTTGAACAGCAGGGCGTAGCGCTGGGTGCCGAACTGGTTGAGCTTCTGGGTGTTGAACACCGAGTCCAGCGTGGACTGGATGCTGCTTGAGGACATGCTCGGGTCGAAGATGTCCACGTTCGGGCCGAAGTTCGGGGTGTTGGACTGGCCGGTGCAGCCGGGCGGCGGGCCCCCGGTGCTGCTGGAGGAGGGAGAGGGCGAGGGGCTGCCGGTGCCGCTGCCGGTGAACACGCCGAACTCCCAGAGCGAGTAGCCGTACGGGGTCGCGCGCGTGGTGCCGTACATGCGGATGTAGCGGCCTGATCCGGTGACGTTGAGAGTCTGGATGCCGCCGGTTCCGGTGGTGGTGGAGTAGATCGAGGTCCAGTTCGCCGCGTCGTTCGAGGTCTGGATCTGGAACGCGGTCGCGTACGCGGCCTCCCAGTTCAGCGAGACCTGGCAGATGGACTGCGTGCTGCCCAGGTCGACCTGGAGCCACTGCGGGTCGCTGAACGCGGAGGACCAGCGAGTGCCGGTATTGCCGTCCACGGCGTTGGAGGCGGGGAAGGTCGAGTTCTCCAGCGAGGAGGCGGTCGCCGGCTTGCCCAGCGCAGCGTCGGCGGTGCTGCAACCGCCGCCTGCGCCGAGGGTTCCGTAAACCTGGAACTCCCAGAGCGAGTAGCCGTATTGCGTCGCCCGCGTCGTGCCGTACATGCGGACATAGCGACCGGAGCCCGTGATGTTGAGGGTCTGGGTACCGCCGGTTCCGGTGGTGGTGGAGTAGATCGAGGTCCAGGTGCTCGCGTCGTTCGAGGTCTGTATCTGGAATCCGGTGGCGTAGGCGGCCTCCCACTGGAGCACGACCTGGCTGATCGACGCGCTCTGGCCGAGGTCGACTTGCAGCCACTGCGGGTCGCTGAACGCGGAGGACCAGCGGGTGCCGGTGTTGCCGTCGGTGGCGTTCGAGGCCGGATACGCGGCGCTCTCCAGCGACGAGGCGGTGGTCGGCTTGCCCTGCGAGAGCAGGGTCGGCGCGGCGTTCGCCGCCGTGGTGCCCGCGACCAGCGCGTACACGGCCAGGCTCAGGGCCGCGGCCACTGCGGCGGCGGCCCGCGCCCAGCGCGGTAGTTGTTTGCGAGGCGCTAACGCGCCGGAGGAGCGTGCCTTCATTGACGTCTCCAGCTTCACCGGGAGTGTGGGTGTTCGGAAGGCGGATAGGTTCGGAGAGCGCTCTCCGAAGGGGATAGTCGCGCCCGGGTTTCGCGCGTGTCAAGGGGCTCGCACAGTTCCGGAACAGAGCCCGTCCGACGACCAGGGTCCGGTTCCTGCGTGTTTCAGGGTTCGAGCGGGGCGAATGCGGCTTCGGATCGGCCGTGCTTTTCGGTCCGTGTCTGTTGCGGGGTTCAAGTGGCGCGCGGGCGGCTCCCGACCGGCCGCCCTTAGCCTGCGCCGGGTCAGCCCACCGCGTCCCGGAGGTTTGCGCCGATGAGCGCTGTGCCCATCCCTTTCCGGCATGAAGTGCCGCAGAGCGAACTCGACGATCTGCGCGACCGCCTCGCGCGCACCCGCTGGCCCGAGCCGCAGACCGTCGACGACTGGTCGCAAGGCGTCCCGCTCGACTACCTCCGCGAGATCGCCGAGTACTGGCGCACCGGATACGACTGGAGGGCCACCGAGCGGCGACTGGCCGAGCTCAGTCAGTTCCTCATCGAGATCGACGGCATCCGAGTGCATTACATTCATGTGCGGTCGCCGCACCCTGATGCATTGCCGCTGCTTGTGACGCACGGATGGCCCGGTTCGATCACGGACCTGCTCGATCTGGTCGAGCCATTGACCAACCCGGCCGACCCGGCGGATGCGTTCCATCTCGTGCTGCCCTCCCTGCCCGGTTACGGATACAGCGACAAGCCGTCGACGCCCGGCTGGAACGTGGAGCGGATCGCCGAGGCCTGGGCGAAGCTGATGGCGGATCTCGGCTACGGCCGCTACGGCGCGCACGGCACAGACTGGGGCTCCTTCGTCACCGCGGCCCTCGGTACCGCGGACCCGGCGCACCTGGTCGGCATCCAGATCGCGATGCCGTTCGCGTCCGCGCCGAGCGAGCCGGTCGAGCTGTCCCAGCGCGACCTCGACGGGCTGGCGGCCCTCAAGGAGTTCCAGAAGCACGAGGGCGGCTACTCGGCGATCCAGGCCACCCGGCCGCAGACGATCGGCTACGCGCTGACCGACTCGCCGGCCGGCCAACTGGCCTGGGCGCTGGAGAAGTACTGGGCGTGGAGCGACCACGACGGCGATCTTGACAAGGCGATCCCCCGCGATCGGGTGCTCGACGCGGTGAGCGTGAACTGGTTCGCGCGCACGGCTGCGTCCTCGGCGCGGATCTACTGGGAAAGCCACAACGCCATGCGGTTCGACCCGGTGCGCGTTCCGGCGGGCTGCTCCACCTATCCGAAGGACGGGCGGATGCCCAAGCCGTGGTGCGAGCGGCGGTTCACCGACCTGCGCGAGTGGATCGACCACGAAGAAGGCGGCCACTTCCCGGCGCTGGAGGATCCACAGCGGCTCTCCGAGGAACTGCGCGCCTTCTTCCGCCCGCTGCGCTGAGTGAGGCGGTCGCGCGTCCGCGTCCGCACGGCCCCGGGTCCAGTGCCGGTCGAGCCCGCGCCGAGGCGGCTTGCCTACCGTCCAGGCGAACGGCCCGCCGACGCGACGCGGACCGCCGGAGCAGAAAGGGGCCGCGCCGTGCCCGAGAACTCCTCGTCACCCGAGTTCCCGTTCCCGGGATCGAGCTGGCGCGGCCCCGCGCCGCACAGCGCGCGGCTGCTGGCCGAGTGCCCAGTCGCACGGGTACCGGTGGCCGGCGGCGGTCATGCCTGGATCGTCTCCAGGCACGAAGACGTACGGGCGGCGCTGGAGGATCCACGACTGAGCCGCGCCGCGTGCTACCTCCCCGGCGCGGTGCGCTTCTCCGGATTCTTCCAAGCTCCGCCCGGTATGATCATCTCCGTCGATCCGCCCGAGCACACGCGGCTGCGGGACTTCGCCGAGCAGGCCCTGACTCCCGCGCGGGTCGCCGCGCTGCGCCCGCGGATCGAGCGGGCGGCAGGCGAACTGGCCGACTCGCTGCTCGAGCACGGGGCGCCCGCCGACCTCGCCGCCGGCTACGCGGCGCCGCTGGCGCTCAGGACGATCTGCGAGCTGCTCGGTGTGCCGGCCGAGGACCGGGCCGTGTTCGACGGCTGGGTCCGCCAGATGGCGGACGTGACCAGGCCCGAAGCCGCGGCGCAGGCACAGCGGCAGCTTGACGGCTACATGACGAAGCTGATCGACGCGAAGCGCGACGACCCGGGCGACGACGTACTCAGCGCGCTGATCACGGCGCGCCGCGGCGCAGACGCGCTCGACGGCGGCGAACTGGTCGTGTTCGGATACACCCTGCTCGGAGCCGGCTACGACTCGACGGCGTCGCAGATCGCGAACTGCGTCCTCGCGCTGCTGAGCGACCACAGGGAGGCGTGGAGGCGGCTCGGCGCCGATCCCGGCGCGGCGGGCCCGATCGTCGAGGAGCTGCTGCGCGCGGTCAACCTCAACGCGACGGACACCTCCGGCCTGCACCGGATCGCGACTCAGGACGTCGCCATCGGCGGTGCGGTCATCCCAACGGGCGAGGCCGTCTTCCTGGGGTTGACCTGCGCTAACCGGGATCCGGAGGTATTCGCGCAACCGCAGCGGCTGGATTTCGGCCGCTTTCCCTCCGGCGGGCTGCCCGCGGCCCAGGGCGGCCACCTCGCCTTCGGCCACGGCCCGCACTCCTGCCTCGGCGCGCCACTCGCCCGGCTCGAACTGGCCGTGGCGCTCAGCACGCTGGCCCGCCGCTTTCCCGAGCTGCGCCTCGCCGTACCCGTCGGGCAGCTGCGCTGGCGCACCGGCGAGGTCAACCACGGCCTGGCCGCGTTGCCCGTCACAGGGCTCGACGACGCGTCCCGCTGAGCGGCGGCCTCGCCGACCTCGCCGACCTGTTCCCCTCCCTGAAATCGAGCCAGAGGAAGCCCCGATGACCGACGAGACGATCCCCGCCACCGGCCTCGAAGTGCGGCTGCGCGCCCATCCGGGCGACCAGGTACGCGCCGACGACTTCGAGGTAGTCGAAATCCCGATCGCCGAACCCGGCGACAACGAGGTGCTGGTCCGCAACGAGTGGATGGCGCTCGGCGCGGTCTACCGCGACCAACTGGACCCCGACACCGACCTGCCGATCCCCACCTTCCAGGTCGGCCAGCCGCTGTGGGGCCGCACGGTCGGCACCGTGCTGCGCTCGAACAGCCCGCTGCTGGCCCCCGGCGACCTGGTCGAGCACTTCTTCGGCTGGCGCGAGTACGCGCTCGGCCCGGCGCAGGCGTTCTTCAAGCGCGACCGCGACCTGCTGCCCGCCCCCGAATACTTCCTGTCGCAGGGTCCTACCGCCTGGCGCGGTGTGGTCGACATCGCCGACGTACACGACGGCGATGTCGTCTTCGTGTCCGGCGCGACCAGCGGCGTCGGCGCGCTGGCCGGGCAGCTGGCCAAGGTGCGCGGGGCGGCGCTGGTGATCGGCAGCACCGGCTCTCCGGACAAGGTCGATTATCTCAAGTCCCTGGGTTTCGACGCGGTGTTCGACTACCACGACGGCCCGGTCGCGCAGCGCCTGGCCGCACTCGCCCCGGACGGGATCAGCGTGTTCTTCGACAACGTCGGGGGCGAGCAGTTCGAGGCCGCGCTCACCGTGGCCGCCCACGGCGCCAGGTTCGCCCTGTGCGGCGCGCTGGCCGGCCAGTTCGGCCGCGGGGACGGCGGGCGCCCGCGCCTGGACCTGATGCGGGCCTTCCCGAAGGAGCCCGTGCTGCGGCCGTTCGCGACCCTGCACACGCCCGACCAGATCGAAGACTGGAACCGGCGGTTCGCCGAGCTGCTGGCGCAGGGCGCGCTGGTCTACCCGCACACCGTGTTCGAGGGCTCCGTCGCCGGGCTGCCGGAATCCTTCCTCGGCCTGCTGGCCGGCCGCTCGCGCGGCACGGCGGTGGCGCGCCTCGTCGCACCGGAAAGGGGCTGAGCGGCCGTGGCCGATCGCACCTTCGAGGGCCGGACCGTGCTGGTCACCGGCGGTGGCACCGGCATCGGCCGGGCCGCGGCCCTGGGCTTCGCGGCGCTCGGCGCCGACCGGGTACTGGTGACCGGCCGCCGGCCGGACCGCCTCGCCGAGGTCGCCGGGCTGCATCCGAGCGTGGTGCCGGTGCCCGCCGACGTGACGACCGAAGCGGGCGCACAGGCCGCGGCGGCAGCGGTGCGGGAGCACGGCGGCGTACTGGACGTCCTCGTGCACAACGCGGGGATCTTCCGCTTCAGCCCGCTCGACGCGATGGACGCCGCAGTGGCGCGGGCGGTCCTGGAAACCAACGTTCTCGGCCCGGTGCTGTTGACGGCGCAGCTCCTGCCGTTGCTGCGCGCGCCGGGCGGCGCCATCGTGGTGGTCTCCAGCCGCGCCGGGCACAACCCGGCGCCCGGCGCGGCCGTGTACGCCGCCAGCAAGGCCGCGGCGCACAGCCTGACCCGCACCTGGGCCGCGGAGTTGGCGCCGCGCGGTATCCGGGTCAACGCCGTCGCGCCCGGCTTCGTGCGGACCGAGGCGTACGCGGCGAACGGGCTGCCGCCGGAGGCCGTCGAAGGGCTCTTCCAGTCGGTGACGCAGGAGATCCCGCTCGGCCGGGTCGCCGAGCCGGAGATCATCGCCTCCTGGATCACCCGCCTCGCCGATCCCACCGAGGATCTGCTCACCGGTCAGATCGTGACCGTCGACGGGGGCATGGACGTGGCCTGAGATCCGCCGGGACGCGGCGGCGGGGCGGGTGGCCGGTGCCGGCCGCCCGCCCCGCTTCGTCACGTCGAGGACACGGCGACCAGCGCTCGAGGGCGGCTGCGTACCGTCCGAGGTGCCGGCGCCCCGTTCACCCGACGGTGCCGACGGCGGCCAGCCGCCCGGGATGGTGACTCACGGAGGTGCCCCTTGCCCACCCCGCACGACGCTGACACCGCGGCCGAGGTCTTCCCGCTGCCCGGATCGTCTTATCGCGGCCCGGCGCCGCAGTACGCGAAGATGCGCGCCCGCTGCCCGGTGACCCGCGTGCCCTCCGACGGCGGGGCGGACACCTGGGTGGTGACAGGGTACGAGCAGGCACGGGCGCTGTCCGCGGATCCGCGGCTGAGCCGGGCCGCCGCCTGCGCCCCGGGTGCCGCACACGTGGGCGGCACCATGTTCACGCCGCCGGACATGATCATCTCCCTGGACGACCCCGAACACGCGCGGCTGCGCAAACTCGTCGTGCGGGCGTTCACCGCGCGGCGGGTGGAGGAGCTGCGCCCACGCGTACAGCAGATGTCTGACACGCTGCTCGACGCCGTGGCGGCCGGCGGCGCCCCGGCGGACCTCGTCGAGAGCTACACCCTGCCGCTGCCTTCCGCGGTCATCGGCGAGCTGCTCGGCGTGCCGTCCGAGGACCTGGCCGACTTCGCCCGCTGGGCCCGCGCGTTCGCGACGGTCGGCGGCGACGGGCAGGCCGCGCAGGAGGGGCTCGCGAAGCTGAGCGAGTACATCGTCGGGCTGATCGCCAGAAAGCGCGCCGAGCCGGGCCAGGACATGCTCTCCGCGCTGATCGCGGCCCGCGACCAGCAGGACAGGCTCAGCGAGGCCGAGCTGGTCACCTTCGGCTTCACCCTGATCGGCGCGGGCTTCGATACCACCGCGAGCCATCTGGCCAACAGCGTGCTGACGCTTGTCGCCGACCACCCGCAGTGGTGGCGGTGGCTGGCCGAGGACCGCTCCCGCGTTCCGGCCGCGGTGGAGGAGCTGCTGCGCGCGGTCAACCTGTTCGCGACCGACACCACGGGCTTCCCGCGGGTGGCGACCGCGGACATCGAGGTCGCCGGGGAGACCATCCGGGAGGGCGAGCCGGTGATGATCGTGTTGTCGGCGGCGAACCGGGATCCGGCCGTCTTCGACGACCCGGACCGGCTCGATCTGGCTCGCACGCCCAATCCGCACATCGCCTTCGGCCACGGGATCCACCACTGTCTCGGGATGCAGCTGGCCCGCATCGAGCTGCAGATCGCCCTGGACGGCCTGCTGCGCCGCTTCCCGGACCTGCGGTTGGCGGTGCCCGAATCCGAACTCGAATGGCACACCGGGGAGGTCAACCACACGCTCGTGGCGCTTCCGGTCGCGTGGGGTAATTGAGCGGGCGGGCCGGCTGGAACGTCGCGCAAGTCTGAAAGGCCGGGCCACGTCGGTGGCCCGGCCTTCTCAGTTGTCTTCGTTTCCTGTTGTGTTTCTTCGCTGTGTTCCTTCTCGGTGCCCGGCGAAAAGTACCGGCGGATAGGTGCGTACCGCGGCGGTCTCGTACCGCAGCGCGATGTGGCTCGACATCACCGTCACGTCCCGCCAGAAGCGCTGCAATGGCGCGGACTCGCTGTACCCGCTCGTACCGGCGGCGGTCGCCAGGGCGGCCACAGCCTGCGCGACCAGCTCCGCCGCGAAGACGGCGTTGCGCTCGTTGCGGGCCATCAGCGCCGGCGTGAACGTGGCCGCGTCGAGCATCGCGGCGTTCTGCTCGACCAGGTGCCGGGAGACGTCGACCTGTCCGGAAGCACGTACGAGCTCGATGTCGGTCCCCGGCGTGCGACGCTTGCCGGCCAGAGCCGCCGAAGCGGCCGCGAGCGCGCCCTCCGCCGCGCCAACCGCGGGCGCGATGAACGTCAGGCCGCCGACGGCCTGGAACGGCACGTTGTGGCACGCCGCGGATGAGGCCGGGCTGACCCCGGTGATCATGTGTGAACGCGGGAACGCCAGATGGGCCGGCACGAATACGTCGTCGGCCACGACCGTGTGGCTGCCGGTGGCCCGCATGCCCACCGAGTCCCAGGTCTCCAGGATCTTGAAGCTGCCGCGCGCGAGCGCGAAGAAATACGGCTCGGGATCGGCGCCGGACACCGACGCCGGGGCGCACAGCAACGCCCAGTCGGCGAACTCGACCCCGCTCACGTAGCCCCAGCTGCCGCTCAGCCGCCAGCCGCCGTCCGCGGCCTCGGCGCTGCCTCCCGGGACCAGGCCCGCGACGACGAACGCGTCCGGCGTCGGCCCCCACAGCGCCGCGTGGCCCTCCTCCGGCAGGTGGGAGGCGTAGCGGGACGAATAGGCGCTGAGCGACGCCGTCCAGGCTGCCGAGGCGCACGCACGGCCGAGCGCAAGCACCCCGGCGGTCAGGTCGGTGAAGGTGCCCTCGGCGCCGCCCCAGCGCGCGCCGACGAAGTGCCGTGCGAACCCGGCCTCCCGCAGCGCCTCGACCACCTGCGGCGCCAGCCGTCCGGTCGCGTCGGCCTCGGCGGCGTGTCGCGCGGCGATCTGCACGGCCCGAGCCAGCGCCGCGCTGTCCAGCCCGGCGCTGTTGTTCCCTGCGCTGTCCAGCGCCGTGTGATCCAGCGCGCTGGGCGAAGGACCCGCGCCGGGTGTGGTGACTTCAGACACAACGGACATTTATGATCTCCTACCCTGACATGGACGAGCGCGTCCCGGCGGCCGGCCGGGGGCCCCGGCGCCGAGGAAGGCGGACCGGACGTGCCGCGAGCCAGTGTGCTGACACCGGCTCGAGAAGGGCTGCACCAGGGCTCGCGGCGAAAGCCGACGCCGGCCCGGTCCCATTTCGGGGACCGGGCCGGCGTCACGGGCAGGCGAGCGGTGCGGCGGGCGGCTCAGCCGGCCGCGGCGGGCTCGGGCTGCGCCGCCGGACCGTGGCCGGCCACCCGGCGCGGCAGCCCGTAGGACACCGCGAA
Source organism: Actinocrinis sp. (assembly GCF_035653575.1). Classification (GTDB taxonomy): domain Bacteria; phylum Actinomycetota; class Actinomycetes; order Streptomycetales; family Catenulisporaceae; genus Actinocrinis. The sequence goes on from NZ_DASRBQ010000078.1 coordinate 78,012, forward strand.
CGTGAGCGCGATCACCGCGAGCGAGGCGATCAACGCGGGCTTGAACGCCGAGGCGAAGGCGGCGGCCGCGGCCGCGGACTCGGCTTGGCCGCGCGGGCCCGGAGTGATGTTCGCGTACCCGCCGAGCGGAGTGAGGAAGACCACTGACACCAGGGCGATGCCGAGGGTGAGACCCAGCTGCTGCATCGTGTTGATCAGCCCGGAGGCGGATCCGGCGTCCTCGTGCCGCACATCGGCCAGCGCGAACATCGGGATCGGGGAGGCCACCGCGCCGAAGCCGATCCCGATGACCAGCAACGGCCCGGCCATGTCCCAGGTGCCGATCCGGGCTCCCCGCGCCTCGACCACGGCCAGGAACGCGCCGAGCCCGGCCAGCAGGACGATCGCGCCGAATTGCAGCACGGCGCGGCCGAACTTCGGCACCAGCGCGGTCACGGACAGCGCCGAGGAGATGAACGCGCCGAGGCAGAACGCCAGCGCGGTCAGGCCGGCGTGCAGCGGCGTCCAGTTCAGGCCGATCTGCATGAACAGGTACCAGGCCAGGAAGAAGGCGCCGGTGAACAGGAAGATTGCCAGCTGCAGCCCCTGGCCCGCGACGAAGCTGCGCGCGCGGAACAGCTGCGGCGGCACCAGCGGGGAGCCCTGCGCGGCGGCCTTGCGGCGCTCGAACCACGCGAAGAGGGCCAGCACCGGGACCGCCAGCGCCATCGACGCGTAGCACCAGGCCGGCCAGTGCAGATCGCGGCCCTCGGTGAGCGGGTAGAGCAGTAGTAGCAGGCCGACCGTCGCCAGCAGCACGCCGACCAGGTCGAGCCGGGTGTCCGCCGGGCCCTTCGACTCGCTGATGTGCCGCGCTCCGAAGTAGAGGCCGAGCAGGCCGACCGGCACGTTGATGAGGAAGATCGGCCGCCAGTCCAGGCCGACGACGTTGAGCTGCACCAGCACCCCGCCGATCAGCGGGCCGCTGGTGGCCGCGAGGCCGCCGACCGTGCCGTAGATCGCGAATACGCCGGGTTGTTTTTCCTTGGGCACCGTCACATGGATGATCGACAGCACCTGCGGCACCATGATCCCGGCGAAGGCGCCCTGGAAGAGCCGCGAGACGATCAGCATCTGCGGATCGACGGAGAGGCTGCACAGCAGGGAGGCCGCCGCGAATCCGCCGACGCCGATGAGGAACACCTTCTTGCGGCCGAACAGGTCGCCGAGCCGGCCGCCGGTGATCAGCAGCAGCGCGAAGGCGAACACGTATCCGGCGGACATCCACTGGACCGCGGTGTAACTGGCCTTCAGGTCGCGCTGGATCGATGGGAGGGCCACGCTCACCAGGTTGCCGTCGAGCATGTCCATGAACACCGCGACCAGCAGGGTGACCAAGGCGATGGTCTGGTTGCGCCGCGTCGGATCGAGCGCGCCTGACCGGGTGGTGGGAACGTCTGTGGTGGTCATCTTTCTTGCTCCGCCGGATGCCGGGCACACGTGTGCCGTGACGGAAGGGTGGACGCATCAGTCTGGCGCCGGGCGCTCGAGAAGCGGTGGAGCCAGGCTCGGAGCGGCGGCCGGGCGGGCGGCCCGAGCCCCGCTCGACCGGACCCGGCGACGCTGGAGCATCCGCATCCGGCCAAAGCACAGGAGGTCAGCCGTGTCGGAGGAAGAGTTCGCGCACCGCCGCGGCGGGGTCCTGATCCTGGGCGGCACGGGCTTCATCGGGCGGCACGTGCGCGCGGCGTTCGAGGCGGACGGCCGGGCCGTGCTCGTCGCCTCGCGCGGCGTCGCGGCCGGCGCGACGCCACCGGATCGGCAGCTGCGACTCGACCTTGCCCGGGTCGACGCCGACGAGCTGGCCGGCCTGCTGAGCAGGCTCGCGCCGCGGATCGTGGTCAACTGCACCGGCGGGATCTGGGGACTGACGCCGGAGCAGATGCGGCCGGCGATGCTCGATCCCGTGCTTCGGCTGCTCGACGCCGTCGCGTGCCAGCCCACGCGGCCGCGGCTGATCCACCTGGGTTCGGTGCTTGAATATGGGCCGGTCCCCGCGGGCACGGCGGTCGGCCCGCAGCTTGAGCCTCGGCCCGCTGACGCATACGGGCGGGCGAAGCTCGCCGCGACACAAGCCGTCGCGGCCCGGGCGGGGGACGGCGCCGTGGACGCGGTCGCGCTGCGGGTCGCGAACGCCGCGGGTCCCGGCGCCCCCGCGCTCAGCCTGTTCGGCCGGGTGGCCGGCGTGCTGGCAGCCGCGGACCAGGGCGAGACTGCCACGGTGCTGCTTGATCCGCTTCGCGCCAAGCGGGACTACATCGACGTGCGCGACGTCGCCGACGCGGTCGTCGCCGCCGCGGCGCGCGCGCAGAGCGGCACCGTGGCGGCGGTCGGCCGGGGCCAGGCGGTGGCCGTTCGCGACTTGGTCGAAGCGCTGGTGCGGATCAGCGCGGTCCCGGCGCGGATAGTCGAGCGGGAGCCGGACGCCGGCGAACGAGGACTCGGCCACACGGCGCAGGAATGGATGCAGGTCGACCCGGACCACGCCTACGAGGCGTTCGGCTGGCGCGCCCGACGCGAGCCGGTCGAGGCGCTGCGCGACCTGTGGCGGGAGACGGTTGCCGCGCATCACCGCGTCGACGTCGTCAGATGATCGTGAAGGACTGCGCCGGCTGGATGATCGGCCTCGTCATCAAAGCCGCGAAACGGTGGTTCCCCCGGTCGCTGCCGGACCGGGGGAACCACCGTCTTCTTGGTTGCTTTCCTTATCCGTTCAGTGCAATTGCCCGGCTGGCACCAGGTCCGCCTCGGCCGCCGCGGCCTGATCCACCCGCTTGGGATTGGCGAACCGGCGCATCATCGGCCGCTCCACGCTGGAGTACAGCAGCCATGCCAGCGCGATCGAGACGACGAAGCAGACGGCGAGGAACGCGACCGCGCCCCAGGTGCTGAGCGAGGGCCCGGCGAGCAGGCCCAACGGGTTCGCCTTCACCCCGAAAAGGCGCTGCGCCTCGGAGAGCACGAGCCAATGCACGAGGTAGAAGGCGAAGGAGATCTCGCCGAGCCAGACCATCGTCCGGCCGCTGAGACCGGTGCGCAGGCCCTTTACGTCGGCCGCTGCGGCAGCGGGGATCAGCAGCGCGACCGGGATGATGGTGACCGCCACGTAGTTGTAGAGGAAGTGCCAGGGCCCGTACAGCGTCGCGACGTACGCGCCGGCCAGCAGCAGCGCCGCCACCGGCAGCGGCAGCTTGATCCACTTTCCGGTCAGCACGATGCGCGCCATCACGATGCCGAGCGCGAACTCGACCATCCGGGTGGCGGGCAGGACGTAGACGAACCAGATCTGCGCCCAGGACGAGGGGCCCCACGGCCAGACCGGGGTGCTCGGCAGGAAGTGCAATGAGATGTACGGCAGCAGAATCGACACGCCGGCCAGCGCCCCGGCCGTGCCCCAGAGCGCCGCCGGGCGGATCCGGCGGATCGCGAGGATCAGCAGCGGGAAGCAGAGGTAGAACAGCGCCTCACAGGACAGCGACCAGCTGACCCCGTCCGCGCTGTTGATGTACGAGTACTTCGGCACCCACGAGTCGACCAGGAAAAGGTTCATCAGCGTGGGCCACAGCGCGATCGCCTCGCCGGCGAACGCAATGAGGATCAGCGCCACGCTGAAGGTCACCACGTGGTTGGGGACGATCTTGAAGACCCGGCGCCGCCAGAACCGCAGCGTGGTGTCGCCGGGGCGCATCGACCAGGTCAGCACGAAGCCGCTGAGCACGAAGAAGAAGGACACGCCCAGCGAGCCCGCGTTGCTCACCGTGCGCAGGTAGTCGCTGGTGATGCGCGGGCTCTTGAACAGGAAGTCGGTGGCGCCGTGGAAGAAGAACACGAGCGCGGCCGCGATGAACCGCATTCCGGTGAGCGAGGGCAGTCTTGACTTCGACTGCTGAGACGGATCTAGCGTCACGGGCATGTCCTTTCCTCAAGAGGATGGAATTCGGCACTGACGGCGCACTGTGGCCGCGGGTCCTGGACGCGCGCTCGAAAACGACCGGAGCCGGGTTTATGTCAGCGCTCGACGAGCTGCTCGACCACGCGCACCGTGTCGGCCGGGGTGGCGAGGGAGGCGATCTCGCGGGCCAGGTCGCCGGCGCGCTCGCGGTAACCGGGCTTGTCGAGCAGGTCGCCGACGGCGGTGCGCACGGCCTGCGCCGTGGCCTGGGCCGGCGGCAGGGTGATGCTCGCCCCGAAGTCGCTCATCCGCACCGCGGGCGGCAGCGAGTGGCTGAGCTGCGGGATGACCAGCTGCGGCACCCCGGCACTGAGCGCGGTCATCACGGTCACGCCGCCGCCGTGGCTGACCACCGCGTCGCAGGTGTGGATGAGCACGTCCAGCGGGATCCAGCCGGCCCGCAGTTCGGGGCGCTCGGCGCGCAGGTCGGCGGCGACGCCCTCGGGCGCGGCGACCACGATCTCGCCGTCGAGCGCCTCGACCGCGTCGATAAGGCCGCGCAGGAACGCCAGGTCCCGCTCGCGCACCGGGCCGTCCGAGGAGCGGCTGCCGGAGGTGACGACCACGCGGCGGCGGGCCGGCCGGGTGTACATCCACGGCTCGAGCCGCGCCTGCTTGTTCACCGAGATCCAGCGCATCAGGTGCGCGACGGGCGCGCCTTCGGGCCGCAGGCTCGGCGGGCAGATGTCGATGTCCAGGTCGGGCCGCGGGAGGTCGTCAAGGCCGAGCTGCGCCAGCTCCGGGCGAAGCTCCTCAACGGCGCCGGCGTCCATGTGCGTCGTCTCGCTGGGGTCCCAGGCGTGGCGGACGTACGGCAGGCCGGCCCGCCTGGCGAAGATCCCGGCCGCGTAGGACAGCGCGCCGCCGACGACGACGTCCGGCCGCCAGACCTGCACGAGGGCGTCCAGCGGCTCCAGGCTGGCGGCGGCGAGACGGGCGAACCCGCGGCCGGCGAACAGCTTCTCGTCCTCGGGCCCGGTCGGCGGCGGCACCGGTGCCCCCGAGCGGTCGGTGAACATGTACTGCGGCGGGGTGAGCGCCGTGACGGCCACCGGCGGGATGCCCATGCCGGCGATGTACGGGACCATCTCCTCCGTCGACACCATGAGGGTTTCGTGCCCTGCGTTGCGGGCCGCGGTGGCGAACGGCGCCAGCGCGAACACCGTCGCGGCGCTGCCGCCGGCGAGAATCACTATCTTCACGGTCTCCTCCATCGTCTGCTGCGTGCCCGGGGTCGCGGGTGACGCCCCGGGCGCGACGGCCCGCGCCTGCGGCACAGGCGTGTCCCCGTCTACCTGGAGCGACTACACGCGGAATCGAAGGCGGCTCGCGGGAGCGTCGCTCGACTCGGGCTCGAGCCGGGTCGGGGAGAATACGGGGATGGCGGGTACCGGGCGACAGGTGGCGGGATGACGGTGGGCAGCGATCGCGGAGCCGAGGCCGGTGGAGCCGGTTCGGGAGCCGTGCTCGACGAGCGGACGCTGAATCGGACCCTGGTGCGCCGCCAGCTGCTCGACGCGCGGGTGGACCGGCCGGTGGCCGACGCGGTCGAGTACCTGGTGGGCCTGCACGCGCAGATTCCACCCGGCCCCTACTTCGCGCTGTGGGCCCGCCTCGTCGGCTTCGTCCCGGAAGTGCTGTCCGAGCTGGTCGCGCAGCGCGCCATGGTACGCATCGCCTTGATGCGTTCGACGATCCACCTGGTTACCGCGGATGACTGTATGCGGCTGCGCTCGGCGGTCCAGCCGGTGCTGGACAGGGACCTGCTCAGTAACAGCGCACACGGGCGGGCCGCCAAGACGATGGACCTCGCGAAGCTCGCCGATGCCGGGCGCCGGCTCTTGGACGAGCAGCCGCGCAGCCCCGGAGAGCTCGGCAAACGGCTCCAGGAGCAGTGGCCCGAAGTCAAGCCGGAGACGCTCGCGTACGCGGTGCGCAACCTGGTCGGCCTGGTGCAGATCCCGCCGCGCGGTCTGTGGGGCGGTTCGGGGCAGCCGGTGCACGCCACGGCCGAGCACTGGCTGGGACGCTCGGCGCCTGATCGCGCGGACGTTCCTTCGCTGGTGTTGCGTTATCTCGCGGCCTTCGGGCCCGCGAGCGTCGCCGACGTGCAGGCCTGGTGCGGCCTGACGAAGCTGGCCGAGGTAGTCGAGCGACTGCGGCCGCGCCTGGTGGCCTATCGCGACGCGCACGGTCGCGAACTGTTCGACGTGCCCGACGGTGTGATCGCGGACCCCGATACGCCGGCCCCGCCGCGTTTCCTGCCTGAATACGACAACGTATTCCTGTCGCACGCCGATCGCGCCCGCATCATCCCGGGCGGCCTGAGCTTCGCCCAGAGCGCGAAGAAGTACGGCTTCTTCCTCAGCGCCCGGGGCGGGGTGGCGCGCGGCATGCTGCTGCTCGACGGATACCTGGGCGGCACCTGGCGGATCGAGCGTGACGCGAAGCTGGACGCGTTCACGGTTTTCGTCGAGCCGTTCGAGACCGTGAGCCGACGCGACCTGGCAGCCGTCGAGGCCGAGGGAGACGCCCTGCTCGCCTTCTACGCTCCGCAGGCCGGTTCGCGGCGCACCGAGGTTGCCGCGGCGCGGGCTTGACGTTGTCCGCGTTCTGCGGAAGCACCCCGCGGACCCGGTCCGCGGGGTGCGTCAGCTGTGCGGGTAGGTGGCGTCGAACCCAGTGACGTCACAACCTGGTGACGTCATAACCCGGCGACGTCACAATGCGGCGGTATCAAAACTGCGTGGCGAGTTTGCGCGCCTGCTCCTCGACCTCCTGCTCGGCCTGCTTCAGCGACTCGGCCGCCACGTCCACGAGGTGGTCGAGGCCGGGCGCCTTGCCCGCGATGGTGAGGTGCGCGCTGATGATGGTCGCCTTCATGCCGAGCGTGTGCTCGAACAGGGTGCGCAGATAAGGGCCGAGGTAGTCGTATTTCTCGTCCTCGGAACCGGGGCGGAAGTCGCCGCCGTAGGCGAGCAGGATGGTCACCGGCCGGTCGGCCAGCGGCTTGGGCGCGTCGCCGAAGGCCAGCACGCTGCCGGCGACCGTGACCTGGTCGATCCAGGTCTTCAGCTGCGCCGGCACGGTCCAGTTGTAGATCGGCGCGCCGAGCAGCACGGTGTCCGCGGCGACCAATTCCGCGGCCAGTTCGTCGCGCAGGGCGCGGGCCGCGCTCTGCTCCGGGGTGCGGGCGTGCTCGGGGATGAACTGCGAGTGGATGCCCGCCTCCTCGAGGTAGGGCACCGGGTTCAGGCCGAGGTCGCGGTAGGCCACCGTGTCCTGCGGCTGCTCCTCGGCCCACACGCGGCGGAAGATCTGGCCGAGCGCCTTACTGGTAGAACCGGTGGCCAGCGGGGAGGAGTCGATGTGCAGAAGATGCGCCACTGTCGTCGTCCTTAGGGTTGAGAGCCGTCCGTGGGACCGCCGCGCTGTTAGACGGTCCCCGACGACCTTGCCGCCGGCCGCTCGAAGGCGGGTCGCGCGGACCTCGCGGCCCGCGTCGGCGCTAAGCCGCGAGCTTCTCGCTCCAGTAGCCGGCCGGGTCCGGGATGTCGTGGCGCACGACGCGGGACTTCGTGTAGAGCAGGCCGTCGATGCGCACGAGCACGTCCTCGATGGTGGAGCTCGGCTCGAAGGTCACTGAACCGTCCTCGGCGGTGACGCTCACCAGGGCGCGCAGCCGGACGCGCAGCGTGTTCTCGTCGCAGGGCTCGATCAACAGCTTGTCGAACCAGTGCCGGAAGACGCTGTTCCCGTAATGCGGCACCGCGGCGCCGATCTCGGCCTTCAGCTTCTCCCGCCCGGTGATCTCCCAGCCGTCCTTGGCGTGGGCGTAGACGCCGTCGCCGGTGAAGGTGTCGGCGAAATCATCGACGCGCCGGTCCTCAAGCAGTGGCATCTGATAGGCGTAGAAGCGCTGGACTTCGGCATACAGGTCGGCCTGGGCCCGGGACCAAGGCGTGTCGTGGCGGGACATCGATTCTCCGTTTCGCGGCGCGTAGCGGGTGCCCGAACGATGCAGCAGCCCGCTTGACGTCCGGTCGTCGCCGACTCGCGCCGCGCCGCGCGGTACACGCCGCGGCGGCCCCGCCGTCCGGCCGCTCTCGACGGTGCGTCGAGGCCGCGCCGACACGCTGACTGTCTCTGCGCCAAACCCGACCGGACCGAGGGCGCAGCCTAGGGAGGCCGAAGCATGCAGACCGATCAAGCGCCCTCGGCGCAGCCGCAGTGCCCGCCGGTCGTGAAGTCGACGACGGTCAGCCTCACGCCGCACCAGGCCTTCGAGTTCTTCACCGGCCGGCCGCTGCGGTGGTGGCCCGACCGGCACCGGCTGGTCGCCGGCGAGAGGACGCGCATGGTGATCGAACCCGCCGTGGGCGGGCGCTGGTACGAGGAGGACCGCGACGGCGCGCAGGCGCAATGGGGCACGGTGCTGGTTTGGGAGCCACCAGGTCGGCTCGCGCTGACCTGGCGGATCAGCGGGCGCTGGCAGCCGTTGCCGGATGACGCCGGGGCGAGCGAGATCGAGGTCGGCTTTACTCCGGCGCAGGACGGTGCGAGCACGCTGGTCACTGTCGCGCACACGCGCCTCGAGCGTTACGGGGCCGACGCCGCGGGAATGCGCGCAGCGCTCGACGCGCCCGGATTGGGCGAAACGCTCAGCGCATTCGCCGCGGCCGTAGCCAAGGCCGCCCCCGATACGCCCAGCGGTTCGGGCGCGAACGCCTGAACGGCCTCGGCGGACTCAAAGTTCTAAGTCCGCCGAGGCCGTTCAGGGCGGCAAGGTGCGGCGATTAGGAAACCAGGCGCACGGTCCAGAAGTCCGAGGCCAGGCCCGGCTCGGTCAGATACGCATAGGGCAGGGTGAAGTAGCCGCCCTTGCCCCACTCCGGTCCCCAGGAGTTGCGCACCAGGAAACGCCCGGTGGCGTCGTCGTACCCGGCCGCCAGCACCGCGTGCCCGCCGAGGGCCTGCTCGCCCGCGCTCGGCATCGGCGCGTCCCCGCTCTGCGCCACCGCCTGGCTCTCGAAGCTCTCGTAGACCGTGAAGCCGAACACGAACGGGAACCCCTCGGCCAGGCAGCCCTTGAGCTGTTCGATCGAGCGCAGCACCCGGCGGTAGGAGAGCGCCTTGGTCTTGAGCGCGTCCTCGTAGCAGTTCTGCGACGGCCGCTGCCCGGCGCGCGCCTGAGGCGGCCATGCCCCGCCGTCCGTGGCCGGAGGCGTGTCGTCGTAAGGCCACTCGGTCTCCGGGCACACCCCGAGCGAGGCGATCGACTTGATGCCGTCGCGGATCTGGGCGCCGGAGTCGTACTCCACGTGGCCCTCGGCCGCCCGCTCGTTGTAGTAGATGAACAGCCGCGACGGCACGAAGTCCGGCAACTGCTGGCGCAGCAGCTCGAACTCGACCGCGGCGGCGATGGAGTTGGCGGTGCAGCTGCCGATCTTGCCCTGGTCGTAGACCGCGGGCAGCTGCGGGCGCAGATCGACGCTCGGCGGCGGGTTGACCAGGCCGAGGCGCGGCGCGGAATAGACGTGGTCGCGCGCGTCGGGCAGGTCCGGCACCCAGCCGTAGCGGGAAACGGTTCGTCCCATGAATGGCTCCCCCCATTCGGAAGGCGGCGCGCCCTGGTGTGCCGGCCGCACTGCCGCGCCGGCCCCACCGCGGGGGATCTCCCCACCCCCGCGCGGGCCCCGAACGCCGCCTGAATCCGAGAGTAACCCCGCGGTGGCGCTAGGTACAGGCGTTTCGCCGGATTGACCTCAGAGCGTGCGGTTTTGGATCTTCGTGTCGAATCGACCGTCCTCCACCGGCCAGCTGTCGCTGATGCGCAGCCCTTCGACCCCGCTGAGGGAGAAGGTCGGCACCCCGCGCACCTTCTCGGCGCGCACGTGGTGGAAGTCGGCGCCGGTCACGTCGGTGAGCGCGAACGCGGGGCGGGTGTCCTGCTGCTCGAACGCCACCGTCACGTCGTCGAAGGCGATGTTCGACACGTGCCGCACATAGAACCCGTACGCGGGCAGCGTGCCGAACATGTAGTTCTCGGGATAGGCGTTGACGAGTTCCGGCACCGGGTTGACCGCGGCCGCCGGGGTCAGGCCGCCGACCATGATGTGACGCAGGCCACTGATACGTACGTCCTCGATCGGGTGGTCCGGGATGCCGGCGATCGTCGAGGGGTATCTCGGGTCGGCGTCGATCACGGTCACGTCGCTGATGCTCACCCGCCGCAGGCTGCCGATCGCCAGGCCGGCCGGTCCGCGCATGCGCGCGCCGAGCCGCAGGAAGATCGGGGTCTGCACGCCGCGCATGGTCAGGTTGCTGATCGTCACGTCCTGCAGCAGCGCGCCGTCCACGGTCTCCAGCGCCAGGCCGCGGCAGTGCTCGAAGACGACGTTGGAGACGGCGATGTTCTGGAAGCCGCCGTTGGACTCGGTGCCGAACTTGAGCCGGCCGGTGCGGCCGTACGGCCCGACCTTGAACGTGCCGTCCACGTACGTGCCCAGGTCGTAGCCGCTGACCATGCAGTTGTCGATGTACACGTTTTCGGTGGAGCGCGCCTCGTTCAGCGCGTACGAGCTCTTAAGCACGATCGCGTCGTCGTTGGGCGAGTTGACCACGGTGTTGGAGATCCGCACGTTCTTGCAGCAGTCGATGTCGATGCCGTCCCGGTTGGTGTCGATGACCAGCCCGTCGATGCGGAAGTTGTCCACGCCGGTCGGCAGGATGCAGAAGTGGCCGCCGTTGACCATCGTCACGTCGTAGATCCCGACGTTGCGGCACAGCTTGAGGGCGATCGCCTTGTTGCCCTGCCGCGGCGCGGATTCCTTGCTGCCGCCGCTGACCAGGCCCTTGCCGTCGATGGTGCCGGGGCCGCAGATGGTGACGTTCTGCAGGTTCTCGCCCCAGATGAGGCTGTTGTGCCAGTGGCTGTGCCCATAGTCCTGATACGGGTTGCCCGCGCCGGGCTCGGCGGGATCGTAGCCCTGGGTCGCGGTGGGCGTGGCCGCCAGGATCCGCGAGCCGTTGGCGAGGTAGAGCGCGACGTTGCTGGCCAAGCGGATCGAGTAGCTGGCGTAGGTTCCGGCAGGGAAGTAGACGGTGCCGCCTGCGCCGTTGTTGTGCGCCGCCGCCGCGGTTATCGCGCGGTTGATCGCGTCGCTGTCAATCGTGGTCCCGTCCCCGATGGCGCCGAAGGCGGTCACGTCGAAGACGTCGCTCAGACCTGGCGCGGGGGCCGGGGCGGAGGCGGCGCGGGCGCCGGCCGTGCCGGCGAGAGGCAGGGCGGCTCCAGTCGCGCCCGCCGCGCCGAACGCGACGAGCCGGCGGCGGCTGACCGGGTTGGACATGACGTCTCCCTTCGGTGATCTGCACGGCTTTGTGCGCAGACCACTTAAGGTGAGATCCGATCTCTTGTCCACGACGAAGGTCGCGGACTGGGCGCGCCGATCGCGGTCCCGGCTCGTATTTCCGCAGTCCGAAGCCACGATGTCAGAAGGCGCGGACGGGGCGCGCTCACGATCATTTACATCGGATGTTTCATCGTTCGCCGTCCGTCACGGCGGCTGACCAGGCGTCAGATGTGGCGCACGGCCGCGGCGGTCGAGGCGGCCCAGGCCGCGGCCACCACGAGCAGCGCGATGGGTAGCGCGGCGAGCGGGTAGTGCGGCGCGGCGCCGTTCGCTGTCGTCAGGGCCCGGATCCCCATCGCGGCGGGGGAGAAGCGGGCCACCAGCAGGCCGAGCGCGAGCAATCCGGCCAGCAGCACGCCCCAGCCGGCGGCCGGGACCAGCGGCGGAGCGGACAGCACCCCGGCCGCGGTGCCGAGCAGCACGCAGACCAGTTCCGTGCTCAAGCCGGTGAGCAGGGTCGAGCCGCTGCCGGGCAGCGCGCCGGTGGCTGCCGCGACGACCGCGCCGACCAGCGCGCACAGCAGCCCGTAGCCGGTCGCGGCGCAGAGGGCGGCCAGCCGGGCGCGCACCGGACCCGCCACGGTGGCGGTGATCGCGGCGGCCTCGGCGGGTTCGGTGGTCAGGATCGCGCGGGTGAGCCAGGCGCTCACCGGCAGCAGGAAGGCGGCGCTGTAGGCGAACGCGTCCGCCGCGCTGTCGCCGCCCGCCGAGTCGATCGCCAGCGCGATCGCGTAGAAGAGCACGGGCGGCAGCCAGCGCTGCGAGCGGGCGAGCAGGACGACGTAGTAGCGCGCGACGGCGGCGTCACGAGTCGTCACGGCTGCCTCCTGCTCTGCTGCGGCACCGAAGCCCTCGGCATCGCTGACTGCTGATGCTCGGTTCGGCCGCGCTCGCCCTGCTTGGGCACGGCCTGCTTTTGCTGCTGCTTGGCCGCCTCAACCGCCCGGCCGTCCACCGTGCGCACCGACAGCACGTGGACATCGCGATGCACCGTGAGGATGTCGTGTAGAAGCCGGTCCGAGCCGTCCGGCTCGACCTCGATGCGCAGCACGTCGTCCGCGAGGACCCGGCCGCGTCCGGGACCCGGCCACGGATCCGGCGCGTTCTCCAGGTCGATGAGCACCAGCGGCATCTCGAAGTCGACCGCGGAGGCCTGATGCAGCAGCCCGTCGCGCAGCACATAGGCCGCGGTCGCGTCGTCGGCCAGCCGCTCCGGGTCGTGGTCGACGAACACCACCCGGCCGCCGCGCCGCGTCGTCTCGCGGGCCACCTCGTCGAGGGTCTGCTGCCCGGTCGCGTCAAGGCTGGTCCAGGCCTCGTCCAGGATCAGCAGGTCCGGCTCGGCCAGCAGCGCCTGGATGATCGCGATCTTCTGCGCGGTACCGCGCGAGAGGTCACCGATCCGGTGCTTGCGGTAGCTCAGCGCCTCGAACCGCTCCAGCCAGCCGAGCGCGCGCTCCTCGGCCTCCTCGCCGGAGAGCCCGTGGATCCGGCCGAAATGCCGCAGATAGTCGTTCGCCTTGAACGGCAGCGGCGGCAGCTGCCCGGGCACGTACGCGACCCGGTCCGGGCGGCCGGTGATCGTGCCGCGGCCGGGCCGGTGCGCCCCCGCGATGATCCGCATGAGGGTGGACTTGCCGGAGCCGTTGTATCCGCCGATGCGCACCAGGTCGCCCGGTTGCACGTCGAGGTCGACTCGGCCGAGCACCCAGGGTGCCCGCCAGCCATAGCGATATCCGACTGCGCTCAGCCGCATGCGGACACCCTAGCCGGAACCCCGGCGACTTCGTACAGGTCATTAGACAACCGTGACCATCGGAATCGGCCCGGCGCGAATGACAGGGTTCTGTTAACCCTGGCTTAGGACTCGATCAGGGCGGCGGGTCAGCCCGCGGTGATCTCCTGCGCGACCACGTCGCCGCACGAGTACCGGATCCAGGGGCGCTGGTTGTGCTCGGACACGCCGCGGTCGCGCTGCTTGCCCTCGCCGCACACCGGGCACCGCCAGCCCTCGTCCGCGCGCTCGAAGCCGTGCCAGGAGCGTTCGAAGTCGGGGCCGTCCACCTCGTGGACGAGCACCGGCGGGTCGCTGGCCGTGAACGGATCGAACATCTCGGGTTCCTTTCGAAGAGGTCTCATACGGGCTCGGTCGGGTCCGGCGCGATACCGCTGTCCGCGCCCGGTTCTGTCGCGTCGAGGTCGGACGGCTGCTGCCAGTAATCGGCGGGGTGCGAGCGCAGGAACCGGACGGCCTCGGCCACGCCCCACATGTATCCGCCGGCGCCGATGACGCCGACCACGACCGAGTCCCACGGCTGCGCGATCCAGTCGCGTCCGCCGAAACTGCCGAGCCAGGACATCAGCAGCACCGCGCAGACGTACACCACCAGCCATGCCCCGGCGCGCACGTCCACGCGTACCTGCCCGGGCGTGTGCCGGTTGCTGCGCGTGTTCCAGAGATAGACGGCGACCGCGACGGCCAGCAGCGGCAGCGCGATACGCAGGTTGGTCCACTTCGCCCAGTAGAGGATGAGCGTGGCCAGGACGAAGCCGATCGGCGCGAGCACCGAGGTGCCGCGGAACCAGACCGCGGAACGGGACGGCTCGGCGATGCGCAGCGCCGCCTGGCAGACCATGGTGATGGAGTACACGAACAGACCCAGCTCGCTGGTGGCCTTGATGATGTCGTGCCAGCTGGGCAGCAGCAGCAGGAACGCCGCGCCGAGCACGAAGTTCAGCAGCAGCGCCCGGCGCGGCACGCCCGAGCCCGGGTGGATGGCCGCGAACCAGCGCGGAATCGACTCGTTCTTGCCCATCGCCCGCGCTTCCCGGCTGATCGCCGCGGTGAAGACCAGAGCCGAGCCGGAGGGCGAGACGATCGCGTCCCCGTAGAGCACCCAGGACAGCCAGCCGAGGTTGAGCACCACCGCGAGCTGCGCGAACGGCGAGGTGAAGTCGATGCCGCCCCAGCCGTGCGCGAGATGCGAGCCGGGCACCGCGGCGATGAAGGCGATCTGCAGGCCGATGTACAGCGCCATCGCGATCAGCAGGCCGACGATGATCGCGCGCGGCACGTCCCGGTGCGCATCGCGGGCCTCGCCGGACAGGTCGAGCGGCGCCTGGAAGCCGGTGTAGGCGTAGATGACGCCCGCCGTCGAGATCGCGGAGAGCGCGGCCGAGTAGCCGTAGGGCGCGAAGCCGCCGTGGTCGGTGAAGTTCCCGCCGTGCCAGGAGGTCGCCAGCAGCACGACCATGGTCAGCGTCGGCACCAGCCACTTGATCAGGGACAGCGCGCCGTTGACCCGGCCGAGCAGCAGGATCCCGTACCAGTTGATCATCATGAAGACGACCATCAGCGCCAGCGCGATGAGCATTCCGGCCCAGGTCAGCCGGTTGTTCCGGTAGATGCCCGAGATGTGCTGCGAGGCGTACTGCACGACGACCGCCGACTCGCTGGGCGGGTTGGTGCAGTACGCGATCCAGATGCCCCAGCCGACGATGGTGGCGGCGAGCCGGCCGTTGGTGTGCAGCGGCCAGCGCACCAGCGCCCCGGACTCCGGGTGGGTCGAGCCGAGGTCCGCCATCACCAGCGCGATGACGAGGAACGCGATGCCGCCGATGCCCCAGGTCAGCACGGCCGCCGGCCCGGCGACCTGGGCGGCGTACAGCGCGCCCACCAGCCAGCCGGACCCGATGACGCCGCTGAATCCGGCGGCGGTCAGGTGCCAGAAGCCGAGATGCCGTTTGAGCAGGTGGTCCGGAGCGTACGTGGGCTGGAGGACGTCTTGGGCCATAGGCCTCGAAATACCACGTCGCGGCGGAATCAATCGGGTTTCAAATCAGCATTCACCGAGTAGTGGAGTGGCTACACGAGCCGAGCGGTCGTCGGCGGCTGGGTGCGGGAGGTTGCGCATGGGCATCGGTCCGATCGGAGGCGACCGCGTTCACGCAGATACGGTGCAGCGTCTCGCCGGCGCGGGTGGTCGTCGGGCGGTGCAAAAGCGGCTTCAGGTGTACCTCAACGACCACCTGATGGGCGCGGCGGCGAACGTGCAGCTGGCACTGCGTACCGCGGGCGCGCAGCGCGGTACGCCGCTTGGTCGCGAGTTGGATGGGATCGCCGCGCAGATCAGCGACGACTACGCGGCACTGGTCGAGGTCATGCACTCGGTCGGTGTGACGCCGCGCCGCAGCTTCGCGTGGCTCGGCCGGCTCGGCGAACGGCTCGGTCGGCTCAAGCTCAACGGGCGAGTGGTGCGTGGCTCGCAGCTGAGCACCCTCGTGGAGTTGGAGGCGCTGCGGCTCGGCGTGCTCGGCAAGCTGCAGGGCTGGCGATCGCTCTCCGTCGCCGCGCAACGCGATCCGCGGCTGGACCGCGACCGGCTGCGCGCGCTGGAGGAGGCGGCCGCCCGCCAGGCCGAGGCCCTGGCGGGCATCTGCCTGGCAGCGGCCGTGCTGCTCGGCCCCGCCTGAGGATCGACCCCGGCGTGCGTTCGGGCGCGGCTGAATGCCCCTTCGGGCAGGACCGCGCCAGAGCCCTCGGATCGGTCCCGGCGCCGCCCTATTCTTCGAGCCAGAACGGTCGTGGCGCTCGAAGCTATGGGGTGTGGGATGCAGCTCGTGATTGGCGCGGCCGTCGCCGCGGCGATAGTGGTCGTGATTCTGATATGGCTCATCGGGTCGTATAACGGTCTGGTGCGCAGGCGCACGCAGGTGGACAACGCCTGGGCGCAGGTCGAGGTCCAGTTGACCCGGCGCCACGATCTCATTCCGAACCTGGTCGAGACGGTCAAGGGGTACGCGGCCCATGAGCGCGAGACCTTCGACGCGGTGACCCGTGCCCGCACAGCCGCACTCGGCGCGAGCGGCCCGGCCGACCGGGCCGAGGCCGAGGCCACCCTCGGCGGAACGCTCAAGACGCTCTTCGCCGTCAGCGAGGCCTACCCCGAGCTGAAGGCGAACACGAACTTCCTCTCCCTCCAGCAGGAACTGGCTACCACCGAGGACAAGGCCGCCTACGCCCGGCAGTACTACAACGACGCCGTACTCGGCCTGAACACCAAGGTCGCCACGTTCCCGACGGTGCTGATCGCGGGCATGCTCGGCTTCGGGGCGCGTGAGTTCTTCCGCGCTCCGGAGGGGCAGAGCGGTCCGATCAGCGTCCGGTTCTAGCGGCGCCGGCCGTGACCGCATTCGCAAACTTCGCCGGCTTCGCCGCCGGCGGCCCGGGCCGCCTGGCCGGCCTCATTCCGACGTATACGAACACTCATCGGTCGGGGGCCTGGAACCTGCGTGAACTGAGCGTGCCGTGGGTGGGCGCCGCGGTGGCCGCGCTCGCGATCTGGTACGGCGTGGTCCTCGCGACGCGGTGGGCGACCCGCCCCGCGATGCCCAAGAGCGGCCCGTCCACGATGGATCTGCGGCCTGAGCCGCCCGCATTGGTGGAATTCCTCATCGGCGAGTGGGAGCCGGGCCGCAGCGCCGTGGTGGCGACCCTGATCGACCTGGCCGCCCGGCACCTGATCGAGTTCCAGCAAGTTGGCCCGGACCCGAAGAGCACTGTCATCCGGGTACGGCAGGACGTGGCCGCCTCGACCCAGGACACGCCGCTGCTGCCTTACGAGCAGCGGGTACTGCACCGCGTGCAGGCGCTCACGAGCGGCGGCGTGCTGCCTGCCGGAGCACTCGCGCAGGGCACCGAGTCACAGGACCGCGCTTGGTGGAAGGCGTTCGCGAAGCAAGTGGTCATCGACGCGAAGCAGCGCGGGCTCTCGCGGGACCGGTACCGGCCCGGACTGCGCCTCGCGCTGGGCCTGCTGGCGCTCGGCCCGGCGGCGCTCGCGGGGGCGGCCGTGCTGGCCTCCGGAGGGCACGGCGAGGGACCGATCGCGACGGCAGGCGGCGTCTTCTTCGTCGCGCTGGCCGTGGTCGGCAGTCTCCAGGGACAGCGTGAGACCCCGGACGGAAAGGCGGCCTGCGCGCACTGGCTCGGGGTGCGCGCCTGGCTCGGAGCAGACGAGGTGTTTCCGACGCTACCGCCCGCGTCCGTGACCATGTGGGACCGCTACCTCGCTTACGGCGCGGCCGTCGGAGTGGCGCGCACGGCTTCGGCCGCGCTGCCGTTCGGGCCGCGCGACGAGCATCGGGCCTGGTCCACCTTCGGCGGAGCCTGGCACGAGGTGCGTCTGCGCTATCAGCCGGTGCGCGCGCGCCGGCTGCGGCGCCCGGGTTGGACCGCCGTGGGCGCGGCGTTCTGGACCGCGGCCTGGAGCGCCGCCATCAAGGGCCTGATCGTGCTCGACGGCAAGAGCGTTTCCGGAGTCCCGCGCTCCACCGAGTCCCTCACGCTGCTCGGCGTCGGCGTGATCGCGGGACTGATCGCCGTTCGCAACCTTCTGATTCTCATCGCGGCGGTGCACGACCTGATCGTGCGCGACGAAATCACCGGCGAGGTAGTACGGCTGCGCCACATCCAAGGCGAGGACAGCAGCACCTACCATGCTGCGATCGACCCGGGCGGCGTGCGGCGGGTGCTGGCCTGGCCGCTGCGGTACGAGGTGTATCAGAAGCTGAACGAGGGGGACACGGTCAGAGCGGTGCGCGGATCCTGGTTGGGGTACACCTACTCGATCGACGTGACCAAGGCGTCAGGGCGCGGTGAGGTCTTCGAGGCCGACGACGAGATGCCGAGTTCCGCCGCGTCGGGTGGGGTGACCGCCCTGCTCACCAGCGCGGTCCCCGATCCGGGAGACCTCGTGCCCTGCGAAGAGGCTGCGGCGATCCTAGGCGTCCCGCTGACGGATCGGTCCCGGGCGGCCGCTGCGGCGGTGCCGTTGCTCAACGCGAGGGTTCGCGTTTACCAGACAGGCCACGGATCGAACGGGTCGAACGGCTCGGGTCGCGTCGTCGTACAGAGCGCCACCGGCCCAGTCGCCCGTCGCATGTTCGCCGCTTTCGCGCGCCACGGGCAACCACTGCCCGGACTGGGCGAGGAGGCATACGCACGGGACCAGACCGTTGCCCTGCGACGCGGCGAAACCATTGTGATCATCCGCGTCGCAGGTGCAATGGCGGACGATGCCCCGCGCCGACTTGCGTCCGCGGCCGCAGTCCGGCTTTGAGACATCGGTCAGCCGCCCTGCTGCTGCGCGGTGAGCAGCTGCAGTTCGGCAGCGGAGGCGTAGAGGCCAACCGGGCCGGGGTTGGCGGTGCGGACCTGCACGTGGGTGTCGGCCGACGAGGGCACCACGCCCTGCACGGTGAGCGTCTGGGGTGTGCCGGACAGCTGGACCGCCGCGCTGGTCAGGTCCTGCTGGCCGTTCCAGAAGTCGACGTAGACCACGCCGGTGCCCTGGAGGGTGACCGAGGCCTGATAGCTCTGGCCGGCCGGCAGCTGGCTCGCGGGATCGACCCAGATCCACGTGTTCGGCGCGGCATTGGTCTCGGTCCAGTGGATGGCGCTGGCGCCTTGCGGCGTGGTGGCGGCGGCGAGGGTGCCCGGGACCGAGCCCACGCCGTTCTCCACCGGACCCTGCCAGTTCAGCTGGCCGGTGGGGGCGTCGCCGAGCAGGTTCGGCCCGGTCGGCACCAGGATCGTCGGCTGGCGGCCGGGCGGGAACCGCAGCGGGCCGGAGGGGTAGGACGGCGGCGCGTCCGCCGCGGCCGCGCCCCAGGCCGTGTCAGGGGTCGAGGTCATGGTGTAGTCGAGGCGGGTGACCCGGCTGAAGGGAGAGTGCTGAGACTGCGCGCCGGCGCCGACGAGCTGGTTCTCGTCGAGCCACACCGGGGCCCAGCTCCTGCCGTTCACCGACAGCTTGTGCACATAAGTGCTCGTCGACGCGCCCGGAGCGCTCACGACGACCTGGTGGCCGCCCTGAAGCGCGATCGTGGCCTTCGGGAAGATCGGCGCGCCGAGAGCCAGCGCCGGTGAGCCGGGGGTCTCCGGGTACATGCCGAGTGCGGACCACACGAACCAGGAGCTCATCGCGCCGAGGTCGTCATTGCCCGGCTCGCCGCCGGGGGAGTCGGCGTACACCTCCGTCAGCAATCTGTGCACGATCGCCTCGGACCTGTACGGCGCCCCGGCGTAGTCGTAGATCCACGGCGTGCCGAACGAGGGCTCGTTGCCGGCCCACTCGTACGGCAGGTTCGGGCCCGCGTTCAGCTGCTGGAAGAAGCTGTCCAGCCGGGTGATCGCCGCCGCGTCGCCGCCCATGGCGGTGATCAGGCCATTGAGGTTCTGCGGAACCACCCAGGTGTACTGCGCCGCGTTGCTCTCCTGGAAGCCGGATTGACCAAAGCTGCCCATCCCGTCGGTGGTCGGGTCGAACTCAGGGAACTGACCGTTTCCGTCGCGCGGCTGGATGTAGCCGGTGTCGACGTTGAACAGGTTGGTCCAGTCCTGCGAGCGCTGAAGGTACGTCGCGGCGGTCGCGTCCTGGCCGAGGGACTTGGCCAGCTGCGCGATGCCGAAGTCCGCGATGGCGTATTCGATCGTCTCCGACGCGCCGTTGTTCGTGGGGGACAGGGAGCTTTCGGTGGTGTTCGGCACGTAGCCGAGCGACAGGTAGTCCGCCAGTTGCGGCCGCTCGGTGTACGTGCCCTGACCCAGTTGGCTCTGCGTCGGCACGACCGAGGCGCCCTTGACCATCGCGGCCAGCGCGGCGCGCGCGTCGAAGTCACGAGCGCCGAAGGCGTAGGCCTCGGCGAGGATCGGGTCCGCGGCGTCGCCGTTCATGACGTCCGTGTAGTCGTTGGCGAAGCCCCACTTGGGCAGCCAGCCGCCCTGTGCCTGGTCGTCGAGCAGCGAGGTCATCATCTGGCTGGTCTGCTCCGGCGCGATGAGCGCGAGCAGCGGTATCTCCGAGCGGTAGACGTCCCAGCCGGAGAAGTTCGCGTATTGGACCTGGCCGTGCGCCGTGCGGTGGGTCTGGTTGTCGAATCCGAGATAGTCGCCGTTGACGTCGGAGAAGATGCTCGGTTCGAGCAACGTGTGGTAAAGGGCTGAGTAGAACTCAGTGCGCTGAGCGGCCGTGCCGCCGCCGATGCGGATCCGGCTGAGCAGGTCGTTCCACTTGGCGTAGGTCTGCCGGCTGACGGCGCCGACGCTCCAGCCCGGGTCCTCGGCGTTGAGGTTGGCGGTCGCGTCGGCCTGGCTGACGTAGGAGATCGCGACCTTCATCGTCACGTCGTGGCGGGTGGTGGTGTCGAAGCCGGCCCACGCGCCGGATTGCAGCCCCTGCGTGCCCGTGATCTGAGGGCTGGTGGTCCGCGTGCTCGGGATTTGCGGACGGTGCACGGAGGAGCCCTTAACCTTGACAGAGGCCTGCGTTGAGCCGGAGGTCACCACCACGGACTCCTGGCGCAGCGAGGCCGCGGAGGCGACGAGGTCGACCGGTCCGGTTCCGGCGGTGCGGACCTGGAATTGCGGGTCGCGGATCGAGCCGGTGGGCACCGCGGCGTCCACGGTGAGCGTCACCGGCGTCGAGCTCAGGGTGACCGGCTGGCTGCCGACGTCCACCTGCCCGTTGTAGAAGTCGAGATAGACGTTGCCGGTGCCCTGGAGCGTGACGCTGGCTTCGTAGCTCGCGCCCTGTGTCAAGGCCGGTGGAGTGGCCTGGATCCAGGTGTTCGGCAGCGCGTTGCTCTGCTGCCAGGCGACGGCGCTCTGGCCGTCCGAGGTCGTGGTCGGGCTGATTGTGGCCGCGGTGCCGCCGCTGCTGACCTCGTGGTAGCTCCACGGCAGGTCGCCGGTCGGCTGGGTGAAGACGTTCGCGCCGGTGGGCGCGGTGTGCCAGGTCCCGTAGGAGGAGAAGGGGCGGGAGAAGGTGGCGACGAAATGCAGCGGATAGGTGCCCGGCGAGCCGCAGAACTGCCCGGCGGTCTCGGTGCCGGCGATCTGGTGGTCGTTGAGGATCTGCACCTGGGCCGCCACGTTGCCGGACTGCGCGTCGCCCATCTTGAAGAGCACGTTCGAGGACGTACTCGCCGGATAGCTGAACTTGGCGATTCCGGTGCGCGCAGTGGCGGCCAGGTCGGACTGGATCGCGTTGGCGGTGCCCGGATTCAGCGTCACAGAGTACGAACCGGGGGTCGCGTGCTCGCTGCTGTGGCTGAAGGCGGCGGTGGTGTTGACCGGGTCGGTTCCGATGGCCCCGACCGTCGGCAGGATCGGCACGTCGCCGAAGGCGCCGCAGCCGGGGCCGGACATGTGGGTGAGGCTGAAGCCGGTGACCGAAGAGTCGTCGTAGTTGTAGCCGCCGCCGTCCGGCCGCGAAGGCGTGTCCGGGCTGAAGGTCAGCATGCCGAAGGGGGCCGAGGCGCCGGGGAAGGTGTCCACCTGGCCGACGGTCGCGCCCCCGGAGCCGGTGCCGATGAGCGGATCGACC
Source organism: Actinocrinis sp. (assembly GCF_035653575.1). GTDB lineage: Bacteria > Actinomycetota > Actinomycetes > Streptomycetales > Catenulisporaceae > Actinocrinis. The sequence goes on from NZ_DASRBQ010000078.1 coordinate 99,806, forward strand.
AGCGCGGCGGGGTCGCCGACGAGGGCGTCCCCGGCCGCGCTGTCCGAACCCTGAATCGCGGTCTGCGCGTGGGCTGCACCGCCGCCTGTTGCGATCAGCCCCGCGCACGCGGCCGCCACCACCGCGGTGCGCAGCCGTCCTGTCTGTCCTGGGCGAAAGAGCATTCGGGACGACCTCCCGGTGTTGTTCGGCAGCATGACAACGTTGTCAGAGCTTTCAACGTTGTACCGGATCACTCGCTGCGGGCGCAAGGGTACGCATCGAAATGGCGGCTCGTGTCCGCCGCTGCGGCGGGCGCGCTGCTGGTGAAGCGGCGGTGGCTCCTGACAGTCATTCACTAACCGTCAGGTGCCACCGCCGCGATGCCTCACTGTGTTTTAGTGTCACGTTTTTTGTTATGACGTCACGGTGTCAGGCCAGGCGTCGCAGTGACCGAAGCCGGGGCGCTGGAACCGACGGCGTTGTCTGCGGTGATCTGGAACGTGTACGCGGTGCCGTTAGTCAGACCACTGATCACCGTGTACAGGCCGTTTCCGCTGCCCGCCCACAGGAAGTCGTGCCCTGTCACGTGCACGGGGGCGATGCCCGGTGCGGTGATGGTGTAGCCGATGATCGGTGTCGCTCCGGTCGCGGCCGGTGGCGTGAAGTGGATGCTGACCGTGCCATCGCCCGGATCGGCGCTGACGGAGGTCGGCGAACCGGGCACGGCCGTCGTCGTCACCGTCGGCGTCACGGCGGCGCTCGGCAGCGACGGGACGCTATCGCCAATCCGGTTGTGCGCGGTGACGGTGAACGTGTACGGGGTTCCGTTCGTCAGGCCGCTGATGGTGGTGTACCCGATCTTGGCGAGGTCGGCCGGCGAGATCGTCGCGCTCGCGCCGCCGGGAGAGGCCGTGACCGTGTAGGAGGTGACCGGCAGCCCGTTGTCGACGAAGGTCGGGTTCCAGCCGACGTACGCGGTTCCGTTCGCGGCGAATGCAGCTACCTGTCCCGGCGCCTCGGGCACGCCGGCGCCGAAGCGCTCGGCCAAGACCCACCGGTAGCGCGGCTCGAGCCCTGCATCGCGCACGATCGACGCAGGAGCCTGCGAAACACTCTGGATCACGTGGTTGCCGGAGACGACCGCGTTGCCGTCCGCCGAATCGCGGTCGCCCTGCCACCAGTAGTTGCCGCTCACCAGCAGGGGATCGGGGCCGCTGGCGCCGGGCCGGTAATCGGTGTGCCGGGCGCCCCAGTCGTTCGACACGTTGTCGGTCAGCACGTTGCCGCTGGCCGTCCAGTATGTGCAGCCGTTGTCGCAATACATCGCGTGGCCGTTGTCCAGCGTGTCGGTGATGACGTTGCCGGTCAGGTGTTCGCCGGTGTCCATCGAGCTGCCGGTGATGCCCTGGGTGTAGATCCCGCCGCCGTCCGCGAGGAACTGCATCGCGTCGGTGATGTAGTTGTCTGAGACGGTGTTGTTGTTCGAGTAGTTCGGCGTGGCCTGCACCTTGATCTTGTCCGGCCAGCCGCCCCAGCCGAGCGAGATCGCGGTGTACGCGGTGTGGTCGATCTGGTTGTGGCTGATCAGGGTGTGCTCTGCATAGCCGACGTCGATCGCCACGCCGCCGTGGTATTCGACCGGCAGGCTGTAGAGGTGGTTGTCGAGCACCTGCACGCCCGAGGTGTGGTCGGCCTGCGTCGCGGGTTCGGGCATGTCCACGCCGCCGATCTCCAGCCCGTTGCCGGAGATGTCGGTGAACACGGACCCTTCGACGGTGTCGTTCTGCGAGCCGTCGCCGAGATCGAGGCCCGCGGCGCCGAGGTGCACGAAGGCGTCGCTCTCGAAGCGCAGGTCGCTGTCGTAGCCGAGGCTCAGATTGCCCGGCTCCCTGGTCCACGCGCCGTAGGGACAGGTGCCGCCGGCGATGAACTGGCACAGGCCCTCCTGGTCGTAGCCGTGCGGGCCGGTGAGCGTGTAGTTGGCTTGGATCTCGTTGAAGCCCTCGCCGGTGTTCGGCGTGAGCCAGGTCGCGTACGAGAACTGGATGCCGGAGAACGTGATGTCGTGCACGGGAGCGGTCGCAGTGCCCTGACCGACCACGAGCTGCTCCAGCACCGGCGCCTCGACGTCGGCCCAGCGCAGGTCCTCCCCGGCGCGCGGGATGTAGTAGACGGTGTTCGCGGACCGGTCCAGGTACCACTCGCCCGGCTGGTCCAGCAGTTCGTAGGCGTTGTCGACATAGGCGGGGATCGAGCCGTTGCCGAGGTTGCCGTTGTGCACCAGGTTGTAGCTGCGGCCGGAGCCGTCGGTGCGCTGGATGCGCAGCGTGGAGTTGTTCCAGCAGGGCTGCGCCATGGTGATGCTGGTGCCCGAGATCGCGGCGACTGGGCAGCGCGGCTCGGTCCAGGCGCCCTCGCCGCCGGTCTTCAGCGACCAGTAGGGCGCGCCGCCGCTGTATACGAACTCGATGTCGCTCGGGTTGCGCCAGCTCGCCATCGTGTCCGAGTCGGCGGTGTAACCCGCGGTGGTCTTCGTCAGGTGCACCGGCAGTGGTCCGCTGGCGCGATCGGCGCGCGCGCCGTCGACGTAGAGCTGGCGGGTCTGCAGCCCGGCCGGGGCGGGCGCGGACCAGATGTTCTTCGACGGATCGGACTGATGCCAGCCGGTGATCCGCTCGCCGCCGCTGAGCACAGGTTTCGCACCGGGCAGCGCCGCCCACACGACGCTGTGACCGTTGGTGCCCGAGTCACGCGCGTCCAGTTGCAGCGGTGCCGACAGCCGATAGGTGCCACCAAACAGCTCAACCCTGATATCCGCGCGCATGTCCTGGTCGAGGGCGCGCACGCGGGTCTGGGCGCCGTTGATCGAGCAGGGGTGCCACAGGGCGCAGGACGAGCCGGAGCCGTCAGGCGAGGCGAACAGGATCGTCGGGAACGAGGTCCCGGCGGTCGACGCATTCGCGGCAGGCGATAGATACGCCGGTGCCGCCGCGGCCAGCAACGCCGCGGCCGCGAGAGTCAAGGGGCGAGAGAAGGGCATGGGTTTCCTCCACGGCGCCCGCGCCGGGCAGGACAGCGCGCGGGAGCCATCACGACATACATCGGATGTGTGGCGCCGGTAGGGACCGTATGAGCAGCTGACCCCATTGTCAATCTCCCTAACAAGGGTAATTCGTAGGATCTATGCCGTTCGTCGATTCACCCAGCTCGTAGGGTTGCCATCCCGTGATCGGCCGTTACGGTGGTCGGGTGAGCAAGAACCCTCAGCGAACTTGTCGGGCATAAGGGAGCGAAAATGCGAGCACGACGACGCGCGACGGCAGTGATCCTGGCGGCCGCGCCGCTTGCTCTTGGGCCGACCGCAGCCTGGGCACACACCGGCTCGGGCCTGGTGCAGGCCTCGTCCGGGGATCCGACCGCCGCGTGCACCGCCGGGGCGGAAAGCGGCACCAACTTCCCGAACACCGAGGTGGAGCCGTACATCGCGGTCAACCCGTGGAACCCGCACCAAGCCATCGGGGTCTTCCAGCAGGACCGGTGGACCGACGGCGGCGCGCACGCCGGCGGCGTGGTGTGGACCCGCGACGGCGTGCACTACGCGGAGGGGCTGCTGCCCTTCGGCACCTGCGGCGCGCCCGGCGGCACGGACTACGAGCGCGTCTCAGACCTCTGGGTCAGCTTCGGCCCGGACGGCGCCGCGTACTCCAGCGGCCTGGAGTTCGACGACGCCGACAACCGCAACGGCGTGGGCGCCGCGACCTCCTTCGACGGCGGCCGCACCTGGAAGTTCGCCCAGCCGGTGATCGCCGACGACGACACGGCGCACTTCAACGACAAGAACTCGGTCACCGCCGATCCGCGCCGGCCCGGCACCGCGTACCAGGTCTGGGACCGGCTCGACCAGCCCTTCGACGCGAGCGGCCACGCGATCTCCTTCGACGGCCCCGCCTACGTCTCGATCACGCACGACCACGGCCGCACCTGGTCCGCGCCCCGGGTGCTGGTGAACACCTCGGGCACGCCGAACATGCAGACGATCGGCAACATCATCGTGGCCGACGGCCGCTCCGGGCGCCTATACGACTTCTTCGATCAGATCACGTACACCGATCCGAACACCGACGGCGTGATCGACGCGCACTACGCCTTCATCACTTCCACGGACGGCGGCCGTACCTGGTCCGCGCCGTCCAGGATCACCGCGGACACCTCGGTCGGCGACGTCGACCCGAACGACCCGACCAAGTTCCTGCGTACCGGCGCCGGCCTGCCGAACGTGGCGATCGACCCGGTGACCGGCGAGCTCTACCTGGCCTTCGAGGGCACCACCTTCACCGGCGGCGCGACCGACCAGGTCGAACTGGTGCACTCGACGGACCACGGCCGCACCTGGTCCGCTCCCGTCCGCATCAGCCATGGACCGCAGGCCCCCTCGTACACGCCGTCGATCGCGGTGGACCCGACCGGGACCGTAAGCGTGACGTACTACGACGTGCGTGACTTGAAGCCCGGCGACACCACCACGCTGCCGACCTCCACGTGGCTCTACTCCTTCCCGCGCGGCCACCAGCAGGACGCGGTCGAGCGCCGCATCGCGCCCGACTTCGACTGGCTGCTCGCGCCGAGCGCCGGCGGGCATTTCCTCGGCGACTACGAGGGTCTGGCCGCCGCCGGGCTGGACTCGGTGCGGCCGTTCTTCTCCACGACGCTGAACGCGCCGCAGACCAACGTGTTCAGCGGCACCTTCGAGACGCCTTTCGGCGACCCGTTCGCGCTCAGCCAGCTGAACCCCGGGACCACGACGCCGCACGCGGCAGGACCGACCAGTCCCGCGCAGCGCATCGCCGCGCATCTGGCGGAGCGCAAGACCGCGCACTGACGTCATCTTTATGTCGGGCACGGTGCACTAGCCGGAGAGGACCATCGATTTCCGGGAAGGCCACCGTGCCCGACTACGACGAACACGATCCGTACGGCGAGACGCGCGCCGCTCCCGGCGAGCCGGCCACATCCGGCGAGCCAGACGCAGCCGGCTCCGTCGACCCCTTCGACGCCTTCCGAGCGCGGCGGGCGCAGGAACGCGCGGAGCAAGCGCCGTTCCCCGAGGCGCTCGCGAGCGAACCCGCCAGGACGATCGGACCGAGCGCGGAAACGTATGACGGCGCCTACGCCCCGCCGGAGCCTCCGCCGCCGTACCACGAGTACACCCAAGTCGTGCCGCCGGTTCCATTCGATGAGGCGGCCTCACGCGCGCCGCGCCGCCGGCTGCGTTCGGCAATCGTGTTCGGCGGCGTCGCAGCGCTCGTCATCGGCGTGGGCGCGGGCGTTTGGGCGGTGACCGGTTCGTCCGGAGGGGCACCGGCGGCGGCAGCCGGTACGCCGTCTGCGAGCGCCTCCGCCTCGCCCGGACCGAAGGCGGGGAAAGCAGGCAAGGCCGTCAACGCGCGCCTCACGGTCACGTCCGTGGGCTCTGACTCCTTCACCGCAACCACCACGCGAGGCGAGACAGTAGTCGTACACATCACCTCCGAGACGCGGTTCGGCACCGCCGCGCGGCCTTTCACGCGGGCGCAGCTCGTGCCGGGCGCGAAGGTCGTCGCGCGGCTGCGTAAGGACGCTGACGGGACCGTCGTGGCCACGGTGATCGCATCCGAGATCGCGACACCGAACGACCAGCCGAGCGGCACCGCGTCCCCCGCTGCAGGCGCCTAACCGCAGTCGAGGCGTCGTCGAGCCCTCGTGCGCACAGTGATCCCGCAACGGGTCCCGCGCAGGAGACCCAGCCGCCAGGCGGAGGGATTCGGCGATGACAGTACGCGAGAGGGACGCGCGGCCGCTGCCGCCCGCGCAGGAAGCCATCCTGTTCGAGTCCAGGCAGGCCAGTGAAAGCCGCACCGGCGCGCTCACCTGTAACGTGCAGACGGTGCTGGAAATCATCGGCTTCGTCGACATCGCGGCGCTGCAGCGGGCCGTCGACGCCGTCGTGCGCGCCGATCCGCTGGTGCTGTCCGGCTTCGGCTACGACGCCGAGGGCCGGCCGATCTCCTTCCAGCCGCGCGAGGCGACGCTGCGCCTGCGCACGGTGAACCTGCGCGAGCTCAGTTCCGCGGACCGCGCCGTCGCGGCGCAGCGGCTCGAAGAACACGAGCGCTCGGAGGAGTTCCCGCTCGGCGCGCCACCGCTGATCAGGCTGCTGCTGATCCGGATCGCCGACCGCGAGCGGCGGCTGGTGGTGACCAGCCACCGGATCCTGCTGGACAGCTGGTCGCACGGCGAATTCGTGAGTGCCCTGATCGACGAGTTCTGCTCCGGCCTGCCGCGCCTCGGCATTCGTATCAGGACTTTGAGCAAGCACGACGCCAGGCCGTTCCCGCTCGACCGCCCGGACCGGGTCCTTCCGGCGCGGGCCGCCTAGCCGGCGGCCGTTCACAAAGCCGCCGGATCGGGACTGCTCTTCGAGCCGGACCCGAGGGCCGCGACGTACGGTCGCCCCCTGATTCCGAAGGCGGACGCGATGCCACAGGGAGGCAGAGCATGAACGTGGTGAAGTGCGTGCTGCGGTTCCTGCACCGGGGGCTGCGCGAGTCGGGGCTGATCGCGCTGCACGTCCCGTCGCTGGCGGCCTGCCGCGAATACGTCTCCGGCAGCGCCGTGGCCCAGTCGCGGCCCGCCGCGCTGCTGATCTCCGTGGGCCGGCAGGTGTCGGGCGGCCGGCTCAGCAGCGCCGAAGAGGAGATGTGGAACCACCTGGTGGCCCAGCTCACCGGACACGGACCGCAGGATGGCTGAGCACGAGGCGCCCGGCGCTGCGGCGGCTGCGCAAGCCGCGGAGATCATCAGCGCGCTGCGGCGGGCGGTCTCGCCGGAGCAGACCGCCGCGCTGGTCACGGCCTTTTACGCCGCGCGCGCCGCTGAGCGCGTACCCGGCGGTGTGCACGAGGCGGGTACCACGCGGCAGCGGCGCGCGGAGCGGCAGCTTAGAGCTGCTTGATCGGAAGGTTGACGACCAGCCCGTCGATCTCGTCGGTCACCGGCAGCTGGCAGGACAGCCGGCTGTTCGCCTTGCGCGGGGCCGCGGTGTCGTACAGCAGTTCGTCCTCCACCGGGTGCATCGACGGCAGCGGAACCGTCGAACCCTCATCCACGTAAACATGGCAGGTTCCGCACATGGCGCCGCCGCCACACCGCCCGACGATGCCGTCCACGCTGTTGATGACGGCGCCTCGCATCACGGTGTTTCCAGCCGGGACGTCGATCGTCCGTGCCACACCGTCCGGCTGCACGTATGTGATCCTCGCCATTCGAGCCTCCAGGGTCTGCCGGCGCCTGCGTCTTAGGGTTCTTCGAAACTTCGCCGGTTCGCTTGCGCCGCGAATGTCGCAGCGGCCGGTGGAACGGACCTTGAGCCGGGCACGAGGGGCGCGGGTCAGCACGGCTTCCAGGCCGATTCGAGCGCCGGTCGGGATGCTGCGGACGCACCGCGACCGGACGGATGAAGCCGGGCCTGCCCGGCGGACCGAAGGAGAGCCTGAGTTGAGCGTCCGAACCGACGATGCGCCGGCGGCGGCGCTGAGCGATTTCCTCGAACAGAACGTGCGGTGGACCGCGGACGGCGACCTGCCGCGGCTCGAGCACGCTACCTTCCGCGTGCCCGCCGACTACGCCAACCCGGGCTGGCGGACCCTGGACCTGGCGGTCACCCGGATCAAGGCGGCCGACCCGGCGCGCCGGCGCGGCATCCTGCTCGCGGTCAACGGCGGCCCCGGCGGCGTGGACGGTCTCGGCCGCGGTTTCGCGGCGAAGCTGAGCGAATGCGCGGCGCTCGCGCAGGTCTACGACCTGATCGGCTTCGACCCGCGCGGCAGCGGTGCCTCGACCCGCCTGCTCGCATACGTCGCGATGCCCAAGGTGCCGTTCGACTCGCGGCCGCCGGACGAGTTGTTCCCGGCCATCGCCGAGGACATGCGGGCCAGGGAGGAAGCCTGCCGTCGGGGCGGCGGCGACCTGCGCCCGCACATCAACACCCGCAACACCGCCCGCGACATCGATCTGATCCGGGCCGTGCTCGGCGAGGAGAAGGTCAACTTCATCGGCTACGCCTTCGGCACCGTCGTCGGCGCGGCCTACGGCACGCTGTTCCCGCAGCGGCTGGACCGCAGCGTCCTCGACTCCTGCGTGCACCCCGACTGGACCTGGCGCCAGCTGTTCCTGAAGCAGGCCGAGGCGATTCGCAACAATGTCGAGGCCTGGGCGCAGTGGACCGGCGAGCGCGACCGGGTCTTCGCCCTCGGCCGCACAGCCGAGCAGGTGCTCCAGGCGGTCGAATCGGTCGCGGCCGCGCTCGGAGCGCAGCAGGAGACCGTGCCACAGCGCACCCTCTTCGACGGCGCGGTCGGCAACCAGGCGGCTGACCGGGCCCGTTGGGCCGACCTGGCCGGCCTGGTGCGCGACGTGCGCGCCGCGGCGCAGGCCGGCGACGCGGCGACCTTCAAGCGATTGCTGGCCGGAACCTCCACCTGGCGTCCCGGCGACCAGGAGGGGGATCTGCGCGAGGGTGTCCTGGAAGCCACCACGCTGGAGACCTACTGGCCGCAGGACCTTGAGGAGTACTACGCGGACATGCGCGTGTTCCGCGAGCGCTACCCGTATGGCTACGGCGTGCTGCGCGCGCAGCCGTGGATCGGCGCCTTCCGCTCGTACGAGCCGTCGGAGCCGCCGGTCCGAGCGGTCCGTGACGGCTATCCGGCCGGGCTGGTGGTCCAGGCCGAGGGCGACCCGCTGGACAACTACGAGGGCGGCGTGGGCATGGCCGAGCGGCTCAACCACCGCCTGATCACCGTGGCGGACTCCGGCGATCACGAGGTCTACCTGCTGGGTAACAACAAGGCGGTGGACGAAATATGCACCCGCTACCTCGTCGAGGGCGTCCTCCCGGACGGTGACGTCGTCGTCGCCCCCACCACGCCCCGGCCGGACGTGCCCGCTGACGCGCACTGAGGCGACCGCACCGCTCGGCTGCGAATCAGCTGCGAATGCCGCGCAAGAGACCGTTGCGCAATGACGGTTGCACAAGGACGGTTGCCTGAAGACCGTGCAGAAGGGAGGGCGGTGGTGACTGTGGCGCCGCAGCTCACAGTAAGGGCGCTTAATCGGGCCCTGCTGGACCGTCAGCTGCTGACGCGGCGTGCCGCGCTGCCGGCGCAGCGAGCCGTCGAGCATCTGGTCGGTCTCCAAGCCCAGGCGGTCAATCCGCCGTACCTCGGGTTGTGGACCCGGCTCGCCGAGTTCACCACCGAGGACCTCGCCGGGCTGCTGCGCGACCGCGTCCTGGTGCGTGTAGCGCTGATGCGCTCCACCCTGCATCTGGTCACCGCCCGCGACTGCCTCAACCTCGCCCCGCTGCTGGCCGAGATGCTCAGCCGCGCTGCCAAGGGTCAGTTCGGCCGGCAGACCGAGGGCATCGACCCGGCCGAGCTCGCGCGACTGGGCGCCAAGCTGACCGAGCAGGGCCCGCTCACGTTCGCCGAGCTGGGCCGGCAGTTGGCACTGCACTGGCCGGGGCGCGACCCGGCCGCGCTCGCCCAGACGGTGCGAAACCTGGTACCGCTGGTGCAGGTGCCGCCGCGCGGCTACTGGAACAACAGCACCGCGGCGGCGCACACCACCGCCACCGCGTGGCTGGGCCGGCCGCTGGAGCAGGACCCGTCGATCGACGAGTACGTGCTGCGCTATCTCGCCGCGTTCGGCCCCGCCAGCGTGATGGACATGCAGAAGTGGTCCGGCCTCACCCGCCTGAAGGACGCCTTCGCCAGGCTCGCGCCGATGCTGCGTGTCTATCGCGACGAGCACGGCGCGACGCTCTACGACCTCGCCGAGACGCAGCTTCCGGACCCTGATTGCGACGTTCCGGTCCGCTACCTGCCGGAGTTCGACAACATCCTGCTCTCTCACGCCGATCGCGACCGGATCATGGCGGCGCGGTTCCGGCCGCGCGTGTTCACCAGCAACGGCATCATCCGCGCCACCATCCTCGTCGACGGGTTCGTGCACGGCCTGTGGCGGATCGAACGGGCCCGAGACACGGCCACCCTGGTCGTCGAGCCGTTCGCCCCACTGTCGAAGCGCACCCGCGCCGCTCTGGCCGAGGAAGGGGAGCGACTGCTCGGGTTCGCCGCGCCTGATGCGCAGAGCCATGGCCTTCGGTTCGAATCAGTAGGCTGAAACGCCTTGCCAGATACTGCGAGGAGGCGAGTTGCCCATCCAGCGCAGCCCCGGCACCGACATGGCCGGCGAGTCCGCACCGGCCGCCGCGCGCGAGCCGGTGCGCATCGGCGTCATCGGCGGCGCGGACATCGCGCGCCGCCGCCTGCTGCCCGCCTTCGCGGCCGAGCCCGGCTGCCAGATCGTGGCGATCGCCAGCCGGGACGCCGAGCGAGCCCGGGAACTGGCGGGCCGGTACGACTGCGCCGCGGTCACCGGCTATGAGCGGCTGCTCGCGGATCCGCGGGTGGAGGCGGTGTATGTGCCACTGCCCATCGCTCTGCACGCCGAGTGGATCGAACGCGCGCTGCTGGCGGGTAAACACGTGCTCGGCGAAAAGCCGCTCACCTCGACGCCGGCCGCCACCGCGCGGCTGTACGCGCTGGCCGGGGCGCGCGGCCTGGTGCTCGTGGAGAACTTCATGTTCCGGCACCACAGCGCGCATGCGCGGGTGCGGGAACTGCTCGCGCAGGGAACCATCGGACAGCTGCGCCATCTCACCGCCGTCTTCGCGATCCCGCCACCGCCCCCCGGCGACATCCGCTACCGGCCCGATCTCGGCGGCGGCGCGCTCTTGGACATCGCCGTGCAACCGCTGTTCGCGGTCCAGCACTTCCTGGGGCCGCGGGTGCGGGTATGCGGCGCCAGCCTGCGCCGGCCTGCGCAGCACCAGGTCGACACCGGCGGCGCGATCCTGCTGGCCGCGTCGGACGGCGTTACAGCGCAGGTCGTCTTCGGGATGGAACACGGCTACCGCGCCGCCTACGAGTTGTGGGGCAGTTCGGGTCGGATCACCGTCGAGCGCGCATACGCACCGCCGGCCGACTATCGGCCGGTGATCCGACTGGAGCTCGCGAGCGGCACCGAGGAGCTGGTCCTGGAACCCGACGACCAGGTGCGCAACGCCGTGCGCGCGTTCAGCGCCGCGATACGCGAACGGTCGCGCGCCACGGACTGGGAGCGTTCTGTGGCGCTCGCGCAGCTGCTTGCGGACGTCGACGCCGCAGATCGCGCGACCGCGGCGCGCCGGCCGATCGGGGCGCCGCCCGCCGACGGACTAAGCCGCGCGGATGGCCGCGTGCAGACTGGAAGCGGAGCCGGAAGATGAATGCCACGTCGCTGTATCGCACCGACAAACTCGACCACGAACGCCTCAAGACCTTCGAGCGCGTTATAGACGGCGAGGCCGGGAGAGTCACATCCCGCGCGGGCGAGCTGGTCAGGTTCGCCAACGGCGGCACGTATCAGTTCGCCGTGTACTGGGACTGCCATCCCGGCGGACCGTGCCGGGGGAATCACTACCACCTGGACAAGACCGAGGTCTTGTACGTCATCTCTGGTCGGCTCCAGGCGGCCTATCAAGACTTGGACTCGGGCGAGCGGATCGACCTCGTGCTCGAAGCGGGCGATCTGGTGCGGGTGCGCCCGCGGCTGGTGCACGCCTATCTCGCGCTCGCCGCCACGCAGGTGGTGGAAGTGGCGACCCGTCCTTACGCGCAGAGCGACGTCTACCCGCACGCCTTGCTCTGACCGGCGAAGGCGAGTATGAAGACCGGAAGGTGATCTTCCAGCCTTCAGATGGCACCGCCGACTCAGGCCGCCGCCGCGCCGTCCGAGATCTGCGCATCGCGCGCCGCGGCCAGCGCACGCCACCAGGCCGCGTTCTCTCGGTACCAGGCCACGGTGTCTGCCAGCCCCTGTTCGAACGGCACCAGCGGCTGGTAGCCCAGTTCGGCGCGGATCTTCGAGTCGTCCAGCGCGTAGCGCAGGTCATGCGCCTTGCGGTCCGCGACCCTGGCGACCAGCTCCGGCCGCGCGCCGCACAGCCGCAGCAACTCATCGGCGATCTGCCGGTTGCTGCGCTCGGTGCCGCCGCCGACGTTGTACACGTGGCCGGCGCGCCCCTTGGTCAGCACCGCGAAGATCGCGCGGCAGTGGTCTGAGACGTGCAGCCACTCGCGCCGATTGGAACCGTCGCCGTACAGCGGCGCGGGCCGTCCGGTCAGCAGGTTCGTGGCGAACAGCGGGATGAACTTCTCCGGGTGCTGATACGGTCCGTAGTTGTTGGTGCAGCGCGTGATCGACAGGTCGAGGCCGTGGGTGCGCACGTACGCGAGCGCGATGAGGTCGCTCGCGGCCTTGGACGCCGCGTAAGGCGAGTTCGGGCTCAGCGGCCATTCCTCGGTCCAGGAACCCTCCGCGATGGAGCCGTAGACCTCGTCGGTGGAGACGTGCACGACCCGCCCCACCCGCGCCGCCATGGCCGCCTCGAGGACGCAGTGCGTGCCGACGACGTTGGTCTGCACGAAATCGTCCGCGCTTACCAGCGACCGGTCGACGTGCGACTCCGCGGCGAAGTGGACCACTGCGTCCTGGCCGCGGCTCAGCTCTAGCATCAGTTCCCTGTCGCAGATGTCGCCGCGCACGAACCGCAGCCGCGGATGGGATTCGGGCAGGTTGGCCCGGTTTCCGGCGTAGGTCAGCTTGTCTACCACGGTGACCGCGGCGTCTGTGAACGCGCCGCCCGGTGCGAGCGGGAACTCGTTGTTCAGCAGGCCGCGCACGAAGTGCGAGCCGATGAAACCGGCGCCGCCGGTGACCAGGATGTCCATGGCCCGACCATCGCCGCGCGCGCTCGACGGCAGGTGGACGGCGGGTCGATGGCCTGCTTCGACCCGGGTTCCATCCGTGGTCGAGGGCCGCTGCGCACCCTTGGCTGGCGTTTTCCGCCATGGCCGAGGAGATGGTGATGACCGAGCCCAGCAGCGTGCCCGACGTTCGCAAGAAGGTGACGGTGGAGGTGCCCGCCGAGCGGGCCTTCGCCGTCTTCGCCGAGTATCCGCTCGAGTGGTTCCCCGAGGCGCACGTGTTCGTCAAGGACCGGGTGTTCCTCGCGATCGAGCCCCGGGTCGGTGGCCGCTACTACGAGCGCGGCGCCGACGGCACCGAGATCGCCTGGGGCACCGTGCTCGAGTGGGACCCGCCGCGCCGCATCGTGCTGACTTGGCGGGTCGGCGCGAACTGGCAGCCGGTCTTCGACGACGAGAAGGCGAGCCTGATCAAGGTCGACTTCGAACCGGTCGGGCCGTCCGCCACCCGGGTGTCGCTCACGCACGCCGATCTGCACCGGCACGGCGAAGCCGCGGCCGCGATCTACGCGGCGCTCAACGGCCCGGACCCGGGAGAGACCCTGGAGCGGTACCGCGAGGTGGTGCGCCGCCACAGTGCTGATTCAAACGGTGCTGATTCGAATGGTGTTGATTCAAACAGCGCTGATTCGGAGCGCACTGGTTCGAAGAGCCTTGATTCGAACGGCGCCGAGTCGTCCGGCGCGGCGGTGACCCTGCTCAACAGCTTCACGGTGAGCGGTTCCGGCGAAGCGTTCGAGAAGGCCTTCCACGAGACCTCGGCCTATTTCGCGCAGCAGCCCGGATTCATCGAACACTCGCTGCTCAAGAAGCTGGACGAGCCTGGGGCGTACGTGAACGTGGCGCGCTGGACGGACCAGCGCTCGCTGCGGCAGGCGGTCGCGCGCCCCGAGTTCCAGCAGCACGAGGCCGCGCTGCGGGCCCTGGCCGTCTCCAACCCGAAGCTGTTCTCGGTCTGCTTCAGCACCGAAGCGCAGGCGGCGTGACGAGCCGCCGGCGGCGCGGGACGCCGCATCCTCCCGCGCCGCCGGCCAGCTATGGCCGCGGCACGGCGGTCAGCCGAGGCCCAGCGAGCGGAAGAACGCGCGGGTGTCCGCGATCAGCAGATCAGGGGCCTCCATGGCGGCGAAGTGACCGCCCCGGGTGAACTGGGACCAGTGCACGATGTTGTGGCTGCGCTCGGCCAGCGTCCGGACCGAGAAGTCGGTGGGGAAGACCGCCACCCCGGTCGGCACCGTGCCGCGTTCCTTGGGCGCCCACATCGAGGGGTCGTTGAAGCGCTCGTAATACGTGTGCGCCGAGGAGCCCGCGGTCTCGGTGAACCAGTAGATGCTCACATTGGTCAGGATGCGGTCGCGGTCCACCGCGTCCTCGGGCAGTTCGGCCGCCGGATCGGTCCAGTCCCGGAACTTCTCCACGATCCAGGCCAGCTGCCCGGCCGGGCTGTCGTGCAGCGCCGCGGCGATGGTCTGCGGCTTGGTGCCCTGGATCTGGAGGTAGCCGCCGAGTTTCTCCTGCCACTGCCGCATCCTGACCAGCAGCTGCCGCTCGTCCTCGCTCAGGGTCGCCATCACCGCCGGGTCGTCGGTCGGGAAGGTGGGCAGACCGTTGACGTGCACGCCGATGACGTGATCAGGAGCCTGCCGCGCCATCAGCGGTGCGACGAACGCGCCGACGTCCCCGCCCTGCACGCCGTAGCGCTCATAGCCGAGCCGGGACATCAGCTCGACGAGCGCGGCGGCGGTGCGCCCGTCGGTCCAACCGGGCGCGGCCAGCGGCCCGGAGAAGCCGTAGCCGGGCAGCGACGGGATCACGAGATGGAAGGCGCCGGACGGTTGGCCGCCGTGCGCGACCGGGTCGGTGAGCGGCCCGATCAGATCCTGGAATTCGACCACTGAGCCGGGCCAGCCGTGGATGAGCATCAGCGGGGTCGCCGTCGGCTCGGCCGAGCGCACGTGCAGGAAGTGCACGCGCGCGCCGTCGATCGTCGTCACGCCCTGGGAGATTTTGTTGAGCGCGGCCTCCTGGGCGCGCCAGTCGAAGCCGTCGGCCCAGTACTCGGCCAGCCCGCGCAGATAGTCGGTCGGCACGCCGCGTTCCCATCCGGTGCCGGGAAGCTGCGGTGCCCAGCGCGTGCGGCGCAGCCGGTCGCGCAGATCCTCAAGCTGGCGCTCCGCGACGTCGATCACGTGCGGTTCGATCAGGCGAGAATTGGGGCCACTGGTCATGAGCCCGACGCTATCGATCATTGGTGACAGAAACTGTCACCAATCCGGCGAGATGATGTAAGACGTGTTGGAGACCTCGGCTCGCTTGCTGCGCCTTCTCTCGCTGCTCCAGTCTCGCGCGGATTGGACCGGCGCCGAACTGGCCGACCGGCTCGGAGTCGGTCTGCGGACCCTGCGCCGCGACATAGACCGGCTGCGGGGACTGGGCTATCCGGTCAGCGCGACGCCGGGCGCCGCCGGCGGCTACCGGCTCGGCGTCGGCGCCGCGCTGCCGCCCCTGGTGCTCGACGACGAGGAGGCCATGGCCGTGGTGATCAGCCTGCGCACGGCCGCGTCCGGGGGCGCCGTCGGGATCGGGGAGGCGGCGCTTCGGGCCCTGGCCAAGATCCAGCAGGTGCTTCCCACCCGGCTGCGCGGACGGGTCGCGGCGTTCCAAGCCTCGACCCTCTCGCTCAACGAGCACGCCACCGCGAGCGTGGACCCCGATCTGCTCGCCGAGATCGCCACCGCGTGCCGCGACCTGCGGCGCATCAGGTTCCGATATAGCGCGCCGGAAAGGGAGTCGGCACGCGACGTCGAGCCGTACCGCCTGGTGTGCACACCGCACCGCTGGTATCTGCTGGCCTGGGACGTGGACCGGCAGGACTGGCGCACCTTCCGGGTCGACCGGATCGTGCCGCCGCTCGGTGCGCCGGGCGCCCGCTTCAACCCCCGTCCGCTGCCGCAGGGCGACCCCGTCGCATTCGTCTCCCAGGCCATAACCTCCGCGCCGTACCGGTATCACGCCCGCATCCTGTTCCACGCGCCGGCGCAGGAGGTCGCGCCCAACACGCCGCCGACGGTCGGACGGGTGCAGGCGCTGGACGCGCACAGCTGCCTCTACTTGGTCGGATCCGACTCGCTGGTGGAACTCGCGCTGTTCGTGGCGATCAAGGGGATCGACTTCGAGGTGCTCGAACCGCCCGAACTGCGCCCGGTGCTGCGCGAACTGGCCGGACGGCTCGAGCGCGCCGCGGGCCCGGCCTGATCGCCGACCGGGATTCGAGCGGGGGTAGAGCCCCGGGGTGGAGCCTGCGGACCATCCTCGTCCAGCGCCAGGAGGTGCCAGGTGATCAAGCTACAACCGAGGGAAGACCTCGCGTTGCCGGGACGGCTCGCCGAGTCGGCGGACCGCGTCGCCGGCGTACACCTCTCGATGCAGGGATTCGCGGACTGGATGAGCGAACGCGGCGCGGCGCACGGATTCCGCATCGAGCGCATCGGCTTCTCCGCCCTGCGCGGCTGGCACTTCGCGCGCGACAGCGGCAACCTGGTGCACGAGAGCGGAAGGTTCTTCTCGGTCGAGGGCCTGCGCTGGCGCCGTCCCGAGGAGGGCGCGGCGGTGCACTACCAGCCCATCATCAACCAGCCCGAGGTCGGCGTCCTCGGCATCCTGGTCAAGCAGTTCGACGGGGTCGCCCACTTCCTGATGCAGGCGAAGGTGGAGCCGGGCAACCCGCGGCCGCTGATGCTCTCGCCGACGGTGCAGGCGACGCGCAGCAACTACACGCAGGTGCACAAGGGCGCGCAGGTGAAGTACCTCGAGTACTTCGTCGGCCCGCGCCGCGGCCGGGTGGTGACCGACGTGCTGCTCTCAGAGCACGGCGACTGGTTCTACCGCAAGCGCAACCGGAACATGATCGTCGAGGTGGACGACCCGGTGCCGCTGGACGACGACTTCTGCTGGCTGACCCTCGGTCAGATCAATGAGCTGATGGCGGTCGACAACCTGATCAACATGGACACGCGCACGGTGCTCGCCTGCCTGCCGCAGGCCACGCCCGCGGCGGCGGGCGACGGGTTCCGCCGGGCGCTGGCCGCCTCCCGCGCCCCGGACGCCGGAGCCCTGTGGACCACGCCGCAGCTGCTGAGCTGGTTCACCGGGCTGCGCTCCGACTGCGAGCTTGAGACCGGCCGGATGCCGCTCTACGACCTTCCCGGCTGGCACCGCGGCGAGAGCGAGATCAGCCGGGTCGACGGGCGATTCTTCCGGGTGGTCGCGGTGGACGTGCGAGCCGAGGGCCGCGAGGTCGCCGCGTGGACGCAGCCGCTGATCGAGCCGTGCGGACGCGGCCTGTGCGCCTTCCTGGTGCGCGAGATCGGCGGCGTCCTGCACCTGCTGGTGCACGCGCGGGCCGAGGGCGGATTCCTGGACGGGGTCGAACTCGGCCCGACCGTGCAGTGCATGTCGCGCACGCAGATCGAGGACGAGCCGCCGCTCTTCCTCGACCAGATTCCGCCGGCCGGTTCGCCGCGCATCCGGTACCACGTGGTCCACTCAGAGGAGGGGGGCCGGTTCCTGAACGCCGAGTGCGACTACCTGATCGTCGAGGCGGACGACCGGCTGGCCGACCCGCTCCCGCCGGACTACACCTGGGTGACCGTCGGCCAGCTCACCGAGCTGCTGCGGCACGGCCAGTACGCGAACGTGCAGGCGCGCACGCTGATCGCCTGCCTCAACTCCATCCGGTAGGCCCGCGGCGCCGGGCCTGCTCCCCGGGTTCGTGTCCGCGCCCGCCCGCCGAACCTGAGCCGCGCTGCGGCGAGACTCGAATCCGCCTCGATTCTCCAGAGGCAGTCAGCCGCGATCCGAGCGCCGTGCCAGACCGTTGAGCTGCCACAGGCCCGCAGGGGCCGTTCAACCCGCTGGGAGTTGCCCTCATGTCCCATCTGCTGCACATCGACTCGTCCTCGACGCCCTCCTCGGTTTCCAGGCAGCTGGCCGAGCGGTTCCGCCAGGTATGGCAGGAGCAGAACCCTGACGGCATCGTCACCTACCGCGACCTCGCGGCCGAGCCCGTGCCGCACCTGAGCCCCGCCGCGGTGGCCGCCGGGTTCATCCCCGCCGTCGAGCACGACCTGGACCAGCAGGCCGCCACCCTGGTGCGCGACGAGCTGATCGAGGAACTGCTCGCCGCCGACGCCGTGCTGGTGAGCACTCCGATGTACAACTGGACCATCCCGTCCAGTCTCAAGGCGTGGATCGACCAGGTGCTGGTCAGCGAACGCACCATCACTTTCGACGGCACTGAGGGCCCGCTGGCAGGGCGGCCGGCCACCATCGTGGCCAGCTATGGCGGCGGATACACCCCGGGCGCTCCGATGGCGTGGGCCGACCACTGCGGGCCCTACCTCGACGTGGTGTTCAACACCGGCCTCGGCATGCAGACCGAGATCATCACCGCGCAGCTCTCGCTCGCGCACCGGTCCCCGGCGATGGCGCGCTTGATCCCGCTCGCCGAGCAGTCTCGGGCGGCCGCGCAGGAGGCCGTCGAGCGCCGTGCGCGCGAAGTCGCCGCCGTCCTGGTCTAGCGGCCGGGCAGGGTCTGGAGATCCGGGATGTCGCGGCGCGCCATGATCACCGGGTTCGGCGTCCTCGCGCCGGGCGCGATCGGGGCCGAGGCCTACTGGGGCCTGCTGTCCGAGGGCAGGACGGCGACCCGGGCGATCACGTGCTTCGACGCCTCCCCGTACCGCTCCCGCATCGCCGGCGAGGTCGACTTCGACGCGTCAGCCGGCGGTCTGACACCCGCTCAGCTGCGCGGCCTTGACCGGGCCGCGCAGTTCGCGCTGGTGGCCGGCCGGGAGGCGGTAGCCCGCTCGGGACTCGATCTCGACGCGGCCGACCCGACGCGCGTCGGCGTCGCGATCGGTTGCGCGGTCGGCTGCGCGACCAGCATAGAGCGCGAGTACGCCGCGGGCAGGCTGCAGAACCCCGGAGCGCAGCAGCGGCGCCCGGCGCGCGCAGCGCGTGCGGCCGCCTCGCTCCATGACACGGCACCGCTCCACGACTACGTGAATCCCAGTTCGATCGCGGCCGAGCTGGCCCGCATGGTCGGCGCGCAGGGACCGGTGACGCTCGTCTCGACCGGATGCACCTCGGGGATCGACGCGGTCGCCTACGCAGCCAGGCTGGTCGAGGAGGGCAGCGCCGACGTCGTGCTCAGCGGCGGCACCGAGGCGCCGCTCGCACCGATCACAGCGGTCTGCTTCGACGTCCTGCGGGCCACCTCGACGCGCAACGACGATCCGGCGCGGGCGTGCCGCCCGTTCGACCGCGCCCGCGACGGCCTGGTGCTGGCCGAGGGCTGCGCGATCCTCGTCGTCGAAGAGTACGAACACGCGAAGGCGCGTGGAGCCGGGCCGCAGGCGGAGATCGTCGGCTATGGGTCGCGGTGTGCCGCGCACCGCCTCGCCGGGCTGGAGACCGAGGAACTACAGATGGCCGCGGCCATCGGCGTGGCGCTGGAGCGGGCGCGACTGCGGCCCGCGCAGATCGACTACGTCAACGCGCACGGCTCGGGCACGGTGCACAACGATCTTCAGGAGACCGCGGCGCTCAAGCGGGCCCTCGGCCGCGCCGCGGCCCGGATCCCGGTGAGCGGGTTCAAAGCGGCGACCGGACACGCGCTCGGCGCCGCCGGCGCGCTCCAGATCGCCGGCTGCCTGCCGGCCATGCGCGAGGGGCTGATTCCGCCGACGGCGAACCTGCGCGAACCGGACCCGGAATGCGACCTCGACTACACACCGGGCGTGGCGCGGCAGGCGCGGGTGGACACGGTCCTCGCGCTCGGGGCCGGGTTCGGCGGATTGCAAAGTGCGATGGTGCTGCGGCGCGCGGACGGAGGCGGGCGATGACGGACCGAGCGGTGGTGACCGGGATCGGCGTGGCAGCCCCGAACGGGCTCGGCCCGACCGCGTACTGGCGCGCGCTGATGGGAGGCCGCTGCGGCATCCGCAGGGTCACCAGGTTCGACGCCTCGCCGTACCGGTGCACCCTCGCGGGCGAGATCGAGGACTTCGAGGCCTCGCGGCACATCCAGGACAACCGGCTGCTGACCCAGACCGACCACATCACCCAGATGTCGCTGGTCGCCGCCGACTGGGCGCTGCGGCAGGCGGGACTGCGCCGGGAGGAGCTGTCGGCCGCCGAGATGGGGGTGGCCACCGCCGCGGCGGGCGGCGGCTACGAGTTCGGGCAGCGGGAGTTGGCGAAGCTGCACAAGCAAGACCCCGGATATCTGAGCACTTACGAGTCGTTCGCCTGGTTCAACGCGGCGAGCACGGGTCAGAGCACGATCCGTCAGGGCATGCGCGGGCCGGGCACGGTGCTGGTCGGCGAGCAGGCCGGCGGGCTCGACGCCATCGGGCAGGCCCGCAGGCAGCTGCGCGACGGCAGCAGGGCGATGCTCACCGGGGGAGTCGACAGCGCCCTGAGTCCCTGGTCCTGGGCCGCGCACGAGGCGGCCGGCTCGATGAGCCGCAGCAGCGATCCGCGCTGGGCGTATCTGCCCTTCGACGAGCGCGCGAACGGCTACGTGCCCGGCGAGGGCGGAGCGATCATGGTGTTGGAGAACGCGCAGACGGCGGCGCGGCGGCCCGGCGTACGGATCTACGGCGAGGTGGCCGGGTACGCGTCGACCTTTGATTCCGCCCGGCCGGATCAGCCGTCCGGTTTGCGCCGCGCGATCGAGACGGCGCTCGGGGACGCCGGGATGGCGGCCGCGGACGTCGACGTGGTGTTCGCGGACGCGGCCGGCCGGCCCGACCCGGACCGCACCGAGGCCGAGGCGATCGCCGGCGTATTCGGGCCCTGCGGTGTTCCGGTCACCGCGCCCAAGACGATGACCGGGCGGCTGTGCGCCGGCGGAGCCTGCCTCGACGTGGCCGCGGCCCTGCTGGCGATGTACTGGTCGGCGATCCCGCCGACCGTGAACGTGCGCGCGCCGGTGCCCGACTACGAGCTGGACCTGGTGCTCGACACGCCCCGGCACACGCCCGTGCGCGCCGCGCTGGTGCTGGCCCGCGGGATCGGCGGCTTCAACTCGGCCATCGTGGTACGCGAGTACCGCTGACGGAAGCGCGCGGCACCGCCGTCAGATGAGCATCCACAGGTTGTCCGCGACCGCGCCGGGCGCCGCCAGCGCGGAGATCTCGCGGGCCAGAGCCGTGGCCGCCGCCCCGTATGAAGGATCGCTCAGCACGTCCTCGGCGGCGTCGCGCACGGCGGCGGGCGTGACCTGACCGGGCAGGAACCGAATCGCCGCCCCGTAAGCCTCCATCGCCGCCGACGTGAGGAACTGGTCGGTCGCGCTCGGCAGGATCACCTGCGGCACGCCGCGGACCGCGGCCGACATCGACGTGCCCGAACCGCCGTGATGGATCGCCAGGTCGCACTCCTTGAGGGCGTGTCCGAGCGGCACCCAGCCAAGGCGCAGCACTCCGGGCGGCAGCGGCCCGAGCAGGCGGCCCTGGTCCGGATCCATCCCGACCACCATGTCGAATCCGGCGGCGGAGAGCTCCTCCAGCAGCTTCGCGAACAGCTCGCCCTGCCCGGCCCCGTGCGCGACCAGCAGACTGCCGAAGGTCACGAACGCCCGGCGGCGGCCCGGGCCCCGGCTCGGCCGACGCTCGTAGCGCACGGGGCCGTTATAGGGCACGAACCTCATCGGCAGACCCTCCGGCGCCTCAGCCGGCCATAGCTGCGGCGGCGAGGGGTGGATGATCGCGTCGGGCGCGGGCAAGGGCGGAAGCCCGCGCCGGATCAGCTCGTCCCGCGCCGCGCTGCGGAAGCCGTCCGGGAACGGCAGGGCCCAGCTCTGCTCCACCCACGGCACGCCGGCGCGGGCCGCCGCGAGCCGTCCGGCGAACTCGGCCGGCTCGCTGATCACCACGTCGGGGCGGAACTCGCGCACCAGCCCGGTCATCGCCTGCGCGCAGGGAGCGGTCAGCGCGGCCCAGCCGCGGGCGCTGGCGGCCAGGTCCTGCTCGAGGGACGCGCCGCTGCCGGTGATCACGCTGGCTCGGGCATAGTCGGTGATCGCGACGTCGCGCACGACGGCCGCGGAAAGGCCGGCCCCGGTGATCCGCTGCGCGAACCGCTCGGACGAAGTGGCCACCAGCACCTCGTCGCCCGCGCACTGCATCGCCCAGGCCAGCGGCACCACCGGGAACAGGTGCCCGACCAGGGGCAAGGTGGTGAACAGAACCCGCATCGTCTCTCCCGCCCGCCGCCCGCAACCGCCCTCCTGCACCGCGCCGTGCATCACCGCGACCGGGCCGGCCCTGCCGCACGCCCTCGCGCTGGGGTGGGCAGGGCGCGAATGGCCGGTCCGCGGGTGCGGCCGCCGCGTCACCAGGTGACCGGCAGCCCCCACAGGCCGTAGATGATCGCCCGCTCCTTGCTGGGGATCTGCTCGAACGGCTTGGCCAGGCGCAGGTTCGGGAAGCGGTTGAACAGCTTGCTCCAGACCAGCACCATCTCCGCGCGGGCCAGGTCCGCGCCGATGCAGTGGTGCAGCCCGTGCCCGAAGCCCAGGTGCTTGCGGCTGCCGCGCTCGAGGATCAGCTCGTCCGGGTTCTCGTAGACCTCGGGGTCGCGGTTGCCGGTCAGGCCGAGGCACAGGATGCCGTCGCCGGCCTTGATGGTCGCCCCGGCCAGCTCGATGTCTTCGAGCGCGACCCGCGGCACCGCCGCGTCGCCGATCGTCAGATACCTGACGAGCTCTTCGGTCGCGGCCTCCACGAGCGTGGGGTCCGCCTTGAGCTTGGCCAGCTCGGCCGGGTGCTCAAGCAGCGCCGCGGTGCCGAGCGAGAGCATGCTCGCGGTGGTCTCGTGCCCGCCGTTCATCAGCAGCCGGCACAGGTTCACCAGGTCCCGGGTGGTGAAGTCCTCGCCGTTGGCCCGGTACTCGGCCACCGCCCGGCTGATCAGGTCCTCGCCCGGCTCGCGCTGCTTGAGCTCCACCAGGCTGACCAGGTAGTTGTTCACGTCCACCAGGGCGGCCTGCCGCTGCTCCATCGTCGCGGTGCCGCCGAGCAGGACGGTGCCGTTGGTCTGGAAGAACTCGTGGTCCTCGTACGGGATGCCGAGCAGCAGGCAGATGACCGTCATGGGCACCCGCAGCGAGAGCACGTAGTGCATGTCGACCGGCGGCTCCATCGCGGCCATCGCGTCCAGCGCCTCGTCGACCACCTGCTCGATCTTCGGCTTGAGCAGGTTGACCTGCCGGTTGGTGAAGGTCACCGCGGCCTTGCGCCGGGTGGCCGCGTGCTCCGGCATGTCGTAGCCGATGAACGAGGTCTCGGTGCGGAACTCCGGCGGGGCGTTGAAGTAGAACGGGAAGTTGGCGTGCTTGCGCGACGCGCTCACCCGCGGGTCGGTCAGCAGCGCCCTGATGTTATGGTACCCGGTGACCGCCCAGATCCGCAGCCCGGTGGCCAGCGGGATCAGCTTGACCGGCTCCTCGCGGAACTGCGCGTACTGCTCCGGCGGGGCGAACGGGCACTTGCGCACAAAGGGGAAGGTCTCTTCGGCCTCGGCAGGCGGTGCGGCCGGGCTCTCGCTCGTGATCGCGGTCATCGACATTCGGGGGTCCCTCCTGGACTGAGGCTTGTGCGGATGCTGATCCGTGCGGCTGGAAGCGGGGCGGAAGTGCGCTAGAGGGCGCCGGATCCGGGAGACGTCGATCCGGGCTCCGGTGGCGCTGCACGGCCCGTCGAGCCGTTTCCGGCACGCTCGCGCGGACCGGCAGTACCCGAAGAGTCGATCCGGGAGCGCCCGTGCGAATCGAAGACGTCTACCTCCGCGGCACCGGCGTGCGCCTTCCCGCGCGCCTGCTCGTGCAGGACGCCGTCGCCTCCGGCGAGTGCGAACCGCGACTGGTCGCGCGTACCGAGGCCATTTCCGTGAGCGTGTCAGAAGGCGAGTCGGCGGCCGAGATGGCGGCCGCCGCGGCCCGCAGCGCACTGGAGCGGGCGGGCTCGGCGCCCGAGGACGTCGAGCTGATCCTGCACGCCGACACCTACCACCAGGGTCAGGACCTTTGGCCGGTGGCCTCGTACATTCAGCGCGAGACGCTGCGCAACCAGTGCCTCGCGGTAGAGATCCGGCAGATGTCCAACGGCGGCCTGGCCGCGATCGACCTCGCCTGCGCCTATCTCGCTCGCGCGCGGCACCGCGCCGACGCGCTGCTGACTTCGGCGGACCGGTTCTGCCCGCCCGGAATCGACCGCTGGCGCACCGACCCGGGCACCCCGTACGCGGACGGGGCCGCGGCGATCGTGCTCTCCCGGCGCGGCGGGTTCGCGCGGCTGCTTTCGGTGGCCGTCACCGCGGACTCGGAGCTGGAGGAGATGCACCGCGGCGAGGAGCCCTTCGGCCCGGCGCCGCTGAGCACCCGCGCGCCGGTCGACTTCGCCGCCGCCAAGAGCACCTTCACCCAGCGCTACGGCCTGTCCTTCGCGATCGCCCGCACGACGGCCGGGCAGCGCTCGGTGGTCAAGCAGGCGCTGGCCGACGCGGAACTCGAACTCGAAGACGTCGAGTGGGTGCTGCTGCCGCACTTCGGCCGCCGCCGGCTGGAGTCCATCTACCTCCAGCAGTACGGCGTCCCGATCGAGCGCACCACCTGGGAGTGGAGCCGCACCGTCGGCCACCTCGGCGCCGGGGACCAGTTCGCCAGCCTCGACCACCTGGTCTCCAGCGGGAAGGCGCGGCCCGGGGACCGGTGCCTGCTGGTGTCGGTCGGCGCCGGATACAGCTGGGGCGCCGCGGTGGTGCAGATCACTGACATACCGTCGTGGACCGCGCCGGTTTCCTAATCCGTCCCTCTTCGGAAGCGCAGGTACGAGCATTGTCCGCTCCACCGATCATCATCGCCGGCGCCGGACAGGCCGGCTCTGAGGCCGCCGCCGCGCTGCGGGAGGCCGGGTACGACGGCCCGCTCGTCCTGGCCGGCGCCGAACCCTACGCGCCCTACGAGCGTCCGCCGCTCTCGAAGCAGTTCCTCGCGTCAGACGCGGACGCGGGGGTGGAAGCGGTCGCGTTGCGCGGTGCGGACTTCTACCAGAAGCAGGGCGTCGAGCTGAGGCTGGGGGCGGCGGTAAGCAGGGTCGAGCGCAAGCGGCGCAGTGTGCTGCTTTCCTCCGGCGAGCGGCTGCATTACAGCAAGCTGATTCTGGCGACGGGCAGCAGGCCGCGGCGGCTGAACGTGCCAGGCGCCGACCATCCGGACGTCCTGCTCCTGCGATCGCTGGACGACGCCGCGCAGCTGCGCTCCCGGCTGGCGGCCGCGTATCTGCGGGTCGTGGTGATCGGCGCGGGTTTCATCGGGCTCGAAGTCGCCGCGGCGGCCCGGTCCGCCGGGCACGACGTCGCGGTCGTCGAGGCGCTTGACCGGGTCATCGCGCGGGCGGTGAGCGCTCCGGTCTCGCAGTATCTGGCCGAGCTGCACCGCGACCGCGGCGTCAGGATCCTGTTCGAGCGGCGGGTCGAAGCCGTCGCGGCGTACCGGGGCGGCGCCCTGCAGGCGGTGCGGCTGGCCGGCGGGGAAGTGATCCCGGCCGATCTGGTGGTGGTGGGAATCGGCGTGACGCCGGACGCGGCGCTGGCCGAGGAGGCGGGGCTCGACGTCGCTGATGGGATCGTGGTCGACGAGTATCTGCGCACCTCGGATCCGGATATCCACGCCATCGGCGACTGCGCCCGCTTTCCCAGCCCGCACGCCGAAGGCGCGGTCCGGCTGGAGTCCGTGCAGAACGCGGTCGACCAGGCCCGGTGCGTCGCCGAATACCTCACCCGCGGCGCTGCGCAGGCCGCCCCGTACGCGGCCGTGCCATGGTTCTGGACGGACCAGTACACGGACAAGCTCCAGATCGCCGGGATCACGGCGGGCCACGACCGGGTCGAGATCGTCGGCGACCCGGCCGAGCACAGCTTCTCCGTGTACTGCTTCGCCGGACAGCACCTGCTCGGGGTCGAGTCGGTCAACCGCCCGATCGACCACATCAGGGGACGCAGGCAGCTGGCGCAGCTTCCGGCCAGGGCCGCGCGGACGCCCGAGATCCGCGCGGCCTGAGCGGGATTCCGCGTCGTTACGCGGCCTTCTGGGTGGCGGCGATCCGCTCCTCGAAGGCCGCGGGCGCTCCCTCCGGACCGCAGGCCAGCACGTAGTCCGCCGCGTCGCGCAACGCCAGCAGCATCGCGGCGGCGGGGTCGCGGTCCACGCCGACCGTGCGCCAGCTGCGCCCGCCGAGCATGAAGCGAAGCAGCACCCTCGTCGCCGGCCGCTCGTCGGCATCCGTGGTGATCGGGCGCGATTCCTCGTCGAGGAGTAAGAGCTCATCGATACCCGGGACGACCGGCATCAGCGCCGCGCAGAGGGCTCGGTGCAGCGCCCTGGCCGGGCGTTCGGATAGACCGGTCGTGGTGACTGTGCGGCCCGCGCGGGTCACGCGCAGCACCGCGCGGGTCAGCGCCGAGGGACGGTCCCAGGAACCTGCCGTGGAAAGCATCCAGGAATCCACCTGGAACGCGCGGGGGATCGGCTCCTCGGCCAGTTGTTCGCGCAGCAGCAGCTCGAACGAGGCGTCGGCGGACTCGACCGCGTAACCCATCCGGCCCAGCTCCTTGATCCGCAGCACCGCGCGGTTGACCCGCTCGTCCGCGGCGTGTACGTGGTAGCCGAGTTCGCGGGCCTTGAGTTCCACCGAGGAGCGGCCGCCGAGGTCGGAGACCAGGATGCGGCTGCGATTGCCTACGCGCTCGGGGTCGATGTGCTGGTACAGGCTGGGATCCATACGCACCGCGGAGGCGTGCAGGCCGCCCTTGTGCGCGAAGGCGGAGGCGCCGACATAGGGAGCGCAGGAGGGAACCGGGGCATCCGCCAGTTCGCCGATCTCCTGCGCGGTACGTGACATCCCCGCGAGCTGCGCGGGGGAGAGCAGCGCGCGGCCCTCCTTGACCGCGAGGTTCCCGACGACGCTGAAGAGGTTGGCGTTGCCGCACCGCTCGCCGTAACCGTTGGCGGTGCCCTGCACCTGCCCCGCCCCAGCCGACACCGCGAGCAGGCTGTTGGCGACAGCGCAGCCGGCGTCGTCGTGGCAGTGGATCCCGACCGCGAGGCCGCGCGCCGTCGTCGCGGCGACGATCTCGGCCAGCTCGGCCGGCAGCGTGCCGCCGTTGGTGTCACAGAGCACGACCTTCTCCGCTCCCGCGTCGAGCGCGGCCTCGGCCACCGCCAGGGCGTACGCCCGGTTCGCGCGGAACCCGTCGAAGTAGTGCTCGGCGTCCACGAACACCCGCCGCCCCTGCTCCAGCAGTTGCCTTACCGTGTCGCGGATCATCCGCAGGTTCTCGGCCAGCGTCGTGCGCAGCGCGATCTCGACGTGCCGGTCGTGGCTCTTGGCGACCAGCGTCACCACGGGCGTCTGCGCGTCGAGCAGCGCACGCACCTGCGGGTCGCGGCCCGCGTCCGAATCCGGCCGCCGGGTCGAGCCGAACGCGGCGAGTTGCGCATGGCGCAGCGTGAGCTCATCCGCCGCGCGCCGGAAGAAGTCCGTGTCCAGTGGCACCGCACCTGGCCAACCTCCCTCGATGAAGTCCACTCCGAACTGGTCGAGCAGCCGGGCGGCGGCGAGCTTGTCCGCGACGGTGAGCGCCAGCCCCTCCTGCTGCACGCCGTCGCGCAGGGTCGTGTCGTAGATCTGCAATGCCGGGCGGATGTTCGTGGCCATCTCTCTCCTCAGGGTTCGCCGACCGCCGCCTCGCGGGCCGGCAGGTCGTCCAGGAAGCGCGGCGCCGGTGCCGGCCATAGCGCTCCCGCGTCGTCGCGCGTGTACGTCCCGCGGGCGCGGTGGTGCGGATGCTCAGCCGCCTCGGCGAGGCTGAGCACCGGGGTGACACAGGCCGCGGATCCCTCGAACCTCGCGGCCCAGGCGTCCCGCGCGGCCTCGGCGAAGCGCAGCGCGAAGATCCGGCGCAGGCGCGGCCAGTTCGCGGGTTCGTCGCGGTCGGGCAGCAGGTCGGGATCGAGGCCGAGCCCGAGTACGAACTCCAGGTAGAAACGCTCTTCGAGGGCGCCCACCGCGACATGGCGGCCGTCCGCGCACGTGTACACGGTGTAGAAGGGAGCGCCGCCGTCGAGCAGGTTGCGGCCGCGGCCGCGGCTCCACAGCCCGGCGTTTTCCATGGCCGCCAGCATGGTGAGCAGGGACGCGGTGCCGTCCACGATCGCCGCGTCGATGACCCTGCCCTTCCCGGTGCGCTGCCGCTCGATGACCGCGGCCAGCACGCCGGCGACGAGCGGCAGCGACCCGCCGGCGAAGTCCCCGACCAGATTGAGCGGCACCACCGGATCGCCACCTTCGGGGCCGATCGCGTCAAGCGCCCCGGACAGCGCCAGGTAGTTGATGTCGTGGCCGGGTGTGTGCGCGAGCGGTCCGCGCTGCCCCCAGCCGGTCATCCGGCCGTAGATCAGGCCCGGATTGATCTGGTGGCAGGCGTCCGGGCCGAAGCCGAGCCGTTCGGCGACCCCGGGCCGGAAGCCCTCGAGCAGAACGTCGCAGTCCTCGATGATGCGCAGCAGCGCGGCGAGTCCGTCCGGGTGTTTCAGGTCGAGGGCGATGCGGCGGCGCCTGCGCTCGAGGCCGCGGTGCCACGCGGCGAACGGCCGCACCCCGTCGGCCCGGTCGATCCGCACCACCTCGGCGCCCAGGTCCGCCAGCAGCATTCCCGCGTAGGGCACGGGGCCGATCGCGGCGAGTTCCACGACGCGCAGTCCTTCGAGCGGGCTCATGTCCAAAGGGTGGGACAGCCGCCTCGACTCCGGGTGGAGGAACGAACCGCTCGGGACGCCGCCGCTCTGGAAGGCGGGCGGAGGCGCGATCCGGCATCGCCGAGGCCGGGGTTGCGCTCCATGAAAGTGTCCTGATTTGCCGGAATGGCCGGGTTGTCGCGGCGCGGCGCCCGCCGAAAGGGCAACGGGTGTTCGAGGAGCCCTCGAGAATACGGACACATACTCCGTTCCATGGGGCCACGAAGCCTCGACGGGACAGGGGGACGGAAATGGCCGGACACCGAAGCCTCACCGAGCTGGTGCGGCGGCACGCCGCGGAACAACCCGGCCGGGACGCGCTCGTCGTGGTGGACGAGTCCGGCCGGGCGGACCGCGTCGATTACGCGCGGCTGGACTGCGAATCCCGAACCCTCGCGGCCTGGCTGCACATCCACGGCGCGGTCGGCGAGCGCGTGCTGATTCAGCAGCCTGACGCGCATCAGTTCGTCGTCTCCTTCCTCGCCTGCCTGTACGCCGGCGCGATCGCCGTGCCCGGCCCGAACCCCGGCGGCCTGCGGCACTCCGAGCGCCGGGTGCTGGGAATCGTGCGCGACGCCGGGGTGCGCTTCGCGCTCACCGACGCGCGCAACGCGGGCGCCGCCAGCCAGGCGCTGGCGCTCGGCGGCTACGGCGAAGTGACCTGCGTGGCCACCGACACGCTGCTGAGCCTGCCGACCGCCCCGGACCCCGCGGACTGGCGCATGCCCGAGATCGGACCGGAGACCACCGCGCTGCTGCAGTACACCTCCGGTTCCTCCGGCGACCCGCGCGGCGTGGTCGTGCGGCACGCCAACCTGCTGGCCAACCAGGCCGCGATCCAGCAGTTGCTGCGCACCGGCCCGGACACCGCGGTCGGCGGCTGGCTTCCGCTGCACCACGACCTCGGCCTGATCGGCCAGCTGCTGCACCCGCTCTGGCTCGGCGCGACCAGTGTGCTGATGTCCCCGGTCTCGTTCGCCAAGCGGCCGGCCAACTGGCTGCGGCTGATCAGCGAGCACCGGCTGGCCGTCTCCGCGGGTCCGAACTTCGGCTACGACCTGTGCCTGCGCAAGATCACCGACGAGCAGCTCGACGGGGTCGATCTGAGCGGCTGGCGCTGCGCGGTCAACGGGGGCGAACCGGTGCGCCCGGAGACGATGAGCCGGTTCGCCGAGCGCTTCGCCCCGTTCGGGCTGCGCGCCGCGGCGCTGCGCGCGGGCTACGGGCTGGCCGAGGCCACGCTGATGGTCGCCTGCGGCTCGGGCGATCGCGCGCCGGGCACCATCGAGGCCGACCGGTCGGCGCTTGAGCAGGGCCGGCTGTGGCCCCCCTCGGCGAGCCGGCCCGGCAGAACCCTGACCAGTTCCGGGCGGGTCTGCGGACTCGAAGTGCGGATCGTCGACCCGCAGACCCGCGCCGAGGTGGCCGACGGCTCGGTCGGTGAGATCTGGCTGCGCGGCCCCAGCATCGCGGCCGGGTACTGGGGCCGCCCCCGGGAGAGCGCCGAGGGCTTCGCGGCGTGCACCGCCGACCAGGAGAGCGGCTTCCTGCGCACCGGGGACCTCGGGTTCCTCAAGGACGACGAGCTCTACGTCACCGGGCGTATCAGCGACCTGATTATAGTGGCGGGACGCAACCTGCACCCGCAGGACCTCGAACAGTCGATCCAGCGGGTCAGCGCCCTGTTCGGCGCCGGGGTCGCCTTCCCGGTCGAGTCGGACCGCGAGCACGTGGTCCTGGTCCAGGAGGTGCGGACCGGCGCAGCCGGCGGCGAGGGAGACCTGGCCGACCTGGCCACCGCGGTGCGCGAGCGGGTCTCCGCGGAGTTCGCGGTGCAGGCTTCCGGAGTGGTTCTGGTGCGGCCGGGCACGGTACGCCGCACCACCAGCGGCAAGCTGGCGCGCACCGCGGTGCGCGCGCTGTTCCTCGAGGACCGGCTCGAGCCGCTGCACGAACTGATCGATCCGAAGGTCCGGCAGCTGGTCCGGACCAAGCGCCGGGCGCGCCCGGCGGTCGAGCCCGTGCGGAGGGCGGCATGAAAGCGGATCTGCTCAACCTCCCGCCGCGGCAGCGCGAGGAAGCGCTGCGCGAGTGGCTCACGCGCCGGCTGGCCAGATACCTCGGCCGCCTGGACATCGACCCCGGCGTCGCGCTCGCCGAGTACGGCATCGACTCGCTGGTCGCGCTCAACCTTTACGGCGACGTGGAAGAGGAGCTCGGCCTGCCGGTCGACGTCACAGTCGTGCTGGACTACCCGACCGTCGCCGCGCTCGCCGAACACTTGTCGCAACAGGCTGAGGACCCCGCCGTCTCCTCGCCCTCTCAACCCCCCGAACGGAGCCGGCCATGAGCGCAAGAATCGATCCCGGGCCGCGAATCGCTTTCGCGTTCACCGGGCAAGGCGCGCAGTACCCGGGCATGACCGCCCGCCTGTACCTCGGGCACGACGGCTACCGCCGCCACCTGGACGCCGCCGCCGAGGCCCTGCGCCCGTACACCGGGACCTGTGTGACCGACCTGATCGTGCGCGGCGACCTGAGAGTGCATCAGACCGGCTTCACCCAGCCATCCATGTTCGCGGTCGAATACGCCCTCGCCGCCACCCTGCAGGACGCGGGCGTCAGGCCGGTCGCGGTGATCGGGCACAGCATCGGCGAGTTCGCGGCCGCGGTGATCGCCGGCGCGCTGAACCTCGAAGACGCGGCGCTGCTGGTCGCGGTGCGCGGCGCGTATATGCAGTACCTGCCGAGCGGCGGCGGGATGCTCGCGGTCCGGGCCGCACCCGAGGAGCTTGAGGAGTTCGTCGCGGGCGAGCCGAGGGTCGGGTTCGGTGCCTTCAACGGCCCGAAGGCCACGGTTCTGTCCGGCGACCTCACCGTGCTCGAGCGCATCCACGACGAGCTGACCCGGCGCAGGATCCTCGGCCGGCTGCTCCAGGTCTCGCACGGTTTCCACTCCCCGCTCATGCAGCCGATGCTCCAGCGCTTCGCCCGGGTCGCCTCGCGGGTGCTGCCGCGTGCGCCGAAGCTGCCGTTCTACTCGACCGTGCGCGGCCGCAGGCTGCTGAACGAGGCGCTCGGCGCGCTGTACTGGACCGAGCACATCAGCGCTCCGGTACGGTTCGCCCAGGCCGCGCAGCGGCTGCTGGCGGAACAGCGCCTTGACACGGTGCTGGAGATCGGCCCGAAGCCGGTGCTCACCAACCTGATCAAAGCGCTGGCCGGGGAAAACGGCCCGGCGTGCGTGCCGGCGTGCCGCAGCGAGGACACCGACGCGGCGGCCCTCACCGCGTTGATCACGGACCTGCTGCCGGATGACGCCATGGACCGGGACCCGGTGCAGGAGGCGGTGTACGCGGCGGTGGCCCAGCTGGTCGACGACCCCTCCGTGCGCATCGGACCGGACGTGGCGCTGCGCGGCGATCTCGGGTTCGACTCGGTGATGGTGATGCAGCTGACCTACCAGCTCGAGCAGCGGCTGCCCGCGCTCGGCAAGCTGTCGCTGCCGGACATGCTCGACAGCATCGTCACTCCGGCGACCCTGGCGGAGTATCTGCGCGGCCAGCTGTCCGCCGGCCTGGTCGCGTGATGGCCGGGATCGGCCCCGGGGGCGTTTCCGGCGGACCGCTGGGCCGTCCGCTGCTGATCGAGAGCCCTGACGGGCCATGGGAGACGGTGCGCCGGCGGCTGGCCGAGGCCGGCGGGGTGCTGGTATACGGGCGGCTGGCCGACTGGCTGCCCCCCGACCCCGACGACCCGCGGCTGCGGCTGCTGCTCGGCCGGGACTGGGCGCGGGCGCAACGCATGACGCATCGCAACATCCGCTCCCGGTTCGTCGCGGCGCGGCTGCTGCTCAAGCACGCGGCGGCCGCGGTGATCGAGACCCGGCCCGAACTGCTTGACCTGGCCTACAAGCCGGGCGGCCGGCCGTACCTGCGCGGCTGCGACCAGATCGACGTCAGCCTGAGCCACACCGACGAGCTTCTGGTGGTGGGGATCACCCGGCGCGGCCGGATCGGGGTCGACGTGGAGCTGGCCGACCGCCCGATGTCCGGCACCGGGACCGAGGACCAGGCCTGCACGCCCTACGAGCTGGCGATGCTCAACGCGATGGCGGCGGCCCGGCGCAACAGCGCGCTGGTGCGGCTGTGGACGCTGAAGGAGGCGTACAGCAAGGCCATCGGGCAAGGGTTGCGGTTCCAGTTCACCGAGTTCGGCTTCCGGCTCGGCGATCCGCGCGCGCGGGTGCTGCGCCCGGACGGCTCGCCGGGCACCGGCGACGAGTGGACCTTCGGCACTTGCGCCGTGGACCGGCGCTACACGGTGAGCGTCGCGCTGTTCGACGCGGGCTTCGGCGACACCGTGGACACCGCGGCCGGCACGATGCTCGACCCCGGCCTGTTCGAGGCGCTGACCGGGGCGCGCCGGCTGGCAGCGGCTTGACGCGCCGGCCGGACGGACCGCGGTCAGGGGATCCAGCCGGCGTTCTCGGCGATCCTGATCGCGTCCACCCGGTTGCGGGCGCCGAGCTTGGTGACGATGGTCGTCAGGTAGTTGCGCACGGTGCCGGGGGAGAGGTAGAGGCGCGCCGCGATCTCCACCGGGTCGGTGCCGCGCGCGGCCAGCCGCAACACCTCCAGCTCGCGCTGCGAGAGCGGGTTCTCCCGGCTGTCCCAGGCGGCGACCGCCAGCTGCGGGTCGATCACGCGCAGGCCCGCGGCCACGTTGCGCACCGCGTCGGCGAGCTTCGCCGGCGGGGCGTCCTTGAGCAGGAATCCCGCGACGTGCGCGGTCAGCGCCCGGCGCAGCGTGCCGGGTCGGCCGAGGCTGGTCAGGATCAGGGTGCGGCAGGAGGGCAGCTTGTCGTGCAGCAGCGCTGCGGCGGTCAGGCCGTCGATGCCGGGCAGGTCGATGTCGATCACCGCGACGTCGGGGCGGTGGGCGAGCGCGGTGGGCACGATGTCGTCGCCGTTGTCGACATCGGCCACGACCGTCAGATCAGGTTCGAGGTTCAGCAGCGCCACCAGGGCGCCGCGCACCATGTTGACATCCTCCGCGAGCAGGATGGTCAGCTGCTTCATCGCATGATCCGGCTCCCCCATGATCGCCGAGCTCAGCTTCGATTCCGTTCGCGCGCGCACCGCCAGGACAAGTCGATCCGCCGGAGCGACAACATCGGCTTGAGCCTCAATACCGCCGATGGTGTTTCTCCGGCTCAATTTACTCATTCAGACTACTCACCGTTGGCCAGATCGACAGTGGGGCGCGCGGATTCGCCGCGGGAGCCCAGCAGCGCGATCGGGCCCAGCCGCTCCGAGGCGACTTTGCCGTTTCGCAGTGGCGCCTGCGCGACCAGCTGGAACATCGAGTCCGAGCGGACGCCGGCGGCGAGTTGTCCGCCGATCGCGGCGAGCCGCTGCGCGAGGCTGCCAAGGCCGCTGCTGCCGACCGGGTCGGCCGCGTCCCCGCTCCCGGCGCCGACCCCGTCGTTCACCAGTTCCAGCCGCACGTTCCCGTCCACCGTGCGTCCCGTGATCGAACACCGCTCCACTTTGCTGTGCCGCAGCATGTTCGTGACTCCCTCGCGCAGCACGGTCGCGAAGACCGTGTCCACGGCGGGGGGCAGCTCCGGCAGCGACACCTCCACCGAGACGTCGACGCCGGTGGCCAGCAGCATCGACTCGACCGTGCTGACCTCCTCGGTGAAGCACAGGTCGCGGTAGCTGCTGGCGACCGTGCGCAGGTCGGAGAGTGCCTGCCGGGAGATCTCCAGGATCGAGGCCAGCTCCGCGCGGGCCCGCTCGGCCTGGCCCTCGGCCAGCCGGTAGGCCAGCTCGCTCTTGAGCGTGATGGAGGAAAGGCTGTAGCCGAGCAGGTCGTGCAGGTCCCGGGAGAAGCGCTGCCGCTCTCTGGCCACGGCCAGCCTGGCCAGCTCGGCGCGGGCCTCGTGCAGCTTGCTGACCAGGTCGGTCAGCTTCGTCAGGCCGTAGATCACCAGGGCGGTGTTGGTCGTCGCCACGCCCAGGTACGCGATCCACACCAGGCCCTCGTGACTGGCGGCGCCGAGCCACATCATGCTCAGCGGGCAGACGGCGAACAGGATCCAGGACAGCGGGCGGCGCAGCAGCAGGATGAAGGAGCCGCCGAGGAACCCGGCCATCCCGCCCCAGATTTGGTGGAAGGCCACGAACGGCAGGTAGGTCGCAGCGGTCTGCAGGCTCAGCGTCAGGGCCCGTAGGCGCAGCGGCCAGCTCGGCGCGCGGGCCGAGGAGTGCAGGAGTTGCAGGATGAACACGACGGCCATGCAGGCGTAAGCGCCGGTGTTGCCCGCATGGTCGCCCGGATTGTTGGCGGGGATGTTGAGTACGCCGGTGAAGACGAACGAGCACAGCAGGAACAGCAGGATGTTGCGTGCAATGCGCGGTGCCAGCGCCTCCTGCCCGGCGTCGGCGGCCTCGGCTTGCCCGTTCTCCGCGTCGGCGCGCCCGTGCGGCGTTGTGCGGTCGGCGGCCATGCCACTCCTCGCGGAAATCGACGTGGAACTCGAATATATGGCGGGATCGGCGCCGAAGGGAGGCGGCGCGGACAGGTCGGCGCAGCTGTGCCGACCCGCTGAGCAGTCAGGTTTCCCGGCGGGGCGCTCACTGTTCGCGCTTCCGCAGCTCGTCGCGGCACTGCTGCGCCCAGTCAGCGTCGTTGACCGCGTGCCTCGTCCCGGTCGGCCCGGCCGCGGCTGCGGAGTTCGGCAGGTGCCCCAGGGTGAAGCCGCCTACGCAGGACTGGGCGACCCAGTCGAGGCCGAGGATCCGGGCCGAGTCCTCGATCTCCCCGGGGCCGATGGCGCAGGCCGCCAGGCCCATCGCGGTGGCCACGAGGTAGAGGGTCTGCTGCACCACGCCGACGTGCTTGAGCACCAGCGCGTACCCGAGGCCGGAGTACTTCCAGAAGAGCCGCTGGAACCGCGCGGTGATCATCACGAGCACCGGCGGCGCGCCGCTCATGTTGGCGGCGGTGCGCGCCTGGTTGAGCAGGACGTCGACGTCGGCGGACTCCGTCTTGAGCAGGACCAGCGAGTGGTTGGCGCCGTCGTAGGAGTAGACGCCGCGGGCCACCCCCTCGCAGTGGTCGACGACGATGAAGAAGTCGAGTTCGTGGATCGCCCCGCCGGCGGGATAAGGACGGTCCATCGCGACGGCCTCATCCGGGCCGGTCCCCTCCGGACTGATCAGAGACCTGATGCGCAGGCTGCGGTAAAGCAGTTCGCCGATCTCGTCGAGGCGCAGCGGCGCTTCGCCGAAGGAGCGGACCGAGTGCCGCGCCTCCAACACCGCCGTGAACGGCGGATCCGCGCGCAGCAGGTCCGGCAGCGCGGGCCGGAACAGCGGCACCTTCGAGCCCTGCGTCGGCGGCTCGGGCAGCACGGCCTGCCGCGCGTCCCGGCCCAGCGGGTAGGTGGCGCCGAAGTCGCGGTCGTGCCGGCCGAGCGTGCTGGAGACGTGGAAGGCCAGATCGGTCCGGGTCCAGCCGCGCAGCACGGGGTCCGAGTCCTCGGCGAATCGGGGCGAGCCGTCCGGCGTGTCCGGCTCGCTCTGCACGACCATGCCCGCCGCCACGAGATACGCCATGGTGTCCAGGACCAGTTCGCGCGGCAGCGAGAGCAACGCGGTCAGCTCGCGGGGCGTGCGCGGCCGGCCCAGTGACGCGGCCAGCCACGCCGCCTGCGGTCCGTGCAGCACGGCGCGGTGCAGCGAGAGCGGGGACTCCAGGCTCAGCGCCGTGCCGTCGGAGCCGAGCGTCGCGAACACCGACAGCCGCAGCGCCCGGTCCGGATCGATCCGCTTGACCCGGAACCTCGCCCGCGGCGAGATCGGGATGACCGACACCAGCGGCTGTTCCCCGTGCCCCGCGCTGAGCGAGCGCACGATGAGGTGGTGCAGCCGCTCGAGCGTGACGAACAGCGCGGCCCGCTCCGCCGTGCTCAGCGGACCCGGTCCGGCCGGGTCGCCGAGCACGTTGGTGAGCGAGACCGGACCCAGTTGCATCCGGTGCAGGAAGTTGCCGATCGGCTCGGGCGGCCGCCACAGCACCACATCACCCCAGCGGCCGTAAAGCGTCAGCGAGCCGTCCGGTGCGTACGGCTCGACGAAGACGTCTTCACGCAGTGACCAAAGTTCCTTCGATCCCTCACCGGGATCCCCGAGGTGCAGCGTGTACATGATCGGTCTCCTGCTCCCGGGACGGGGCCGGGTGGTGCGGGGTGGGTAGCGCTCGTGCCGGTGGAGGAGGCTCAGACGAACAGCGGGACGGGGTTGAGCTCCTCGTAGGATCTCGGTTCGGTCAGCCGGTTGAGCGCGACCGGGACGTCGTAGAGCCGCCCCGGAGCGAACCTGGCCCAGAAGTGCCGCAGCCCGGGCACGACGACTTTCGCCGTCGGTATCCCGAGGTCCGGCCTGGTCTGGTCGAGCACCAACAGGTCGAGCCCGTGCGCGCGGCTCAAGGCGGTGATCGCCTCGATGTCGTCGAGCAGGTCGGTGGTCGGTGTGTAGGGGTAGCTCTCGACGGTGGTCGGCGCGGCGTGCGGATCAGGGCGCAGATACTCCGTTTCTCCGTCCGCGCACATTCTCCACCACGCGTCCAGGTCTGGGTCGTCCCCGGCCGCGATCCCGTCCGAATCGTCGCCGAGCAGGCGGCCGAACAGCTGGCCCATCTCGGTCAGCGCCCGCCGCAGCGCCAGCCGCGGGTCGAAGTGCGCGCCGAACCCGAAGACGATCCTGCCGCCCGGCACGCCGGCCTGCGCCGAAAGCGCGGCCACGACCGGGATACCGAGATCAGAGGTTAGATCCAGCGCCCACACCTCGCGGCCGAGGGCGCCGTACCCGGCGCGCAGGGCACTGATCCACGGCTCGTCGAAGGAGTCGAGGTCGATGCCGGGCTGCGCGGTGCGGTTGTACCACCAAAGCGCCACCGCGTCCCGCTCCACCAGTTCCAGGAAGCCCTGCA
This sequence comes from Actinocrinis sp., assembly GCF_035653575.1. GTDB lineage: Bacteria > Actinomycetota > Actinomycetes > Streptomycetales > Catenulisporaceae > Actinocrinis. The sequence goes on from NZ_DASRBQ010000078.1 coordinate 137,557, forward strand.
CGATCGCGTCCTCCAGGCTGCTGCCCGCCGCGTTCCCGTTGGAGTTTGCGCTCAGCTGCGGCGAACCGCCGCGGCCGAGGCCGAAATAGAGCAGCGCGGTCGGCACCAGCCGGTGGGTCCGCTCGGTCAGCGACCACATCGGCGTCCACTCGTGCGGCGCCCTCTCGTCGAAGGGCTCGCACACGTACTGGAAAGCCGCGTGGCTCGCATTCCAGCGCCGGCGGTCCCGGAACTGGCGTTCGTGGTAGAGCTGGCAGGAGTCGGGGTGGACCGCCTGCTCGCCCAGCGACCGATAGCTCGCCTTCACGGTGAGCTCGTCGCCGTGCCGGACCGCGCTGTACCGTTCCGCGGCTTCGCAGAGTGCTCCTACCTGAGCTTCCACCGGCGTGACTCCCTTGCCGCTGCTCTGCGAGCGCACCCCGGCACGCAGCCCGGCGAGCGTATACGCGCGCACGGCGAGGTTCGGCCCCGAGTCGTAGCAGTTCAGGAAGTCTGGCACGCCCTCGACCGGTTCGACCGCCTTGGTGATGCCGGTGACCGGGCTGACCAGGTGCCCGTACTGCTTAAGCATCTCCTCGACGGACAACGCGCGATGACCGCCTCCGGTGTCCGCGGCCTTCGGCACCGAACGCGGCACGAGAGGCCTTGCCGTCCGTGCCGCGATGATCTGCGGATCCCCGCAATTCGGGCACTGAGGTCGCCGCACGACCGTGTGCCGGGTACCGCGCAGCGTCATCGTGTCCAACGTATACACAGCGTTCTGTTCCGGCTGGCGCACCCCGGCCAACCACTTGGCGGTCTCCAGCACCGCGCACTGGATCGCTACGGACCTGGCGGCGGCGATCGACGCCTCCGGGTAACGCACCCGCGCTCCAACCGCCTCCGCACGGCTGAGCGAAAGCTCACAGCGGCGATGGTCGCCGAGCCGCTTGGCCAGGCAGGACCAGCACGCCCCGGCACCGGGCTGGAAGACCGGCCCGATCCACGGCTGCGGGCCGCGCGGCTTGGCCAGCAGCCACGCCTGGCCTGCCGCGCGCTGGGAAGCGTCGACCTCGGCGAGCTCAGGGGCCAGATAGTCGTCGCAGAGCACGAGTGTAAACGCGGCGTCGGCGCACGGTCCGTCCTCGACGGTGCTCAGCGCCGACGCCTGGCAGGCCGCCTTCGCGGCGGCGAGGTCCACCTCGCCGATCGAGACCAGCCGCACCGGCGTCTTGGCGAGGGCGGCGGCGGCCAGCGGACCGTCGAGCCCGGCGAGGTCCCAGTAGGCCTCGGCGGCGCTGTCGCGCTGCCGGGTCTGCGCCGCGCGGTCGCGGAAGGCCAGCAGGTCCGCGTCGAGTAGCTGGCCGATCAGTCGGCCGACTTGGGCTGCGGTCATCACGGGGGTGGCGTCGCGCACGACGTCGGCCAGGGTGCGACTGCCGTCGAGCAGCGGCGCGAGTGTCTCGATGTGTTCCCCCTGAAGGGCCGTCACCCCGAGCGGAGAGAGCAGATATGCCGCTTCGCCCGGGATGACGGTACTGCGCAGATGACGCTTGAAGCCCACCAGTCGGCCCGTTTCTGGACCGTCCGCGGTGATCACGCCGACGGCTCCTTGGCGGGTTCGGCGCGGACGGCGGCGAACGCCTCGGCCTCGGCGACGGGGTCGTTCCAGGTGATGTTGCAACCGCAGCCGGCTCGCAGGCCGCGCACGTGCTCCAGGTCCTCGATGATCAGGTCGGGACCGCAGTACGGCTCGAGGGCCGGTGCGTCCTGCGGCCGGGCGAGTTCGAGCCCGAACTCGGCGAGGACGGCGCACGGGTCGGCGGCGTACCGCACGACCAGCTCCGGCTCCATCCAGCTGCTGGCGACGAGCTCGGCGAAGCGCCAGTCGTGCTCGATCGGCGTGTTGCTGAAGTTCGACATGATGGATCTCCCCTCCGGATCTTCGTCAGCCATCCGCGCTGACGTCACCGATACTGCGCTCGGATGTTCGGACGGGAACAGTGCCGGGCTCACTCGCCCGGTGTGATTTCTTCACATCCCGTCTCGTGATCCCGTCACTGGCCGCTGGACCGGGCGTGGTGTCAGTCTCGACACACGGTCGTCGTCTCGGTCTTTGACCGTTGGACGCCACCTCGAAGGGAGGCCGTGAGATGGATGTCAGAGTTCTCGGCCCGCTGTGCATCGAAGAGCAGGGTTCCTCGATCGTCCCGAGCGCGAGCAAACCGCGCCAGGTCCTGGCCCTGCTCGCGCTGCGCGCCGATCACGTGGTCACCGTGCCCACCCTGGTAGAGGAGCTTTGGGGGGTGGAGGCGCCGCGAAGCGCCGCCACGACGCTCCAGACTTATGTGCTCCAGCTGCGCCGCCTCATCGGCGCGGCCTTGGCCGGGGAGCGGGGCCGCGTCGCGAAAGACGTGCTGGTCACGCGGCACGGGGGCTATCTGCTTGAAGTGCAACCGGGTCGGATCGACGCGGACGAGTTCAACCAGCTGGCCACAGCGGGCCGGCAGGCGCACGAGGCCGGAGACGACCACGCCGCCTCGGATCTGCTGAACCGGGCCCTAGCTTTGTGGCGCGGTCCCGCGCTGCTGGACGTGCGGGCCGGCCGGGTCCTCGAGCTCGACGTGCTCGGTCTCGAAGAGGCCCGCATGGGCGCCCTGGAACGCCGGATCGAGGCGGATCTGCACCTCGGCCGGCACAGTGCTCTGATTGGAGAGCTGCGGGTGCTGGTCGCCCGCTATCCGATGCATGAGAACCTGTGCATGCAGCTGATGGTCGCCTTCTACCGCTGCGGCAGCGCCTGGCGGTCCCTGGAGGCGTTCCACGCGCTGCGCAACACCCTCAACCGCGAGCTGGGACTCGAACCGTCGGGCCGGGTGCACCGGCTGCAGCAGGCGATCCTGCGCTCCGACCCCGCGCTCGACATCGACTCGCCGCGGCGCGACGCCACGTACGACCGCTTCGTGGCCTGACATCGCCGGTTTCCGCGGAGCCGGTACTTCCAGCCAGCCGGTTCTCCACCGCTGCACGAGGGACGCTGCCTACGGTCCCGCAAGGTCGGCAGTCCGCCGGCGCCCCTCGCGGCAGGGAGTGTGCATGGAAACCGCGGACCTCGAAGAACTCGACGCGAAGCTGGTGGCCGAGACCATCGCCGAGGCCGAGCAGGCCGTCGGCGCCGCCGTCCGGCCCGGGCTGCGTGAACTCGCCGCCGACCTGTCCGCGCTGCGGGAGCTGGTGCAGGCGGGCCCGGACGAGGACGCCACCCGCAGACAGCACGAGCGCGGCAAGCTCACCGTGCGCGAGCGGCTTGACCTGCTGTTCGACGAAGGTACCTTCACCGAGGTCGAGCCTTTGCGCCGGCACCGGGCCGATGCCTTCGGGCTTGATCGGCGCCGGCCGCACGGCGACGGGGTGGTCACCGGCTGGGGCGTGGTGCACGGCCGGACCGTATTCGCGTTCGGACACGACTTCCGGGTGTTCGGCGGAGCGTTGGGCGAGGCGCACGCGCAGAAGATCCACAAGGTGATGGACCTCGCCGCGGCGGCCGGGGCTCCCATCGTCGGGCTCTGCGACGGGGCAGGCGCGCGGATCCACGAAGGCGTGACCGCGCTGGCCGGCTACGGCGGCATCTTCGAGCGCAACGTGCGCATGTCCGGCGTCGTACCGCAGATCAGCGTGATCCTCGGGCCGTGTGCGGGCGGCGCGGCGTACTCCCCGGCGCTGACCGATTTCACCTTCATGGTGCGCGGCAACGCGCAGATGTTCATCACCGGCCCGGACGTGGTGCGCGCGGTCACCGGCGAGCGGGTGACGCACGAAAGCCTCGGCGGCGCGGACGTCCACGCGCGCACGTCCGGCGTGTCAGCGTTCATCCATGACGACGAGGCGGCCTGCTTCGAGGACGTCAGATATCTGCTTTCGCTGCTGCCGTCCAACAACGCCGAGCTGCCGCCGGCGGCCGAGTGCGGCGATCCGGTGGACCGCCGCGCCGAGGCGCTGCTTGACCTGGTGCCCGCCGACCCGAACCGGGCCTACGACGTGCGCGCGGTCATCCGCGAGATCGTGGACGACGGCGAGCTGCTGGAGATCCACGAGCACTGGGCCGGCAACGTGGTCTGCGCGCTGGCGCGCCTCGACGGGCACGTCGCCGGCATCGTGGCCAACCAGCCGCTGGTGATGGCCGGGGTGCTCGACATCCACGCCAGCGAGAAGGCGGCGCGGTTCGTGCAGCTGTGCGACGCCTTCAACATTCCGCTGGTCACGCTGGTGGACGTGCCCGGCTTCCTGCCCGGAGCGGACCAGGAGAGCAACGGCATCATCCGGCACGGCGCGAAGCTGCTCTACGCGTACTGCAATGCCACCGTTCCGCGGGTGCAGGTCATCCTGCGCAAGGCGTACGGCGGGGCGTACATCGTGATGGACTCGCGGTCGATAGGCGCCGACCTGTCCTTCGCCTGGCCCGCCAACGAGATCGCGGTCATGGGCGCGGAAGGCGCGGCGAACGTCATCTTCCGCAAGGAGATAGCGAACTCGCCCGATCCGGGGGCGACGCGCGCCCGCAAGATCGAGGAGTATCGCAGTGAGCTGATGCATCCCTACTACGCCGCTGAGCGCGGCTTGGTGGACGACGTGATCGACCCGGCCGACACGCGCGAGGTGCTGATCCGCTCGCTGGCGATGCTGCGGCAAAAGCACGCTGACACGCCGGAGCGCAAGCACGGCAACCAGCCGGTGTAGGCAGCCCCGATGACAGAGCACGGCATCGCGGCGCAGGTCCGGATTCTGCGCGGTAATCCGACCGACGCGGAGATCGCGGCGCTTCTCGCGGTCCTGGCGGCGCTCGGTGTCGGTGGCCCGCGCGGCGAACTGGCCGGGCACGCGCAGCCCCGGCTGCGCCGCCGCCACGGCCGCCCCCGGTACCAGCACCGCTCGGCCGGATCCTGGCGGCGGCACCAGTGAGGGAGAGAGCACGGTGAACATGAAGAACGGGGGCGGCGCGGCGCCTGCCGCGGCCTCGTCCCGGGATCGCAGGGCGCTGAGGGTGGTGCCGGAGTCGGTGCCGCTGCCGATGGCCCGCCTGCGGTACCGGACCATTCACGGCCACAAACACGCCTTCCGGATGGCGGGCAACGGTCCGGCGGTGCTGCTGATCCACGGGATCGGCGACTCCTCCGAGACCTGGGCGCCGATCGTGCCCGGACTCGCCCGCAACTACCGGGTGATCGTGCCGGACCTGCTCGGCCACGGACAGTCCGATAAGCCGCGCGGCGACTACTCGATCGGCGGCTACGCCAACGGGATGCGCGACCTGCTCTCGGTGCTCGGCATCGACCGGGTCACGCTGGTCGGGCACTCGCTCGGCGGCGGCGTGGCCATGCAATTCGCATATCAGTACCCTGAGCGCACGGAGCGGATCGTGCTGGTCGCCACCGGCGGCGTCGGCCGGCAGGTGACCCCGCTGCTGCGCGCGGCCTCGCTGCCGGGCGCCGAGCTGCTGATGGCCGGGATGAAGCTGCCCACCGTGCGCTGGCAGGTCACCGCCGCGGTCAAGCTGCTGCAACTGTCCGGACTGCCGCTGGGGCGCGACGCGCCGGAGGTGCTGCGCGTCCTGGACGCCCTGCCGAACGCCGACTCGCGCCTCGCCTTCGGCAGAACTCTGCGAGCCGTCGTGGACTGGCGCGGGCAGCTGGGCACGCTGCTGGACCGCTGTTACCTGAGCGAGGGCATGCCCACCATGCTCATGTGGGGCGACAAGGACCCGGTCCTGCCCGCCTCGCACGCCTGGCTGGCGCATGTCGCGATGCCCGGCAGCCGCCTGGAGCTGTTCAGCGACACCGGGCACTTCCCGTTCCACACGCAACCGCAGCGGTTCCTCGACCTGCTGCTGGACTTCATCGCGAGCACGGAGCCGGCCGGCTTCTCCGCGGAGGAGTGGCGGCAGATGCTGCGCAACCGCAGGGTCAAGCCGCGCCGCGCGCTGCCGCCCGCCGAGCCGCAGGGCCCGGCGGCAGCCCAGCCGCGGGCCGCCTGATCCGCCCGGCGGTAACAGAACCCTTACATGGCGGGCGCCCGGCTTCCGCAGCCGCTCGAGCGGGCGTCGAGCAAGGTCGCCAACCATGCGTTCACGAGGTCCCGTTCCCCGCTCATCCGCGGGGATCCGGACCGAGATCCGGCAGCCGTCCGCCACCGCGGGCGTGCCCGGTAGCCGCCGGGAACGGGCGGGACACGATTCCGCCCGTCCCGGCACCCGGCTGGAATCGGATTGAGAAGGGACCGACCTCAGTGAGGACTATCCGCACACCCGACCCCGGCGACGGAGCGCGGCGATGAGCCGCGCGGTCGCCATCACCGGCCTCGGGGTGGTCGCCCCCGGCGGCGTCGGCACGAAGGCATACTGGGAGCTGCTGACCTCCGGACGCACCGCCACCCGGACGATCACCCACTTCGACCCGTCGCCGTTCCGCTCGCGGGTGGGCGCCGAGGTCGACTTCGACCCGATCAAGGCCGGACTCTCGCATCAGGACGCGCGCCGGATGGACCGCGCCTCGCAGTTCGCCGTGGTCTGCGCCCGCGAGGCGCTGGCCGACAGCGGCCTCGACGTCGAGTCGCTCGACCCGGGCCGCGTCGGCACCACCATCGCCACCGCGGTCGGCTGCACCACCAGCCTGGAGCGCGAGTACGTCGTGGTCAGCGACACCGGCACCAAGTGGGAAGTAGACCACGAATACGTCGTGCCCGAGCTGTACCGGCACTTCGTGCCCAGCTCGGTCGCGGCCGAGGTGGCCTGGGCCGCCGGCGCGCAGGGCCCGGCCTCGATCGTGTCGACCGGCTGCACCTCCGGGCTCGACGCGCTCGGCTACGCGGTCGACCTGATCCGGGAGGGCAGCGTCGACGTCGTCGTGGCCGGCGGCACCGAGGCGCCCATCGCGCCGATCACCTCCGCCTGCTTCGACGCCATCCACGCCACCACCCCGCGCAACGACGACCCCGAACACGCCTGCCGCCCGTTCGACCGCACCCGCAACGGACTGGTGCTCGGCGAGGGCGCCGCGGTGCTGATCCTGGAGGAGCTGGAGAGCGCCCAACGCCGCGGCGCCCACATCTACGCCGAGATCAGCGGCTTCGCCTCGCGCTGCAACGCGTACCACATGACCGGCCTCAAGCCGGACGGCCGCGAGATGGCCGAGGCGATCCGGGTCGCGCTGGACGAGGCCAGGCTGAACCCGGACGCGATCGACTACATCAACGCGCACGGCTCCGGCACCAAGATGAACGACCGGCACGAGACCGGCGCGTTCAAGGCGGCGCTCGGCGAGCACGCGTACCGCGCCCCGGTCAGCTCGATCAAGTCCATGATCGGGCACTCGCTCGGCGCGATCGGCGCGCTGGAGGTCGCCGCCTGCGCGCTGGCCATCGAGGAGAACGTGGTGCCGCCCACGGCGAACCTGCATGAGCCGGACCCCGAGCTCGACCTCGACTACGTCCCGAACACCGCGCGCGAGCACCGCACCGACGCCGTGCTCAGCGTCGGCAGCGGATTCGGCGGCTTCCAGAGCGCCCTGGTGCTCAACCGCGTCGGCAGGAGGCAGGCATGAGCGCGTCAGCACCCGTAGTCACCGGACTCGGCATCGCCGCGCCGACCGGGCTCGGCGTCGAGGAGCACTGGCAGGCCACGCTCGCCGGACGTCCGGCGATCGGCCAGCTGACCCGCTTCGACGCCAGCCGCTACCCCTCCCGCCTGGCCGGCGAGGTGACCGGCTTCGACGCCGAGGCGCGCATCCCGAGCCGGCTGCTGCCGCAGACCGACCGCAGCACGCAGTTCGCGCTGGTCGCCGCCGAGGAGGCGCTGGGGGACGCGGCGGTGAACCCGCAGGAGCTGCCCGAGTACGGCATGGGCGTGATCACCTCGGCCTCCGGCGGCGGCGTCGAGTTCGGCCAGCGCGAGCTCGGGCTGCTGTGGAGCAAAGGCAAGGAGTACGTCAGCGCGTACCAGTCCTTCGCCTGGTTCTATGCGGCCAACACCGGCCAGATCTCGATCCGGCACGGCCTGCGCGGCCCGAGCGGCGTCGTGGTCACCGACCAGGCCGGCGGCCTCGACGCCATCGGCCACGCCCGCCGGCAAATCCGTAAGGGCACGCAGTTGGTGGTCTCGGGCGGGGTCGACGGAGCGCTGTGCCCGTGGGGCTGGATGGGTCAGCTGGCGACCGGCCTGCTGAGCCGCTCCGACGATCCGGCGCAGGGCTTCCTGCCGTTCTCTGCCGCGGCGAACGGGTACGTGCCCGGCGAGGGCGGGGCCATCATCGTGCTCGAAGACGCCGAGGCGGCCCGCGCCCGCGGGGTGGAGCGCACGTACGGCCGTATCCTCGGGTACGCCGCGACTTTCGACCCGCGGCCCTCCTCGCAGGACGCTGAGAACGGCCCGCTGGACGGCGGCGGGGGACTGCTGCGCGCCGCCCGCCAGGCGATCACCGACGCGGGTCTCGCCCCGGCCGACATCGGCGTCGTGTTCGCCGACGCCGCCGGAACGCCACGGCTCGACCGGGCCGAGGCGCTGGCGATCAGCGCGCTGTTCGGCCCGAACGCGGTGCCGGTGACCGCGCCCAAGACGATGACCGGCCGGCTGATCGGCGGCGGCGCGTCGCTCGACGTGGCCACCGCGCTGCTGAGCCTGCGCGACCGCGTCATCCCGCCGACGGTCAACGTCTCCGAGCCCGCCCCGGGCCTGCCGATCGACCTGGTCACCGAGGCCCGCGAGACCGACGCGCGCACCGCCCTGGTCCTGGCCAGGGGCTACAGCGGGTTCAACGCGGCCCTCGTCGTCGGCGCCTGAGCCACCGCATCTACCGGAAGAAGAACCGCCAACGAGCAAGGAGTGCCGAGCATGTCCCACACGATCGACCGCGAAGTGCTGACCAGACTGCTGCGCGAAAGCGCCGGGGTAGAGGAGGGAGTGGATCTGGACGGCGAGGACGTCCTGGACACCCCCTTCGTCGAGATCGGCTACGACTCGCTCGCGCTGCTCCAGGTCACCGGCCGCATCCGCCGCGAGTACGGCATCGACCTGCCGGACGACGCGGTGTCAGACGCGGAGACGTTCCGCAGCCTGCTGGAGATGATCCAATCCGCTCCGATCGTCGCGTCCTGACGAACCCTGATACACACCTGACAGCACACGGCCGCCGCCTCCCCCGGGGGGAGGCGGCGGCCGTGTTTCGTCTCGCGGGTCAGCGCAGATCGTCCCGGACCACCTGGCGGTCCCGGATCTTCAGCTCGCCGTCGACCCGCACCAGCAGGTCCTCGCAGACCGTGCTGAACTTCAGCGAGGCCTTGCCGCCGTGCGGGATCTCGATGACGGTGGCGTAGCTGCGCACCAGCAGCTCGCCGTCGCTCTGCTCGGTCACGGTGATCATGCCGAGCCAGTGCCGGTGGCGGATGTCGGCCTCGTCCAGCGCCTTGCGCGCGGCCAGCGCGCCCGCGGCGATCTTGTCGCGGCCCTGCACCGGATGCGGGTGGCCATTGGCGTCGAACACGCCGTCCTCGGTGAAGGTCTGCGCCCACTGCGCCGTCAGACCGTCGTCGAGCAGGCGCATCTGCCAGGCATAGAACTGCTGCACCTCAAGGTAGAGGTCCGCGGAGACCGGCTTGCCGGCCGCCTCCAACAGGGCATCCATGCGAGTACTCCTCTTTCGTCAGCCCACAGACGGCCCCGCGCGGTGGCCGTCTCCGTGCACTGAGGGTCGGGAACGCTGCTCGACGCCCTGTGGAGCCCGTCTTGAGCTGCCCGCCGCCCGCCGGACGCGCCGGGCGGCACCAGAGCCCTGCGAAGCAGCCGTCCACCGGCTCTCGAGCGCCACCCCCCACCCTGACCTCAGCCGTGAGGAGACAGCCCGTGAGGAGAGTGGCTCGATGCAGCTGATCGATCTGTCCACGCCGGTCGACGCCCGCTTCTGGGAGCCGGAACCGGTGCGGCATGAGCCGATGACCCCCGCGCAGGGGGCCGAGCACATGACCGGCGCGATGCGCGAGCACTTCGGTCTCGACCTCTCCGTCGACGAACTGCCCGACGGCGAGTTTCTCAACAACGACACCTTCACGCTCACCGCGCACACCGGCACCCACGTGGACGCCCCCGCGCACTACGGCTCCAGGACCGAATACGGCGGCGGCGTCCCGCGCACCATCGACGAGCTGCCGCTGGACTGGTTCGTGCGCCCGGCCTTCGTGCTCGACTTGACCGCGATCGGCTCCGGCGCGGCGACCGTGGCCGACCTCGAATCAGCCCTCGACCGTATCGGCTACAACCCGAAGCCCTACGACATCGCGCTGCTGTGGACCGGGGCCTCGGCTCGGGCGGGCACCCCGGAGTACTTCACCAAGTTCGTCGGCCTCGACGGTCCGGCCACCGAGTACCTGCTGGACTTCGGCGTACGCGTCATCGGCACCGACGCCTTCAGCCTGGACGCGCCGTTCCCGCACATCATCAGCGAGTACCAGCGCACCGGGGATCGCAGCGTCCTGTGGCCCGCGCACTTCACCGGCCGGCGCCGCGAGTTCTGCCAGATCGAGCGCCTCGCCAACCTGGAGGCGCTGCCGGTCGCGCACGGCTTCCAGGTCAGCTGCCTGCCGGTCAAGCTGACCGGCGCGGGCGCGGGCTGGACCCGGGCCGTCGCGATGATCGGGGACCCGTCGTGATCGGCCGCGGCGTCCCGGCGGGCACGTCCACCCCGCGCCCGGTCGCGCTGCTGCTGCCCGGCCAGGGCGCGCAGCACCAGGGCATGGGCGTCGGCCTCTACGAGCGCGAACCCGCCTTCACCGACGCGATCGACGAGTTCTTCGTCCTGCTGGGCCGCGAGGGCGCGGCGATCCGCGCCGACTGGCTCTGCGAGAACCCGCGCATCCCGGTGGATGAGGCGATCCGCGCGCAGCCGCTGCTGTTCGGCATCGGCTACGCGATCGGCCGGATGTTGCAGTCCTGGGGCGTGGAGCCCTCGGTGCTGATCGGCCACAGCGCGGGGGAGTACGTCGCGGCCACCCTCGCCGGCGTGGCCAGCCTGGAAGACGCCGCCGCGCTGCTGCTCTCCCGGGTCGAACTGTTCCAGCGCGCGCCGCTCGGCGGAATGCTCGCCGTGGTCGCCGACGAGGAACGGGTCGCACCCTTCCTGACCGACGAGGTCGTCATCGGCGCGGTCAACGGCCCGGGCCAGCTTCTGGTCGCCGGGCCGGAACCGCAGCTCTCCGAGGTGCGCGCGGCGTTGGAACGCGCCGAGATCACCTGTATGCCGGCCAAGGCGCTGCGCGGCTTCCACAGCCCCTCGATCCTCGAAGCCTGCGCCGCCTCGATCCCCGCCTTCGCCGGGATCCGGCTCAACGCCCCGGCCATCCCGATCGTATCCGCCTCGCGTCCCGGGCCGCTGGACAAGGCGACCGCCCGCGACCCGGAGTACTGGGCGATGGTGCCCGGCGTGCCGGTGCTCTTCGGCCCCGCCCTCGACCTGCTCCTGTCGCAGGGCTCTTACCTGCTGGTCGAGACCGGCCCGGGACAGGGGCTCTCGGTGCTCGCGCGCCGCCACCCGGAGGTGCTGGCCCGCCGCAGCGCGGTCGTCTCCATGCTCGGGCACCGGCCCGCGCCGCCGCACGCCGACCGGACCGCCGTGCTGCGCGCGATCGACCGGCTGACCACCGAGGGCTACCGGATTCCGCCGGCCGCCCGCGACTGCCTCGTCGACGAGCAGCCGGCCGCGGCCGTGCCCGCCGTGCTCATCCCGGCCGGGATCGCGCTGTGAACCGCCGCCCGGGTGAAACCCGGGCACCGCAGTCGAAACCGCATTAAACCAGCGGAAAGGGATGGAATGATGTCAGCGAAAGCTCCGGCGCTGGTCACCGGCGCCACCAGCGGGATCGGACTGGCCACCGCGCGGCTGCTGGCCGAGCGCGGACACCCGGTCTTTCTGTGCGCGAGAACGCAGGAGGACGTGGACGGCGTCGTGGAGAAGCTGCGCGCGGACGGCCACGCCGCGGCCGGTCGGCGCGCCGACGTGACCGCGCAGCAGGACGTCGAGAGCGCGGTCGCGGCGGCGGTGGAAACTTACGGACCGCTCGGCATCCTGGTTAACAACGCCGGGCGCAACGGCGGCGGCGTCACCGCCGAGATCGCCGATGAGCTGTGGTACTCAGTGATCGAAACCAACCTCAACAGCGTCTTCCGGGTGACCCGGCAGGTGCTCGCGCACGGTGGGATGCGCGAACGCGGCTGGGGCCGGATCATCAACATCGCCTCCACCGGCGGAAAGCAGGGTGTGGTGTTCGGGGCGCCCTATTCGGCGGCCAAGCACGGCGTGGTCGGCTTCACGAAGGCCCTCGGCCTGGAGCTGGCGACCAGCGGCATCACCGTGAACGCGGTCTGCCCCGGCTACGTCGAGACTCCGCTCGCGGTCAGGGTGCGGCAGGGCTACGCGGAGCACTGGGGCACCACGCAGGATGAGGTGCTCGCCAAGTTCCAAGCCAAGATCCCGCTCGGCCGCTACTCGACCCCGGAAGAGGTCGCCGGACTCGTCGGATACCTGGCGAGCGACACCGCGGCCTCCATCACCGCCCAGGCGCTCAACGTGTGCGGCGGCCTCGGCAACTACTGACGACCCCGGCGCCGGCGCGGAGCCCCGGCCGGCGGTCGCAGAGAGAAAAGAGAACCACAGTGGCGACCTACCACACCAAGCACGACATCACCGTCGAGGCCGCGGCGGACACCGTCTTCGGGCTGGTCGCGGACGTCGCGGGCTGGCCGCAGGTATTCGGCCCCACCGTGCACGTCGATCTGTTGCGCGACGAGGCCGGCGAGCAGTTGCTGCGGATCTGGGCGCTGGCCAACGGCGAGGTGCGCGACTGGACCTCGCGCCGCACGATGGACCGCGCCGCCGGAACCATCGCCTTCCACCAGGTGGTCTCCAGCCCGCCGGTCGCCTCGATGGGCGGAAAGTGGATCGTCGAGCAGCTCGGCGATGGCGAGCGCTGTTCGGTGACGCTGACCCACGACTTCGAGGCGATCGCGGACGACCCGGACGCCGTCGCGTTCATCCAGCAGGCGGTGGACCGCAACAGCAACGCCGAGCTGGCGGCGCTCAAGGCCGCGGCCGAGCAGCAGGCCGGGCCCGACCAGCTGCGCTTCACCTTCAGCGACGCGGTGTCCATCAAGGGCCCGGTGGCCGCGGTCTTCGAGTTCATCAACCGGGCCGACCTGTGGCCGCAGCGGCTGCCGCACGTCAGCCGGCTCGACCTGACCGAGTCGGTGCCGGGCGTGCAGCGGATGGTGATGGACACTCGCAGCCCGGACGGCTCGATCCACACCACCGAGTCGGTCCGGCTGTGCTTCGCGGACCGCGGCGAGATCCTCTACAAGCAGCTGCGGGTGCCGCCGGTGATGAGCGCTCACACCGGCCGGTGGGAGTTCCGCGCGGCGCCGGACGGCCTGGTGGAGGCGAGGTCCTGGCACACCGTCACGCTCAACCCGGCGGGCGTTCGCGAGGCGCTGGGTCAGGAGGCGAGCATGGACGAGGCCAGGCAGAAGGTGCGCCACGCGCTGGGCACCAACAGCCTGACCACCCTGCGCCACGCCAAGCAGCATGTTGAGATGCCGCTGGGGTGAGCGCGAACAACGCCGACTAGGCCGTGGGTAAGAAGTAGCGTCGGATAAGGCCGCGGCGTCTGGCGCGTGCGATCGCAAGGCGGCGGAGCGCCCTCATACCGGGTCGTCTGTGGGCGTTTCGCCAACGCAGCGAGCGTGCGTGGCAGGCGTCGCG
>NZ_DASRBQ010000079.1:0-42954 GCF_035653575.1 Actinocrinis sp.
TGCATCAGGAGCGATTGCGCTACTACATCCAAGGTGGGCAGCCTCCGGGAGGCGCCCGCACGTATCCGGGTTGTAGGGATCGAAGGATGCCTATCCGGTCGAGTCCGGTCGTCTTGCCGGGAGCGATGTATTTCGCCCTAGAGTCGCAAGCGTGGACGGGTGGGATGGCCTTCTTTGACCCAATCGCATCAGGCTCTACTGCTGCGCGGGCGTATCTGGTCACACTGGGCCAGTTCTCTGATATTGCAGCGCAAGAGATGTACGAAGAACCGGCAGGGGACTTGGACCTCCAACCTGTTTTGGCTAAAGGTCGCATGGAACTAGGGCCGGGTCGTTATGAAACGCTCATTTATGTCGGAGAACTCGACGGTCATCCCGTTATGACGTTCACGGCGCCATGGACTATTCACGACGTAGAGCTAACCAAACCTGCGAGTCGATATCTCAAATATCTCGCGTCTGGCTTACTCGAATCGCACGGCTGGAGTCTACGCCAGATCGCCGAGTACCTGGCGGAGTGTCCCGGAGCAGCGGGGGAATGGTCTGCTGGCGAAATTGAGCGAGAGATTCAGCCCTGAAACAGAAAAGGCTCTGTCCGAAGACAGGGCCTCTTAGGCATGTGCTGCGCTCATGCTGAGAGCACACGCAGGCCGTGATGGTCGACGTAGTAGGCGAAGTCCTTGACGTTGAAGGTGGCGAGCGGCAAGCCGTAGGTCAGGCAGCAAGCGGCGATCCAACTGTCATTGGTCGGACGGGGGCGGCCGTCCTGCACTGCGCGCGCCGACAGTTGACCCCACACGGTCGCCACATCCGCGTCACCGTTGATGACTGGTTGGGCCGACAGCCACGCGGCGAGCGTGGCTTGCCGCCGCGTACCCCAGAGCCGCAGGCGAACCCACTGGGTCAGCTCGCCGTAGGTCACGAACGTGATGCATGGTTCCCAGCCGACCAGCCGCGCCGCCATCGGCGGCGGAAGCTTGCCCTTAACGATGAGCGAGGACACGTCGGAGTCGAGCACAACGGCCGGCACGGTTCGGGCTACTCCTCAATGCCCAGTTGACGCTGGGTACGGTAGAACGAGATGAACTCCTCCACCTCGTCGTCAGACTCGAATACGCCATCTACCGCCAGCTCGCGCACGTCCGCTATCGGCTTAGAACGCTTCTCACGCAAAAGCTCATCGATCGAACGGCGCTGGTAGCGCGGGAACGGCTCAGCATGCGTCGTCTCGGCAGTCATCGCGCCTCCTTTGCTGCCAAATGCACCTACACCCAGACTACGCGGAGCGGCCTCGAACAAGGCCACATCTGCGGCGATGCGATGCGGAGGGCGTGGGATTCGAACCCACGATGACTCTCGTCATGCCGCTTTTCAAGAGCGGTGCCCTAGGCCACTAGGCGAGCCCTCCCGGCCGCGAGCACGCTCGCGAACCGGCGCCAGTGTCTCACAAGTGCTCAGGTCGGCGGAGAAGCGTTACCGCGCCGGAACCATGATCGTGGCGCCTCTGGGCCAGACGTGGGCCGACGGAATCAGAACACGGCCTCGATACGGCCCGTTCGCTGGTCAGCGGCTTGCGCGGCTCGCTGGCGCACCGGTCTTGAAAACCGGAGTGACGCAAGTCACCGTGGGTTCGAATCCCACGCCCTCCGCCTGAAAGCCACCGCGGTGGAGGTCACTCCGGTCCTCAAGCCGGTCGGCCGCGGGACTCAGACCATCAGGTCAGCGGTCCCGGGCCGCATCCGTTCGCTCAGCCGAGCGGGGAGATGCGCACCGCGGTCCCGTAGGCGCAGATCTCGGTCCACACGTCGCCCATCTCCGAGGTGTCGAAGCGCATCGCGATGATCGCATTTGCGCCGCGCGCCTGCGCTTCGGCGATCATCCGGCCCATCACCTCGTTGCGGCTCTCCACCAGGTTCTTGGTCATGCCCTTCAGCTCGCCGCCGAACATCGACTTGAAGCCGGCGCCCATCTGGCTGAAGGCGTTGCGGGAGCGGACGGTCAGGCCGAACACTTCGCCGAGGACCTGGTCGATCCGGTAGCCCGGCACGTCATTCGAAGTGACGACGAGGAACTGCGGACCGGTCCATCCTGAGGCATCGCTCATCGGTGCGCTCCAAACTGATTGAGTGACAGGGTGTTCACCGGTACTTCCTATCGCCGTCCGGTGTGTACCACCAGACACGCCACGCGGCCTGACACCATGGGGTCGTGAAGTCCGAGTACCAGCGCCCCCAAGTGGTCGCGCACCGCGGTGCCTCAGCTGAAGCACCTGAGCACACCTTGGCGGCATACCGCACCGCGCTCTCCGTAGGCGCGGATGCATTGGAGTGTGACGTCAGGCTGACGCTCGACGGGCACCTGGTGTGCGTCCATGACAGGCGCGTGAACCGCACCTCGGACGGCCGCGGGCTGGTCTCCACGCTGGAGCTGGCGCGGCTCGAGGAACTCGACTTCGGCTCCTGGCACGGCTCGCACGACCTCGAGGCTCCGGACCTCGACCGCAATCGGGTGCTGACGCTGCACCGGCTGCTCCAGTTGGTCGCCGAGCATCCGAAGCCGGTCCAGCTCGCCATCGAGGTGAAGCACCCGACCCGGTACGCCGGGTTGGTGGAGCGGCGGCTGGTCGAACTGCTGGACGAGTTCGGCTGGGCTCACCCGCGCGGCGGGGAGACTTCACCGGTGCGGGTGATGAGCTTCTCGCGGCTCGCGGTGCGCCGGATTCACCGGCTCGCGCCGCGGCTCGAGACCGTGTTCCTTATGGAGCCGTTCTCATATCTGTTACGTGACGGGATACTGCCGCGCGGCGTACCGATCGGCGGGCCGGCGATAGAGATCCTGCGCTCGCGCCCGGAGTACGTGGAGCGTTTGCACCGGGCCGGGCGGCGGGTGCACGTGTGGACCGTGGACGATCCGGACGATGTGAAGCTGTGCCTCAAGCTCGGCGTCGACGCGATCATCACCAACCGGCCGCGCGAGGTCCGCGCCCTTGTCGATGCCTGAACAGGATGAGGCCGAAGCGAACGGGGCCCGAGCTCAGGTTGAGCCGGAACCGTTTTTGAACCACGGTTCACGTTCGAACAGGCATGTCATATCGTATGCGTCGCGTATCCGTATGAACACGCTCTGAGATGCCGTGTCGACAGTCTTTCACCGGTTGCACTACGTCCTGCCTCAAATCTCGGTAAAGCCGGGGCATCGGGAGCGTTGCGCGCCTAAAGCGCCTGTCCGGCGATGGCCTGGGCGGTTTCGAGGTAACGGGTCGTGACCTGGAGCCCGATGGGGCGCACTGGGCGCGGGCCCGGCGTGAAACCGCCGTTGCAAACCGAAACGGGTCGTTTCCCCCGCAGCGGCCATGGGCATCGATCCCATGGTGCCGTCCGGAAATTCCACCGGAGCACCCGGGAGCTGCGAGAGGGGTCGGTGGGGGTGATCATGCCTGTGGCGCGGGTGTCACCTGCCTCGTACACCGGCTATCTGCCGCACTCCTCGGTGAGCGTCCGGCAGGCCCGGGCTCAGCTGGCCTCGGCCCTCTATGAACGGGACGTGCTCGGATCCCTCGTGGACGACGCGGTGCTCATACTCTCCGAGTTCGTGACGAACGCGCTGCGCCATGCCCGCGCGTTGAACTCGGGTACGATCCGCGTCTCCTGGGAGCTGAGCGGCGAGGGTCTGCTGCGCATCGAGGTGACCGACGGCGGCGGAACCACCCGGCCGTCCACGAAACCGTACTCGATGTCCGTCTCCGCGCAGGCTGGCCGCGGCCTGGAGATCGTGGACCGGCTGGCCGACCGCTGGGGCTCTCAGCGCGAGGAAGGCGGCGACGAGTACACGGTGTGGGCCGAGTTGGCCGTGCGCGCCCGGCACGCGGGGCGCAGGCTGCGCGCGGACCGCGCGGGCTCGGCCACCGCGACCGTGACCGCCCTGCCGTCCGCACCAGCCAACCCCCCGAACGACGGCGCGCCGGCCGAACCCGTCAAGCAGCCGAAGGCGAGCGCCCGCAAGCGCCCTTCGCCGGCCGAGCAGCCCGCCGCCGCGGTGATCCACCTGCTGCCGACCTATCCGCAGAGCTGAGCGGATCTCCTTCGGGCCGGGACGATCCGGCCGTCGACCGCGGTGTGATCGTCAACCCCAGTCTTACCGTCGACTACAGCGCGCCCGTCAACCACAGTGACCCTGCTGACCGTTGTCCTGTTCCGCCCGCTCGCGTGACGGCTGGGGAGCGGGTATTGAAGAACCCTGTAATACAGCGCTCATCCACCGGTCAAGACCGGGCAAAACAGTACCCTCAATCCGCTCGGTGGTCTTGCGAACGCGCTACGCATCCGGGGTAAGGTCGGAACCGGTTCGGCCGCCGGTGCATCCCCCGTCGCCGGCGGTCGGGCCGCCCTCGTCGGCGGGCTCGTCGACCGGCCGTTCCTCCCCCTCCGCGCGGCCGGCGTCCGGCCCGTCGTCGCGGCCGGGAGCCAGATAGGCGTCCAGCATCTCGCCGAGTTCCGCCAGCAGCCTGGACACCGGCACCGGACCGCTGGCCGCGGCCGAGACGATGAAGGCCTGTGCGGTCAGCACGATCGCGTGGGCCTGTACCGCGATCGAGCCGCGTCGCACCGAGCCGTCCCGGTATCCCGCGTCCAGCCGGTGCGCCAACAGAGTGATCGCGATCTGCTGCGTACTGCCGAATCGGCTCACCAGATAAGGCATCAGAATCTCGGGCTCGGCCTGGAGCACCTGATGCATGAGCGGATCGGCGTGGAAGGCGCGCACCACGTTGAGCACCGTGTCCACCAGCTTGCGGCGGGCCGGGCGCGGATCCGGTGGCGCGTTCGGCGGTTCCGTGGTGTGCTCGCGCAGGATGCGGGCGAACTCGTGCCCCAGCACCTCGCTGATCAGCGAGCCGATGTCGGAGTAGCGCCGGTAAAGCGTCATCCGGCTCACGCCGGCTCGTCGGGCGACGTCGTTGAGTGTGGTGTCATGGACCCCGGCGGCAAGGATGCAGGCCCGCGCCGCGTCGAGGATTTGCCGCTCGCTCAGACGCAGGGGGCGGGGACGGCCGCCGTTGGCCGTGGGCACCGAGGGGGTAGTACTCATCACCGCCAGCGTACGCAAAAAGCTACCGGACAGTAACCACCTCGCCCGCAACCGCCGCTCCGCTGCCGGAACGAGGACGCGAGCCGGGCTGACGCCATTGTCAGCCGCGACGCTAGAGCAACGACCTCAGTCATGCTGAAGCACGATCGGAACGCCACACGCGTTCACCGGTTGACGGAAATGACAGGATCGGTCGAACACGGTACTGACTCAGTGCCTGACTGAGCCTTAGTGCCTGACTGAGCGCGGTCCGAGCCGCCGAGTGCCGCGCCGGCCGGCTCACTGCGCGGCGGTCTGCGCCGCTGCGGCGACCAGCCCCGACTCCACGTGCACGACCCCGGCCGAGAGCGGGGCGCCCTGCGCGGCGATCTCCGCGATCGCGTTGTACGCGCCGCTGCCACCGCTGATCGCGGTCGGGCTCGTCGCGCACAGCCCGGCGGCGTCCGCGGCGGCGATCGTGCACTGCACCTGCACCACGGTGCCGTCGGCTCGGGTCAGGTTGAGCGCGACGGTCTGCTGCGTGCTGGTGCCGTTCGCCACGTACACCCGCGCCGACGCCGAACCGGCGGACTGGTCGACGCACGCCTGGACGCGCACCACACCCCCGGACACGTTCGCGGTCAGCGGCGCTCCGCAGAACTCCGGCGTGAGGGCCTGCACTCCGGATCCCGCCGACGGCGAGGGCGTCGCCGAGGTCTGATCCGCTCCCGGCTGACCGCCGTTCGCACCCTGATCTCCGGAGGCGGACAGAATGTCGTGATTCTTCGCCGGGGGGCTCGCCTGGGCGGCGGCGATGGGCAGCACCACGACGCCGACTACCGCCCCGGCCAGTGCGATCGAGCGCACATGATGCGGCCGCAGCGGCTTGGCGTCGGTGCGGCGGGCGGGTCCGGCGGTCTGCGGCATGAAGCGCGGCCCCCTTCGAGCGGGGAGTAAGTGAGAAGGATCAATGGTCTGATCGGATGAACACCGGATCAGTGCCGGACCGAATGTTAGTCCCGCGATCTATCCGTCCGGTAGTGGATTCACTCTTCCGGGCTGCAGTTTTGCCGGATCGTGACGACCGCGTGACGGCATAGGATCGGGGCGTGGAAATCAGTGACCTCGCCGTGATCATCCCGGCATTCGACGAGGAGGCCAGGATCGCCGCCACGGTCGAGGCCGCGGCCAAGGTGCCCGGCGTCGATCTGGTCGTGGTCGTGGATGACGGCTCGGCGGACGCGACCTCGCGCATCGCACGCGAGTGCGGCGCCGTCGTGGTCCGGCACGCGCGCAACCGCGGCAAGGCGGCGGCGATGGAGAGCGGAGCGGCCGCGGTGGCCGCGATCGAGGCGCGCGAGGGCCGCGGCGAGCCTCGGCTGCTGCTGTTCCTCGACGGCGACCTCGAGTCCACCGCGGGCAACGCCGCGCCGCTGGCCGAGCCGGTGCGCTCGGGCGAGGCCGGCATGACCATCGCGACACTGCCGCCGCAGCCGGGCGGCGGCCACGGCTTCGTGGTGCGGCTGGCCCGCGACGGCATCCGCGCCGCGGTGGGCTTCGAGGCACGCCAGCCGCTGTCCGGGCAGCGCTGTCTGAGCCGCGCGGCCTTCGAGGCGGCGCTGCCGCTGGCCCGCGGCTTCGGCGTGGAGACCGGGCTGACCATCGACGTGCTGCGGGCCGGCTTCCGGATCGCCGAGGTCGAGGTGGACTTCCGGCACCGGGTCACCGGAACCGATCTCGCCGCGCAACTGCACCGGGCCCGGCAGTATCGCGATGTCGCGCTGGCCCTCGCGGTCCGGCGGCTCCCGGCCGAGCTGCGCCCGGCGACCTGGCGCGGCCGCCGTTCGGGATGAGGGCGCATGGCCGTCTCTTCCCGGCCGCCTCTGTCCGCTCGAATGCGTCGTCGGCTGCTGACTGCCGGGAGACCGGCGAGCGCGGTCGGGCCGGTGGCTTGGTGACGGATCCCGTCTCGGCGCCGGATCCGGCCCGGATGAGCCCGGCTGTTGCCTCCGCGGCGAACGCCCGCGGTCGGCTCGGGCTCGTCCTGATCGCGGCTTCCATAGCATTGATCGTGCTCACGGGTCTGCTCGGGCCCTCCGCGGCCGAGGCCGCGCTGCCGGGCCGCGTGGTCAGTCCGCCGTTCTGGTTCGGCGCCAACCCGCCGGCGTGGCTGGTGACCGTGCTGCCGGATCTCGCCCTCGTCCTCGGCGCGGCCGCGATGGCGCTCGCCTGGTCGGCGCTGCGCCAGGGCTGGGCTCCGCGCCTGAGCGGCTTGATCGCAGGCTCTTGGGGAGCCGCGGGCGCGATGGTGTTCGTGCCGCCGATGCTTTCCGCCGACCACCTGGTCTACGCCGCCTACGGCCGGCTGGCGACCACCGGCGGCAATCCTTACACCGAGACCGCCGCCACGCTCGCGGCACACGGCGACCCGATCGGCCTGGCGGTCCAGCCGCCGTGGACCAACACCTCCTCCGTGTACGGACCGCTCGCCACCGCCGAGCAGGCCCTGGCCTCGTGGATCGGCGGCACGTCCGCGCACACCACCGTGTTCGTGCTCGCGTTCCTCGGCGCGGCCGCGTTCGTGGCGATGGGCGCGATGCTGCGGCGGATCGGCGATCCGGTCCGGGTGACCGTGCTGTTCGGCCTCAACCCGCTGCTGTTGCTGGAAACGGTGAACGCGGCGCACCTCGACGCGTTCGCGGTCTTCTTCGCGGTTGCCGGCCTGTACGCGTTGCATCGGCGTCCGGACGTGTTCGGCGCGGCACTTGCGGGTGCGCTGATCGGTCTCGGTTGCGCGGCCAAGCTGTCGCTGGGTCTGGCCGTCCTGGCTGGAATCTGGGGCCTGCGGCAGCGTTGGCGCAGCGCGGGCGTATTCGTGCTCTGCGCCGCGGCCGTCGGAAGCCTGACATACCTGCCCTACGGTCGCATCGCGCTGCAGCCGGCCCGCGAGGGGGCGCGCATGGTGTCGCTCGGGTCGGCGTGGCGGCCGCTGCTCGCACCGCTTCAGCGCGCGGCGGGTGACGGCACGGCCAGAGACCTGATTTCCGCGTTCGGCTGGCTCGCGCTCGTCCTGCTCGTCGTATCGCTCGCCCCGCTGCCACGCGCACGCAAAGCCGGCGCAGACCTCGACAGCGCCAAGGCCGCGACACCGGCCACGCAATCGCCCGGCATGCGGGCCACAAAGTCGCCGGGCGTGCAGGCCGCCCAGGCGCTCGCGCTGCTTGGCGTCGCCTGGGTCTTGGCCGCGCCGTACACGCTGCCGTGGTACGACATCGTCGCCTGGGCGCCGCTCGTTGTGTGCGCGGCCGGCCCGCTGGACCTTCTGCTCATCGCGCGGACCACGGTTCTCGCCGCCGCCTACGTGCCCGGCCTAGATGTGCCGCTGCCGTCAGGCGTCGCGGGTTGGGCATCGTGGATCAGGGCCGACGCCGCGCCTGTGTTCTCGATCGCCGCGCTGCTCGCCTGCGCGGCGATCGGCGTCTGGCGCTGGCGCGCCCCGAGGGCCTCAGCCGCCGTGGCCCTGTCTCAGGCGACGAAGGGCTGACCGCCGCTCTCGCTCACCATCGGCTTGCCGGCCGCGTGCCAGGCCAGCATTCCGCCGGAAACGTTGACCGTCGTGCGGCCGGACTGGTTCAAGTACCGCACCGCCTGCTCGGAACGGCCGCCGACCTTGCAGATAACGTATACGTCACGATCAGCCGGCACCTCCTCCACACGACCGACCAATTCGCTCAGCGGCAGATGCACCGCCTCCGGAGCGTGGCCTGCCTGCCATTCGTCACTTTCACGCACGTCGATCAGATATGCCCCGGCGGGCAGGCTGGCGACGTCTACGGCGGGGGTCGGGGACTGGAAGATCATCGAGGCTTCGCTCCGTCTCTGCTGAGTCTGGTGTGGCGGGTGCGCCCTGAAGATCGGGTCAATGCAAGGTTAAGCGAAGCACAGGGAGCGCCGGTTGGTTCACCGAGGGTTCCACTGGCTCTTGACACCCGATCTGGTCTAGTCCATTTTTGGCATGCCGGGTTGTGCAAGCGCCGGTCGGAAGCGGTGTCGGGAAACCTCCGACGGGACCGTGTACCGAACGACGCTGCCCAGTCACGGCCGAAACCCGACGCGGGACGGAACACGGGGGCGGACTTCGGTCCCCCAGAATGCCGGGGAGGCAGGCGCCGCTGCCTCCCCGGTCCCTTTCCCGAAACTGGATTCCTCGGCTCGCTTAAGAGTTCGTTCGGCTCGTGACTGCGACCGCCCCGCGCCTTAGCGCGCGGAAAGCCGCACCGCCACACGGGCCTGATCTCATTACCGATCAGCGCCGCGTTCAAGGTAGCTTTTGCCCTGTGATCGACCTACGAGAGCTACGTGACGACCCGGACCGCTTCCGCGCGTCCCAGCGCGCCCGCGGCGAAGATCCGGCCCTGGTGGACCAGGTGCTGGCGGCCGACGAACGGCGCCGATCGTCCTCGCTCAGGTTCGACACGCTGCGCTCCGAGCAGCGCGGCCTCGGCAAGCAGATCCCCAAGGCGACGGGCGAGGAGAAGGCCGCGCTGCTTGAGCGCGCCAACGAGCTGGCCGGCGCGGTCAAGGCCGCGGACGCCGAGCAGAGCGAGGCCGCCGAGGAGGCGCGCCGGCTCGCCCTCGCGCTCTCCAACCTGGTCGAGGAGGGCGTGCCTGAGGGCGGCGAGGACGACTACAAGGTCCTCGAGCACGTCGGCACACCGCGCGACTTCACGGCCGAGGGCTTCGAGCCGCGTGACCACGTCGAGCTCGGCCGGATCCTCGGCGCGATCGACCTGGAGCGCGGGGCCAAGGTCAGCGGCGCCCGGCAGTACTACCTGACCGGGGTCGGCGCGCTGCTGGAGTTCGCCCTGCTGAACCTGGCGATCCAACAGGCGCTCAGCTACGGCTTCACTCCCGTGGTGACCCCCTCGCTGGTCAAGCCCGGGGCGATGCAGGGCACCGGATTCCTCGGCCAGGCGGCCGAGAACGTCTACCACCTCGCGGAGGACGACCTGTACCTGGTCGGGACCTCGGAAGTGCCGCTGGCCGCCTACCACATGGACGAGATCCTGGACGCCTCCGCGCTGCCGCTGCGGTACGCCGGCTACTCGTCCTGCTACCGGCGCGAGGCCGGCTCGTACGGTAAGGACACCCGCGGAATCATCCGGGTGCACCAGTTCGAGAAGGTCGAGATGTTCTCGTTCTGCGCCCCCGAGGAGGCGCAGGAGGAGCATCGGCGGCTGCTCGGCTGGGAGAAGGAGTTCCTCAGCCGGCTCGAGCTGCCGTTCCGGGTGATCGACGTGGCGGCCGGAGACCTCGGCTCCTCGGCCGCGCGCAAGTTCGACTGCGAGGCGTGGATCCCGACCCAGGGCCGCTACCGCGAGGTGACTTCCACCTCGAACTGCACCGGGTTCCAGGCCCGCCGGCTGTCCGTGCGGATGCGCGACGCCGACGGGGTGCGCCCGGTGGCCACCCTCAACGGCACGCTGTGCGCGATGACCCGGATGATCGTGGCCATCCTGGAGAACCATCAGCAGGCTGACGGGTCGGTCCGGCTGCCCGAGGCGCTGCGGCCGCATCTCGGCGGCCGCGAGGTTCTCAGCCCCCTGGCCAAGTAGTAGGCGAACCGCCGGCTGACGGATCGGGCGCCGGCCCTCGGCGTCCCGGTCCGTGCCGCCGCGGCGAGACTGAACCGTCCGACGGTTGAGACGCCGTGGCGGGAGGGGGCGCGTTCCCGGAAACGCGCTCCCCCGGAGTGCGCGCGGGCGTAAAGTACCGCCATGCCACGCCACTCTCCGCTGGCGGCACTGCTTCGGCGCTATGGGATCGCCGAGGTGCTCGGGTTCAGACCGCTCGACGAGGGCCTGCTCAACCGCTCCTTCGCGGTGTGCACCGGCTCCGGCCGGCTGTTCCTGAAGCACTACCTGGATCAGGAGCCGCATACGATCCGGGCGCAGCACGCCGCGACGACCGCCCTCGCCGCGCGGGGACTGCCGGTCGTGGCCCCGCTCGCCGACTTGTCCGGCAGAACCCTGAATCGAGCAGGCTCGCGGCTGTTCGCGCTCTATCCGTGGGTCGACGGCGAGCATCGGTCGGGGCTGGTGCTCGAACTCGAACAATGCAGGGCGCTCGGCGCGCTACTCGGCCGGCTGCACGACGCGCTGGACGACATCCTCGGCCCGGTCGCCCAACCCCTGACGCAGCCCACGACGCAGGTGGACGAGGCACGCGCCAAAGCGCTGCGATTGCTGGAACTGCTGCGCAACCGCCCGGTGCGTGAGGGCATTGACGACCTGGCCGAGTTCCGGCTGG
The DNA here is from genome assembly GCF_035653575.1 of Actinocrinis sp. Taxonomy (GTDB): domain Bacteria; phylum Actinomycetota; class Actinomycetes; order Streptomycetales; family Catenulisporaceae; genus Actinocrinis. The sequence goes on from NZ_DASRBQ010000079.1 coordinate 11,374, forward strand.
TGGAACGGCTGGGCCTGCTCGGCAAGCTCGCGCACCGGCGGCCGACCGACCGGGCGCTCCTGACCGTCGGCCACGTGCACGGGGACTTCCACGGCCTCAACGTCTTTCATCGTGCGGACGGCGAGATCTGCGCGGTGGTCGACTGGGACCGGCTCAGCGTGCAGCCGTACGGCGAGGAGTTGGTGCGTTCCGCGCTCATCCTGTTCGTCGATCCGCATGACGGACAGCTCGACCTTGCCCGCGTGCGCGAATACGTGCGCGGATACGTCGACATGCGGCCGTGGATGGCCGAAGAACTGGCCGTGGCGGTGCACCGGCTGTGGTGGGAGCGGCTGACCGACTTCTGGATGCTCAGCTGGCGCTATGAACGCCAGGATGCCCGCACCGACGAACAGTTCCCGGCGGCTTCGGCACTGGTGGTGTGGTGGACGCACCACTACGAGAAGGTCCTCGACGCGTTCTGCGGCTGACCGCGTCACGCAGCCTATTTAGCACGCAGGGTACTTTGACACGCAGGGCACTTAGTCGGACGCAGGATTCTTAGTAGCGGTTACTGAGCGCACTGATACCGCAACAGCTCGACGCCGTTACCGAAGGTGCGGCTCTCCAGGAGCCGGAAGGAAGTTCTCGCGGTTCCCGGCGGAAACAGCGGCTTGCCACCACCGATCGCGATCGGCTGCACGTAAAGCCGGTACTCGTCGACCAGGCCGTGCCGCAGGAACTCCGCGGCCAGGTCGACGCCGCCGAGCGCCAGATCCCCGCCGGGTTCCTCCTTCAGCCGCCGGACCTCCTCCGGCACGACCTCGCGCACGATCTCGGCATTCCAATCGGCCTTCTGCAGGCTCTTGGAATAGACCAGCTTCGGCATCTCGCGCCAGATCCGGGCGAACTCGGCCACCGGAGCCGGAGCGTCAGGGTCCTGGTCCGCGGTCGGCCAATACTGCGCCATCAACTCGTACATCACGCGTCCGTTGAGGAACGCGCCCATCGCGCTCAGCTGGTGGTTGAAGTGGTAGTGCAGTTCCTCGTCGACCAGATGCCAGTCCAGCTCGCCCTGCGGTCCCTCGATGAATCCATCGAGGGACACACACATCTGCACGACGATCTTTCGCATCCTGACGCCTCCCGTGCCGCTTCGTCAGCCGGCTGATTACTTCACAGACTATTGATGACGCGTCAGCACGCTGACGGCTTAGAGGTACGGCCCCGAGGCGGCGGAGTTGCCGTGCGGCTGCTCCGCGGACATGCCGGGCGGCAGCGCCCTGCGCATCTGCTCCAGTTGCGCCCGCGCCGCCATCTGCTGGGCGAACAGGGCTGTCTGGATGCCGTGGAAGAGCCCTTCCAGCCAGCCGACCAGCTGCGCCTGGGCGATCCGCAGCTCCGCCTCGCTGGGCACGCCCTCCTCGGCGAACGGCAGCGAGAGCCGCTCGAGCTCGCTGATCAGCTCGGGCGCCAGGCCCTTCTCAAGCTCCGCGATCGAGGACTTGTGGATCTCCTTGAGCCGCGCGCGGCTGGCCTCGTCGAGCGGCGCGGCCCGCACCTCCTCGAGCAGCTGCTTGATCATCGAGCCGATCCGCATGACCTTCGCGGGCTGCTCGACCATCTCGGCGACGCTGGTCGGGTCCTCGCCGTTGCGCTCGTCGGCCGGCTCCTCGGGCTCCGCGCCGGTCTCGACCACGGGGCGCCCGTCGGGGCCGACCACGACGTAGCGGCCAGCCCGCAATTCGGTCTGGTCCTGGTATTCCGAGTTCTGCAGGTTCATCGGCTGCTCCGGCGGGACGACGGTCGGCGGGGTGACAGGTGTGATTTATACAACGAGCAGCACTTTACCGACGTGCCCCGACGATTCGACGAGCCGGTGCGCGGCGGCCGCCTCGGACATCGGGAAGCGCTGGTCAGCGACCACGGTCAGGGTGCCGGATTCGGTAAGCGGCCAGACGTGCTCGCGTACCGAGGCCACGATGGCGGACTTCTCGGCGATCGGCCGGGCGCGCAGGCCGGTGGACAGGATCGCGGCGCGCTTGGCCATCAGTCGGCCGAGGTCCAGCTCGCCGCGTACGCCGCCTTGAAAGCCGATGATGACCAGGCGCCCGTTGACCGCCAGCGCCTCCACATTGCGGCCCAGGTACGAGGCGCCCATGTTGTCCAGGATCACGTCCGCGCCGTGCCCGGCCGTGATCTCGCTCAGCCGGTCTACGAAGTCCTCGGTGCGGTAGTTGATCGCCGCGTCTGCGCCGAGATCGCGGCAGCGGGCGACCTTTTCCGGGGAGCCGGCAGTCGCCACGACGCGTGCGCCGAGTGCCTTGCCAAGCTGGATCGCGACCGTGCCGATGCCACCGGTGCCGCCGTGTACAAGCAACGTCTCGCGCGGCTGGAGCGCGGCGCCCATGAACACGTTCGACCAGACGGTGCATACGGCCTCAGGCAGCCCGGCGGCGGTAACCAGGTCGACGCCCTTCGGTACCGGCAGCACCTGACCGGCCGGAACCGCGACCCGCTCGGCGTAGCCGCCGCCGGCGAGCAACGCGCAGACCTCGTCGCCGACGTTCCAATCGCTGACGCCGTCGCCGAGAGCGGCGATGCGGCCGGAGCACTCCAGCCCGGGGATCTCGCTCGCGCCGGCCGGCGGCGGATAGAAGCCCGCCCGCTGCAGCAGGTCCGCGCGGTTCACCGCGCTGGCGGCCACCTCGATCAGCACCTCGCCGACACCGGGCGCCGGATCGGGTGCGTCCGTCCACGCGAGTACCTCGGGGCCGCCGGGTTCCGTGATCTGGATCGCCTTCATGCCCCCACCCTAAAACCTCGCGCGGCGCGGCCTGCGGGCGGCGCGGCAACCCGGCTCAGGCTTCTGGAAGTGAGCCGGGAACGCGGTCAGGCGTCGTGCGCCTCCTCCTGAGCCTGCTGGTGCGCCTCGGCCGCGGCGGTGAGCGTGGCCACGACGCTGTCGAGTCCGTCCAGGCTTCCGCCGATTCCGAGTGCGTAACCGGCCAGGAACGTGGTCAGCGGCGCGGCGGGACGGGCTACCGAGTGCGCGGCCGCCCGGGCGAGCTCAAGCAGGGCCGTCTGCTGCTCGGCGGTCAGCGCGAGCTCGGGGCGGCCGAGTTCCGCTGCCGCCTCGCTGAGCCAGGAGTCGAACATCCGCTGTCAGTTCCCTTCCTCGGCCGCACCGGACCGTCGATCAGGTCGCGTCGCGGAATCGGCGATCCGCCGCGCCGCGTCCACATCCTCCCAGGTGTCGCAGTCCAGCACGGCATTCCCCGGCTGGCTGATCCGAAGCAGGCGCAGATCACGAACCAGTCGGCGCAGCGGAAGGCCGTGCACCCCGCCCGAACCGTATTCAGCGAGCTTCGATTCGAGCGCCTCGCGTCGGTACACGGCGTTCAACCACTGTTCGCGGCCCTCCGCGTCGACCGCTACGGCGCCGTCGTAGCCGGGCTCCGATGCGGCGACTGCCGTCCACAGCCTGTGGACAGCGGTCGCCGTCAGAAAGGGAAGGTCGGCGGCGAAAACGCCGATCCAGTCATGCGGGTCTTCGGTGACCTCTGCGAGTGCGGCGAGACCTGCGGCGATGGCCGCAACCGGACCGCCCCCGGGCGGCTGCTCGCGGATCCAACGCACTTCACGTTCCGTCGCCCTAGAGGGCCCCACGACGACAAGTTCCCCCGAACCACCCACGCCCGCGTCGGTGAGCGTGGCGCAGGCCGCAATGACCCGGTCGAGAAGAGTTCTTCCGCCCACCTCGACCATCGGCTTGTCCGCCCCGCGCAGCCGACGCGCTTCCCCGCCCGCGAGTATCAGAACGTCCACGCGCTCAGTAAACGCACATGACCGGGCACTTCGCTACGCGGCGACGCGCTCCGGCGGCTTCAGGTCCCGCTCGAAGTGGATCATCGCGCCACGGGCCGGGTGATTGCGGATGTCCACCCGATCGCACAGCGCCTCGATCAGCATCAGGCCCCGGCCGCCCTCAGGGGTGTCCGCGATGCTCACCGCCGCGAGCCGCGGCTGCCGGCCGCTCTTCGTCGCCGCCGAGTGCTCGGTGAGCCGGCGCGGAGCGAATCCGACCCCGTTGTCGATCACGTCGATCCAGCAGCGCTCGTCGCTGATCCCGGCCGCGACCCAGTAGCCCTCCGCCTGCCCGGCGTGCTCGATCACGTTCGCGCACGCCTCGGTGAGTGCCACCCCCAGGTCGAAGGAGACGTCGGGATCCATCCCGGCGAGCGTCGCGGTGTCCCGCAGCATCCGCCGGGCCTTCCCCACGCTCTCCGCCTCTCGGGGCAGTAGCAGGGTCCAGTTGACGTCCACGAGCCACAACCTCCCACGGTCGAGGGGCACGCAGTTACGTATTACCGCTCGCGCGGATCAATACGCGCTCAAAGGCCGTGAAACGCGACACGATGTCGCAATGAGATCACTCATACGGATGTATGGCGGGCACCGAGGCACTCGCGAGATGGCTACACACCGTGGTGCGAGGGAGGGATACGGTGGTGACCATGTCCGTTGAGCAACCATTGCGCTACGCCTACCTCGGGCCGGAGGGCACGTTCACCGAAGCGGCGCTACTCGCGCTGCCGGAAGCAGGGTCGGTCGAGGCGGTGCCGTGCCCGACTGTTCCGTCAGCGCTCGATGCGGTACGTCGCGGCGAGTGTGCGGCCGCCGTCGTGGCCATGGAGAGCTCGGTCGAGGGTGCGGTAACTGCGACCATCGACGAATTGGCCTCCGGAGAACCACTGATCATCGTGCGCGAACTGCTGCTATCTGTCAGCTTCGCGCTGCTTGTGCGGCCAGGTACGGCGCTCGAGGACATCAAGACCGTCGCCAGCCACCCGGTCGCCGAGCCGCAGTGCCGGCGCTGGCTGGGCGAGAACCTTCCCGACGCGCGCTGGGAGGCGGCTACCTCGAACGCGCACGCGGCCCGCCAGGTGCAGGACGGGGTCTACGACGCGGCGCTGGCCGGCTCGTTCGCGGCTGCGCGCTACGGCCTGACGGTGCTGGCCGAGCCGGTGCACGACTTCGCCGGCGCGCAGACCCGGTTCGTGTTGGTGACCAGGCCGGGCTCGGTTCCGCCGCCGACCGGGGTGGACAAGACCTCGATCACGGTCGGCCTGCGCGACAACCACCCCGGTGAGCTGATGGAGATCCTGGAGCAGTTCGCGACCCGCGGCGTGAACCTGTGCCGGATCGAGTCGCGGCCCACCGGCGAGGGCATGGGCCGCTACTTCTTCTTCATCGACTGCGAAGGGCACATCGCGGACGCGCGGGTCGGCGAGGCGCTCATGGGACTGCGCAGATCGAGCGCGAACATGCGCTTCCTCGGTTCGTATCCGCGTGCGGACGGCCAGCCGCCGGCGATGCGGTTCGGCACCAGCGACGAGGAATTCGCGGCGGCGCACGCCTGGCTCGACGAGGCTCGCGGCGGCGGCTCGGCGTGACGCAGGTGCAGGTTGCGCCGAGTGTGACCGGGGCGCCGCTGCTGACGTTGCGTCGGACGTTGCGCCGTATGCATCCGCACGTGACGACGGCAAGTTCCCGCCACAGGTCTCACCTGGCGTCTTGAGTCGGTTACGCTAGGCCACAAGACTGATTCCCAGCCGTTCGCACGTATTTGCCGAACGGCGGCGCCGAAAGAACGGCGAAGGGCGGCGCGAGAGGGCGTACCGGGGCGGGATGTCCGGAGGCCGCGTCGGCGCGGGATCAGCGGGTAGTCCAGCGAGCACGGATCGACGCACGAGGGGGTTGACGTTGGCGCTCGTAGTCGTGGTTCCGGGACCGAGTGGACCAGGCGGCTCCCGGTCGCCCGGCACGCGGTCGCTCGGACCACTCTCAGTCGGCCCGCTGTCGGTAGGTCCCGTCTCTGTCGGACCGCTGTCTGTCGGCTCCGGAGTACGCCGCACTGACTCGGTACAGCGCGTCGTCACCGCCCTCTCGTCCTCGGTGCGTGCGGTACGGGGACCGGTCCCGCGCTCAGGGGACGTCGTCGTACTCGATGTCGCAGACCTGTTCGCCGGCCGCACCGAGCACGACAAGAAGGCGTATCAGGGCGCCGGAAAGGCGTCGGGCGAAGCGAACGGCGTCGCGACGCATGATGAGACCGAGGAGCTGACTGAGGCGCTGCTGAGCGGCTGGTGGACCTCGGCGACCCGGATCGGCAAGTTCGAGGGGCACCCGGATCGGCGGCGCCGGCCAGGACCAGGCTTGTCGTCCCACAGCTCGGGATCCCCGAACAACCCGGCGTCCCAGAACACAGCGTCCCAGAACGCGCTGTCCCGGAATTCAGTGTCACCGGGCGAGACTCGGCCGCACGGCGCGACGGAACCCGGAGCGGAGGCGATCGACGGTTCCGACGTCCGGGCCCGGACCTCGGCCCTGTCCGCCGCCCTGAGCGCGAGCCCGTACTTTCGCGGCTCCCCGGAGCTGGCCGCGGCGGAGGCCCGCGCGCTGAGCCGCTACCTGACCGACCTGAAGCTGCGGCACGAGGTGCGCGACCGGACTCAGGCGGCGATCCTGCCGGACACCAAGGTCGTGGTCGGCCACGGCATCGGCGCGCTGATCGCCTACGAGGCGCTGTGCGCGCTGAGCGACGCGGTCTCGGTCACCTTCGTCTCGCTGGGCGCCGCGATGTGCGGGCCGCAGCAGGTCTTCACCCGGCTGGAGCCCGCACCACGCAACGAACAAGGGCACTGGCCGGCCGCGATACGCCGCTGGTTCAACGTCGTGGCGCACTCCGACCCGACCGCGATGATCGCCCCGCAGCTGACCGAGCGCTTCGGCCCGGGGATCGAGGACGAGGTCATCGAGATCAAGACCAGCTGCGGCGACCTACAGCCGTACCTGCTCGACCGGGCCACCGGCCGGGCGCTGGCCACCGGACTGGTCGGATAGTGCCTTATCCGAAGAAGCCCAGGCCTGGCTTCTCCTGCTGCGGTTGGGCCGGATAAGGCGTCGCGTACTGCATCGAAGCCGGCGACTCCGTCGTGTACATGGTTTGGCCGTTGTGCACGCCGCCTGCCGCATACGCAGACTCGGAGGCAAACGCGGGGTCAGCCGTGTAGGCGTGTTGCGCGGTGTAACCCGGCTCAGCCGCCGCATAGGTGCCGTTCGTCGCATATGCGGCATCTGCCGTGTATATGCCGTGCAGCTCCCGTTCCTTGTACTGGATCTGCTGGTAGAGCCGCGCGTACAGGGCGTCAAGCGCCCGCTCAGCACCGAACTCGGCGAGCACCTGACCCAGCGGGCTGGAAAGCAGCGTCTCCCGCTCGACTCGCGCCTCGGCGGTGCGGGCGCGCAGCCATATCAGGCGCTGACGCAGCCACAGCTGCCGCTCCTCGGTGCCCATCTCCGGACCCTCGGCGCTGATGACCGCCCATTCCTCGGCTAGGCGCTGCAGCTCGTAAAGGTCAGTGCGGCGGTAGGCGTCGTTCACCCGCGTTATGAACGCGTTACGCCGCTCCTTTTCCCGCGGGTCTTGCGTGAAGTCGGGGTGGGCGCGCCGGGCCAGGTCGCGGTAGAGCCGCTGGAGGGTCTTGGCTGGGTCGTTACTCTGCGCCTGCTCCTCGACGGGTTCGGTGAACCGCAGCGTGCTCGCGTACTCCGGATCGATGACCGGGCCGGCGGGCTCGGGCTCGGTCGGCAGCGGGTCGGTCAACGGATCGAACGTAGGTTGCCCGGAAGATCCGTACCTCAGTTCGTAGGCGCGTCGGGCCTGTTCCGGATCGCCGGTCATCGCGGCCCGCGCCTCGGCGATCATCAGGTCGAGCTGGTCGAGCCGGTCGTAGAGCGGTCCGAGGTGGTGGTGGTGCAGCCGGGTCAGCCGGTCGAGGTCGAACCTGCTGGTCTCCAATGCGATCTGCGCCTCGGCGAGCGCCGTTTCGGCGGAGGCTACGGTTTCCTCCAGCGACGGCGCCGCCTGACCCCCCGTGGGCGGTGGTGCCGTGCCGAAGGGGTTGACTGCCGTGGCAGACGTCGCGGAGACGTCCATGGCCCCTCCTTGCTGCGTCCTTACGCGGTAAAGATATCGGCGGCCGGCGCAGGCGCCATGGGGCGAGCGGCGTCTGACACAGGATCGATATCTAAGCGGCGCGATGCTCCGGGCGGTAACCACCTGGTCACGGTCACGGCTCGGCGGCGCTGTCGGTTCAATCGACCGGCGGGTCGATTCAATGCGTGGCCCCGGAAAGGTTGAGCCCGACCACCCCCGCCACGATCAGCGAGACGGACAGGATCTTCACCGGGGAACTGCTCTCGTCGAGGAACAACATTCCGAACAGCACTGTTCCGGCCGCCCCGATCCCGGTCCACACCGCGTACGCCGGGCCGACCTCGAGCCGGCGCAGCGCCTGGGTGAGCAGGCCGAAGGAGCCGAGCGCGAACACCGCGAAACCGATGGTCGGTACGATCCGGCTGAAGCCGTCGCTCAGCTTGAGGCAGACCGCGAACCCGGTCTCCAGGAGACCGGCGAGGATGACGAGAAGCCAGGCCATGCTCCCAGTCTCCGGGGGCGCACGGTGCTACACAAATACTCAAACCAGACGAACTCCTTCGTTCGGTCGGATCGGCGGCGTGTCCGGGAGAAAGCGGCAGATCACATGATGCATCAGTCATAAGGGCGCGTGGGGTGGCCGAGCGGGGGCAGTTGGGTCACGCTCGTTGCGTGGGCGCCAGGTGGAGCGGCCGGACGAAGGGTGGTGGCGATGGCGATGTCGGTTGGCGGATCGACCCGGGGCACGCCGATGGAGCGGGCGGTGAACATCGGCCCGGTGCTCTCGGAACGGCTGAGTTCCGTCGGCGTCGATACCCTTGAGCAGCTCAAACAGCTCGGCGCGCTGCAGGCTTGGGAGCTGATCGCGGACAAGACCCCCGGCGAGGAGTGCGTGCACACCCTGCTCGCCCTGGAGGGGGCGATCCGCGCGGTGCGGTGGACCGCCATCAGCAGGCCGGAACGCGACCGGTTGCTCTCCGCGGCCGGCTTGCGTTGATCGGACACGGCGGGTGATCAGCCGACGATCGTGCCGGACTGCAGCGCGCCCCAGGTCTGCCCGTTCATCGCCCCGGTGGGCGCGGCGCCGACCTGGGCCTGATAGCGCGCGACCGCCAAGAACGTCGCCTGGTCGTAGCGTCCGCTGACGTTGAGTCCGGCGTCTTCGGCGCTGTTGAGCGCCTCCTGGAGGCGCTTGACGTCGGCGGACCGCTGCCCGAGGTGCAGGTTCGGCTGCGAGCCCGCCGCGATCAGCGCGGTGAGCGTCGACCGCCCTACCGTGCCGGCCGGGTCACCGGTGACCTGGGCCTTGCCCTGGAACGAGATCACCGCCTGTGCGGTCGCCTGGTCGTACTGGCCGGTGATGTCGCCGTGGTAGTAGCCGAGCTGCCGCAGCCGGGTCTGCACGTAGTGAACGTATGTGCCGGTCGAGCCGATCGACAGCGGCAGCGTCGTGCTGCCGGTCGCCTGCATCGACGGTGAGGCTGAAGGGCTCGCGGACGGCGACGGGTTAGCCGATCCGACGGCGAGCGGGACGCTGCCCACGGACGACTGGGTCGAGACCACGGCGGACGGTGTGCTCGACGCGGTGCTGCCCGCCCCCGCCGCGGTTCCGTTGTTGTGGCTGCCGATGTAGAGCAGGCCGAGGATCACCGCGGAGGCGGCGACAACTGCGCCGATGGTGCCCCACAGCACCGGCTTGCGCATGCCCGACTCGTCGTCGTCCCAGTTCTCGGGCGCTTCGGTACCCGGTCCCGGTGGGTAGACGCCTCCGCCGGGATGCGAGGGGAGCACGGTCGTCTTCTCCGGCGCCGCGCCGAACGCGTCGAACTGCGGTGATCCCGGCGGCGGCATCCGGTAGTCGGCCTCGACCGGCGGGATCATCTGGGTCAGGCTGTGCGGGTTGATCTGCCCGTCCGGCTGCCGGAACAGCGATTCGAACGCGGATTCCGGCGGCTGCGCGTGGGTGGGGCGGTGTGGCGGCGCGGTCGGAAAGAGACCCTGCTGCATGCTGGTCGCCGCGACCGCTTCGGCGGGGACCGCCTCGAAGGGGGTCCCGCACATCCGGCAGAACCGGCCTTCCACCGGCTCGCCGCAGGAGCTGCAGTAGCTCACCGCTCGTCACGCTCCATAGGTAGCCCGTGAATTCAATGCCCTATCCCGCCGTCCCGACTGACGGTCGGCAACTGTAGTACGCCTGTACGCGTGTCCGGTACATCTCCTACCGACCCTTTGCTCTCCTGCGACAGGACTGTCACATTGTGCGTCCGGGATGTTATCTGCCTGATAAGTACGGATAGTCCGAATTCAGTGGTGCGTCGGTGTGGTCCTTCGAATGTGTCACACGTGCGGCGCCGCGGAGGCGGTTCATCGCAAGTTCCTGGAAGCGACTCAGACGGTGCGTTATAGAGGCGTCCACCTCTGCTGCACGGCGCACGCTTACAGATACTGGCGCGCAGTGGCGACGGCCTGCGCCCCGTACGAAGAACCGAACAACACCGCGTGAACGAGAAGTGGATGCAGCTGGTGCAGGCCCACGCGCTCGCGCCACTCCTCGTCGAGCGGATGCACTTCGTCGTAGGCCGCGATGATCGTGTCCAGGTGCGGCGGCTCGAACAGCGCCATCATCGCCAGGTCGGTCTCCCGGTGGCCGCCGTGCGCCGCCGGGTCGATCAGCCAGGCGCGGCCGCGGGTGTCCCAGTGGATATTGCCGGCCCACAGGTCCCCGTGGATCCGGGCCGGCAGCTCGGGCGGCCCGGCCAGGTCCTCGATCCGGTCGCAGACCCGCTCGATCACGGCCGCGCCCTCCGCGTCGATCGAACCCCGGTCGACCGCCGCGCGCAGATAAGGCAGCACCCTGCGCCGGGCGTAGAAGCCCGGCCACTCCTCTTCTTCCGTGTTGTCCATCGGCAGCGCGCCGATGAAACCGGGCCACGAGGCGCCGTATGACTGTGCGCCGCGCGCGTGCAGCGTGGCCAGCTGCCGGCCGAACTCCTCCGCGCCCTCCTGGGTCGCCCGCCCCGGCGTGACCCAGGTGGTCACCAGCAGCGAGTCGCTGATCCCGAGCACCTCGGGCACGAGCACGCCCTCCGCCTCGCGCAGCCAGCGCAGCCCGGCGGCCTCAGAGGCGAGGAACTCCGGGTCCTGCCCTCCGGTGGCCTTGACGAAGACGTTGCCGCCGTCGAGCAGCGAGACCCGATAGGTCCCGGCGCCCCCCGCGCCGGTGCCGAGCGCGGTCACCCCGGCTACGGCGCCCCCGAGCACCGCGGCCACCTGGTCGCCGATCACCCTGCCCTCGTCTCCAAAGCCAACCCGATGTGCGACAGCAGGCCCGGCATCGCGTCCTGCACCATCGCCAGGCATTCTTCGAAGCCTGCCAGAGAACCGTAGTACGGATCCGGTACGTCCAGCCGGTCGGGCCCCGCGGCCGGATCGAACTCGCGCAGCAGCCGCAACTCCGCCAGCCGCGGAGCGTCCGCGCCGGCGGCGTTTTTCACCGGATCGGAGGAAGAGGCGGCGACCGATGGAGCGCTAACCGATGGAGCGCGGACTGACGGGGCAGCCGCCCGCCCCCGGCCGCCGGAAAGCGCCGAAGCCCAGCGCCGCAGGGTCCGCAGATGCCCGTGGTCCAAGGCGATCACCAGGTCTCTGTGCAGCAAGTCGGCCTGTTCGAACTGCCGCGCCACGTGCCGCGACGGATAGCCGTGGCGCGCGAGCACCCGCACCGTGCGCGGATCCGCGCCGTCCCCGACGTGCCAGTCACCCGTGCCCGCGCTGTCGACCTCGACCACGTCCGACAACCCGGCCTCGGCGATACGCGCGCGCAGCACCCACTCGGCCATCGGCGAGCGGCAAATGTTGCCCGTGCAGACAAAGCAGACCCGGTACGGTTCCCGGGCCTGCCTGCCGCCGGACGAGTGTTGCAGGGCACTGCGCTCGCCGCCCTGGTGGTCCGCACCGGTACGGATGTCCGCCTCGTTGTTCACTGGCCTTGTTCTTCGGTCATGATCGTGTACCCGGAGGTTGAGCTTCGACCGCTGTTTCCACTCCTACTTGCGCTTCTCGTCGGGCAGCACTGCGTGCAAGATCAGTGACACGGCGGTGATGATCAGCGAGCCGAGCAGCGCGTAGCCGAAGTTCTGAACGTGGAAGCGCACCGCGAAGTGGTCGGAGATCTTCGAGGTCAGCAACAGCATGAGAGCGTTGATGACGAAGGTGAAAAGCCCCAGGGTGAGCAGCAGGATCCCGAAGCTGAACAGCTTGACGATGGGCCTGATGAACGTATTCACCAGGCCGAAGATGAGCGCGACCAGCAGAACGGTCCACACTAGTTGGAAGCCCGTGCCCTGGAACGCGATGCCTGACTTGACCACGATTGAGGCCACGTACAGGCCCACCGCGTTCACCAGGATCTTGATCACGAATTTCTTCATGGCCGCATGTTCCCGCAAGTGGCGCGCTTCGGCCAAGAAGGTGTGGCAAGCTGTTGTAGAAGGGTACGGGTGGCGCTCGCAGAGCGTTGTGTATCACCCATCCGCGTCAGAGCCCGCCGCAAAAACGGGCATTTTGTGCGACACAGGATATGATCGACGCCATGACAGCAGTGGATGACCGGCTCGGCCACATGGTCAAGAGCCTTGAGCAAGAGCTCTCCGGAGCGAAGGACGCGGCACTGCGCCCGATGGGCCTGACCGTCCCGCAGTACTCGGCGCTGTTGGTGATCGCTGACACGCCGGGTATCAGCGGGGCCGAACTCGCCCGCCGGTGCCTGGTGACTCCGCAGACGATGACGACGGTTCTGGGCAACCTGACCGTCAAGGGCCTCATCGAGCGGCGCACCGTACCGGGTCAGGGCCGCGCGATGGAGACCAACATCACCGCGGCGGGCAAGAGATTGCTCGGCCGCGCCGACAAGAAGATCCTCGAGGTCGAGGAGCTGCTCAACGGGCAGCTCAGCAAGGCGGACCAGCAGTCGCTGCGCAAGCTGCTGGAGAAGTGCCGCAGCGCGTTCGCTACCGTGACCGCTCAGGTCGAGGCGGAGGAGACCCCCGCCCCGGCTGCGCGTCCGGCTCGCAAGGCGACCGCGAAGAAGGCACCGGCCGCCGCCAAGAGGCCCGCCAAGAAGGCCCCCGCGAAGCGCGCTTCGACGCGCGCCAAGAAGGCCTGATCCGCGATCCCGACAGCCGGTGTACATCACGGCCGTCACAACCGACCGCTGCGATAGTGCGGCAGCAGTCAATGCTCTGCCGTATCAGAGGTTTCAGTGCGACACTCTGGTATCAGCAGGTAGCAATAGCAACACGAGTAACGCGCGCAAGCGCTCAGAAACACCAGCCACGCCGCAGCACGCAAGGGCTGTGCGGCGAGGCGCTTGACAGCCCGCCGGGGTGCGCTAGGTCCCGGCGGGCTTAGGCGCGTCTGGCGCCGGGCATATTCCCACACGCTCCGCGGCCGCAGTCCGGCCGGTCTTCTACGTCGACGCGGCTTCTACTTCGAGGCGGCGGCTTCTGCTTCGAGGCGGCGCTTGCCTGCGAACGGCCCGCGCGAACGGCCGCAACGAGGGTCCAACGGACACTGGCGTAGCCGCCTAACGCGATATATCGTGGATCGGGAACGGGGGCGAGAGCCCGAACGTTCTTCCGGTAGACGCCGTGACGCGCGGCGTCCTGAGGCTCTTGAAGGGGTTGGGGAAGGCAGATGCCAACCTGGCTGAAGGCTGTGCTCGCGGTCGCCGGTGTGGTGATCGCCGCCAAGATCGTCATCGCGCTGGTCACCGCGGTGTTCAGCTCGCTGTTCTTCGTCGCGCTCGCCGTCGGGGCGGTAGGCGTGCTCTGGTACGGGTACCGGCGGTTCATGAACTCGCTGCCCGCCTACCGGCGTCGGCAGATCCGCAACCGCCGCGACTACTGATCCGCACCCGGCTCGTCCGGCGACGCTTTCGCCGCCGGACGGCCGGTCGGACTTAGGAAGCAATCGCTCCGCCCTCTCCTTGCGCTGCGCGCTGCCCGCGCTAGGGTGACCGGGACAACTAAAGACCGCGGGAGCTCGGAACCGACCGGGCTGAGAGGGCGACTGGCCAGGCTTCAGGCCTGCACAAGCCGTTGTCGCCGACCGCATGAACCTGTCCGGGTAATGCCGGCGTAGGGAGCGTGGGCGACTGTGTCCGAGATTCGCAAGACCTATCTGAGCAGCACAAACTCCTTTGGTGACATCCGCGTCCCGATGCGTGAGGTCGTCCTGTCGACTGGTGACAGCGTCGTGCTGTACGACACGTCGGGCCCTTACACCGACCCTTCCCTGAAGACCGACGTACGCGCGGGGCTGCCCAAGCTCCGCGAGCCGTGGATCACCGCGCGCCAGAACGGGACGCGGCCGAGCGGAACGCAGCTGTCTTACGCGCGTCGCGGCGAGGTGACCGCCGAGATGGAGTTCATCGCGCTGCGCGAGGGCGTCCCGGTCGAGAAGGTGCGTGACGAGGTGGCCGCCGGCCGCGCCGTCATCCCGGCCAACCTCCGCCACCCCGAGATCGAACCGATGGTGATCGGCGAGGCGTTCCTGGTGAAGGTCAACGCCAACATCGGCAACTCCGCCGTGACCTCCTCGATCGAGCAGGAGGTGGAGAAGATGGTGTGGGCGACCCGCTGGGGCGCGGACACCATCATGGACCTGTCCACCGGGCGCGACATCCACCAGACCCGCGAGTGGATCCTGCGCAACTCGCCGGTCCCGGTCGGCACCGTGCCGATCTATCAGGCACTGGAGAAGGTCGGCGGCAAGGCCGAGGAGCTGTCCTGGGAGGTCTACCGGGACACGGTCATCGAGCAGTGCGAGCAAGGCGTCGACTACATGACCGTGCACGCCGGCGTCCGCCGCGACTACGTGCCGCTGACCGCGCGCCGCAAGACCGGCATCGTCTCGCGCGGCGGCTCGATCCTCGCCGCCTGGATGATCGCGCACGGCCGGGAGAACTTCCTCTACGACCACTTCGCCGAGCTGTCCGAGATCCTGCGCGAGTACGACGTCACCTACTCCCTCGGCGACGGCCTGCGCCCCGGCTCCATCTACGACGCCAATGACGAGGCGCAGCTGGCTGAGCTGAGGACCCTCGGCGAGCTGGGCCGGATCGCCCGCGAGCTCGACGTGCAGGTGATGATCGAAGGACCCGGACACGTGCCGATGCACAAGATCCGGGAGAACGTGGAGCTGCAGAAGGAGCTGTGCGATGACGCGCCCTTCTACACTCTGGGCCCGCTGACCACCGACATCGCTCCCGGATACGACCACATCACCTCCGCGATCGGCGCGGCGATGATCGGCTGGTACGGCACCGCGATGCTCTGCTACGTCACCCCGAAGGAGCACCTCGGCCTGCCGGACCTCGAGGACGTCAAGCAGGGCATGATCGCCTACAAGATCGCCGCACACGCCGCCGACCTGGCCAAGGGCCACCCGGGCGCCCAGGCCTGGGACGACGCGCTGTCCGACGCCCGCTTCGAGTTCCGCTGGGAGGACCAGTTCAACCTGGCCCTCGACCCGACCACGGCCCGGTCCTTCCACGACGAGACGCTGCCGGCCGAGCCCGCCAAGCAGGCGCACTTCTGCTCGATGTGCGGCCCGCACTTCTGCTCGATGCGCATCACCCACCAGATTCGGAGCGCGGCCGCAGCCCCGGTCGGGTAAGACTGGTCAGGTGCATGAGCCTGGGTCCGTTAAGAAGCAGAATGCGGAGCAGCGGCGGCTGAAGGCGGCGGACGACGGAGCAGAGCCCTGGCGCGAATGGGGCCCCTACCTGTCGGAGCGCGCGTGGGGCACCGTGCGGGAGGACTACAGCGCAGACGGCGACGCCTGGCGCTACTTCCCGTTCGAGCACGCGCGCTCCCGCGCCTACCGGTGGAGCGAGGACGGCCTGGCCGGGCTGTGCAACCTCAACCAGGACTGGTGCTTCGCGCTGGCCTTCTGGAACGGGCGCGACCCGATCCTCAAGGAACGGGCCTTCGGCCTGGGCAACGCCGAGGGCAACCACGGCGAGGACGCCAAGGACTACTGGTGGTACGAGGACGCGACGCCGACCGGGTCGTGGCTGCGCTGGCGCTACCACTACCCGCAGGCCGAGTTCCCGTATCAACAGCTGCGTGAGCAGAACGCGGCGCGCGGTAAGGACGACCCGGAGTACGAGCTCGTCGACACCGGGATCTTCGCCGACGACCGCTACTTCGTCATCACCGCCGACTACGCGAAGGCGGCGCCGGACGCGTATGCCATCCGCGTCACTGTGGAGAACGCCGGGCCCGACGCCGCGACGCTGCACGTGCTACCGCACCTGTGGTTCCGGGACATGTGGTCCTGGGGGCGCGCGCCCGACATCGAGGACGCCGTTGACACATCAGGGCTGATGATCGTCGGCGAGTCCGGCAGGCTGACCGCGAAACACCCGCACCTCGACGGCGCCCTCGCGCTGTCCGACGCTTCCGGTCAGACACCCCCGGCGCTGCTCTGCGACAACGAAACGAACGCGGCTCTGCTGTTCGGCGCTGAGAACCGGACTCCGTACCCGAAGGACGGCATCGGCGACCACATCGTCGGCGGTGCCGACACCGTCAATCCGGAGCGCACCGGCACCAAGGGCGCGTTGCACTATGTGCTGGATCTCGCGCCCGGTGAACGGCGCGAGATCAACCTCTGGCTGGCCGCCGAGGGCGCCACTCTGTCCGACCACGGCTCGACGCTGGCCGATCGCGAGCGCGAGGCCGACGAGTTCTACGCGGGCCTCACGCCGGACGACGCCACCCCGGACGACGCCCGGATCATGCGCCAGGCCTTCAGCGGTCTGATCTGGTCCAAACAGTTCTACCACTACGACGTGCACCGCTGGCTGCGCGGCGATCCGGCGCAACCGCTCCCTCCCGACCACCGCGCTCACGACCGCAACGCCGGCTGGGACCACTTCTGGGCCCGCGACGTGCTGCTGATGCCCGATCCCTGGGAGTACCCCTGGTTCGCCTCCTGGGACCTGGCCTTCCACTGCGCCGTGATGGCCGAGGTGGATCCCGGCTGCGCGAAGGAGCAGCTCTACACCTACCTCTCGCAGCGCTATCAGCACCCGAACGGCCTGTTCCCGGCCTACGAGTGGGACTTCGACGACATGAACCCACCGGTCTTCGCCTGGGCCGCGATGCGAGTGCACCGGGCCGTCGGCGGCGACCGCGAGTTCCTCAAGGCCTGCTTCCACAAGCTGCTGCTGAACTTCACCTTCTGGGTCAACCGCAAGGACGAGGGCGAGGACAACATCTTCGAGGGCGGATTCCTCGGCCTCGACAACATCGGGGTCTTCGACCGCTCCAAGCTGCCGGTGGCCGGCGTGCTCGAACAGTCCGACGGCACCGGCTGGATGGCCTCCTACTGCCTCTACATGCTCGCGATCTCCATCGAACTGGCCGCCCAGGAGCCCATCTACGAGGAGATGGCCTGCAAGTTCGCCGAGCACTACGCCTACATCGCCAAGGCGATCAACGACTGCGGGCTCTGGGACGAGCAGGACGGCTACTACTACGACCGGCTGCGCCGCGACGGCGACGAACCGGTGGTCATGCGGGTGCGCTCGATGGTCGGCGCGGTGCCGCTGCTCGCCGCGATCGCCGTGGACGCCGACACCCTCAAGCGGCTGCCCCGCTTCACCGCGCACCTGGAGGAGTTCACCACCCGCCGCCCCGAGTACGCCCGCGCCGTCACGCGGCCGCATGCCGCCGGCGGCATCGTCTTCTCACTCGCCGACGACGTGCAGGCGGCCCGGATGCTGCAGCGGCTCAGCGACCCGGCGGAGTTCTTCTCCCCGCACGGCCTGCGCTCGCTTTCGCGCTACCACCTGGAGCATCCGTTCTCTGTCGACCTCGACGGCTACACCGCGAGCGTCGACTACGAACCCGGCGAATCCCGCTCCGGCATGTTCGGCGGCAACTCCAACTGGCGCGGCCCGGTCTGGCTGCCGCTCAACTACCTGGTGTACGAGGCGATCTGCCGAGTCGGCCCGGCCCTCGCGGTGACCCGGCACCCGGTGCCTGGCGTGCCGAACGTGGATCGGGCCGGCTTCGCGGAGGAGTTGCGGCAGCGGCTGATCGGCATCTTCCGGCTCGGCCCCGAGGGCACCCGTCCGGTACTCGGACCGGTCGGCGCCGACGCCCCGGAATCGGACGCGGCGTCGGCTGAATCAGCCCTCTTGCAGTCAGACCCGCGATGGCGGGACCGCCCGTGGTTCTTCGAATATTTCCACGGGGACACCGGCAAGGGCCTCGGCGCTTCGCATCAAACGGGGTGGACCGCCTTGATCGCTTCACTCATTCGTAACCCGCCGTCTGGTTTTCCTACCCGCTGACCTGGGCATGTTCCCGAAGACAGGGTGGGCAAGAGGCGCACTGGAGTGAAAGCAGCGCTCGAAGGCGCTTTCCCGTGGCCCGCGTTCCGCGTCTTGCACAAGGGGACGCCAGGATCATGTTCAAGGCTGCATTTTGACGACCAAGGCCGCGTTCTCGAGCAACGACAGGCAGGACCGCATCGACGGCCGGGGGCACACCGTCAGGGAACTGTTCACCGGACGCAGGTACGGGCTCGAACACTACCAGCGTGAATACGACTGGAGCCGCACGCACGTCGGCGACCTCCTACAGGACCTGTCCGGCCGCTTCCTTGAGCAGTGGCGGCCGGACCACGACCGGGAGGACGTCGCCGGGTACCGGCCCTACTTCCTCGGTCCCTTCGTCACCTATCCCGCCCCGGGTGTGTCATACCTCGTCGACGGCCAGCAGCGTTTCACGACCCTGCTTCTGCTGCTGATCCACCTGCGGCATCGGCTCACCGACTTCGAGGACCACGCCGGCGCGGCCGTGCTGGACAACATGATCTGCACCGTGCAGTACGGCGTGCCGACGTTCACTGTGCACGTAGACGAACGCGAGCCCGCGCTGCGCGCGCTGCGTGCCGGACGCGACTTCCCGGTCATCGAGCTGACCCCGCTCGCGGTGCGCACCATGTGCCAGCGCTACCGGGAACTGGTCGAGGACTTCCCGGCCGCGCTGCGCGGCGAGGCGCTGCCCTTCTTCGTGGACTGGCTCCTGGAGCGGGTGTTCCTGGTCGAGATCACCGCGCGCAACCGGGACCACGGCTGGGAGATCTTCGAGTCGATGAACGACCGGGGCGCCCGGCTGACCCCGCTCGACCTGCTCAAGTCCTTCCTGCTCTCGCGCGCGGACAAGGATCACAGCGCGCTGAACGCGATCTGGCGGCGCACCATGTCGCAGCTCGCGGTCACCGACGACCAGGCGCCCGGCGACTTCGTCAAGACCGTGCTGCTGGCCAGGTACGCGCCCGCGGAACCGGCTACCGCGGAGCGGATCTCCACCGCGTTCCACGAGTGGGTGCGGCAGAACACCGACGCGGTCGGCCTGGTGCGTCCGCGCGACTACCGGGTGTTCATCCGGGACACCATCAGGCCTCTGGCGGACCGCTACCGGGCGCTGGTCGAGGCCTGCGCCGTGCCAGCCAAGGGCCTTGAGCCGGTCTTCTACAACGCGGCCAACGGCTTCACCCACCAGCTCACGCTGATCATGGCGGCGATCGGGCCGAACGACTCGGACACCGTGTTCCGGGAGAAGGCCCGCCTCGTCGCCGCGTTCTGCGATCTGCTGCTGGCCCGCCGGATGGCCAACTACGCCGGGCTGCAATCCGGAGACCTGGCCCGGCAGATCGGCGCGTTGGTGGAGCCGCTGCGCGCGGCGCAGAGCCTTGAGTCGGTGCGCGCGCTGTTGGCCGCCGAGGTGTCCGGGCTCGAACACGACTTCGCCGGCCTGGAGACTTTTGGGCTGCGCTCGGACAACCGCAAGCAGGTGCGCTACCTGCTCGCGCGGATGACGCAGTGGGTGGAAACCCAGTGCGGGCAGCCGGATCTGATCGTGGACTACCTCGGCTTCGGGCCGTCCGGCCGACCGTACGAGATCGAACACATCTGGGCCGACCACTTCGGCCCTTACGCCGACGAGGTCGGCACGCCGGAGCGGTTCCGCGTCGTGCGCAACCGATTCGGGGCACTGTTGTTGCTGCCCAAGGAGATCAACGCGGCGTTCCGGGACGATCCTTACTCGCTCAAAGCAGAGCACTACCGTGCGCAGAATCTGCTAGCGCGCTCGCTGCATCCGCTGTGCTACGAACGCAATCCGTCATTCCGCAGGTTCGTGGTGCGCAACGGCCTGGCCGACCACTTCCGCGCGTACCCGCACACCTTCGGAATCACCTCGATCACTGAACGCCAGCGGCTGTACCGCGCGCTGTGCGAGCGGATCTGGGACCCGGAGCGGCTCGGCCTGACCCCGGCCGCCCCAACCGCCTCCGCCGTCGAGGTGCAACCCGCCTGAATCAACTGGCTTGAAGCCGTGACGAACGGGGTATCAGCGGATTCCTGATATCAGGATTGGCTTCGATATCAGGGAAGCTCTTTGGGTACGGAGGGAAGGCCGCACACCAAGCACGGGCCGCCGAGGAAGAGGCCGGTGTCGAGGTTGACCGCGTAGCCCCCCGCGTACACCAAGGGTCCGGTTACCGCGTGCGGCTCGATCCCGAGCAGCAGCGGGATCGGGGAATGGCCGTGGACGAGCTGCCTGCCGCCGAAGGTGCGCAGGAACTCGCGGGCAGCTATCCCGTCGTCGGAGGCGAAGGCGAAACGCTTGGTCATCAGGTGCGTGAGACGGTCGATCTCCTCGACGTCCACCGGGTCGCTGAGCAGGGCCGCGATGCTCTCGTTCACCGCCTCGACGGATTCGCCGAACTCGAGGTACCCGACCGTGTCCGCGTGCACGAGCAGGTGTCCGTTGATCAGCGCCATGGCCGGCAGCTTGGCGATCCACTCCAGGTGCGCGTCGGTCAGCCGGCTGGAGTCGGCGTCCTGGCCGCCGTTGCCGAACCAGCGCTCGCGGAACAGCGCGTGCACGTCGTCGTCGCCGGACTGCATCAGCCGCAGCTTGCGGCCTTCGGGCAGATGCGCGGCGAGCAGCATGAGCTCGTGGTTGCCGAGCAGGCAGCCCACCTCGCCGCCGTGGTCGGCCGCCTGCGCCTGCAACGACATGACCAGATCGAGCACGCCGATGCCGTCCGGGCCGCGGTCGGTGAGGTCGCCGAGGAACCAAAGCCGGGCGTCTTCACCGATCCAGCGCTCCCGCTCGTCGATGAATCCGGCGCGGTACAGCGCCTCACGCAGCGGAGCCACGCAGCCGTGCACGTCGCCCACTGCGGCCACCGAATCGGACAGGTCAACCATGAGATGTGAGGGTAGTGGGAGAAAGCGGTCTTCCGGTATCCCTGCCGCGTGTGTCTGTATGCCGCTAACGTGCTGAGAAGGGTTTCGACGGTCGCCGCGGGGACACGCGAGGCGGCGTCGACTACCCGTGGTTTCTAGGAGGTTGCCGATGGCCACGATCGGCCGGGCGGCACGTCGGGACGGTCCACCGCGCGCTGGTCAGAGCTTGCAAGCCGCTTATACGCAGCGCTATGGGGCCTGGATCGCGACGCGCCGGCGCTCTGCGGCGCTGTCGGCACTGTGGTGGGGCCCCTTGATCGTGGCCGTCTCCATCATCGCCGGCTACTCGACGCATTTTCCGCTGTTCGGCGTGCTCTACTTCGTGCTGGGCACCGCCGCGGTGCTCGACGTGCTGTTCCGCAAGCCGGACGCGCTCGTGCGCGTACGGGAGCGGGCCGCGGCCGAGTCGGAGACCGGCAAGGTGCTGCGCGCCGTGGAGATCCGGGGCCGCGCGACGGTGCTGCACGACCGGATGCTCACCGGCTTCGGCGAACCGTTCGAGATCGAGCACCTCGTGCTCTCGCCGCGCGGCGCCTTCCTCATCGACTCGAAGCAGTGGCACGACCACGACGTGCGGATGTTCGGCGCGGTGATGTACGTGAACCACGTCGACCAGGCGCCGATGTTCAAGCGGCTGGTCGAGCAGGCACGGGCGCTGGGCGAGGCGTTGACGGAGGCGGCCGCGCTCGACGAGGAGGTCGGCATTGTCACGGTGCAGCCGCTGCTGGCCGTGCACATGGACAAGCTGCCGGGCACGCCGCGCAACATGCTCGGCGTCACGGTGCTCACCCCGGAGCAACTGGCCTCGACGCTACGCAGTCCGGACGTGCGCTGGTCCGCCAAGGCGGTGGACAGCCTGATCCTCGCGGCCAACCGGCTGCTGGTGAGCAAGCAGTCGACCGGCGCGGTGTGAGAGCGCGGGGTGACGGCCTGACCTGACGCGGCGGTGTGACGGCTCAGCCCTCGGTGCGCCAGCGCTCCTCGATCCGGCCGAACTTCCACACCGCCAGCGCGATGACCCAGGTGGCGATGAAGAGGCCGACGATGACGAAGCCGACGGTGTTCAGATTCAGCCCGGCGATCCAGGACCAGAACGCCCCGGTGTAGTTGAGCTGCTGAGCGAGCAGGCCGAGCAGCTCCACGGTGCCGACGATCAGCGCCACGGCCACCGAGAGCCCGGTGATCGTCAGGTTGTAGTACACCTTGCGCACCGGGTTGGCGAAGGCCCAGCCGTAGGCGAAGTTCATGAACGAGCCGTCGATCGTGTCGAGCAGGCTCATCCCGGCCGCGAACAGCACCGGCAGCGAGAGGATCGCGTACCAGGGCAGCCCGGCCAGTGCGCTGGTCGAGGCCAGCACCAGGAAGGCGACCTCGGTGGCGGTGTCGAAGCCGAGGCCGAACAGCAGCCCGACCGGGTACATCTGCCACGGCTTGCGGATCGCCCGCATCACCCGGCCGAGCAGCCGGTTGATCAGACCACGGTTGGCCAGATGCTCCTCCAGCGCGGCCTCGTCGAACTCGCCGCGGCGCATCGCGCGGAACACCTTGAGGATGCCCCAAAGGATCACCACGTTGACCGCCGCGATCAAATAGAGGAAGCCGCCGGAGACCGTGGTGCCGATCACGCCGGTGTAGTGGTGCAGCTGGGAGTTGTCGTTCTTGACCGGCCCGACCACGGCCTTGACCCCGAATGCGAGCAGCACCGCGAGGCCGAAGACGACCGAGGAGTGCCCGAGGGAGAACCAGAAGCCGACGGAGAGCGGCCGCTTGCCTTCGGACATCAGCTTGCGGGTCGTGTTGTCGATCGCGGCGATGTGGTCCGCATCGAACGCGTGACGCATGCCGAGCGTGTATGCGGTCAGACCGGTTCCCACGCCGAACGCCGTATTGCCGAGCGAGTAGTGGCGGGACGCGACGGACGCGATGATGCCCCAACCGATCACGTGCAACAGCAGGATGAAGCCGCCCATCCCGGAGAGGCGATACCACTCCGCGGGAGTAAGGGCGCTGCGTACGCGGCCTATCAGGCTCGTCCGGCGCCCGGAGGGGGCCGCTTCCACCGCGGTCACGGATTGGCTCATGAGCCCACTATTGCAAACTATTCGCATCTGCGGCTAGTAGGCAGCTTCCTGGATGACCAAGACCCGCCGGCGTCGTACGCTGAGCCGGGCGGCGGATCCCGCCGGTTCTTGAACGCGGAGAAAGCGGGCTGTGGTGAGCGATTCGAGGGTGTCCGACACCAACGCGACCGATACCGGCGCGACCGGTACCAACTCGACCGGCGCTGCGTCCGAGCCGAGGCTGCGCGCGGCGGTGGCCGGGCTGCCGGCCTACAAGGCGGGCAAGGCGCCCGCTCCCGGCCAGGGGCCGTCCTACAAGCTCGCCTCGAACGAGAACCCGTACCCGCCGCTGCCCGGGGTGCTCGAAGCCGCGACCGCGGCCGCCGGATCGATCAACCGCTATCCCGACTTCGCCTCGTCCGCACTGCTCAACGAGCTGTCCGGCTACTACGACGTGCCGGTCGAGCACCTGGCCGTCGGCACCGGTTCGGTCGGCGTCGCGCAGCAACTGCTCCAGGTCACCGCGGGTCCGGGCGACGAGGTCGTGTACGCCTGGCGGTCCTTCGAGGCGTACCCGATCCTGACCCAGATCGCCGGCGCGACCTCGATCCAGGTACCCCTGCGCGACGAGAAGCACGACCTCGACGCGATGGCCGACGCGATCACCGAGCGCACCCGCCTGATCTTCGTCTGCACCCCGAACAACCCGACCGGCACCGTGGTGCACCGCGCCGAACTGGAGCGCTTCCTGGACCGGGTGCCCTCGGACGTGCTCGTCGTGATCGACGAGGCCTACCGCGAGTTCAACCGCGACCCCGAGGTGGTCGACGGCCTGGAGCTATACCGCGATCGGGCGAATGTCTGTGTTCTTCGCACCTTCTCCAAGGCCTACGGCCTGGCCGGACTGCGCATCGGCTTCGCGGTCGCGCAGCCGCCGGTGGCCGCCGCGCTGCGTGCCTGTGCGGTGCCCTTCGGCGTGAACCTGGTCGCGCAGGCTGCCGCGGTCGCCTCGCTGCGCGCGCGCGACGCACTGGCCGAGCGGGTCGACGCGCTGGTCGCCGAGCGCACCCGGGTGCTGGCCGCGTTGCGCGCGCACGGCGTCGAGGTCCCGCACACCGAGGCCAACTTCTACTGGCTGCGGCTCGGCGACGCGACCGAGAAGTTCGCCGCGGCCTGCGAGGAGGCGGGCGTGACCGTGCGCCCGTTCGCCGGCGAGGGCGTCCGCGTCACCATTGGCGAGCCGGAGGCCAACGACCTGGCCGTCGCGGTCGCCGCGCGCTTCGCCTGAGAGAGCGCTGCCTGAGAGAGCGCCGCCAGACAGAGCACGCCCGAGAGTGCGCGCCTGAGGCAGCACCAAGTCTGACCATAGTTCCGGGTGGGAAGGTGTTAAGAGTTCGCTCTTAACCCCACCGGACAAGTGTTGCGCTTCCGATTAGTCCGGTGGGCACTGTTCGACGGACGCAACCGGTCGGTAACGTGACCCTCGTCAACGCGTTCGCCGGCCGACACCCAAGGCGGCGGCGCGGCGACCCGGCAACGATCCAACCGCGCCCGGCGACCCCGGGAACACGGAGCGACCGACCGGCGACGATCGGCCGCGCACGGCGAGTGCGCGGTGCACGGCGCCGTGCCGGCCGCCTTGAGGACGCCACCGCGGAAGACCTCCGTGGTCCTCGCCGACGATGAGGAGTGAAGAACGTGACGACACGGACCCCGGCGCGCTCCCGCCGGTCCGCGCAGGCCCCGGCGCCTGATCCGGTACCCGTACCGGAGCCGGCCGCGGCCGATGGGCACGGAGCCGCAGACGAGCTCCCGCTCATCCAGTTGCTCACCCCTGAGGGTGAACGCCGAAGCCATCCGGACTATCCGCTCGACGTGGACGCCGAGCAGGCCCGCGCGCTGTACCGGGACCTGGTCCTGGTGCGCCGGGTGGACGCCGAGGGCACCGCGCTCCAGCGCCAGGGCGAGCTAGGCCTGTGGGCCTCGCTGCTGGGCCAGGAGGCGGCGCAGGTCGGGTCAGGCCGGGCGATGCGGCCGGGCGACTTCGCCTTCCCCACCTACCGGGAGCACGGCGTCGCGTGGACCCGCGGTGTCCCGCCGATCAACCTGCTGGGCATGTTCCGCGGGGTCAACAACGGCGGCTGGGACCCGAACGAGAAGAACTTCATGCTGTACACCATCGTGATCGGCTCGCAGACGCTGCACGCCGTGGGTTACGCGATGGGCATCCAGCGGGACGGCTCCGACGACGCAGTGATCGCCTACTTCGGCGACGGCGCCTCCTCGCAGGGCGACGTCAACGAGGCGTTCGTGTTCGCCGCCTCCTACAACGCCCCGGTGGTGTTCTTCTGCCAGAACAACCAGTGGGCGATCTCCGAGCCGACCGAACGGCAGAGCCGCGTGCCGCTGTTCCGCCGCGCCTCCGGGTTCGGTTTCCCCGGCATCCGCGTAGACGGCAACGACGTGTTCGCCTGCCTCGCCGTAACGCGCGCCGCCCTTGACCGTGCCCGCACCGGTAACGGCCCGACGCTGATCGAGGCATACACGTACCGCATGGGCGCGCACACCACGTCCGACGACCCGACCCGCTACCGCGGTAACGACGAGGTCGAACTCTGGCGTGCCCGTGACCCGCTCGCCCGGCTGCGCACCTACCTCGTGCGGGAAGGCCAGGCCGACGACGCGTTCTTCGCCGAGGTCGAGGCCGAGGCGGACGAACTGGCCGCCGAGATCCGCGCCGGCTGCCTCGCGCTGCCGGATCCGCACCCGCTGAGCATGTTCGATTACGCGTACACCGGCCCGCACGCGCAGGTCGAGGCCGAGCGAAAGCAGCTTGCCGCGTACCTCGAGAGCTTCAACGACGAGGAGGTCGCCCGATGAGCCCCACCGCGATCTCCGAAAGCCCCTCGACCGCACCGGTCACCCTCGCCAAGGCGCTGAACAAGGGCCTGCGCCGGGCCATGGAGCAGGACCCGAAGGTCGTGCTCATGGGCGAGGACATCGGAAAGCTCGGCGGCGTCTTCCGGGTCACCGACGGCCTGCAGAAGGACTTCGGCGACGCCCGCGTCATCGACACCCCGCTGGCCGAGTCCGGCATTATCGGCGCCGCCATCGGCCTGGCGCTGCGTGGCTACCGGCCGGTCTGCGAGATCCAGTTCGACGGCTTCGTCTTCCCGGCCTTCGACCAGATCACCACGCAGGTCGCCAAGCTCTACGCGCGTTCACTCGGCAAGATGCGCGTGCCGATCGTCATCCGGATCCCGTTCGGCGGCGGCATCGGCGCGGTCGAGCATCACTCCGAGTCTCCAGAGGCGCTGTTCGCGCACACCGCCGGGCTGCGCATCGTGGCCTGCTCAAACCCGGTCGACGGCTACTGGATGATCCAGCAGGCCATCGAGTCCGACGATCCGGTCATCTTCTTCGAACCGAAGCGCCGGTACTGGGATAAGGCACAGCTCGACGAAACGGCCGCCCCGTCGTACGGCTTCGACCAGGCCGTCGTCGTGCGACCGGGTACCGACCTGACTCTCGCCGCACACGGCCCGATGGTGCGTACCTGCCTCGACGCGGCCCGCGCCGCCGAGGAGGAGGGGCGCTCGCTCGAAGTCATCGATCTGCGCACCATCTCCCCGCTCGACGTGGACACTGTCGCGGAATCGGTCAACCGCACGGGCCGGCTCGTGGTCGTGCACGAGGCGCCGGTCTTCTTCGGCCTCGGCGCGGAGCTGGCCGCTCAGGTGACCGACCGCTGCTTCTACCGGCTCGAGGCCCCGGTCGGCCGGGTCGGCGGCTTCCACACTCCCTATCCGCCATCCCGGATCGAGGAGACCTACCTGCCCGACCTCGACCGCGTGCTCGACGCCGTCGACCGCGCCTTCGACCACTGACGAGAGGGGAGCCGAAGCATGGCGATCAAGCAATTCCGGCTGCCCGACGTGGGCGAAGGCCTGACCGAGGCGGAGATCCTGCAATGGGTCGTCGCGGTCGGGGACGAGGTGAAGGTCAACCAGACGCTGGTGGAGATCGAGACCGCGAAGGCGGCCGTTGAGCTGCCCTCGCCGTTCGCCGGCGTCGTGCGCGAACTGCTGGTCGAGCAGGGCAGCACGGTGGACGTCGGCACGCCGATCATCTCGATCGAGACCGCCGACGCGGAGCCGGGCGGATCGGCTCCGGCCGGCGCCGCGCCCGCGGCGAGCAACGGCTCGTCGAGCGGTGGACCGTCGCAAGGCTCGTCGGGCGGCGGCACGGAGGCCAAGCGCGAGCCGGTGCTCGTCGGCTACGGAGTCGCGCACGGCTCGACCAAGCGCCGTTCGCGTAAGCCGGCCCCGTCGCACGGGCATGAGTCCGCTGCGGCCCCGGCGCCCGTCGTGCCGACGCCGCCTCCGAATCCGGCCCCCGCGCCGACGCCGATCCGCGTGGAGCGGCCTGCAGCGCCCGAGCCGGTGACGACCCGTCCGACGTACGTCCTGGCCAAGCCTTTGGTGCGCAAACTGGCCAAGGATCTCGGCGTGGACCTTACGACGATCGCGCCTGAGCGCGAAGACGGTGTGATCACTCGCGAAGAGGTGGAACGCGCAGCGGCCCGCGCAACCGCGCCGCGCGTCGGATCACACCCCATGATCCCGGCTGTGGGCGAGACTCGCCGCGTACCGATCAAGGGAGTGCGTAAGGCCACTGCGGCTGCGATGGTCTCCTCTGCGTTCACCGCTCCGCACGTGACCGAGTTCCTGACCCTCGACGTGACCCGCACGATGAAGCTCGTCGCGCGGCTCAAGGCGCTGCCCGAGTTCGCGGACGTGAAGGTCTCCCCGCTGCTCCTGGTCGCCAAGGCACTGCTGCTCGCGGTGGCCAAGCACCCGGAGGTCAACGCGTCCTGGGACGAGGCCGCGCAGGAGATCGTGATCCACGGGTCGGTGAACCTCGGCATCGCCGCTGCCACGCCGCGCGGGCTGATCGTGCCCAACATCAAGGGCGCCGAGCGGCTGCCGTTGCGTGACCTCGCCGTCGCGCTCGGGCAGCTGACCGCGACCGCGCGCGAGGGCAAGACAGCGCTCGAAGACCTCACCGGCGGCACGATCACGATCACCAACGTGGGCGTCTTCGGCGTGGACACCGGCACGCCGATCCTCAACCCCGGCGAGGCGGCGATCCTGGCCTTCGGCGCGATCAAGCAGCAGCCGTGGGTGGTCACCGACAAGCACGGCAAGGCGAAGATCAAGCCGCGCTGGGTCACCACACTCGGCCTGTCCTTCGACCACCGCCTGATCGACGGGGAGCTTGGTTCCAAGTTCCTGCGCGACATTGGCCGCGTGCTGGCGGACCCGGTAGTTTCCCTGGTGTGAAGGCTGCCCTGATTCAGTTCGACGTGGACCTTGGCCGCGCGCCCGAGAAGAGTCGCGAGCTGGCCGTGGCCAAGGTGCACGAAGCCGCCGAGGACGGCTCCGACCTCGTCGCCCTGCCCGAGCTCTGGCTGCATGGGGCGTTCGACCCCGAGCCATGGCACAAGGGCGCGGAGCCGCTGCACGGCGAGACCGCGCAGGTGATGCGCGAGGCGGCGATGGACTGCGGCGTCGTGCTGCACGCGGGCTCGATCGTCGAGCGCACGCCGGACGGCAAGCTGTACAACACCTCCCTGGTCTTCGACGCCGAGGGGGAGCTGCTGGCCGGCTACCGCAAGATCCACCGCTTCGGCTTCGACCAGGGCGAGGCGGCGGTGATGTCGCCGGGCGAACAGCTGGTCAGCTTCGACCTGCTGGACCTCGATGACACGGTCATCACCAAGGTCGGCCTGGCCACCTGCTACGACGTGCGCTTCCCCGAGCTGTACCGCGGCCTGCTGGACGCCGGCGTGCAGACCGTGCTGCAAGTCGCGGCCTGGCCGGCCCGCCGGGTCCAGCACTGGCGCACGCTGCTGCGGGCCCGCGCGATCGAGGACCAGGTGTTCGTGCTGGCGTGCAGCGCGGTCGGCACCCAAGCCGGGGTGGAGATGGCCGGGCACTCGATGGTGATCGATCCGTGGGGCGACATCCTGGCCGAGGGCGGCGAGGGCGAGCAGATCGTCTACGCCGAGTTCGATCCCGCTCTGGTGGCCAGCACTCGGGAAAGCTTCCCCGTGCTCAAGGACCGCCGACTCTAAGCGATCACTGCGGTAACGATCACCGGAGTAACGATCGCTGGAGCAACAATCACTACGGCACCGGTCACTCGTACTAGTCCGACTAGAATCGAACAATGCGTAACCTCAGGCAGCCCCGCGTCCGCGCGCCGAAGCTGACCGGCCGCAGCTGGATCAACACCGCGGTCGGCCACGACGGCGTGGCCGGCGAGCCGGATCTGTCCGGCCGGATCGTGCTGCTCGACTTCTGGACCTTCTGCTGCGCTAACTGCCTGCACGTGCTGGACGAGCTGCGCGAGATCGAGGCCGAGTTCGCCGACGTGCTGGTCGTCGTCGGGGTGCACTCGCCGAAATTCGTGCACGAGGCCGATCATGACGCGCTGGTCGCGGCCTGCGAGCGTTACGACGTCAGGCATCCGGTGCTCGACGACCCGGAATTGAGCACCTGGAAGGCATACGCGGTCCGCGCGTGGCCGACTCTCAGTGTCATCGACCCGGAGGGTTATGTCGTCGCGCAAATGTCCGGTGAGGGACACGCGCACGGCCTGCGTACGCTGCTGCGCGAGCTTGTCGCAGAGCACGAAGCCAAGGGCACGCTGCGTCGCGGCGACAGCCCTTACGTGCCGCCGCAGCCCGAACCAACCGCGCTGCGCTTTCCGGGCAAGGTAATCGCGCTGCCTGGGGGTACGTATCTGGTGTCTGACACGGCGCACCACTCAGTGGTCGAACTCGACGCTGACGGCGAGAGCGTGCTGCGTCGCTTCGGATCGGGTGAGCGCGGTCTGCTGGACGGAAAGGCGCAGGAGGCGCGGTTCAGCGAGCCGCAGGGCCTCTGCCTGCTCGACGAGCACACCGCACTCGTGGCGGACACGGTAAACCACGCCTTGCGCACGATCGACCTGAGCACGGGAGAGGTCAGGACGCTCGCCGGAACGAGCCACCAGTGGTCCCAGGGTTCCGCGACCAGCGGCCCGGCGCGCGAGGTCGACCTTTCCTCGCCCTGGGATCTGGCAGTCGTCGACGGCCGCGTCATCATCGCCATGGCGGGCATCCACCAGGTGTGGGTCTACGATCCGGCGAACGAGACAGTGTCCGTACTCGCCGGCACGACGAACGAAGGGCTCGTGGACGGCCCGCTCGGCGAGGCCTGGTTCTCCCAGCCCTCCGGCTTGACCGTGGACGCGGACGGCCGCGTCTGGATCGCCGACTCCGAATCCTCCGCGTTGCGCCGCCTCGACCTGACGGCCGGCACGGTCACGACGCTCGTCGGCCAGGGCCTCTTCGACTTCGGGTTGCGTGACGGCGCCGCGGACCAGGCTCTGCTGCAACACCCGCTGGGAGTGACCGCCCTCCCGGACGGCTCCATCGCGATCAGCGACACGTACAACGGCGCGATCCGCCGGTACGACCCGGCCACCAGCCAGGTCAGCACTTTGATCACCGGACTGCGCGAACCCTCCGACGCGGTCCTGGCCGACGGCGACCTGCTCGTGGTCGAGTCGGCCGCACACCGCCTCACGCGCGTACGCGTACCCGACGAGGCCCTGCGCGTCGAGTCCGCGGCCTACCGCACCCAGCGTCCCGCCACCGACCTCGCGCCGGGAGAGCTGGAGCTGTCCGTGGTCTTCGAACCACCGGCGGGCCAGAAGCTCGACGAGCGCTACGGCCCGTCCACCCAACTCGTCGTCTCCGCCTCCCCACCGGAATTCCTCCGCTCCGGAGCGGGCCGGGACACGTCACTGCGCCGCACGCTCGTCCTCAACGACAAGCTGGAATCAGGCGTCTTGCACGTCTCCGTCAAGGCAGCCTCCTGCGACGAACCGCTGGAGGGCGCCGAAGACGATGCGGACTTCTTCCCCGCCTGCCACGTCCACCAGCAGGACTGGGGGATCCCGGTCCGGCTCGCACCCGGCGCGCCGAACCGGCTCCCCCTCATCCTGCGCGGAACAGAGGCCTGAGGAGACTGGCTCAGGCCTCTGCTTCCGGCCCGCTCGAGCCGTTTCCGCTCAGACCGAGCAGATCGCCAGGTTCGGCACTGTCTCCCCGTAAACAGCCGAGATCTGTCTCAGTTCAGCCGCAGAAAGGCGGC
>NZ_DASRBQ010000080.1:0-48818 GCF_035653575.1 Actinocrinis sp.
CGGCGCGCCGCGGCCGTGGGTGGGTGGGTCACCTGCATATCCCCTTATCTCGGGTGGCGGCGGCGCATGTGGGTGCGTCCGGCCGCACGGGAGTGCGGGCACGCGAGACGGGACGGCGGGATCACCGCTTGGCCCCAGGACACGGCCCGATCGGTTCGGCGCGATGCCAACGTCGGAAGATCATCGGGGTGATTGCGGAGCGACGAGGTGCAGCCGGGCCCGATCCGACCGCTTGGCGTGCGCGCCGCCGCCCCGTTCGGAAGGATCCCTGCGGGACGGCTACGGGTTTATCAGTGCTCGAAGGTGGGAATTGCCGCGACGACCGCCGCGATCGCACTGTCAAGCACTGAGGGGGAAATTAGCGCCGCGCAGAGAACCGGTCAACGATTGCTGACGAAACAGGTGTTTCCGCGGTGTGCGGGCCGGCCTGGCAATTACCCTGCGGTTTCGCGCCGGTCACGGGCTTGTCGCGAAAGATCGCCGCCGCGTGTTCGAAGCGCGGCGGCGACCCGATCTGTCGCGAATGCTTGATATGTCGGTTACCAATTCGAACCGTTGATGTTCGTTGATGTTTGTGGCAGCGGTCTCAATTGCCCGTTCGGGCTCTGCCGCGATCAGGTGTGCCGCAGCACCGCGCCGACCCCGTGCTGCGGACCCGGCTCGCCGCCGGCCAGCACCAGGATCCGGCTGCCGCTTTGCACCGCGGCGCGCACCAGTACGTTCCCGGCCTTGTCCCGCCGGATCTGCGCCGAACGCATGTCGGTCAGCTCCTCCGGATGCGCGGCCAGCTGCCCCGGCTGCGGACCCCACCACATCCACGAGTCAAGCTCCTTGGATCCGTGCCGGATCAGCAGCGTGTCGACTTCGCCGCGCCGCAGCGCCTCCACCGTCGGCACCAGGCCCTCGACCGCCCCGCCGGTGGCGAGCCTGCCCGCGTAGCGCTCCCGCACGTCCGCGCGCAGCGACTCTTCCGTCCGCGCGGCGACGACCATGGCCGCACGCCGGGCCTGCGCGCGGTCCGAGCCTTCGGCCCGGCCGCCGGAGGGCAGCGGGACGGCCCGTGCGCTCCAGTCTGGGCCGAGGTGCTCGAGCAGCATGGTCTTGGCCCGCGCGTCGCCGCTCACCGCGATCAGCTCGGCGTGGTGGGACTGCGCGATCTGCCGCACCCGGTCGGCTTCCTGTTTGGCGTTCGCCGCCCAGGTGTTCTCCACCTCCCGCTGGAAATGCGCCTCGTGCCAGTCGCCGTTGTGCACCTTCCGCAACGGCCAGCGCGCTCCGGCGTCGACCCGCTCGCGCTCCTCTACTCCGGCGCCGTCGTACACCTCCACCTCGGCCCCGCCGCGATCGGCGAAGACCAGCAGGTAGGAGGGGAAATCCGGAGCCTGCGCGAGCAGTGGCAGGACGTCCGGCAGGTGGCCGAAGGCGGCGCGGTCGAGCACGTTCGGCACCCGCAGCTCCTCCTGCAGCAGCACCGAGCCGCCGGCCGCGAAGATCGCCTGGCCGTGCGGCGAGGGGCGGTCTCGGTCCGAGCCGACCGCCGCGTCGATCGCCTCCAGCGTCGGTTCGTCGGCGCCGTCGGCCTCCAGTCGGCCGCGCAGCTCCCGCCAGCGCAATTCGATCGCGTGCGCTGCCTCGGGATCGGCGCGGTCCGTGGCGAGATAGACGGAGGCGAACGGCCCTGGATTGTCGTACAGCTGCTTGAAGTGACCCGGCTCCATGCTCACGCTCCCTTCGCGCGGTGCTCGGACGACTCGGCGAACCCGTAACGGGCCCGGTTCCTCGTGGTACCCGTTCGGTCCGCTCGAAACGGGGTGCGGTTTCCGCTCCATCGGAAGGGGCACTCGACACTGATCAAGCGCAGGACGACGAGAACGACCTGACAACTAAGAGACGTGACGATTAGGACCGTGACGACGGATCGGAGGTCGATTCAGATGCCGGGACGCCAGGAACTTCCTTCGACGCTGCGCCGTTCGCCGGCCAAGGCGCAGCGCACTTGGATCGAGGCACACGACAGCGCCGTGCAGCAGTACGGCGAGGGAGAGCGGGCGCACCGCGTGGCCTTCGGCGCGCTCAAGCACAGCTTCGAGAAAGTCGGCGACCACTGGGAGGCGAAGGAGGGCGGCCGCAAGGGACCGTCCGACCCGCAGTCGGCCCGGCCGCGGCAGATCGGCGGGCGCAGCGGCGAGGGCGTCGACGAGCAGGCCAGCAAGCAGCACCTCTACGAGCTCGCGAAGAAGCTCGACATCCCCGGCCGCTCCACGATGAGCCGCGGGGAGCTGCTGGAGGCCATTCGGAAGGCGAATCGCAGCAAGACGCGGGAGAAGCAGCCGAGTTCCCGTTGATCGATCGCCGCCGCGCGAAGACGCGGAGCGGGATGAACGGGACGGGGAGCGAGATGGACGGTGAACTGCGCCCGGCCGTGGTCGTCTTCGGCCAGGCCGGCCGGGACCTGGTGCTGCCGATCGACGAACTGCCGCAGCCGGGCACGTCCGCCGTCGTGCATACGCACAGCGAAGTGCTCGGCGGGAAAGGCGCGAATCAGGCGGTCTCGTTCGCACGACTCGGTATCCGGGTCGCGCTGGTGGCAGTACTCGGGGACGATCGCGCGGGAGACGAGGCGCTGGCGCGGGCACGCGCGGACGGCATTGACGTGTCGTGCGTCGTCCGGCGCGCCGACACCGTGACCGGACTCATCGTCGAAATCCTCGACCGCGAGCATCGCTGGCGCTATTTCGAGGACCTGCCCGAGGCCGTGCAGTTGACGCAGACTGATGTCGAGGCCGCGGGCGACTTGCTGGTCCGGGCGGATGCGGCTGTCATCCAGCTGCAGCAACCCGCCGCGGCCTGCCTGGCTGCCGCGACGATGGCGCGGAAGGCCGGTTGCCGGGTCGTGCTCGACGGTGCGCCGCAGCCGGATCATCGCAGGGCCCTGCTGGAGAACGCGCACGTACTGCGCGCCGACGGCCACGAAGCCGAGCTGCTGACCGGCCGGCGGATCCGCGGCGTGCAAGACGCGGTACGCGCGGCCGACGAACTACTGGCCAACGGACCCGAAGTCGTCGCGCTCGCGGTCGAAGGCAAGGGAAACCTCGTCGCTTGCCCTCAGGGCCACGTCTTCTATCCGCTCGACGACGCGCAGACCGTGGACACCACCGGCGCGGGCGACGCCTTCGTCGCCGCATTGACCACGGCACTCGTACTCGGCGAGGCACCGCGGGAAGCGGGTCGCTGGGCGGTCGCCGCCTCGGCCCTCACGGTCGAGCACGTCGGCGGGCGACCGCGGATGACCGCCGAAACGCTCCGGGCGCGCCTGGCCGCGGCACCGGACCCCGGCCGGTTCAGCACTGAAGGCACGAAAAAGTAAGGAGCTGACATGGACCGCTCGACGAGCAAGCACGGCCCGCGGCTGGACGAGGAGATGAAGAAGGAGGTCGAGGGCCAGATGCGGGCCGGTCACCCGACCCGCGCCGAGGAGTGGCACGACCCCGAGCCGATCGAGGACGAGACCAGCCCGGAGGTGGGCGAGGAGATCGAGCAGCGGCGCGAGCGCGAGCGCGGGCGCACCGAGAACAAGCCGCCCGAGCCGCCCGCGCGTTCGGCGGCACAGAATGACGGTGATCAGTAGAGTCCTGAGCCGCGGGCACGGCGCAGTCCGGACACTGCCTGCGGCCGCGACCCGAATAAGCCGGTCAACGCGACACCGGGGAGTCGGCAATCACGATGAGGAGCCACCGATGACGGGGAGCTGGCGATGAACGGTGCGGAACTGATCGTCGACGCCTTCGGCCGAGTGCGCGAGGTCGTGCACCACGCCGCCTCCGGGCTGACGGCGCAGCAACTCGCGGAACGGCTCGATCCCGACGCGAACTCCATCGCGTGGCTGGTGTGGCACCTGACACGCGTTCAGGACGACCACGTCGCGGACGCCCTTGGCATCGAGCAGGTGTGGACGGCGCAGGGCTGGGAGCAGCGCTTCAATCTCCCGTTCAAGACGGAGGCGAGCGGTTACGGCCAGAGCTCCGCAGAGGTGGCCGCCGTGCGCGTCGAGTCCGCCGAGCTGCTGACCGGCTACTACGACGCGGTGTACCAGCAGACCGTTGAGTGTGTACGTGGCCTGAGCGACGCCGACTTCGAACGCATCGTTGACGAGGCCTGGGATCCGCCGGTGTCGCTCGGCGTGCGCCTGGTGAGCGTGATCTCTGACACGCTTCAGCACGCGGGTCAGGCCGCTTTCATCCGCGGCGTCTTGGAGCGCCGCGCGGGCTAGGTCCCGCGCCGCGCCGCGCTACGTACCGCGGCGCGGCGCTCGCGAGCACATTGGCCCGCGCGGTACGCATTAGTCGCGTCTGCGCGGGCAATCCGGTGCGCCATGAAGGGATTCCGCAAGTTCATCCTGCGTGGCAACCTGGTGGATCTGGCCGTGGCGGTCGTGATCGGGAGTCAGTTCTCGAGCCTGGTTCACCAGTTCGTCGTCTCGTTCGTGAATCCGCTGCTGGCGCTGCTCGGCGGCACCCCAAATTTCAACAACCTGACATTCTCGGTGCACGGGTCGAAGTTCGCGTACGGGGCGTTCATCACCGAGGTGCTCTCGTTCCTCATCTCGGCGGCGGTCGTGTACTTCGTCATCGTGCTGCCGGTGGCCCGATTCCTGCATCTGTTCGAACGCAACCAGGCCGCGACCGAGCGCAATTGCCCCGAGTGCGATCGCAGCATCCCGATCCAAGCGCGCCGCTGCCCTGAGTGCACCAGCGTGCTTGTCCACGATGATCCCGACCCCGCCGCGACGGCTCCCGCCGGCGGTCCGGCGCCGGTAATGGGCCCAGAGGGCTGACCGGCAGGTTTGACCCGGGCGTCGGCAGGTGACGCGGGGACGTGGCTGCGCCCACGCAGCGGCGGTGCGGCCGTGACTTCGACGGTAGGGAGCAGGCAGTGAAAGTGAGCAAGGTGGCCTACAAGCCACTCGGGATGGTGTTCGGCGCGGCCGGCGGGGTGCTGGCGGGCGCGGTGTTCAAGCGGGTCTGGCGGCTGATCGACGATCAGCAGGACGCGCCGAGCCCGACCGACGAGGATCGCGGCTGGCGCGAGGTGCTGGTCGCCTCTGTGTTGCAGGGCATGATCTTCGCGCTGGTCCGGGCGGCGGTGGATCGCGGCGGAGCGGCGGGCGTGCGCCGGATCACCGGCACCTGGCCCGCGTGACCCGAAGCGGAGCGGACCAGGGGAGCGGCGCACGAGGCACGCACGACACTCCCACGGTCATTCGGGACTCAGCAGGACGCGCGATCGTGGAAAAGGCGAAGCGCGTCCTGCTCGTCGGCTGGTTCAGCTTCCTGCACGGCGAGGCTACCGCCGGGGACGTGCTCGCCTGGCGCGCGGTGCGCGCTGAACTGGAGCGCGCCGGGATTGCCCACGACACCGCCTGGAGCCCGGTGTTCCGGCCCGGCGGCCTGATCTTGGACGCGGCGCGGCCGGAGGACTACAGCGACCTGGTGTTCGTCTGCGGGCCGTTGCACGGGCCGCAGATCGCCGGGCTGCACGAGCGGTTCCGCCGCTGCCGCAGGATCGCGGTCGGCGTCTCGGTCCTCGACCCGCGCGATCCGGCGGTAACCGGCTTCGACACGATCATCGCCAGGGACGCCCCGGACATCACGTCGCGCCTGGATCTCGCGACCGGGCCCGCGGCCTCGGCAAGCGCGGTCCCGGTGATCGGCGTCGCGCTGGCGCATGGCCAGGGTGAATACGGACCGGCGCGGCGACACGAAAGTGTCACCGAGACGATCACGGCGTGGCTGCGGGAGGCCGGCGTCGCCGTCGTGCCGCTGGAGACCCGGCTCGACAGCGTGGACTGGACGCTGGCGGCCCGGCCGGAGCAACTGATCAGCGTCGTCCGCAGGCTCGACGCGATCGTCACCACGCGCCTGCACGGACTGGTCCTCGGCCTGGCCAACCGGGTGCCGGTGCTGGCCGTGGACCCGGTGGCAGGCGGCGGGAAGGTCGCCGCCCAAGCCGCTGCCTGGCGCTGGCCTGCGTTCTTGCCGGCGCAGCGGGCGCGGCAGGCCGCCTTGCAGGGGTCGCTGGACTGGTGCCTGTCAGCCTCGGGCCGCGAGCGGGCCGGGCTGTGCGCCCAGCAGGCCGTGGCGGCCGCCGAGGCCGGTTCGCTGGCGGCGCGAATCGGCGCCCGGCTTTCTTAGGAAAACGCTCCCACGAACTCCTGTTTGGGTCGGCGCTGAGCGGTTATCAGGTCGGCGGCAAAGCACGGCGCAAACACGAGATCCGGATCACGAGAGTGATCAAAGGAGTGAGTGGTCAGATGGGTATTATTCTGCTCGTCCTGCTGCTGGCGCTGATTCTCGGCGGCCTCGGCTTCGCGGTCCACGTGCTGTGGTGGATCGCGCTGATCGTGTTCGTCGCCTGGCTGGTCGGCTTCGGCTTCTCCGGAGGCGTGTCAGGTGGCGGCCGTCGCCGGTGGTACGGGCGCTGGTGACCCGATAAAAGGATGCGAGGCGGCCGGTCCGGTTATCCGGGCCGGCCGTCCGCCTGTCTCGGCAGGAATTACCGAAAAGACCGGGCCTTGCCGATCTTCCGGCTCGTTCGATGATTCTCGAAGAGTGATCGGTTAATCACCGCGTTCGCTGGAACGCGCCGTATCGGAATAGACCAGGTTCGGCATCAAGTACCAGAGCAGGCAGTAAACGATGACCACCGCGATGGTCAGCGGAAGCGCCAGCGCGATGCCCTTCAGCACATCCAGCACCAGGAACACCACGCCGCTCATCGCCACCAGCAGCGCGAGCAGCCCCGCCTGCGCGACGCGATCGGCCCAGACCACCAGTTCCGCCTTGTAGCCCTGGCGGAAGACCCGGCGGTGGTGGCTGACCGGCGCGATGAGCAGCGCGGCGGCCACCGCGGAGGCCAGCACGGTGATCGTGTAGACCGCGACCTGAAGCGTCGTCGCGTGGCTGAACCGGTTGCTGAACGGCACCGTGAGCAGGAAGCCGAACAGGATCTGGACGCCGGTCTGCGCGACCCGCAGCTCCTGCAGCAGCTCGGTGAAGTTGCGGTCCCAGCGTTGCAGTTCGGTCTCGGGGCGCTTTGCGGATCGCAGCGCGCAGCTCGCTTGCTGCCCGGGCGGCGCTTCTTCGCCGAAGGGCCGGGCACCGTCCATCCCGATCGACCTCCGAACTCCGGATATGACGTGCTGGCGCGATAGCGCGAAAGCAAGCTCTAGTACCCGAGCCGGCACCGCGCAATCATGGCCCGTACAAGCTGAGACGTACGGGAGCGGGAACGATGGCGACTGAGGGCTTCGAGGCGGAATCGCTTGAGAGGGCGTCCTTCGAGTACGCCGCGCACCCTGCGCGAGTGCTGTTCGGCAGCGGTACCGCGTCACGCGTCGGCGATGAGGTGCGTCGTCTCGGTGGCACGCGTGTGCTGCTTCTCGCTGGACACTCGGTCTCGGCCGCAGTCGAACACTTGTGCTCAACCCTCGGCCCGTTGCTTGCCGCTCGATTCGACGGCGCGGCCATGCACACGCCGGTCGAGGTGACCGAAAAGGCGCTCGGCGTGCTGCGCGAGGCGCAAGCGGACTGCCTGGTCGCACTCGGCGGCGGTTCGACCACCGGGCTCTCTAAGGCGCTCGCGCTGCGCACCGACCTGCCGCAGATCATCCTGCCCACGACGTATGCCGGTTCCGAGGTCACGCCGGTCCTCGGTGAGACGAGCGACGGACGCAAGGTGACGACCTCGTCCGCGGCGGTGCTGCCGGAGACGGTGATCTACGACGTGGAGCTCTCCCGGGGGCTTCCGCTCGGCCTGACGGTCACCAGCGCGGTCAACGCGCTCGCGCATGCCGTCGAGGCGTTGTACTCGCCGCAGGCCAACCCGATCATCGACAGCCTCGCCCTCGACGCGATCGCCCGGACCGCCCGCGCCCTTCCGCTGATTGCCGGGGGCGACACCGGCCCGGCGTCAGGCGGGAGCGGCGGGTTCGATCCGCGCGCCGATTTGCTGCGTGCCGCCTGGTTCGCCGGAACCTGCCTCGGCGGGGCCGGCATGGGCCTGCATCACAAGCTGTGCCATGTCCTCGGCGGTTCGTTCGGTCTGCCTCACGCCGAGACGCATACGGTGATCCTTCCGCATGCGATGGCCTACAACGCGCCGGCCGCACTACAGGCCATGCGCCGGATCGCCGAAGCCCTCGGCGTCGAGGACGCGCCGAGCGGCCTGTTCGACTTGATCGCTTCGGTCGGCGGCCCGACCTCGTTGCAGGCGCTCGGTCTCGCGGAAACCGACCTCCCGCATGCAGCGCAGCTCGTGGCCGCGCAGTCCTATCCCAATCCGCGGGAGCTGACCGTCAGCGGTATCGAATCCCTGCTGCGTGACGCTTGGCACGGGCTCCGTCCTGCCCCGTCATCGCTGCGCGGCGTCGCCGATTCGGGTCCGGCGTCGGCGATGCCTGACTCGAGCTCGCTCACCGAACAGGTCGTCGCCAGCTTCGACCATGCTCCCGACCCGCGAGTAAGACAGCTGATCACAAGTCTCGTCTGGCATCTGCACGCCTTCGCCGTGGAGAACGAGTTGACGCAGGGTGAATGGCAGCACGCGATCGACTTCCTCACCCGGACCGGTCAGATCTGCTCGGACACGCGCCAGGAGTTAGTGCTGCTCTCTGACACGCTCGGCGTCTCCAGCGTCGTCGACCTGCTTGCCAATTCGCGTACGCCCGGGGCCACGCCGTCTGCGGTCCTCGGCCCCTTCTACGTGGAGGGGCCGCCCGAAACGCAACAGGGCGCTGACATCTCTGGCGGCCTGCCGGGGATCCCGCTGTGGACCGACGTGCGGGTCCTCGGCGCGCAGGATCGGCCACTCGGGGGCGCGATCGTCGACGTCTGGCAGTCCAACCAGGACGGCTTCTACGACGTACAGCTGCCGGACCTGGACGGCCCGGTTCTGCGTGCTCGGTTCCGTACCGACGAGGAGGGCAGGCTGCGGTTCTGGTCGATCCTGCCTTCGCCTTATCCGATCCCTGATGACGGACCGGTCGGCGCGATGCTCGCCGCCGTCGGCCGCCACCCTTACCGGGCGCCGCATCTGCACTTCATGATCAGCGCCCCCGGCCACCGCCGGCTCGTGACCCAGCTGTTCGTCGCGGGCGGCGAATACCTCGACTCGGACACGGTCTTCGGCGTCAAGGAGGCGCTGATCGTGGACTTCGCCGAGCGCCACGGCCCGACGCCGGACGGGCGAGAGGTAGCAGGCGCGTGGCGCAGCGTCGAGTTCACCTTCCGGCTCGCTCCCGACGCATCCTGAGGCCGACGCGACCAATCCGGCTTGACCGCGCCCGGCTCTCAATCCTCTGCCAATCCGCTACAACAGGTGCCGTACTCCGGCCTCGCGGGCCACCGGCTCGATCTGCCGGCTCAGGTCGCCTTCGAGCGCGGCCGCCGCGCCACGGCGCCGGCCGATCGGCAGGATCTGCTTGCGCATCGTCTCTTCCAGGAGGAACGCGGTCCCGCCGTACAGCGAGATCGCGATGATCGGAATGCCCAGCCAGCCCGAGGCGTGCTCGATGTTGACGCCGCCGTACAGCTCGTACACGCCGCTGAGCGCGAACCTCGCCGTCGCCAACAGCGCAAGCAGACCCAGCAGCGGTCTCGCGACGATCGCACCGGTGCTGATCATCAGCACCGCGGCCGCGATCGTGAGCATGAACATCCCGACCGCGGTAGAGCGGCTGCCGGGCGGCGAGGTGTACAGCTCCAGTCCGAGCGCGATCCAGACAGCGCCGAAGATCAGCATCGCGGTGGCCACGCCGGCATCGCGCGCGGCATAGGCGACCAGCCCCGCCATGATCTCCAGCGGCCCTACGAAGGCGAGCAGGATGATCGCGAGCGGCTTGCTCTGCTGCGCGGACATCCATTGCAGTTGCAGGGCGCTGTACAGGATCGTCCCCGCGCCGAACGCGTAGAACGCAACGGGTGCGCTGCTTGCCACAGGGCGCAGCACGATGCGCAGATGGTCACCCGCGGCCCCGACGCCCACCGAGCCGGAATCGCCGGTCTCGGGCGGCTGTCCGCTGCGCGCATGTGCGGGTACTGGCTTCGTGACCGGTTCCTCGGTCCGCGTCGGCCCTGCCCCGTCAGTCGACATCGAGCACCGTCTTCAGCCAGCCGTCCTCGCGCCGATCGAAGTTCTGGTACGCCTCGATCGCCGACTCCGGCTCGGCGCGCCGCGTGATGAACGCGGTCGGGTCGACGGTGCCGGCCGCGACCAGGTTCAGCAGGCCGGGCAGATAGCGCCGGTGGTTGCAGTTGCCCAGCTTCACGGTCAGGTTCTTGTTCATCGCCTCGCCGAGCGGGAAGGCGTCGAAGCCGGGCGGATAGACGCCGATCACGCCGACTGTGCCCGCCTTCGCCGCGGCTTGCACCGCCCAGCGGGCGGCCAGGCTCGGAGCGTCGCCCGGCACCCACTGCGCGTCCTGCGGCTGGGCTTCGGGCGCGGCCTTCTCCCGCTCCTGCGCGAACTGCTCGGCCTGCTCCTTCGCCTGCTCGGCCGCAGGGCCCTGCTTCGGGCGCTGCGCGTCGACGCCCACGGCGTCGATCACCCGGTCTGCGCCGATGCCTCCGGTCAGGTCCTTGACCACCTCGACCGGGTCCTCGGCGTTGAAGTCGATCGGCTCCGCGTTCTGCGCCCGGGCCGCGTCAAGACGCGATCTGATCCCGTCCACGACCAGCACCCGGCCCGCCCCCTGCCGCTTCGCCGAGAGCACCGCGAACTGGCCGACGACGCCCGCGCCGAGCACGAGCACTGTGTCGCCGCTGCGCACCTCGGCCAGGCGCGCGCCGAACCAGGCCGTGGGGAAGATGTCAGAGAGCAGGATCGCCTCGTCGTCGGTCACGCCCTCCGGGATGCGCACCAGCGTGGTCATCGCGTACGGAATGCGCGCGTACTGCGCTTGCAGGCCGTTGATCGGTCCGGTGCTCTCGGGCCCGCCGAAGAACGCGGTCCCCGCGGCCGGCCCGTTCGGGTTCGCCGTATCGCACTGTGCGTAATAGCCGGCTCGGCAGTACGAGCAGGTGCCGCAGCCGATCGTGGAGCACACCACTACGCGATCACCGGGAGAGAATCCGCGCACCTGCGCACCGGTCTCCTCGACGACGCCGACCGCTTCGTGCCCGAGAATGGTGCCCTCCTTCATCTCGGGCATGGTGCCGCGCACCAAATGCAGATCGGTACCGCAGATGGCGCTGCGGGTGATCCGGATCAGCGCGTCAGTCGGCTGTTCGATCTTCGGGTCGGCGACGGAGTCGAGGCGGATGTCGCCGGTTCCATGCCATACCACTGCCTTCATCGAGAATCTCTCCAAAATGTGGCGGATTGGTGCGTCCCGAAAGGCGCTGACTGCCCAAGCGCTCCGCACCCAAACCCGCATGACGCAGAACGACGATCAGGTTCGGAGGGTGGAGGCGAGGCGACATGCGCTCAGCTAGGCCGCGGTTCGTTAACGTGTCCCTCGACCGGGTAACCGCGTCAAATGTCGCTTTCACTTCCCCGCGTACGACCGGAGAACCCGCTGCGTCGCCTGTATGTGACCGAACTGCGCAGGCGGTTCGGCGTCGAGGAGGCGACGCGCCGCCTGCTGCTTTATGCGGTGTGCTCGGCCTCTTCTTCCAGCCCAAGCCGGGGTGCTGACCACCGCGGCGGCCAGCCTCGGCGCGCATGAAGCCACCGCGATCTGGGATGTGACCTATGCCGAGAGCAGGCGCAAGGTGACGCCGGCCGAGCAGCACATTCACAGCCTGCTGGAGGTGGTGCCGCTGATGGCGACCGCCTCGCTGGCGGCACTGCACTGGGACCAGGCGCTGGCGGTGGTCGGCCGAGGACCGGTCAAGGCGGACTTCAAGCTGCGCCCCGAGGTACGGCCGCTGTCCACGCGCACTCGCGCCGCGGTGATCGGTGCCGTCACGGTCTTCGGCGCGCTGCCGTACCTCGAAGAATTGGTGCGCTGCCTGCGCACCAACCGTTCGCTGCGCAGCCAGCCGGCGGCGCCGGAGGCGAGTGCACCGACCCCGACACTTCGCGTCCCCAAGCATTCCGACGAGCGTGCGGAGACCTCCGTCGAGCGCGCTCACCTGCCCGTTCGCTGACAGCGAACGCGCCGCGCCGGCCCACCGCGCTTGCTCGCCGCGCCTCCATTCCGCCTTTCCCGCAACCGAGTGGAAGGACGGCGCTGCTGTGTTTTCAGTGCTGCCGTTTCGCATCCGAAGGGCTCGGGTAACCGGGCGAAAACCACGGGCCGGGACAGGCAGGACAGACCGGACCCGCCGAGAAATCACCTGCATGCATTCCTGTCTCCCTCTTCTTTGGACGGAGCGATTTTCATGGCCAAGGACCTCAACGGCCGCCGTATCGCCTTCCTCGTCGCCGACGAGGGCACCGAGCAGGTCGAACTGCGCGACCCGTGGCAGGCCGCGCTCGACGCCGGAGCCACCCCGGTGCTGGTCTCGCCGAAGCCGGGCAAGGTGTGGCTGTTCGACCACCTCGATCGGGCCGCGCAGTGGGACGTGGACGAGCCGCTTTCCGCCGCCGACCCCGACCGCTTCGACGCGCTCGTGCTCCCGGGCGGCGTCGCGAACCCGGACCGGTTGCGCACCATCCCCGAAGCGGTTGCCTTCGTGCACAAGTTCGTGCAGGACGGCAAGCCAGTGGCCGCGATCTGCCACGGGCCCTGGACGCTGATCGAAACCGGGACGCTGGAGGGCCGCACGCTCACCTCGTGGCCGAGCCTCCAGACCGACCTGCGCAACGCCGGCGCGAACTGGGTGGACCAAGAGGTGGTCGTCGACACCAGCCGGCCGAGCAGCCTGGTGACCAGCCGCAAGCCGGACGACCTCAAGGCATTCTGTGAGAAATACATCGAACACATCGCATAAGCGCGAGGTCGCGGTACTGCGTGCGCCGGGCGCGGACCGGTCACGCGGCTTGGAACTGCGCGATCAACTCGCCGCCTGCGAGGTTTCGATGGCCGTGCTGGTCCCGGAGCCA
This sequence comes from Actinocrinis sp., assembly GCF_035653575.1. Classification (GTDB taxonomy): domain Bacteria; phylum Actinomycetota; class Actinomycetes; order Streptomycetales; family Catenulisporaceae; genus Actinocrinis. Next base: position 13,045 of record NZ_DASRBQ010000080.1, read on the forward strand.
CCGGGAAAGGCAGGCGCGGACAGCGCCTACGACGACGATCCCCTTCCGCGCTCTATCGCGCACGAGGAATCGGCGTCGTACGACGCGGTCGTTCTGCTGGGCAATACAGAGCCCTGGCTGGCCGCCGACCGGCACGCGCGCAGCTTCATTGAGACGGCTTACCGACAGGGCAAGCCGATCGGCGCCCTCGACCAACGCGAGGACGTAGCGTTCGCGACGCTGGCCGGGATCGTCAATAACAGTGAGTCAGGCCTCCGCGATGACGAAGGCATCATTACGCAGCCCGATCCGGAGGGCTCGACGAGTGCGTTCACGCAGCGCCTTCTCGGAGCCCTCGAACGCCAACGAACCCGCAGCGAGCAGTAGCACCGAGAGCCCCCACACACAGCGGCCGGTGGTGTGAGGAACGCGAGTCGCTCACACCACCGGCCGCTGTGCTGCTTGCGTCTGCGACTTGCCACTGCTCCGGTTGTCACTGGCTCCGATCAGACCGCCGGATTCTGCGTCAGCTGTATTCCGCGTCAGCTGTCGTCAGAGTGCTTCTTGAACGCGTCGCGGGCGCGGTCGAGCATCGAGGCGAACGGCCCGGCGGCCTTCACCATGCCCGGGGAGCCCGCGGCGGTCGGGTGCGGGTGCGTCGGGGCCGTCTTCTCGGCCTTCAGCAGCCGCTCGCCCATCCGCTTGAGCTCCTCCTCGGTGCGCTGGGCCAGCACCGTCGGGAACTCCTCGTGCTCCTCGTGCTCGGCGTGGTCGGACACGGCCTGCTCGAAGCTCGCCAGCTTCGTCTCGAACTCGGGGCTGTTGACGTCCATCTTCTCGAGCTCGGCCAGGACGTGCGTGGCCTCGTCTTCCTCGTGGTTGCGCGCGTCGGTGATCTCGTGGCCCGCGGTGTTCTTGGACACCGGGCGCAGAATCATCTCCTCGCCGACCTCGTGGACCGCGAGCAGTTCACGCAGCTGGTCGAAGCGCTCCTGCTTCGGCGCGCCGGTCGAAGCCTTGACCGCGACGAACAGCTCGCGGATCTGGGCGTGCTGCTCCAGCAGGATGCGGATGATGTTGCCCTCGGGCAGCCTGGCGGCTTCCGTCCGCTCCCTCTCTGCATGCTTCATGGTGCTCCCTTTCTGGATTTCTGCACGTCGCCGCCCGTTGCGCGGCGTTCGATCTCGGACTTCGCGTCTGCGTCTCGCGGGTACCCGGACGCAGCGGATGAAACTCCGACGAAACGGTGCATCCGCCGTTTGCCCTATGACCGCGTGGGCAGCCGGGCCCAAACGGCACGAATCGACCTGAACGCACTAACCGAAAGGCGACGGAAGCATGAGGGCTTTGGTCTACAAGGGCGCGCGTGAGGTAGCCGTGGAACAGGTGCCCGACGCGCGCATCGAGGCGCCCACGGACGTCCTGGTGCGCATCACCGCGACCAACATCTGCGGTTCGGACCTGCACATGTACGAGGGCCGCACCAGCGTGGAAGAGGGCAAGGTCCTCGGCCACGAGAACTTGGGCCAGGTGATCGAGGTCGGCTCCGCCGTGGCCCGGATCAAGGTCGGCGACTGGGTGTGCCTGCCGTTCAACATCGCCTGCGGCTTCTGTCGCAACTGCGAGCGCGGCCTGACCGGCTTCTGTCTCACGGTGAACCCTGGCATGGCCGGCGGCGCCTACGGTTACGCCGACATGGGCCCGTACAACGGCGGTCAGGCCGAACTGCTGCGCGTGCCCTTCGGCGACTTCAACTGCCTGCGGCTGCCCGAAGACGCGCAGGAGCGGCAGGACGACTACGTGATGCTCGCCGACATCTTCCCGACCGGCTACCACGCGACCGAGCTGGCACGGGTCAGCCCCGGCGACGCCGTCGCGGTCTTCGGCGCCGGACCGGTCGGGCTGATGGCGGCCTACTCGGCGGCGATCCGCGGCGCGGCGAAGATCATGCTGGTCGACCACCAGCGGGACCGGCTGCGGCTGGCGGAGAAGATCGGCGCCATCCCGGTCGACGCGAACGACGGCGATCCGGTCGAGCGGATCATGGAGCTGACTCAGGGCCGCGGCGCGGACAAGGGCTGCGATTGCGTCGGCTGGCAGGCGCACGACCCGGGCGGCACCGAGCACCCTGACATGGTCATCAACAACGTGGTCCGCTCGGTGCGCGCCACCGGGACGATCGGCGTGGTGGGCGTATACGTGCCCAGCGACCCGAACTCGCCGGACGAGCTTGGCAAGGAGGGCCAGGTCGCCTTCGACCTGGGGCTGTTCTTCCAGAAGGGCCTGACCATGGGCAGCGGGCAGGCGAACGTCAAGGCGTACAACCGGCAGCTGCGCGATCTCATCCACGCCGGCCGCGCCGAGCCGTCGTTCCTGGTCTCGCACCACGTCGGCCTGGACGACGCCCCGGACGCCTACCGCCACTTCGACCAGCGCGACGACGGCTGGACCAAGGTGGTCCTGCACCCGTAGCGTGGTGGACCATGCGCGCGTGGCGATGGTTGTTCGGCGACGTCAGCCTTACCAAACGCGCTGTCGTCATGGTCGGCGCGACGGGTGTAATCGCACTCCTCGCACGGCAGCTTCTTGGGCAGTGGGCGCTTCTCGTCGTCATGCCGGTCGGCGCTGTCCTTATTGCGACCGGATTGCGCACCAGCCAGCCGGAGCAGCCGCAACCGCGCACTGACCAAGACGTCTGGGATTCGGAAGCCCAGGAGCCAGAAGCGCAGTAAAGGCACTCAGCCGACGGAATGCGCGGTCGCCTCAAGGAGCTTGTCGACGGCGGCGATGACGTCCGTGGCGCGGATCGCGTCGAGGGCCGGATCGAGCTCGCTGCCGTGCGGGTCGCCGTGGTAGCCGGGCTCTGCGGCGTGCAGGGCCACGTGCCACGGGCGATCCGGCGGCGGCCCCCACTCGTTGGGCGGGATCGGGCCGAACAAGACCACTGACGGACGCCGGAACGCCGTCGCGAGGTGCGCGACGCCGGTGTCGCCGGAGACGACCAGCGCGGCCTCGGCCACCAGCGACGCGAGGTTGAGCGGCGTGGTTTGGCCGGCGACGGCGGCATGGGGCGGAAGGTCCGCGGCGCGCGCTACGTACGCGGCTAGGTCGCGCTCCGCTGCCGAGCCGGTGATCAGTACGCGCCAGCCAGACTTGTTCAGGTACCCGGCAACGGCCGCGAAGCGCGAGGGGGGCCAGCGGCGGCTCGCGTAGGCCGCTCCGGGATGGATGATGACGGGCCGGGCGTAGTTGGCGGGCCAGGGGCGGGCGGCGGTGTTCGAGCCCGCGGTTGCCCGGACGGCCGACGAGTGCAGGTTCGGCGCCGGGTGCGTTACCGGATCCGGGGGCTGGAGATCCAGCTCGCTCGGATCGGCCGGGATGCCGCTGCGCGTCAGCAGTCTGCACCAGCGGTGGACTTCGTGCTCGCTCGGCAGCCAGCGCGGACCGAGGTGGCACACGCCGCGATTCGCCGCGCGGCGGGTGCTGAAGCCCACGATCCGAGCGGGTCTGAGGTCTTCCAGCAGGCGGCGGCTGGCCGGTCCGTTGCCGTGCAGGTCGATGGCCAACTCCGGGGCGTCGTGCGGCCAGGGCCAGCGCAACGGCTCAAGTTCGCCGGCGGGCAGCAGGCGGTCGATCGCGCCGGTGAGCTCGGCCAGCGGGGCGAACTGCGCGGGCGCGGCGAGCACGATCTCGTGCTCGGGGAACGCGCGCCGCACGGCGCGGTATGCCGGCACGCCGGTGAGGAAATCGCCGAGGCCGAGCGCGCGCAACAGCAGCACGCGGGGCCTGGCGGCGGTGCTCTCTGCGGCGCTGCCGGTGACGACTGGGAAGGTGGTGGCGTTTGTGATCGTGGTCATCTCAGCTTGCTTCGTCTGTGGTATCAGGCTGCTTCATTGCGGGCCGAGCGGACCAGGCCGGTGGTCGACCGGCCAGACAGGTACGGCACGGTCAGGACTCTGCCGCCCCACCCGCGCACGAGCGGTGCCTCGGGCAGGTCGTCGGCCGCGTAGTCGCCGCCCTTGACCCAGACGTCGGGGCGCAGCCGCCGCAGTGTCTCCTCCGGGGTGGCCTCGTTGAACACCACGACCGCGTCGACGCAGCTGAGGGATTCGAGGATGGCTGCGCGGTCCGCCTCGTTGTTCAGTGGCCGACCGGCACCCTTGAGCCGGCGTACGGAGGCGTCGGAGTTCAGGCACACGATCAGGCAGTCCCCGGCCGCTCGCGCCGTGCGCAGGCAGTGCACGTGACCGGCGTGCAGCAGATCGAAGCAGCCGCCGGTCGCGACGACTGTGCCGCCGTGTGCCCGGACCGTTGCGGCGAGCTCGAAGGGGTCGGCGGGGCGGGGGAGGGCCGAGACAGGGCGCGGCAGGTCGGCGTGAGCGGTGGTGGTAGCGGCTGCTGGGGCGTAGGCGAAGGGGGAGGCGGCAGAGGCGTTGGACGTGTCGAATACCGGGTCGAGGGCTGATACGCCGCCGGCAGCCAGGAACGACGCTGCGGCGTCAACTGCCGCGACTACGGCTTCTGACGGCAGCGCGCCTGACGCGAGCGCGGCTGCGGTCGCGGCGGCGAATGCGTCCCCGGCTCCGCAGGCGTCGGTCGGCTCGATATCGCGGGCCGGGATCAACTGAGTGTTGGCTGCTCCGCACAGCAGCACTCCCTGCGCGCCGAGCGTGATCGCGAGCTGCGATACCGGCCAAGCGGTGCGCAGTTTGTCCGCTGCCTCCGCGGCCGCTCTCACAGCCGCAGACCCGCGCGCCGCCGCGGCGCCGGGCGACATCGAGGCAGCGGCCGCCTCCGCCTGATTGGGCGTCGCCAGCAGTGTGCCGGGGACGGGTGCTGCGCCGCGCGGATGCGGATCCCAGACCAGCGGCACGCGGCGAGCGGCCGTAGTCAGAGCATCGCGTACGGCCTGATTCGAGGTAACGCCCCCGGCGTAGTCGGACACGAGGATCGCGCGGGCGCCCTCGAACGCTTCGGTGAGCCGCGATCCCGGGTCGCCGGTGTACGGCTGCGCCGGATGGTCGATACGCAGCAGTGTCCTGCCATCGACGCGAACTCGCGTCTTCTGCGCGATCGCGTCTGGCCAGGGCAGCGCGACGAGGCGGACGCGTGGATCGATGAGCTCCCTCAGCATCTCGCCGTGAGCATCATCGCCGAGCGGGCAGACCAGCGTCACCTGGCACCCGGCCCGCGCTGCCAGGTGCGCTGCCAGCGCGGCGCCGCCGGGGCGTGGACGGACCGTGGGCTCGTCGACTACCGGCGCCGGAGTATCAGGGCACAACCGTCGCACCGCGCCGTCGAGGTCGCGGTCGAGCAGCGCGTCTCCGATGACGACAAGCGGACCGGCCGTCATCGGGGGACTCCGATCGGCGCGGCTTGCGGAAGATGCCGGACCTCACTGCCGTCCACGTCGCGGCTGAGAAGCTGTGGTTCCTGGCGCGCGAGGGCGAGATCCATGGCTTCGCAGACGAGGTGCAGCGCCACCAGATGAACCTCCTGCACCGTCGCCGTGTCGGGGCCGTGCGCGCAGATCGAGCGATGCGCCAGCGTCGCGAGCGGGTTCGGCGCCGGTCCTGTCAGGGCCCAGACGTGCATACCCACCGCCCGGGCCCGCTGCGCTGCGGCGATCACGTTGCCGCTGCGGCCGCTGGTGGACAGCAGCAGCAACACGTCGCCGGGCCTTCCGTGCGCCTCGACCTGCCGGGCGAAGACCTCGTCGGCGCCGTAGTCGTTGCCGATCGCCGTGGTCGCCGAGGTGTCGCCGTGCAGCGGGATCGCCGAGAACGGCCGGCGCTCGTCCCGGAACCTGCCGACCAGTTCGGCGGTCAGGTGCTGGGCCTGCGCCGCGCTGCCGCCGTTTCCGGCGGCCAGCAACCGGTGCCCGGCGCTCAGCGCGTCGGCCAGCTGGCGGCCCCACTCGGCGCAGGTCTCGGCGAGCACGTCGGAGGTCCGGAGCGCATACGTGACCTGACTCAGCCGGTCGCGCAATACCTGTTCGATCGACATCATCGGTTCACCGCCTCCTCGATCCTCCCGGTCCCTTCGGCCACGAGCCGGCTGTACACCTCCGCGGTGCGGCGCGCGATCCGCGGCCAGCCATAACGCGATCTGGCGCGCAGCAGGCCATTGAGTCCCAGCTGCCTGCGCAGCTCGCGATCCTTGATCAACGGCTTAAGCGCGTCGGCGAGTGCATCTGGCGCGCGCGGAGGGACGAGTACGCCGGTTACTCCGTCGAGCACCGTGTCGGTCAGCCCGCCGACGGCGCTCGCCACGACCGGGATGCCGCTGGCCATCGCTTCGAGCGGCACGATGCCGAAGGGCTCGTACCACGGCGTGCACAGCACCAGCTCGGCCGAGCGAAGCAGCGCCGGCATGTCGCCGCGCGGCACGGCGCCGAGCAGTTTGACCCGGTCCGCGACGTCGCATTCGGCAGCGATCTGACGCAGCCGGTGCGCCTCGGGCTCGTCGCAGAGCTGTTCGGCGGGCGGACCGCCCGCGATGACCAGCTCCGCCTCCGGCAGCTGTGCCAGCGCCCGGATCGCCATATCAAATCCCTTACGCGGCACGAGCCGGCCGATCGCCAGCAGCCGGTGCCTGCGGCCGCGCGGCGCGACCGGGCCCTGCGGAGTGAAGCGCTCCAGGTCCACGCCGCACGGGATGACCGAGATGTGCCGCCGGTCCACGCCAAGCCGCACCAGTTCGAACAGCTCGTCGCTGCAGGTCGCCACGATCCTGGCGCAGGTCTTGCCGATCTCGCGCTCGGTCTCGATGCGCGACGGCGGGCTCGTGTCGGCAGATCCCTGATACCGCTGCTTGACCACGCCGAGCGCGTGATAGGTCTGCACGACCGGGATGCCGAGGGGTTCCGCGGCCTCCAGCGAGGCCAGCCCGGACATCCAGAAGTGCGCGTGGACCACGTCGGGCCGCTGGGTCTTCCAGCGGGCCGCGAGCTCCCGCGCGAAGGCGGGCATGTGCGGCAGCAGGTCGTCCTTGGGCACCGGCCGAGGCGGACCCGCGTCGATCTGCTCGACCACGACCCGCCGGCCCATCTGGGTGCGCGCCGCCGTGTCGGCCGCGTCCCGCCGGGTGTACACCGTCACCTCGTGGCCCAAGGCGGCCATGCCGGTGGCGAGGCAGGCCACATGGACGTTTTGCCCGCCCGCGTCGGCGCCGCCGAGCGCGGCCATCGGGTTTGCGTGTTCTGATACGAGTGCGATTCTCATGAGCTCACCTCGGCCAGCACCTGGTCCCAGCGCTCGAGAAAGCGTTTGAGCCCATAGCGCTCAAGCGCCGCCTCACGCGCGGCAGCCCCCGTTTCACGTGCCAACTCCTTGTCGTTGATGAAGGCGCACATCGCCTCGTGCAGTTCGGCGACGCTCGGGGAGACCACCCCGGCGCCGGGCGGTACCGCCCGCGCGGCCTCGGTGGTCGCCAGCGCGACCGCCGGCATCCCGAGCTGCATCGCCTCAAGCAGCGAGAGCCCGAGCGAGGTCCAGCGGATGGGGTGCACGTACACCCGCCGCCGCGCGAGTTCCGTGTGCATCTGGTCCTGCGGCAGGTCCTCGTGCAGGTGAATGCGGTCCGGCGGGAATCCCGGGTGATGGCGCAGAGCATTGACACGCATCCCGAACACGTCGAGGGGCGCGTGCTCGGCGAAGCCCGGCAGCAGATCGGTTCCGGTGACCCGGCCGCGTCGCACCGGATCGTTGACCACGACCGCGGCATGCGCGATCTCCCCGGTGTAGCGCTCGCCGGGATCGACGATGCCGTGTTCGATCACGGTCGTCGGAGTGCTGCCGCAGTCCCAGAACAGGTCGTTGAAGTCCGTCACGTGCACGACGAGCAGGCCCGGATGGCCGGCGGCGGGGTGCGGCGTGTTCGGCACGTCCTGCTGCGGCGTGTTGTGCTCCACGTAGACCGCGGGCACGTCGATGCCCGGCACAAGACCGGTCCAGTTGACGACGAGCTGCGCGTCCTGCGGCCGTTGCAGAACCACCACGTCGAACGGCGTCGAGCGCAGCTCGTGCACCGGCACCTCGATCGCGCTGCGCGGCCAGTCCCAGGTGCGCGCCCGGCCGAGGCCGTCCGGACCGCGCGGCTCGGTGACAGGGAGCAGATACGTGTGCGATCCCTGCACGAAGGAGGTCGTCCACGAGCCGTGCACGTGCCATAACAGGATCCTCATGCCACACCTCCTTCGCGGTGGCCGGCCGAGGCCAGCAGCTTCTCGACGGCGCTGACCACGTCGCGGGCGGTCACGCCGGACAGGCACGGATGGCCGGGGACCGGGCACTCCCGGGCGCGGGTGCCAGCGCAGGGAGCCTCCTGATCGCCCAGCAGCACGGTCTCGACTCCGTACGGCGCCCAGCGCACGGCAGGCACGACCGGCGCGAAGAGGCTGACCACCGGAGTGCCGACGGCGGCGGAAAGATGCGCCGGACCGGTGTTCGGCGCGACGGTCACGGCCGCGCCGGCCAGCACCGCGGCCAGCTCGGGCAGGCGGGTGCGGCCGCCGAGATCCAGGGCTCCGGTCTCGCCGGCGGTTCGTGCGGTCAGCTCGCGCTCCTTCTTGCTGCCGGTCACCACGACCCGGTGGCCGTCGGCGGTCAGTTCGCGTACCGCCCGCGCCCACCGCTCGACCGGCCAGGTACGCGCGGGGGCGGTGCAGCCGGGATGCACCGCGACATAGCGCTCCGACGGGACCAGAGCACTGACATCCGGCAGCGGATCGCGCAGCGCGAGCCGTCCGTCGTCCTCGGGCGGAAGGGGGAAGCCGGCGGCGCGCGCCAGCGACAGCGCACGCTCGGGTTCCGGGATGTCCTCGTCCACGAGGTGCCGCACGTCGAGCAGCGAGCCGGGGTAGTCGACGCTGATCGCGCTGATCCGGGGCACCGCCGTCATCCGCAGCAGCAGCGCGGCCGGCAGCGGCGACTGGTGGAACGAGGTGAAGACGACGGCCTCGTCGAAGTCGCCGAGAATCAGTTCGCGCATCAGGAACCGAAGACAGCCGTCGTCCAGTGGCTGCGGGTTCGGACCGACCCAGGGCGCCTTGTAGACGAGCACGTCGTTGACGCCGGGCAGCAACGGCGCGACCGAGGCGCCGTCCGGACCGGCCAGCAGCGTCACGTGCCGTGAACCGGCCGCGAGCGCGCGCAGCGCCGGCCCGGTCAGCAGGACGTCGCCGAGGCCGTCCAGCCGCACGGCCAGCACCCGGTTGCGCGTGGTGGCGGCGCTCATCGCCGGCTCCCACTCGTTGATCGGCCGGTGGCGGCGGCGCGCGTGCGATGGGCACGCGCCGGCTCCGGATCGCTCTGGCCGACGATCCAGCGTGCCGCGGCGAGCAGGTCGACGCCGATCCGCGCTCCGGCCAGCTCCTCGATGCGAGTGCTCGGTGTGGGTATCAACACGCTGCGGCTTCCGGCCGCGCGCGCCGCCGCCACGTCCGCACCGATATCGCCGATGACGACGCAGTCCTCGGGCCGCATGCCGAGCTCAGCAGCAGCCTGAAATATCAGCCCGGGCCGCGGTTTGCGGCAGTCGCAGCCGTCCTCCGGCGTGTGCGGGCAGACGGCCCAGGCGTCGAAGGGGCCGAGCAATCGGCGTACCTGCTCATCTACCTCCTTGGCCTGGCCCGGCGTGATCAGCCCTCTGCCGATCCCGGACTGATTCGTGACGACGCCGATGCGCAGCCCGGCATCGCGAAGCAGCCGGAGTGCTTCCAGCGCTGTGGGCATGGGCGCGACGCGGTCCGGATCGGTGTTGTACGGCACGTCGTGAATCAGGGTTCCGTCACGGTCGAACAGTACCGCCAATGGCCGGCCTGGCCAGCTCTCCGCGTGCACATGGCGATAGCGCCGCAGCCCGCGCAGCCAATGCGCGGTTGCCACGGGCGGAATCGCGGCGCTGCTGACCGCCATCGCGGCCAATTCATCGGCGGTGCGCGGTCCTGGACGCACGCGTTCGGCGAAGAATGTGGCGGTCCCGGCGAACCAGCCCGCGGCAGCGAGGAAGCCGGCCCGGCGCAGCGCCGCGCTCTGCCTGGACTTCGAAGCCGTCGCAGACTTCGTCAGGCCCCGAATGCCCTGGGCTGCTCCGGCAGCCAACGCCGCGGTCCCGAGAGCGGTAACCGCCAGATGGCGTCGACGCGCGCCGCGAGTCGCCTCTGCCCTGTCGTACCAGTCGCGGCCGTGCAGCCGCGCCATCAGCACGTCGTCGGCATTTCCGGCCTGCATCCGAATGCTGACAAGCCGGTCCGCGGGCCGTACCGGATGGCGGGTGCGGCGCTGGCCGACGGTCAGCCGCCATCCCGCGTCCTGTACCCGCAGCGCGAGGTCGGCATCCTCGCGAAACGCCCGGCGGAACCGCTCGTCGAAGCCGCCGCTCTCGACCAGGGCGTCGCGCCGGTACGCCAGGTCCGCGGTGATCCACCGCGCATCGGCGAGCCCCGCGACGTTGCGCTCCCAGTCGGTCGGCCTGCGCTGGCTCGGCAGCGGAACGTGGATGACGCCCTGTACCGCGCCAACGTCAGGCGTAACGCGCAGGTCGTGATCCAGCCGCGCCCGCCAGAAGTGTTCGACCTCTACGTCGTCGTCGAGGAACACGATCCACGGCACGGTCGCCGGCACCGTGCGCCAGCCGAGGTTGCGCGCCGCCGCCGGCCCGCGGCCTCCGCTGGTCATCGCGATCGTGGTGCGGTCGGCCAGCGCCCGCGGCACCTGGAGCGGAAGCGGATCGGGCGTGTCTGGCCGATCGTCGACCACGACGACGAGCTCCGGCAGCGGCCCGGATGCCGTGGCCAGCGCGTCTACGCAGCGTTGCAGGCTCGGCCGCCCGATCGTCGGTATGACGATCGCGCAGCGCGTGTCGTACGCCGGCTCGGCGGTATCAGCCTTCGTGCTCATTGCGCCAGCTCCCCGCGTCTGATCACGAACGGGCCCAGCGCCAGCACGTCGACGGGGGAGGAGCCGAAGCACTCCAGGGCGTCGCGCGGGCTGTCCACCATCGGCCGGCCCGCAGTGTTCAGGCTCGTGTTCACCACGACCGGCAGTCCGGTGCGCCGCTCGAAGGCCGCGAGCATCTCGGCCACCAGCGGTTCCTGCGCCCTGTCCACGGTCTGGATGCGCGCCGTGCCGTCCACGTGCACTACAGCCGGGATGCGATCGCGCCACTCGGCCGCCACCCGGTGCACGAACAGCATGTAAGGGCTCGGCGTCGGACCGTCGAAGATCTGCGCCGCCCGCTCGGCCAGCACCATCGGCGCGACCGGCCGGAACTGCTCGCGGCCCTTCACATCGTTGAGCCGCTCCAGATTCGCCGCGTGCCCGGGGTGGGCCAGCAGCGAGCGGTGCCCTAGCGCGCGCGGTCCGTATTCGCTGCGGCCCTGGAACCAGGCCACGATCCGGTTCTCGGCGAGCGCCTGCGCGACCTCCTCGGCGACGCTTTCCGGCCTGTGGTAAGGGATGTGCGCGGTGACCAGCCAGGATTCGAGTTCCTCCGCGCTCCAGCCCCGGCCAAGCGCGGCGTCGGTCATCGGATCGGTCAGGTCACCGAGTTCCCGCGCCACGTGCAGCGCGCCGCCGAGCGCGGTTCCCGAGTCTCCGGCCGCCGGCTGCACCCATACCTGCTCGAACGGGCCCTCAGCCGCGATCCGCGAATTGGCCACGCAGTTGAGCGCGACCCCGCCGGCCATCGACAGCGCCCGGTCCCCGGTGCGTCCGTGCAGCCAGCGCACCAGATCTAGCAGCACTTCCTCGAGCACCAACTGCACGCTCGCGGCCAAGTCGGCGTGCTGATCCGTCCACGGTTCGTGCGGCTCGCGGCGCTTCGTCAGCGTCGACCAGGGCACCGGCTCGGTGACGAACCCGCCGTCCCCGCGCGGATAGACCGACCGGCGCAACTCGGCGGCGAACCGCGGCTTGCCATACGAGGCCAGGGCCATGACTTTGTACTCGTCGCTGGATCGCAGGAAGCCGAGATGGTCCGTGGCCTCCTCGTAGAACAGGCCGAGCGAGTGCGGCAGGAACTGACTCGACAGGATCTCCAGTTCGCCGCCGCCATACCGTCCGGCCAGATGCGAAACCGACTCGCCGCGGCCGTCGCAGACCAGGACGCTGCAATTCTCGAAGGGCGCGGCGAGCCCGGCCGAAGCCGCGTGCGCGACGTGATGCGGCACATGCCTGACCGTTTCCGGATCGACGCCGGGAAGCGCCTCGGCGATGAACCCCGGTGCATGGTGCGCGTACATCTGGCGCAAGTGGTCCCACGGATCGCCGAGCCCGAGCTCCTCGGCCGATTTCGCCTCGCGCGGATCATAGGAATAGGCGACGGCGTCGAGATCGTCCGGCCCCAGCCCGGCCTCGGCCAGGCACCAGGCCGCGGCCAGCTCCGGTAACTCCCACGTGGAGAAAGGCACCGGGCGTTTGCCGTGCTTGCGACGGCTGAATCGCTCCTCCTCCGCCGCGGCCACGATCCGGCCGTCCACGATCAGGGCGGCGGCGGGGTCGTGAAAAACGGCGTTGATGCCGAGAACGCGCATATATTTCCCCAAAACGTCGTGCAGAAGGTGTAGCGGCCGTTTGCCCGACCGTGAAACTCGACTCCGTGTTGCGCGGCCGCTGCGCCCCTGAGCCCCAGCGCGGCCGCCGCCGGCGGTCGCCGTTCAGGCGGCGGCTGCGGTCATTTGTTGCTCGGTCCGCTCGGCGAACCAGGCGATCGTGTCGCGCAGGCCCTCGTCGCGGTCGACTTTCGGTTCCCAGCCCAGTCGCGTGCGGGCCAGGGTGATGTCAGGGCAGCGCGTGGTCGGGTCGTCAACCGGCCGCTCGGTGAAGGCGAGCGGGGAGCTCGACCCGGTGAGCTCGACGATCCGGGTGGCCAGATCGAGCACGCTGAGCTCCTGCGGGCTGCCGATGTTCACCGGTCCCGGCTCGGCCGAGGCGGCCAGCGCGAGGATCCCGGAGACGGTGTCGGAGACATGGCAGACCGAGCGGGTCTGGCTGCCGTCCCCGGCGATGGTCAGCGGATCGCCGGCCAGCGCCTGCATGATGAAGGTGGGAATCGCCCGGCCGTCGTGCGGGCGCATCCGCGGCCCGTAGGAGTTGAAGATCCGCACGATCCCGGTGTCCAGGCCGCGGCTGTGCCGGTACGCCATGGTCAGCGCCTCGGAGAAGCGCTTGGCCTCGTCGTAGACCCCGCGCGGGCCGACCGGGTTCACATTGCCCCAGTAGTCCTCGGACTGCGGATGCCGCAGCGGGTCGCCGTACACCTCAGAAGTCGAGGCGAGGATGAACCGCGCGCCTTTCTCCGCGGCCAGCCCCAGCGCGTGCAGTGTGCCGAGGCTGCCGACGCGCAGCGTGTCGATCGGGTATTTCAGGTAGTCGGTGGGGGAGGCCGGGGAGGCGAAATGCAGCACGAGGTCGGCCTTGCCGGGCACGTGAATGAACTCGCTCACGTCGCACGGCACCATGCGGAACCGCCCGTCGGAGATGAGGTGCCCCACATTGTCCGGTTCTCCGGTTAGGAAATTGTCCAGGCACACGACCTCGGTGCCCTCTGCCAGCAGCCGCTCGCACAGGTGCGAGCCCAGAAAGCCCGCCCCGCCGGTGACCACGGCCCGATGGAAGCGGCGCGCGGTTTCCGCCATGTGGTGGCACCTCCCGGATCGTCCACGGCCGTCCTCGGATGGCCGGTTGTTGTCTTAACTGAAGCTTCACTTGGTCGAGTGACCGGTCGGCTACCCGGCACTTGCGGACGAAAACGACTTCCCGTCGAGACGTTTCTCCGGGCCAGCTCATCGCGCGTCATGGCTGTGTATTCGATCCCACAGACGACTGAATCGGGCCGGGCGGTCGTTTGCCTTCGGCGGGTGCGGCAACGTCCCGCCGATGAGCCGTACCACGGTCGTGATCGCCACCCGCAATCGTGCGGCGGAGCTTGACCGCACCCTCAGCGAGCTGACCGCTCTGCCGGAGCGGCCCCCGATCATCGTGGTGGACAACGCCTCCACCGACGGAACCCCGCAGCGGCTGGCGGCGCGCTTCCCAGCTGTCAGGGTGCTGCGAATGCCGCGCAATCTGGGCGCGGTCGCCAGAAACCGCGGCGTGCTTGCCGCCGCGACACCGTACGTGGCGTTCAGCGATGACGACTCCTGGTGGGCGCCGGGCGCGCTGGCCGAGGCCGAGCGCATCCTGGACGGTTCGCCGCGGCTCGCGCTGATCGCCGCGCGCACCTTGGTCGGGCCGCGCCGCGAACTGGATCCGGTGAATCTGTTGATGTGGCGCAGCCCGCTGCCTGAGCAGGAGCCGACGCCCGGCGGCCGCCCGGTGCTCGGATTCCTGGCCTGCTCGGCGGTGGTCCGCCGCCGGGCCTTCCTCGACGTCGGCGGGTTCGCGCAATTCATCCGGGTCGGCGGGGAGGAGAAGCTGCTGGCCTACGATCTGGCGGCGGCGGGCTGGCAGCTGGTTTACGCCCCCGGACTTGTCGCACACCACCATCCTTCGGCGGTTCGCGACCCGGCCGCGCGGCGCGTACTGGAACTGCGCAACGACCTGCTGATCGACTGGCTGCGCAGGCCTTGGCAGCATGCGCTGCGATCGAGCGCGCGGGCGGCGCGGGCAGCGGTGCGTGAACCGGTGGCCCGAAAAGCGGCGCTGTCGGCCGCGGCGCGCCTTCCGGTGCTGTTGCCGCGGCGCAGAAAACTTCCGCCGAACGTGGAATCGGCGGTGCGGATGCTGGAAGCCGGAGGTCGCTATGGCATCGCCGCGTGACAGTGCCGCCGCGGAGAACAGTGCCACCGCCGAGAAGCGGGTCACCGTCGTGGTCATTACGCACAACCGCCGCGAGGAACTGGCACGGACGCTGCACCGGCTCGCGACTCTGCCGACTCGGCCGCCGGTGATCGTCGTCGACAACGGGTCACGCGACGGAACGGCCGATTTCGTCCGCCGCGAGTACCCTGAGATGACTCTGATCGCGGCGGACCGCAACCTCGGCGCGGTGGGCCGGAACCTCGCGGCCCGGCGGGTCGAGACGCCTTATATCGCGTTCTGCGACGACGACACCTGGTGGGAGCCCGGGGCGCTCGTCCGCGCGGCCGACCTGCTCGACTCGCACGCCAACGTCGCCGCGATCACCGGGCACATCGTCGTCGAACCGGAGGGCAGCGACGACCCGATCGTGGCGGAGCTGCGCGACTCGCCGATTCCGCGACCGCCCGGTGCGCGGCTGCCGGGTCCCGCGCTCGGCAGCATTCTGGCCGGCGCCTCGGTCCTGCGCACCTCCGCATTCCGGCAGGTCGGCGGCTTCAATCCGCGATTGTGGCTGGGCGGCGAGGAGGAGCTGCTGGCGATGGATCTCGCGGCGTGCGGTTGGTGGCTGTGCTACGCGCCGGACGTCATAGTGCACCACGAACCCTCCACCCGACGTGAAAGCACGGCGCGTAGGCGCGACGGCATTCGCAACACCCTGTGGACGACTTGGCTGCGCCGACCCGTGACGAGCGCGCTGCGCCGCACCGTCTGGCTGGCCGGTTCGGTTCCGCGGGACAGGACCTCGGCCTCAGGGTTTTTCAATGCGCTGCGCGGCCTGCCGTGGGTACTGAGGGAACGGCGCGTCGTACCCGCGAATGTGGAAGCGAATATGCGACTGCTGGAAGTACCGCAGCGCACGTCCACCGCGCGCCGTTACGTGGGCTGAGTCGCTGCATGAGCTGATCAGGCACCGCTTTATGCACGATTCGCGTCTCGCGCACTATTCGGCGTGAACGTCGCGCGGTGCCTTATCCGGGCGCAGTCCGCGCCAGGACGGCGTGCGCAGCATTCCGTCGCGGGTTCGCTCGGCGTAGACGACCTCGCCAACCAGTTTCGGCTGCACCCACCGCGCCTCGCGCTCGATCGCGGGCGGCACACGGCCGGCGAACGGACTGCGCTCGGTGGCCAGCGCATCCAAGCGCTTGCCGAGATCCGCGAGGCTCTGCTCGGTGAAGCCGGTTCCGACGAGGCCCACGAACTCAAGGGTGTCCGCTGCCGTGTCATGCGCCGATCCACCGCGGCGCCCCACCCGACCCCCGCTCGTGCCAGCGCCAGCGCCTGCGCCGGCCACCGGAATGCCCAGTAACAGCGATCCGATCGCCCCGCGCCTGCGGCCCTCGCCGGGAGTCCACCCGCCGACCACCACTTCCTGAGTACGCACGTGCTTGATCTTGATCCAGTCCGGGCTGCGTCGGCCGGGCTGGTACGTGGACTCCAGCCGCTTGGCGATCACTCCTTCGAGCCCTTCTGCGCGCGTCGCCGCATACAACCCGGCACCATCGCCCGCCTGGTAATCAGGCGCCTGCCAGCTGGACACCGCCGCGAGATCGAGAGCGGCAAGGATCGCGCGGCGCTCGCGGTAGGGCTCGTCTACCAGAGAGCGTCCGTCCCTGCGCAGCACGTCGAAGACGATGTACGCCACCGGCGTCCGCTCGCTCAGCCTGGCGATCCGGGCCGCGTCGCGCACGTGCATCCGCTGCTGGAGTGCGCCGAACGAGGGCCGGCCCGCCGCGTCGAAGGCGACGATCTCGCCGTCCACCACCAGGCCGCGCCGTCCGGCCAGCCGAGCCAGCTCGGCGGATCGCGGTGTCAGTTCGGGATACGCGGCGGTGATGTCGCGCTCGTTGCGCGAGACCAGCTGAAACCGGTCCCTGCCCAGGTAGCCGATCGCGCGGACCCCGTCCCACTTCACCTCATAGCCGAACAGGCCGTCCTGCGCGCCGGAGGGAAGCCGGCCGAGAGTGGCCAGCATCGGGGCGATCGCGCGCAGGCCGGCCCAGGTGGCGTCTTTCGCCATCCGCGATCACCTCGACTCGCTTGTGCGCCAGGTCAGTGCCGCGCGGCCCTGACCTTCTCGCCGAGATCCTCGAGTACGTGCCAGGTCACCGCCTGCTCCAACGCCGGCAGCAGCCGGTTCTGCTCCACGTCGAGCAGCCCGCGGGCCTGCCCGGCCAGCGTGCTGACCAGCTCCGGTCCGGCCTCGCCGTACCCGTTCTGCTCGGCCACCCGGCCAAGGGTCCAGCTGACCTGGTCGCGCACCCGGTCACTCTGCCTGGACAGCTCTCCGCCGCCGGGGACGAACTCACGCAACGCTCCGGCGAGGCACTTGGAGGTCAGCGTGACGTGCTCCTCGACCGCCGCGGTCAGCTGCTTGACCAGCGCCCGCTGCCTGGCCGGATCCTGCTCGGCCGCGCACTGGCCCGCGACCAGCTCGATCAGCTTCCGGTCGGCGGCCAGCTCGGTGCCGAGGTCCGCGCCGTGGCCCATGATCCGCTCCCTTCGCCGGACCTTTCCGGGCCTGCCCTGGACGCGGCGGTTCGGGCGACAGTCCCCGGTGAGTACCCGGTCCGTCCATTTTTCCACTCGCTGGCACAAGTGTCTTGATTTTCTTCGCGCGATCATCGCCGCACGATGCTGCCGCACCATCGTTCCGGCCGGGACGAGCCAGCTGAATCACCCGATCCGCCATCGCATGGAGTGGCGGTATCCGGGTAGCCGGTCGCCCAAGAACCGAGTGGTCAGGCCTACGGGAGGAGGAGGTCAGCCGATGCAGCCGGTCAACCCACCGGGCGCCACGGAATCCGGCGTCTGCGACGGCGCCTCCGGCTTCCGGGCGTGGACCTCTGGCGAAGGCTGCTGGCATCTGGCCGGAGAAGCCGACCTGAACGCCGAGGGCGCACTGCGGGCCGCCTTGGATTCGGCCTGCGCATCCCGCGTCGCGCTGGTTCTAGACTGCGGGGAACTCGACTTCATCGACGTCGCGGGACTGCGGGCGATAGCTCAGACCGCGCTCGCCCTCGGGTCTCCCGTCGTCGTGAACGGCGCCAACGAGATGCTGCGGCGCGCCTGGTCGCTGCTCGACCTGCACGCCGCCGCCCCGAACGTGGAGTTCAGTACATGAGCATCGACCAGCTTCCTGAGTCGCGGCCCGCGGCGTCGAAGCGGGGCCGGTTCAGGCACGAGGCCATGCTTTATCGCGGACCAGACGAGTTCGTCCACCGCGCTGCGACGTTCGTGCGCGACGCCCTCGCCGCCGAAGAGCCGATCATGGTGGCGGTCATCGAGCCGCGGGCCAGCATGCTGCGGGACGAGCTCGGCGTGGACGCGCGGCTGGTGAACTTCATCGACATGGCGGCGATCGGCCGCAACCCGGCCCGGATCATCCCGGCCTGGCAGGAATGGGTCGTCCGGCACCAGGGCTCGGCGCATGGCTTTCGCGGCATCGGCGAGCCGATCTGGCCGGGCCGCAGCCCGTCCGAGTTGATCGAGTGCCAGCAGCACGAGGCGCTGCTGAACCTCGCCTTCGACGAGGGTCCGCCGTGGTGGCTGCTGTGCCCTTACGACACGACAAGCCTCGACTCGGATGTCATCGCGCGGGCGCATCAAACTCATCCGGGAGTAATGGACGCAGGCCGCGCGTACCGCAGTGCCAGCTATCCCCATCCGGAGTTCTCGCGATCAGCCATGTTTTCTGCAGCCTTCCCCGAACCGACCGAACCGACGGTGCAGCTGTATCGCACCGAATTCGGCCTGGCCGACCTTCCGCGCATCCGGCAGGCGGTGGCGACCTGCGCCACCGCGCAGCACGTCGCCGCGCGCCGCGTCGATGACCTGGTCTTGGTGGCGAACGAGCTGGCCTGCAACAGCATCA
The DNA here is from genome assembly GCF_035653575.1 of Actinocrinis sp. GTDB lineage: Bacteria > Actinomycetota > Actinomycetes > Streptomycetales > Catenulisporaceae > Actinocrinis. The sequence goes on from NZ_DASRBQ010000080.1 coordinate 31,699, forward strand.
AGCACGGCGGCGGCACCGGCACGCTGCGCCTGTGGCGCGAGGGCGGGCAGGTGGTGTGCGAGGTGCATGACCGCGGCCTAATCACGGACCCGCTGGTCGGCCGGCGCAAGCCGAATCCGGAGGGCGGCGGCGGCGCGGGGCTGTGGATTGCCAATCTGCTGTGCGATCTGGTGCAGATCCGTTCCACTCCGCAGACCGGCACCACGGTACGTGTCTACGTGGAGGCATCGAAGGCTGATCCGGCGTCGAGCGTCGAGTCGGTGTCCGACGACCACAACTCCATGGCCTGACGGCTCTGGCGCGAGCGCACGGAAGCGAAGCGGCACACGGCTAGACAGGGGTGCGCAGTGCGTTTGCGGCAGAGCGATCTTCGCGCTCCCGGATACCGGCGCGTGCACCACGGCCGCGGGTTCCGGTACTTCGACCTGCAGGGCGCGCCGGTGACGGATCCCGAGTTGCGCCAGCGGTTCACCCAGCTCGTCATTCCTCCGGCCTGGCGCGACGTATGGATTTGTCCGTGGCCGACCGGACACATCCAGGCGACCGGCATCGATGCGGCCGGCCGGCGTCAGTATCTTTACCATCCGCGCTTCCGTGAGCAGCAAGAGCAGGCAAAGCACGAGCACGTCTTGGAGATGGCCGAGCGCTTGCCGTTGGCGAGGGAACGCATCAGCGCGGACTTGGCGCGGCGCGGCCTCGTGCGTGAGCGGGTGCTGGCGTGCGCGGCACGGCTGCTCGACTTCGGGTTCTTCCGCGTCGGCTCCGACCAATACGTCCAAGCGAACGGAACATACGGTCTGACCACGGTGCTGTGCCTGCATGTCGACTGCCGCAACCGCGAGACGGTCGCGTTCGATTATCCGGCGAAGGGCGGTAAACGCCGGGTGCAGGCGATCGTGGATGAACCGACCCGTAAGACCATCGCCGCGCTGCTTCGTGAGCGCGGGACCGAGGACAGGCTGCTGGCCTACCGCGAGCGCCGCAGCGTTGGAAGAAACGGCGGTAACGGCGACGGCTGGCACGAGGTGCACAGCGACGAACTGAACGCGTATCTTAAGGAGATCTGCGACCTGGACGTCTCGGCGAAGGATTTCCGCACCTGGCACGCCACCGTGCTGGCCGCGGTCGCCCTGGCCGTGTCGACACAGGCGGCGCGCACCTCCCCGACCGCGCGTAAGCGGGCCGAGGTCCGCGCGGTCAAAGAGGTGGCCGAATACCTTGGCAACACCCCGGCCGTATGCCGCGCCTCCTATATCAACCCGCGCGTCATCGAACTCTATGAAGAGGGCCGCACCATCGCGCCCGCGCTCACCGCGCTCGGCGCGGAGCAGAGCTTCGGTCAGCCGGCGACACAGGGCGCGGTTGAACGAGCCGTCCTCGACCTGCTCAAGGCCGGCTGAGACGAGCTCGGGGCCGCCAAGGCGCAGCCGCGACACCCAGCCGGTGTTTCACGATCACCGGATCCGGTTATCCGCAGCCGCCATGACTCCACCACCTGCTTCCGCTTCCGGCGGACCGCCGCCGGCCACCGATGTTCCGGTCGAGGCCGTGAGCGCGGCCGCGTTCACCGTGCCTACCGACAGCCCCGAGGGCGACGGCACCTTGACCTGGGACTCCACCACGATGGTGATGGCGCGTGCCTCCGCCGCCGGTGTCACCGGGATCGGCTGGACCTACGGCCTCGCGGCCGCGGCGAACGTGATCACCGACAAACTGGCCGACGTGGTGCGCGGATGCAGCGCGCTCGACGTGCCCGCGGCGAACGACGCGATGTGCCGCGCCGTGCGCAACGCTGGAAAGCCGGGGCTGGTCGCCATGGCCATCTCAGCGGTCGATATCGCGCTTTGGGACCTTAAGGCCCGGGTGCTCGGCGTGCCGTTGGTGCGGCTGCTCGGCGCGGCACGACCGGACGTCCCGGTATACGGCAGCGGCGGCTTCACCACCTACGACGACAAGCAGCTCGAAGAGCAGCTGCGGTTCTGGGCCGAGGAGCAGGGCATCCCGCGCGTCAAGATCAAGATCGGCGAGTCCTGGGGCCGGGACGAGCGCCGCGACCTGGCCCGCGCCGAGTTCGCGCGCGACATCGTCGGCGACGATGTCGAGTTCTACGTGGACGCGAACGGCGGCTACACCCGCAAGCAGGCGATCCGGGTCGGGCGCGCCCTCGCGGATCTCGGGGTGACCTGGTTCGAGGAGCCGGTCAGCTCCGACGATCTGGTGGGCCTGCACGAGATCAGGGACGCGATCACGCCGGACGTGGCGGCCGGTGAATACGGCTACGACCTGCCGTACTTCGGGCGGATGCTGAACGCGGACGCGGTCGACTGCCTGCAAGCGGACGTGACCAGGTGCGGCGGCATCACGATTTGGCAGCGGGTCGCGGCCGTCGCCGAATCGCTCGGCCTGCAGATATCAGGACACTGCGCGCCGCATGCGCACGCCGCCGTCGCCGCCTCCGTGCCGAACCTGCGGCATCTGGAGTGGTTCCACGACCACACCCGGATCGAGTCGATGTTCTTCGACGGCACCCTCGACCCGAGCGGCGGCGCGATCAGCCCGTGCGACAACACCGCTCCCGGGATCGGCCTCGAGCTGCGAAGCGCGGTGGCGAATCGGTACCGCGTCGCGTGACAAACGTCGCGTCTGACGGGCACGGCCCGATTCGCCACCAAGTACCCGCCTAACGCGGGCCAGCCGATTCAGGCCGCGTTACCGGCCGCCTCCTCCCGAACGCGCCCGCTCCTCGTCCCTGGCTCTCTCTTCGTCGGGTTCCTCGGCGTCGCCCGAGCCGGTGTCCTGGACATCCTCAGGCCGCACGCCGATCCCGCCGGACGCCATCGAGTCCGCGTCCGAGGCTTTCTGTACCGCCTGCCGCGCGTCGTCGAGCACTTCGCGCAGGTGATCGCTCTCCTGCTGCATTTCGCCGGCGCGCTGCCATTCGCCGCGGATCTGCTCGTCGGCGGAGTGTTTGGCGTCGGGGGTCGCCGCGTCTTCCAAATGCGGAAGTCCGTTTTCTTCAGACACAGTCGCTCCTTCTTCAGTGCAGGTCGGACGAAGCCGGGTACCCGATCGGGGAATTCGCACTCCCGATCCTCGGAGGAACCGATGTCCGCACCCGACGATCTGCGCCACCGGGTCGGTGACCTGCTCAAAGAGCACGGCCAGACCTTCGCGGACGAGGCCGGGGTCCGGCTGCGGGACACGCCGGGGCCGCTCTACCAGCTCCTCGTCGTCTGCGTCCTGTCCTCGATCCGCATCCGCGCCAACATCGCGGTGGACGCGGCCCGCGAGCTGTTCGCGGCCGGCTACCGGACTCCCGCGAAGATGCTGGAGGCCAGCTGGCAGCAGCGCGTGGACGCCCTCGGGCGCGCGCACTACAAGCGCTACGACGAGAGCACCGCGACCGCCCTGGGCGAGGGCGCGCAGCTCATTCTCGACCGCTGGCACGGCGACCTGCGCAAACTGCGCGCCGAGGCCGGCCACGATCCGCGCCGCGTCCGCGAGCTGCTCCAAGAGGTACCGCGCATCGGGCCGGTCGGCGCCGAGATCTTCTGCCGCGAGGCGCAGGGCCTGTGGCCGGAGCTGCGTCCGACGTTCGACAAGCGGGCCGCGCAGGGGGCGAGCAAGGCCGGGCTGCCGGCCGACCCGCGAAAACTCGCCGAGCTGGTCGCCGAGCAGGACCTGCCGCGGCTCGCCGCCGCCCTCGTGCGCGTGACGCTGTGACGCTGTGCCCGAAGTGACACTGCGCCGCGAAGTGCGCACACCCTTCGGGTGAATCAATTCCGCATGTCGGGGTAGCGCCGGTCGGTGACGCACCGGAAAGGCTCGACCCGAAGACGACGCACACGGACCAGACGGACCGGACGGAGCTACAGACCATGAACGCGATCGGAAGCGACCTGCGGGTCGGACCGGCGGCTGACCGGGCCGAGCTGTATGCCCTCGGCCGGCAACTGCGCGTCGACTCGGTACGTGCCAGCACCGCCGCGGGATCCGGCCACCCCAGCTCGAGCATGTCGGCCGCCGACCTGATGGCCGTGCTGATGGCCCGGCATCTGCGCTACGACTGGGACGACCCGGCTAACCCGGCGAACGACCACCTGATCCTGTCGAAGGGGCACGCCTCACCGCTGCTCTACTCGATGTTCCGCGCGGCCGGTGTGATCAGCGAGGACGAGCTGATGAACACCTACCGCCGCTCCGGTCGGCTCCAGGGCCACCCGACGCCGGTCCTGCCCTGGGTTGACGTCGCCACCGGCTCGCTGGGCCAGGGCATCGGCTACGGCGTCGGCGTCGCGCTGGCCGGGAGCAAGCTCGACCGGCTGCCTTACCGGGTCTGGGTGCTGTGCGGCGACAGCGAGATGGCCGAGGGCTCGGTCTGGGAGGCGCTGGACAAGGCCGCTCACTATGAGCTGAACAACTTCACCGCGATCATCGACGTCAACCGGCTCGGGCAGACCGGCGCCACCGAATTCGGTTGGGACGTCGAGCGGTACGCGCACCGGGTCACCGCTTTCGGCTGCCGCTCGCTGACCATCGATGGGCATGACATCGACGAGATCACCGCCGCGTACGAGGCGGTGGAACTGGCCGACCGGCCGACCGTCATCATTGCGCGCACGGTCAAGGGCAGCGGATTCTCCGAGATCGAGAACAAGCCGGACTGGCACGGCAAGCAGCTGCCCGAGGACATGGCGCAGCGCGCGATCGAAGAGCTCGGCGGCGTCACCGCGATTCACGTGCGCGGCCCGTTGCCCGAGGGCGCGCAATCCGCCGAGTCGCTCGGGTCGCAGGAGTCGCAGCAGTCGCCGGGTACCGGCGGCCCCTCCGCGCCCAGCCGCTCGCAATCGCAGGCTGCTGACGGTCAGCGCGCGGCCACGGCCCAGCGTGCCGCCCCGATCGAGCCGCCGCGTTTCGAGCTCGGCGAGAAGATCGCCACCCGCAAGGCCTTCGGCCAGGCGCTGGCCGCCCTCGGCGCGCGCCCCGACGTCGTCGCCCTGGACGGCGAAGTCGGCAACTCCACCTACACGGAGCTGTTCGAGAAGGACCACCCGCAGCGCTTCTTCCAGATGTACATCGCCGAACAGCAGATGGTCGCGACCGCGGTGGGGTTCTCGGTGCGCGGCTACCGGCCGTTCGCCGCCACCTTCGCCGCCTTCCTCACCCGCGCGCACGACTTCCTGCGCATGGCCGCCATCTCGCAGGCCGATTTGTGCGTCGTCGGCTCGCACTGCGGCGTCGAGATCGGCGCGGACGGACCGTCACAGATGGGGCTGGAGGACATCGCGATGATGCGGTCCGTCCACGACTCCACCGTCCTCTACCCGTCCGACGCGCCGAGCGCGGCCGCGCTCACCATCGCCATGGCCGACCTGCCGGGAATCAGCTATCTGCGGACCACGCGCGGCGGATATCCGGTCCTGTACGGACCGGACGAGCGATTCCCGATCGGCGGCTGCAAGGTGTGGGGTGAGAGCCCTGACGACGTGGTCACCCTCGTCGGCGCCGGAGTCACCCTGCACGAGTGCCTGAGCGCCGCGACCGAGCTGGCCCGCCAGGGGATCGCGACCCGCGTGGTCGACCTGTACTCGGTCAAACCGATCGACGCCGAGAGCCTGGGCCGCTGCGCCCAGCAAACCAGGCTGCTGATGGTCGTCGAAGACCATCACCCCGAGGGCGGAATCGGCGAAGCGGTCGCCGCCGTGATCGCGAAGGGCTGGCCGCGCCAGGCCGGAGCCCGGTTCGCGCACCTCGCCGTCGAATCGCTGCCCGGCTCCGCCTCCACCCCGCAAGCCCTGGACGCCGCCGGCCTCAGCGCCGAGCACATCGTGCGCGCGGTGCGGTCGGAACTGGACCGCGACGGCCTTCCCAGCGGCAAGCCGACCCTGAGGAGTGAGTGAGAACCATGACCACCGACCCGGGTGAAAGCCCGATCCAATCGCAGGATGTCCCCGAGGACGACGGCGTCCTGCAGCCCGGCGACAGCCTGGAGACCGACGACCTGTCCGCCGACCCGCTGGACACCGGCATCAGCCCGCCCGAGCGCAGGCCGGCCTCGGAGAAATACGGCGTCACGCTCGACGAGGCCCGTACCGGCGCCCCGCTGGATCAGCGCCTCGCCGAGGAGGAACCCGACTTCGGCGAACCGGCCTCGCTGGAAAACCGGCCGGAGGCCGAGCCGGACGCCCCGCCGGTCGACGACTTGGAGCCGGACCAGCGCGCCGGCCGCCTCGTCGCCGAGGACGAGGGCGCGCACACGGTGAGCACCCCGAACTACCTCGCCCGTGACATGGGCGTCGACGGCGGCGCGGCCAGCGCCGAGGAGGCCGCGATGCACGTGGCCGACGCAGACGTCAGAGACACCCGCGAGCAGGACGCCGAAGCGGCCGAGACCTGGCAGGATCCGCTGTCGCGCAACTCGTGAGCCGGCTCGTGGCGATCGGCGGAGGAGACGATGACAGCCGAGGAGTTCGTCCCGAGCGACGGGGACCTGACCGCGCTGGCCAAGGCCGCGGCGCACTGCGAGGGCTGCGAGCTCTACCGCGACGCGACGCAGACGGTGTTCGGCCGCGGCGACGAGCACGCGCGCTTCGTCCTCATCGGTGAGCAGCCGGGCGACCAAGAGGACAAGCGCGGCCTGCCGTTCGTCGGACCGGCCGGGGCGTTGCTCGACCGCGCGCTGGCCGAGGCCGGCATCGACCCCGGTGAGACCTACGTGACCAACGCCGTGAAGCACTTCCGCTGGAAGAGCGCCCCCGACCGCGGCAAGCGGCGCATTCACGAGAAGCCGGGCACGACGCACATCAACGCCTGCCGGCCCTGGCTGCTCGCCGAGCTCTCCCGGCTGCGGCCGGAGGTGATCGTGCTGCTCGGCGCCACCGCGGGCCAGTCGCTGTTCGGCTCCGGCTTCCGGGTGGGCAAGTCCCGCGGGGTGCCGGTCGACTGGCAGCCGCCGGAGGGCGCCGGTCCGGGGGCCAAGGCGGTCGCGACCGTGCACCCCTCGGCCGTGCTACGCGCTCCGGACCGCGACACCGCGTATGCGGGGCTGCTCGCGGATCTGCGTACCTGCGCCGAACTAGCCGGACGGCTCGATTGACCGTCCGCACTCGGGGTAGCCGTCAGCGGTCTGCGGCCGAAACGAGGAGGATCGCGTACATGCAGCAGGAGCAAGACGAGACGATGAACCCTGCCCAGCCCTTTCTGAGCGACATCGAGACGCTGCGGGCCAAGGCACGTGAACAGATGGACAAGGGACCGGTAACCTCCGCGTACGGCGCGGACCTCGACCGCGTGCTCGAGGTGCTGAACCAGTCGCTGGCGACGGAGATCGTCTGCGTCCTGAGATACCGCCAGCACCACTTCGCGGCCAACGGCCTGAACGCCGGCCCGGTCGCCGCCGAATTCCTCGAGCACGCCAACGAGGAGCAGCAGCACGCCGACCTGTTCGCGGCGCGCATCGTCCAGCTCGGCGGCGTGCCGGATCTGAACCCGCAGACGCTTACCGGCCGCTCGCACTCCCAGTACGTCACCTCGCACGAACTGCGCGCCATGATCGAGGAAGACCTCGTCGCCGAGCGCATCGCCATCGCCGCCTACACCGAGATCATCGCCTGGCTCGGCGACGGCGACCCCACCACCCGCCGCATCTTCGAGGAAGTGCTCGCCACCGAGGAGGAGCACGCCGAAGACATGCTCTCCCTGCTCGAACAGGGCTGAATGCCACCGACCCGCAGGGCTGAATTCCACCGACCCGGCCCGCCGACTCGATCAGAGCCGGCGGGCCGTCTCATCCCCCGGCACGACTCACATCAGCTTGGCCCGCAGGAAGTGCAGGAAGTCCGAGCCGGTCAGCGCGGTCAGGCCGCTCGCGGCCAGCCGCGTGACGCGGGGAGCGAACACCAAGCCGGCGCACAGCCCGGTCGAGATCCACATGCCGGTGCAGAACGGGCAGGTCAGCAGCTCGCCTACGGCTTTGCGCGCGCCGGAGCCGCGTACCTCCTCCTTCAGTTCGGCGGGCCCCTGCGTTCCGTGGAACTCGGTGAACGGCGCGCGCAGCGGGCTGGTCACCGGGTCCTTGGCGATCAGGCGGCTGAGTCGGTGCGTGGCGCCGGCCAGGATGACCACATCCCAGGGGCTCGGGTCCGGCACCGGCCGCCGAGTCGCTTTGGCGATGCCTGCGAGCGAGGCGACCAGTCCCGTGTACACGCCCATGGCGCCGACGTAGCTGCGTAGCGGAAAGTCGGCGCCTTGCGTGTATTCCTGCTCGACTCCGCGTAGTGCCTGCTCCGTCTTCTCCGTCACCGTCGCGCCTCCTGGTCCTTTGGGCGTTATGAGCCTTTCGCGCCGACTACCCGTCTCGATCGTGGGTACACGCGGGCGACGCACCGGCCGGCCCGCAGCTGGCCGGCCGCATGAGCGCAGCGAGATCGAGGAGAGGCAATGGTCAAGAAGATCGGGTACTTCCTGTCCAGTGAGGAGTTCGGACCACGCGAACTGGTCGAGCAGGCGCGGATGGCGCAGGACGCCGGCTTCGAAGCGCTCTGGATCTCCGACCACTTCCATCCCTGGAACGACGCGCAAGGACAGAGCGGCTTCGTGTGGGGCACGATCGGCGCCCTCGCGCAGGCCGTGGACCTGCCCATCGGCACCGCCGTGACCTGCCCGACCATCCGCATCCACCCGGCGATCGTCGCGCAGGCGGCCGCCACCGCCGCCGTGCTGACCGACGGGAAGTTCACCCTCGGCGTCGGCACCGGAGAGGCGCTGAACGAGCACATCCTCGGTGGTCCCTGGCCGACCTCGCAGGTGCGGCGGGAAATGCTGGAGGAGGCCGTGCAGGTGATGCGCGAGCTGTGGAAGGGCGAGAACTTCAGCCACCGCGGAACGTACTACACCGTCGACAACGCGCGGATCTACACGCTGCCGGACAAGCCGGTGCCCGTGTACGTCTCCGGTTTCGGCCCCGCCTCCGCCCGGATGGCCGGACAGATAGGCGACGGCTACGTCGGCACCCAGCCGGACTCCGAACTGCTCGGCGTGTTCCGCGAGAACGGCGGCCAGGGCAAGGTCACCCAGGGCGGCTACAAGGTCTGCTGGGGCCGGGACCGCGACGAGGCGGTCAAGACCGCGCACGAGCGCTGGGCCAACGAGCAGCTGCCGGGCGAACTGGCCCAGGTGCTCCCGCAGCCGGCGCATTTCGAGCAGGCGCAGCAGCTGGTCACGCCGGACATGGTGGCCGAGGCGCTGGTCTGCGGCGACGACGAGGAGGCGCATCTGCGCCGGTTCGCCGAGTACGCCGACGCCGGGTACGACGAGATCTACATCAACCAGATCGGACCGGATCAGCGCGGCTTCTTCGATTTCTACGGTCAGCGCATCCTGCCGCAGCTGAAGGGTATGCGCTCGCAATGAGCAGCAACGAACCGCGCAGGAACATCCTGAGGGAACCGAGCGAGCAATCGCGCATCCACACCAAGGTCGAAGAGGCCGAGCAGGAGACGTACAACGCGGCGCAGAAGGCGCGCGGCGCGCAGGGCCACGAGCAGAAGAAGCTGACGGACTCGGCCAACGTTTCCGAGACCTGGGAGAACCCGGCCGGCCACAGCGGCAGGCCGATCGGTTACGCGGCCTCGGGCGTGATCGTCCTCGGCTTCATCCTCGGCGGCATCGGCCTCACGGTCGGCCCGCGCGCGCTGATCTGGGTCGGCGTCGCGGTCATCGTCATCGTCGGCGCGGTCGGCATGGCGACGCACGTATGGAGCGATTACCGTCCGGGAAGCCTCGACGAGGAGGACAACGACGGGGGTGCCGGTGTACCGCCCGGCCGCCCTAGGCCCAACGCAGCGCCGCGATGATCGCGACCGCTCCGGCGGCGAGGAAGGCCGCGTAGTCGTTGATGGAGCCGGTGTGCACGGCACGCAGCGCGCGCACCGGCAGCGGTTCCTTCGAGCGCAGATATCCGACGGTCAGCAGCGCCCCCAGCCCGACGCTCACCACGATCAGGACCAGTTCCATCAGGTCCGTGTAATTGAAGTCCACCACCACGTGCGATAGCGACCCGACCCCGGCGAGTACGTCGTGAGCGTATTGCTGCGGATGCAAGAGCCCGGATGCCGCCGGGGCCATCGCGTGGTCGATGACAGTGCCCGGCACCACGCCGAACGCGATGCAGCAGGCGCTGAGGGCGAGCAGGCTGATCAGCATGCCAGGCCGCAGCGATTCGCTGCGCTCGTACTCCTCCTCCCGTTCGCGGAAGAAGGCCAGCCAGGCGGCCCGGCCCAGCGCGGCGATCGTGATCAGCTGCGCGACCAGCATCAGCGCGTAGGGCAGGTATTGGTGGCTCTCGAGCAGGCCGTGGTGGATGAGGCTGAGGGAGACGTAGCCGCCGAGCGGCGGGATGCCCGCGATCGAGGCGCACCCGACGACGAACGCGCCCGCGACCCACGGCCACCGGCGCAGCAGTCCGCCCATCTCAGACAGCTTGGTCACTCCGGTGCGGTGGGTGATCGCCCCGGCGCACAGGAACAGCAGCGACTTGAACAGCGCGTGGTTCACCAGGTGATAGGTGGACCCTGCGATACCTGAAGCCGCCCCCGTTGCCAGCCCTATCGCCAGCACACCCATCTGCGAGATCGTGTCGTAGGCGAGCAGCCGTTTGAGCTCATCCTGCGCGAGCGCCATGGTCGCCCCGACCAGCGCCGAGACGACCCCGACCACCATCAGGATGCCGAGGATCGGGGTGCGCGAGGTCGGAAAGACCTGAAATGCCAGCCGGCCGACCGCCACGATGCCCAGGTTCACCATGAGACCGGAGAAGAGGGCTGACACCGGTCCGGGAGCGGCGGTGTGCGCGTCGGGCAGCCAGCCGTGGAACGGGATCAGCCCGGCCTTCGTTCCGAAACCGGCCACCAGCAGCCCCAGTGCGACCAGATCGGCCGTGCCGACGTGGGCGGCCAGCGCGTCATGCAGCTGCGCGAGGTTGAGCGCGCCGTGCCCGGTGTAAAGCAGCCCGGCGCCGATGAACACCGCGAACGCCGCGACGGTGGTCAGGATGGCGATCTTGAAGGCGGCCTCCAGCGCGATCGGCCGCTCCAGGAAGAACCCGGTGAGCCCGTAGCTGGCCAGCGCGGCCACCTCGAACCACACGAACAGGTTGAACAGGTCCGCGGTGAGCGCCGATCCGATCAGGGCGGCGTCGAGCAGCTGGAACAGGCAGGCGAAGGCGCCGAGTTCGCGCTCGCCGAGACCGCCGAGCTCGGAGAGCGCGTACACCACGAGCAGGGTTCCGATGCCGGCGCAGACCAGCGCGAAGGTCATCCCGAACGGATCGGCGGCGAAGGCGATGCCCAGCACCGCGCCGTGGACCGGGCCCCAGCCGCCCATGTAGTGCGCGAGGATGCCGCCGCCGGTCCCGTACACGTGCGGCGCGATGAGCGCGAGCACGGCGAGCGAGCCGACCAGGCCCAGCGCGGAGACGATGAGCGGCAGGCGCTTGGAGAGGCGGGCGAGTAAGGGGGCGAGCACCGCGCCGGTGAGCGGAAGCGCGACGGTCAGCGGCAGCAGCGAGCCCGCGGCCGCGGTGGTCGTGATCACTGCGTCACCCTCGCAGCTCCCTGATCTTGTCGGCGTCCAAGGTGCGGTAGTGCTGCGCGACCCGTACCACGATGGTGAGGAATACGGCGGTCACCGCGACGCCGATGACGATCGCGGTCAGGCAGAAGTTCTGCAGTACCGGATCGGCGACGTTGCCGCGCACCAGGTCGTGCGCCGTGCGGCCGCCCGGCGGGCTGACCAGCACCGGAGCGGTCGATCCGGCCCGGTAGGCCATGGAGATGAACAGCAGGTAGGTGGAGCCCTCCATCAGCGAGAGTCCCATCACGATCTTGATCAGGTTGCGGCGGGTGAGCACCGTGTAGAGCCCGGCGCAGAACACGAACCCGGCTACCAGGTAGTTGGCTACGATCACTGATTCGCACCTCCCGCGTTCGTGGCCTGCGAGGCGTTCTCTTCGTTCTCCCGGTCCTCGGCGTTCGCGTCGCCGCCGTCGTCGCCGCCGTCTTCGTCCGCTGACTTGTCCCGGGCCCAGTCGTGGCTCATCGCCAACAGCGCGAACACCGCGATGATCAGACCCGTGCCGACCTCGACCAGCTCGCCGCCGGAGAAGAGCTGCACGACGCCGCCGGAGCGGATCGTCTGCGGCGGCGTGAGCGGCAGCCAGTTCGCGGTGAAGGAGCCTTTGCGGAACAGGCCGAGCGCCTCGGTCAGGATGATCAGGCCCGCGCCGGCCATCTCGATGCTCTCCATCAGCTTCGGCTGCACCACGCGCGCGACCCGCTTGCGGCCGAAGCCCGCGTACACGAGCAGCAGCACCCCGAGGATGACCGCGCCGCCGGGGAAGCCGCCGCCGGGGGAGTAGCCCCAGGCCACCAGGTAGCAGCCGGTCACCGCCAGGATCGGGGTCGCGGTGCGTACGGCCCCGCGCACGATGATCGACATCGCCTCGGCGCGCTCAGGACCGCGCCCGCCGACCAGTTCGTTGTCAGGGGTCTTCGGCCGGTGTTCGACGCTCGTCTTGGACGGGAACGGCGCCGCCGCCACGGCGGCGGGATCGTCGCTCGACTCGGATTCCCCGGACTGCTCCGACTGCTCGGATTCCTCGTCCGACTCCGCGCTCTCCGCCCGCCGGGCCTCGCGCTCCCCGGCGTCGGGCGACTGCTGCGCCGGTTCCATCTCGGACTGCTCGCGCTCGCCCGCGACGTCCTCGCCGAAATAGCCGGTCCTCGGTTCGCGCGGACGCGCCAGCAGCACGACGCTGATCACCGCGGCCAGCAGCAGAAAGGTCTCGCCGAAGGTGTCGAAGCCGCGGGTGCCGTATACGACCTCGTTCACTGGCTCGGTCAGGTTCCAGCTCGGCAGCGACACCTGCATGGCATACCTGGCAACCTCGGACAGCTGCTGGTGCGCGCGCGGCAGGCTCAGCAACGCTGCCCCGAAGGCCACCGCCACGCCCGCGGTGAGCAGCATGCCGACCACGACGTGATGCTTCGGTTCGGCCTCGACCGCCTCGCCGCGCAGGCGCGTACCGGGTTCGTCAGCCGTCGTCATGGTGCGACTCGCCTTCCTCCTCCAGCTCGCCGTGGTCGGGCACGTCGGTGCGCACCTTGCCGATAGCGATCAGGTACAGCGCCGGCAGCGCGATGGCGCCGACCACGACCTCGGAGTGCGCGTCGTCCGGCGCGCCGAGCACGACGAAGATGAGCGAGAGCATGGTGCCGACGCCGGAGAGGGCCATGACGGCGCCGTTGAGGTTGCGCAGCTTGACCACGAGCACGGCCGCTATCACGATCAGCGCGAGCACGAGATAGTCGAGCGCCCAGAACAGCGTCACCCTTCGCCTCCGCCGCCCGGTTGCCGCGCTCGCTCCTTCGCCTTCCGCTGCTCCTGCTCCTTCGCCTTCTCCTGGGCTTTGCGCTCGACGACCTCATCGCGCACCGCGCCGTCCCACATCGGCACGCCCGACTTGTACGCGGCGCGCGCCAGCGCGTGCGACGCGGTCGGGCTGACGATCAGTAGCAGCACCGCGACGAGCAGCGCCCGGCTGGCGTATGTGCTGTCGATGCCCTCGCCGACGACCAGCGCGACCAGCGCAGGCAGCGCGCCCATGGTCACCGTCTTCGAGGAGCACTGGATGCGGCTGTACAGGTCCGGCATGCGCAGGATTCCGACCGCCCCGGACAGCGAGAACGCGAGCCCGATGCTCGCGAGCACGAGGAACACGATGGTCTTCACAGCAGCCCCCGCTCCAGGTACCGCGCCCAGACGATCGCCCCGAGATAACTGAACGAGGCCAGCCAGAGCGCTACGTCGAGGTAGATCGTGCGGTCCGCGAAGGCCGCGAAGAACAGCACCGAGAGCGTCGCCTGCGTGGACAGGGTGTTGAGCGCCACGATGCGGTCCGAGATGGTCGGCCCGGCCGCCAGGCGCGCCATCAGCAGCAGGCCGATGGCCGTCTCGACGAGGGCGATGACGCCGTACAGCGACGTGCTCACGAAGCCTTCTCCTCTTCCTTCCGCCCGTCCTTCTGCCGCCCGCGACCCTCCGGGCCGCCGGTCAGGAACCGCTCCACCGGCTCGTTGATCTTGGCGCGAGCCTCCCGCGGACCGCCCTGTGGCACGACGACCGCGTGGTACTGCAGCTCAAGGCGTCGGCGGTCGACGTCGACGACCTGGTTGTCGACCACCACCGAGGTGACCAGCCCGACCACGGTCAGGCCGAACAGCGAGCGCTGCGTCGTGGGCACGATCACCATTCCGCTGCGCAGCGGCCGGCTCGGCGCCCAGATCCGCGCGGCCAGCCGCACGTTCGCGGACACGATCCGGCCGAGAGAGGTGACGAGCAGGCCGAGGGTGCGCCACAGCCGGCCCGGAGTGAGCACGGCCCACGGCGGGATGACCGGGCCGAGCGGAGCGAGCGCCAGCCCGACGGCGAGCGAGACGCCGATGCCGAAGGCGTACTGCTCCAGCGTCGCGGTCCACGTAAGCAGGATCCAGACGATGAGGCACCAGGCGGCGAGGCCGAGGGAGCGCGCGAGGCAGCGCACTGGTCCGGGGAGCCGGTCGAGGCGCGACGGCGGCACCGCTCACCTCCCGTGTCGTGGACCTGTCCACAGCCGGTTCTCGCGAATACCCGCGCTGCGACCGTGTACACGCGTTTGTTCCATCTGCCGGAAACCTGTTTCCGACCCCTCGCCGCGGGGCATTGCTTGGCTCCCGGTCGCTCGGCACCGCGCGGCAGCGAGCGGAGACAAAGGCACAAACCGTGCCTAGCCTGCGAGGAGGCGAGAACGATGACCAGACGCATCGAGACCGCTGAACAGAGCCGCCGCATCCGTGTACTCAAGCGCCAGCCGTCCCGGCGTGCTCTGCCGCCGCTGGATCTGCGTACGCCATCCGGGCGCCGCCGACTGCCTTACTGAGTCGCCCTTGCTGAGTCGCCCTACGTCACGTTAAGTCCGCTACGTGCTGATAGCCGCGGATAACCCGGTATAGGCCCGGGCTGCAACCAAGTTGGTGCCTCATCGCGTACTGACACGCGGGGGCTAACGGGTACCCGACTTGGTTTACGCGGCGCATACTCACTGCCGGCCCCTTGCCGCGGAAACTGTTCAGCAAGGGACTGAGAGTGACGCACATACATCGCAGGCGGTTAGCCGCCTCCGTGGTCGTCGCCGGGCTGCTCTGCGGCTCGGCGACCGCGTTGGCCGTCCCCGCCCTCGCCGCCGCGCCATCTGGGAAGCACACCGTGGCGTTCAAGGGCGTGGGGACGAGTGGGCAGGGCACGGTCTTGCTCGGCGGTAGCTGGCTCGACCAGATCACCCGAGACGAAGAGGTCTCGTTCGCCGAGTCGCACTGGAACTGGACCGCCTGGAACGACCCGACCCCGGTGGCCGACGGGTCCGACCAGGACCAGTACCAGTGCGCCGAGTTCGTCGCGCGGTCCATGGCCGCGGCCGGGCTGATCCCGGGCCTGAGCCCGGACGCGCCGCAGAACGACTACTTCAACTACACCGCGCCGAACGGCAAGGTCTACGACCTGCTGCTGATCTCGGTGCTGCCGCAGTACAACAACATCTACGACTACCTGATGGACAGCGGCGTCGGCATCGACGTCGGCGACGACCCGGCCGCGGCGCAGCCGGGCGACTTCGTGGTCACCTATCTCGGCCCGAACAACACCTCGAGCCACATGGGCCTGGTCGCGACCGCGCCGACGGCGACGAGCGAAGCCACCGTGGATGCCCACAACCACGCGCGCTACCACTACGGCTATCACTACTACGCGCCCTCGCACCTGGTCGAACTCGCGCCGAACGCGCTGCTGAAGGTCATCGCCTGGGCCGCGAAGTACAACTTCAAGGGCTCGGTAACGGCGCCGCACACGGCTCCGGTCGCCCCGGGCGGTTCGCACCCCCTGATCGGCGTCGGGCACCTCGCCGACCCGGCCGGACCGCAGGTCTGATCCTGCGCTGAGCGCACGTCAGCGTTCTACCTCGGCCTCCGCAGTCAAGAGTCACTCTCCGGCTGCGGAGGCCGAGTCGTATCCGTGCTCCGCCAACTTGCAATAGGCAGGCGTTCGCCTGCATGATGCCGGTATGGACGCGGACATGGTGTTCAAAGCCCTCGCCGACCCCGGCCGGCGCCGGCTGCTCGACATGCTGCACGAGCGCTCCGGGCTGACGTTGGGCGAACTGTGCGAGGGCCTGCGGATGCGCCGCCAGTCGGTCAGTCAGCACGTGGAGCTGCTGGAGGCGGCGAACCTGGTGGTCTCGGTGCGCGACGGGCGGCGCAAGCTGCACTACCTGAATCCGGTGCCCATCCACGAGATCCAGAGCCGCTGGATCTGGAAGTTCGAACAGCCACGTCTGGCCGCCCTCGACCTGATCAAGAGCCATGCGGAGGAGCAAGCGATGACGTCGGAAATCACGCAAGGCGCCGAGGCCGTCCCCGAGTACGTCTACACCACCTACATCCGTGCCACGCCCGAGCAGGTGTGGCACGCGCTCACCGACGCGGACCTGACCCGCCGGTTCTGGGGCCATGCGCAGGTATCGGAATGGTGCGTCGGCAGCCGCGTCGAGCACGTCCGCACGGACGGTTCAGGCATCTGCGACGCGGCCGGAACCGTGATCGAGGTGGACCGGCCGCACCGCCTCGTGTTCGGCTTCGACGACCCGGCCGCAGCCGACGACCCCACGTTCGAACCCAGCGTGGTCACCTTCGAGATCGAGAGCTACCGCGACATCGTCAAGCTCACCGTCACCCACAGCCGCATTCGCTCGGCTGAGCAGCGCGACGGACTCGCGATGGGCTGGCCGACCGTGCTGGCCAACCTCAAGACGCTGCTCGAGACCGGTGACGTGCTGCCCCAAGCGCCGTGGGAATTCCACGCCGAGCAGCGGGCCGCGCAGATGGTCAGAAACAGGCCCTAGCAGGCGCGCCTGGCGAGTAGACGTGACGGGAGCCGGTCGCCGCTGTGCACGGCGGCCGGCTCCCGGCGTTGAGCGTGACCGATTACGGCCAGATCGAGAGCAGTCGCCAGGCGGTCAGGTGCTGCACGTTGGC
>NZ_DASRBQ010000081.1:0-40242 GCF_035653575.1 Actinocrinis sp.
CAACATCACCAAGTGGTGCCTGAGCGTCTCGCGCTGTGTCGGGGTCAGCCAGTGGGGCGTGGGCGACGCGGACTCCTGGATCCCGGGCACCTTCTCCGGCTACGGCGCCGCCACCATGTACGACAACAACTACCAGCCCAAACCCGCCTACACCGCCACCCTCAACGCACTCGGCGGCTCGTCGTCAGGTGGCGGCGGCGGCGGCGGCAGTACGGGTGCCCTGCACGCGGTGGGCGCTGGTAAGTGCCTTGATGATCCGAACTCGAGCACTACCGGTGGCACGCAGCAGCAGATCTACACCTGCAGCGGCGCGGCGAATCAGACCTGGACTAAGACGTCGACCGGTGCGCTGTCGGTGACGGTGAACGGCACGACCATGTGCCTGGATGCCAACGGCCAGGGCACCACCAACGGCACGAAGGTCATCATCTGGTCCTGCAACGGCCAGTCCAACCAGCAGTGGAACTTCAACTCCAACGGCACCATCACCGGAGCCCAATCAGGCCTCTGCCTGGATGTCACCGGAGCCAGCACCGCCAACGGCGCCCTGGTCGAACTGTGGACCTGCAACGGCGGCAGCAACCAACAATGGACCCTCGGATAAGCACCTAGACACTGCGACACAACGCGCCGTTGTCCCGCGCCGAAAGCTCCGTCGGCAACGGGACAACGGCGCGAGCGTGAGAGCTCAGTTCAAGGCGAGAGCGTCGTCGACCATGTCGGCCAGACGCAGGCGCTTCTGTTCCAACCAGTCCGCCTGCCCGCGCCAGGCGGCGTAGGCGCGGCGCTGCCAGCGGTGCGGGCGGCGCGCGCGCCAGCCCTCGGTGGCCACCCGCCAGCACAGCTCCTCGACCGCGGCGACCAGTAGCGTGGGCGAGTCCTTCACCAGCGCGGCCGGCACCGCCGTGCCCGCCGACTCGAACCGCAGATTCCAGCCCTCGCCCGGCCCGGTGGCCCGGCGCCATGGACGCCACGACCGCCGTGGGCCGCGCGAGTGCGTGCCCGCGCTGTGGTGGGTGTCGCTGTTCTCGTTCATCCTCGCCTCCCGCAGACACGGCCTGTCCGGCGCTTCGACGATCCCGCGCGGCCCGGGCCGGTTACAGGGCCGATAGTCCCCGACCTCCGGGTGCCGATAGTCCGCGGCCTTCCTCCCGGGCCTGCCCACGATCGCGCGACGGGCCTTCGCGGCCCGGACGCGGGACTAAGGACCCTCACCCGCCCGGGGCGTGCGGCAGCACGATCAAGGAGAGGAAACCACCGCCAACCCCACCAGGTCCGCGCACAGCAGCCCGGTACGGCCAGGGAGGCCGCGATGAGCACGCAACCCATCCACGACCAGTCGGTGATCGTCGTCGGCGTCGACGCCTCGGCACACGCGGCCCGCGCAGCCGCCTGGGCCGCGGACGAGGCCACTCGCCGCGGCGCGCCGCTGCACCTGATCCACGCACTGGAGGCCGACCCCAGCTCCGCGCTGATCGGCCCCGGCGCTTACAGCACGCACGTACACGCGGCCGACCAGGTCGGCGAGCAACTGCTGACCGAGATAAGGCAACGGCTGCTCGACAGCCACCCCGCCGTGGCGATCACCACCGAGCTGGTGCACCAGACTGCGCCCGGCGCGCTGGTGCAGGCCAGCCGGACCGCCGACCTGCTCGTGGTCGGCACCCGTGGACGCGGCGGGTTCGCCGGGCTGCCGCTCGGCTCCGTCGCCGCCCGCCTGGCCGCGCACGCCCACTGCCCCGTGATCATCCTGCGCGACCACAACCACCGCCACGACCACGAGCACGCGCCCGAGGCGGCGGCCGACGCGGAGATCGTGCTCGGGATGCAGGCGCACACCGCCCAGCAGGCCATCCTGTTCGCCTTCTCCCAGGCCGAACGGCTGCAGGTCGGCGTGCGCGCAGTGCACGCCTGGGCGCCCTATCCGGCGCACGCCCAGGAGTACTTGAGCGACACGGACATCCTCGCCCGCACCGCCGCCGAGCACATGGTCGCGGACCTGGCCCCGGTGCGTGAGAAGTTCCCCGACGTGCACGTGACCCTGAGCGTGCAGCGCGGCCACCCCTCCGCGGTGCTGGCCGACGCCTCGCAGCACGCCCAGCTCACTGTGGTCGGCGCCCACCGCCACCACCACGCGCTGTCCATCGGGCTCGGACCCGTCATCCACGCCTTGCTGGGCCACGCACACGGCCCGGTGGCCGTCATCCCGATCCCTTAAACCGATGCGGACGGTCCTTGAGCACGGGACCTTCGGCCCTGGAGCCCTTCGAGCAGCGATGATGCACTGTTAAGGTCCGGTCGCGCAGGCACGGACGCCGGGTGATGCCAAAACCCGGGGGGTGGGAAGCGGGTGGCACGCGCGTGTGGGACCGCGCGTGCCACCCGCGTTATGTGTCCGTGTCGGTTTGATGTGTCTGTGTCGGCCTGGCTTGCGGGCACGGCGGCAGATCTCGGCAGCCGTGCCCGACGGTTCAACTCCCGGTTCAGCTCCGCGCGGCGCGCGAGGGCAGGGCGATCAGCACCAGCAGCGCGCCGACGGCCACGACCACGGCTGCGACCGTGGCGGCCAGGTGCATCCCGTCCAGGAACGCGGCACGTCCGGCCGCGGCCAGCAGCGCGCCGTTAGTGCCGCCGATCTGCCCGGCCACGCCGAGCGCTCCGCCGAGGGAGCCGGTGATCGCGTGTGCGGCAGCGGGCGGCACGGCGTGACCGGTCAAGGCCGCCGTCATCTGGCCCTGATACCGCGCGGCGAGCGTCGATCCGAGCACTGCGACACCCAGCGCGCCGCCGGTCTGCAGCGCCGTGCCGTTGGTCGCGGAACCCACTCCGGCGCGTTCCGGCGGCAGGCTGCCGATCACCGAGGCGGTCGCTGGCGCGATCGCCAGGCCCGCTCCGGCGCCGAGCAGCAGCAGGCCGGGCAGCGTGTGGCCGAAGTCGGCGGAGACGGTGAGCCGGGAGAGCCACAGCAGCCCGCCCGCGATCACCGCCAGGGCCGTCGCGACCACGGTCTTGGTGCCGAGCCGACGGTCCAGCACCGTGGAGAGCGGCGCGGTCACCGCGAGCAGGCCCGCCACCGGCAGGATCCTGACTCCCGCGGCGAAGGCCGAGTATCCGAGCGAGAACTGCAGATACTGGGTGAGCACGAACAGCGCGCCCATCAACGCGAAGATCGCCATGGCCACCGAGCCCATCGCGACGGAGAAGCGGCGGTCGCGGAAGGCCTCGACCACCAGCATCGGACTGGGCGTGTACCGCTCCCACAGCGCGAAGCCGAGGAGCACCACAAGGCCGGCGCCGCCGACCGACAGCACCATCCCGGAATGCCAGCCGCGGACCGGCGACTCGATGATCGCCCACAGCAGCAGGAGCAGCCCCGCCGTCGCGGCCGGGGCGCCCACCGCGTCGAGCGGGCGGCGGACCGGATCGCGGGAATCAGGCACCAGCCAGATCGCCGCGGCGGCTCCGGCCAGCGCGATCGGCACGTTCACGAAGAAGACCGAGCCCCACCAGTACCGCTCCAGCAGCCAGCCGCCGACGATCGGGCCCAGCGCGATGCCGAGGCCGGAGGTGGCCGACCACAGGCCGATCGCCTGCGCGCGCTCGCGCGGCTCCCGGAAGAGGTCCGCGATGATGGACAGCGTCGCCGGCATGATGCAGGCCGCGCCGAGGCCCATGCCCGCCCGGGCGCAGATCAGCTCGGTCACCGTTCCGGAGAACGCCGCCGCCGCGGATCCGGCCGCGAACAGCAGCAGCCCGGCCAGGAAGACCCGCCTGCGCCCGACCCGGTCGGCGACGGTGCCGGCGATCAGCAGCAGTCCGCCGAAGACCACGGCGTAGGCGTCCACGATCCACTGCAACTGGGCATCGGTCGCGTGCATGGCTCGCACCAAGGCCGGCAACGCGATGTTGAGAATCGTGTTGTCCAGCGTGACGATCAGCAGGGAGACGCACAGAACGGCGAGGGCGAGGCGCCGCCGTGGACGTGCGGGCGGTGCGGCGGGTACCGGGTGGTGCGGGCGAGTCATGACGGACATGGATCCTCCTCGGGCCGCGTCAGGGGATTGAGTTGCGGGGCGCGCGCGGAGTCCCGACTCACCGCGTTCGCGCTTCGCGGCCTGCTCGCCTCAGCCTCGTGGCGCGGCCCTGCCGAGTGCCACGGCCGCAGGGCCCGCGCCGCGCCGATGAACAGCCTGTTTTCGAGCCGAGGTCCTCTTTCCCTGACGAAGGTCCCGCCGAGTCAGGACCCTCGCACCTGCCGCGGTTCGCCTTACGCACCTAACGCGCGGCCCCTGCGCGACCGATGCTCGAGGTGAGGGACGGGCTCGGGCCCTGAACCCGTCCGAGCCAAGGGGGCACACCATGAACACCAGGCGTGTGGCGAGGGCCGGGACTTACTCGGCGTTCGCCCTCATCCTCGCCGCGGCCGGCGCCTGCGGCAGCACTCCTCCCACCGCCGGCTCACCACCCGGCGCGCCGACCACAACTGCGCCGGCACAGTCCCTGCCGACCGGGCCGTCCCCCGGCCCGAGCCCGAGCCGCACCATGCAGACTCCGACGCCGCGCCAGAGCACCCCTGCGCCGTCGCCCTCGACGCGGGTCGTGCTCTCCCGGGTCGCGTACGACTGGCACTGGCCGAACGACGTGACCAAGCCGGGCAGCGTGACACACAAGCAAACGCTCCCGCCGGTCCCCACGCTGATCCGCATCGGCGCCGGTGACCACCCCCGCGACCCGGGCGAGCGGCCGTTCAACCGCATGACGTTCACGTTCACGGCGGGCTTCCCGAGCTACCGCTTCGCCTTCGTCGACAAGTTGATCGCCGACGGCAGCGGCGCCGCGATTCCGATCGCGGGCTTCGGCGGTCCGCTGCGCATCGTCTTCAATTCGGCCCAGGCGCACTCGGCATCCGGCGCCTCCACGATCCTCTCCCAGCCGCCGCGGCACCTCGGACTCGGCCGCATGGTCGACTACGCGCAAGCCGGCGATTTCGAGGGCTACCTCTCCTACGGCATCGGGATCGGCTGGCCGATACCGCGGTCCAACCCGCAGTTCCTGATCCGCGCGTACGAGGTGGAGACCGTCACGGCGAGCGGCCAGCACCTCTACACGGTCGCGATCGACATCGACTCGACCGCGCCGTGACGCCGTGAGACGGTGACGCGGTGACGCGTCCCCGGCGCCGCAGCTGCCGCTGCTTACCGCCGGGGAGCGCGCGCTTTGTTCGCGTGCGCGTATTCCGGCCAGGGATGCTTCGTGTTCGAGGAGGCCTTGCGCCACACGACCGGCCAGCGCTCCCGCAGTTCGGCGCGGCGGGCGCGCTCGGCCGCGATGAGCTGTCCGGCCGCCAGGCGCGCCTTCGGGTCGGCGTCGGCCGCGGCCCGCAGCCAGTCCTCCGCGACCGCGGTGTCCTGATGATCGCCGAGGACGGTCTGCACCTTGGCCAGGCGCGAGGCGAGGCGTTCGGCCCGGCGGCCGCTGACCGGGACGACCGCTTCCGCCGCGTAGCGGCAGCGTTTGGCGAGGATACGGACCTCGTGCAGCCGCTCGTCCGCCGGTTCCGGTCCGAGCTGCGCCACCCCTCGCGTCAGCCGCCGCCACGGACGCCGCACCAACCGCGCGGCCAATTCCTCCGGCATGGAGGCCGTCGGCGGCGGAGTATCCGCATCAGGGGCCGGATCCGTCGCCGCGGCGCGCATCGGCGGGTTGGCGGCCAGTTTGACCAGGGCGTCGATCAGGCGCAGGTACCGTCGATCCCGCAGCGAGGTCAACATCGCTTCGCGGGCCGCTTCGCCCTGCGCCTGATGGCGCCGCAGAAGGCGGACCGCTCCGGCCCTGTCGGCCTCCGGCAGCGTCGCGCACAGCTCGGCCAGGCGCGCGCCGAGCACGTCCGCGTCGCGCACTTCGCCGACCAGGCGGCCCACCCAGCCGAGCTCCTGACGCACCGCGTCGATCTGCTCCCCCTCCAGCAAGGGCGCGAAGGTGCGCAGGTCCGAGCGCAGCCGCCGGGCGGCCACCCGCAGCTGGTGCACGTCCTCGGGGTCCGTGCCCAGGCGCACTCCGGGATCGTGGCGCAGCAGCTGCGTGACGGAGCGGGCGATCGCGTGCTGGACCAGTTCGCTCGCGCTCGGCCGCTCGGCCAGCTCGACGAGCTTCACCTGCGGCGGGCGGGTGGCGCGCACGCCGAGGACCCGCACGAGCTTCGGTATCGGGGAGGCGGCCGAGGCTCCGGCGGCCTCCAGCCGGGTGACGGCGGCTCGCATCAGCTCCCTGCCGAACCGGCCGCCGGCCCCGATCTCGACCTCCACCTCCCGGAACTCGTACGGGGAGAAGTTCTCCCTGGTGGCGGTGACCTCGTCGTCGACGATCTGGCCGAGGCCGTGCCCCGCGCTGTCGCACAGCTCGAACGGCCGCCTCCTGGTGCGCAGCGCGGCCACCGGGACCAGGCGCCGGTTGCGGGTGTAGGCGAGCACGAGGTCGGCGACGCGCTCCGGGAGCGGATCGCGCGGTCCCGGGATCTCTATCTCGCTGCGCACGAGCGCCGGTCCGTGCTCGGCCGGGTCGGGGAACTTCACGGTCCAGCAGGGCGCGTCCTCGCCGGAGCGGTGCCGCACCGTGATCCCGAAGCGGGCCAGCCGCAGGTCGGCGGTGTCGTAGTAGACGGCGTCCAAGTCCTGCTCGGGCAGCGCCTTGCCGATCACGCCGGGCATGAGATCGCCGAGGTCGGGCAGGGTGAAATCGGCGGGGGCGCGCAGCTTCGCCTCCCGCTCGGTCCGCACCGTCGATTTGTCACCACCCGGCATACCCGCCAACTTACAGCGCTGGACACGCGTTGCATCGGGTCGTTCGGCTCGCCGGGGCATACGGAGTGGCGTTGACGCGACCGCACTGAGGCCGCGACGCGACTGCGCCCCGGCGTGGAGGGGAGATGGCCGGGGCGCGTCCGAGACGCCGTAACGCCTCGATTGGCCGAGCTGGGGGTGGTTTCTCGGCCACCCTCAGCGTCCCGCTGCGGCAGCCTTGCGGACAGGGTCTAAAGTCTCGCCCTACTCGTTCTCTGAGTCCTCGGACGGCGCGCCGTCGAGTGGAACTTCCGCCGGCCGACGTCTAGAGGCTTCGCCGTTGCCAGGTTACCCTGACAGCATGACGTGGGATCCGGACGCAGGGCACGAAGGCCACCTAGCGTGGGAACGGCTGCTTGAGTGGTACCGCCGGGCCTCCTCGCCGCACGGGCTCGACGGGGATGGCGCACTGGCCGCACTGGCCGACGTCGGCCTGGTGCGGCGCCGACTCGACCAGGTCGAGTTCGAGGCGGTGCGCACGGCGCGCGGGCAGGGCAAGTCCTGGGCGGAGATCGCCGTGCGCCTGGGTGTGACGCGCCAGTCGGCCTGGGAGCGGTGGCGCGATGTCGACGACGTCGCGGACCCGGATCCGGACGACCTGGCGCCGGGGCACGAACTGCCGAGCACGTATGGCAGCTCGGCGACACTCCGCGGCGTGTTCCGCCCGGGCCGCCGCGCACCACAGGAGCAGAATCCTGAGACGGAGGCCCGGGAACGGCGCAGGCGTTCCTCGGTGCGTGTGCCCGATGTGATCGGCATGAGCCTGGACGAGGCCCGCAAGGTGCTCGGCGGTAAGGGCCTGGGGTCGATAGCGGCCGATCCGGACGGGCCGCCGCTCGACCTGATGGACTCGCCCGGCAGCATCGTCACAGATCAAAGCCCCGAGTCCGGCGCCAAGGTGCCGGCCGGCTCGTCGGTGCGCCTGTGGCTCGACCACGGCGGCGGTGGCGGTGGGGGCGTGCGTGAGCCGCGGCGCCCGGCGCCCGATCCCAAGACCGCTCGGCAGATGCGCGACGAGGCGGCCGGCGAGGCGGTCGGCTGACCGCCCCGTCGGGGTGGGCCGCTAGGGCCGCGCCGGGAGCGGTGCGGTCAGCCGCGCAGCAGCGCCACCTTCAGCGCACCGGTGTCCGCGGGGCGGGAGAAGACGTCGTAGGCGTCCTGCATCTCGTCCAGCCCGAACCGGTGGGTGATGAACGCGCCGGTGTCGAACCGCCCGTTGGCGATCATCCGCAGCAGCGTCGGCGTGGAGGAGGTGTCGACCAGGCCGGTGGTGATCGTCACGTCCTTGATCCAGAGGCTTTCCAGGTGCAGCGTGGCCGGGGCTCCGTGCACGCCGATGTTCGCGACGTGGCCGCCGGGGCGCACGAGGCGGGTGCACAGCTCGAAGGACTCGGGCCGGCCGACGGCCTCGATGACCACGTCGGCGCCCAGGCCGTCGGTGGCGGCCATGACCTGCCCGACGCAGCCGTCGTCGGGGGCGAGGGTCAGGTCGGCGCCGAACTGCTTGGCGGCCTCCAGCCGCGCCGCGGCCTTGTCGATCGCGATGATCCGGCTCGGGCTCAGCAGCTTCGCGGTGGCGATCGCGGCCAGGCCGATCGGACCGGTGCCGACCACGACGACGCTGTCGCCGGGGCGCACGGCGCCGTTGAGCACGCCGACCTCGTAGGAGGTGGGCAGGATGTCGGCCAGCAGCAGCGCGGCCTCGTCGGTGACCGAGTCGGGCAGCTTGTGGACGGAGGTCTCGGCGTAGGGGACGCGCACGTACTCGGCCTGCGTGCCGTCGATGAGGTGTCCCAGGATCCATCCGCCGCCGCCGAGGCACTGGCCGTAGCGGCCGGTCCGGCAGTACACGCAGCGCCCGCACGCGGTGATGCACGAAATCAGCACCCTGTCGCCGACGTGCAGGCCGGTGACGGCCGCGCCGACCTCCGCGACGGTGCCGACGGCTTCGTGGCCGAGGATCCGGCCCTCGGCGACCTCCGGCACGTCGCCGCCCAGGATGTGCAGGTCGGTGCCGCAGATCGTGACCGCGTCCACGCGCACGATCACGTCCGTGGTCTCGACCAGGTCCGGGTCCGGCACGACCTGCCAGGAGCGCTTGCCGGGTCCGTGGTACACCAATGCCTTCATGGCCGCCTCCGTGGCAGTCTCTCGCGGGCCCGGTGATCACGCGGGCCGCCCTGAGCTCCACGATCGTCCGCGCGCGCGAGTGGCCCTAGGGACCAAAGGCCCACGCCGCGGTCCCCTTCGGCCCGGCAGGGCCGTTCGTCCGGTGTGCAGTGCCGGAAACGGCGGCCGCGCGCGAGAACGGGGATGTTCTCGCGCGCGGCGGTTTCTTCGCCATGTCCCGATCCGGGCCTCACTCGTGCGGATCGCGCACGGCCGGTGCAGGTCAGTCGGCGGCCAGCACCTTGATCGTGCGGGTGACGGGCTTGACCTCCTTCTCCAGGGCGACGGTGATGGTCAGGATGCCGTCCTTGTAGGCGGCGACGACCTCGTCCTGCTTCGCGCCCTCGGGCAGGCGCAGGCTGCGGGTGTACGTCCCGTAGCGGAACTCGGAGTGGTGCCGTCCCTCGTGCCGCTCCGTGCGCTCGGCGCGGATGGCCAGGATCCCGTCGGTCACCGTGACTTCGACGTCCTTGTCGGGGTCGATGCCCGGCATCTCGGCGCGCACGATGTACGCGCCCTCCTCGAACCTCGTCTCGACGCGGATGCCGTACGCCTCCGCCGGACGGCTGCCGAACACCAGGTGGAACGGATCGAACAGGTCCGTCAGGTCAGGCAGCAACGGGAACTGCGAGCGGCGGGTCAGCTCGCTCATCGCGACCTCCTTCCCGGAGGGCGTCCTCGCCCTCCGCTTCCACCTCACGCCCGGGCGCCGCGTCCGGCCAGTGCCGAACGGCCCGCGGCCGCGGCCGAGGGTCCGCGATCCGGGGCGCTGCCCCGCGTACGCCGCAAGGCTGCGAGCTGGCGCGGCGCGGCGCGGGACGCACGGCGCACCATCGGGGACCTTCGGCCCGTGGCCGCCGCGCGGATCGGCAGGATCCTGAAATCAGGGACCGGCGATCGCCGATCGCGGACCTGCCGAGCACGACCGGAGCAGCACCATGGACGCCTTCACCACGCCACAGCGCATCGTCGTCGGCGTCGATGGCTCGACCGCCGCCGCGCACGCCGCCGCCTGGGCGGCGCGGCTGGCCGCACGCCGCGGCGCCGGTCTGCACCTGCTGCACGCGCTCAACCTGACCGGGGCCATGTCGGTGCTCAGCCGGCTGCCGTACGAGGAGTACCGGCAGAACCAGACCAAGCAGGCCGAAGCGCTGCTCGACGAGCTGCGCGCCGACCTGCTGCGCGAGCACCCGGGGCTGTGGATCAGCACCGAGATCTCGGCCGCGGAGCCGACCGAGACACTGGTGGCCGCGACCCGGCAGGCCGCGCTCACCGTCGTCGGCACCCGCGGGCACGGCGGCTTCCCCGGGTTGAGCCTGGGCTCGGTCGGGCTGCGCCTGGCCGCCCACTGCCGCGGTCCGATCGTGCTGGTGCCGGCCGGGGACGGGAGCGAAGACGCCGCCGCACCAGCAGAGCCAGCAGCGCCCAGTGCGGAGATCGTGCTGGGCGTGGCGGCCCGCGAGCCGGCCGAGGTGACCGGCTTCGCCTTCGACCTGGCCGAAGAGCTGGGCACGAGCGTGCGCGCGGTGCACGCGTGGCAGCTGATCCCGCCGTACAACGGCTACTACTACATCGAGCCCTCGGTGCTGGCCACCGCCGCCAAGGACCTGCTCAACGACGCGCTGGCCGCCGCCTGCCGCGACCACGCGACGGTGGAGTGCACCGCCTCGACGGTCTGCGCCACGCCCGCCGCCGCGCTGGTCGACGCGGCGCGTGGCGCACGCCTGCTCGTGCTGGGCGCGCATCGTCGCCACCTGCCGTTGTCCGTCGGCGTCGGCTCGGTCCTGCACGCGCTGCTGACCCACGCGCCCTGCCCGGTGGCCGTCGTGCCGCTCAGTCGGCGCGATCAGAGCTGAGCAGAAGAGGCCTGGCTTCCGAGCGCTGATGCGGCGGCGCGGGCCGGTGACGGCCGTCCGGCCACGGCTCGCCGGCGACCGGTGCCAGGTCGAGCGTGAACCAGACGCTCTTGCCGGTGCGCGTCGGTCGGGCGCCCCAGGCACTGGCGAGCGACTCGACCAGCATCAGCCCTCTACCGTTCTCGTCGTCGGGATCGGCCAGGCGTCGCGCGGGCAGATGCGTGTTGTCGTCGGTGATTTCGACGGTGACGTCTCCGGCGGCGCGGTAAAGGCGCAAGCCGATGGGTGTGTGGGCGTGGCGCACGGCGTTGGTGAGGATCTCCGAGGCCAGCAGGCAGGCGGTGTCGGCCAGTTCGCCGCAGCCCCAGGCCTCGAGCGTGCGGCCGACGAATCCGCGTCCCGCGGCGACCGACTGCGGCTGCGGTTCCAGGGTGGTGGCCGCGGTGGCCACCGGCGCCTTGGGAACGCGCACGAGCAGCAGGGTGACGTCGTCCGGCGGCTCGTCGATCCGGGGCAACAGCGCGGTGAGGACTTGATCGGCAGCCGTCTCCAGGTCGGGCGCCACCGAGAACACCGCGCGCAGTTCGTCCTCCAGCAAGCCGATCTGCTTGTCCAGATCGCAATGGTGGGTCTCGACGAGCCCGTCGGTGTAGAGCACGAGCGTGGAGCACGGCGCGACGGGCAGCGAGGCCTCCACGAAGGGGACGTCGCCCACGCCGAGCGGAACGCTGATCGGCACCGGCAGGCGTCGCACCGTCGCGTCGGGCTCGACCAGCAGCAGGGGAAGGTGCCCGGCCGAGCAGGCGGTCACCTCGCCCGCGTCGGGATCGACGATCAGATAGCAGCAGGTGATCAACTGGTCCGGCAGATCGCGCACGACCGCGTCGAGGGCGTTCATCAGCTGCTGCGGCGGCATTCCGGTGCGGGCGAGGGCGTTGGCGGCGGAGCGCAGTTGCCCCATCACCGTGGCCGCCTCGAGCCCGCGTCCCATCACGTCGCCGATCAGCACGCCGACGCGGCCGGCGCCGAGCGGGATCAGGTCGAACCAGTCCCCGCCGACGCCGGCGCCCTGGGTGGCGGGGAAGTACCGGCTGGCGCTCTGCATCCCGGGCACCTCTGAGGGTTTGCCCATGAGGGCGTGCTGCAGGGTCAGCGCGACGTGGCGCTGCTGCTCGTAGAGCCTGGTGACCTGCTGTTTGGCCCGCTTGTGCTCGGCGATGTCGCGGGCGATCGCGCAGGCGCCCACGATCCGCCCGGTCCGGTCGGTGATCGGCCACAGGATGATGTCGACGTCGAGCAGGATCCCGGTGCTGGTCAGGCGCAGCGTCTCGTAGTGGTCGATCCGCTCGCCGCGGCCGATGCGCAGCAGCAGCGCGTCAATCTCGGCCCGGCGCTCGGGCAGCGCGAGCATCGAGACGTGCCGGCCGACCGCCTCCTTGGCGCTGTAGCCGTACATGCGCGCCGCGGCCGCGTTCCAGAACGTGATCGTCCCGTCCAGCGACTTGATCAGGATCGCGTCGAGGGAGGACTCGACGATCAAGGCCAGCTCGTTGATGCGCGCCTCGGCGGCTTTGCGGTCGCTCACGTCGCGCACCGCCGCGGACACCAGCAGCCCGTCACTGGTCTCCAGCGGACTGAGGCTGATCTCCACCGGGAACTCGCGCCCGTCCCGGCGCAGCCCGTACAACTCCAACCCCGCACCCATCGGCCGCACCTGACCGTTGGTCATATAGCCGCGCCGATGCCCCGAATGATGACTGCGGAACCGCTCCGGCACCAGGATCTCCACATTGCGGCCGAGCAGCTCCTCACGCGCATAACCGAACATCGACTCGGTCTGCGCGTTCACCAACTTGATCCGGCCCTCGTCATCCACGATCACCATCGCGTCCGGCGCCGCCTCCAACAACGCCCGGAACGGAACGTCCGCGGGGTGCGGATGCGGATCGGGCCGGAACCCTCGATGCGCCCCGAGTTCGGCGCAGCATCCGACCACGCTGTGGTCCTGTGGTTCCACCACGCCTTCCCCCTCGCCGCCGACCCGATTGCGCGGCGTGCATTCGCACGTGCGCCATGAGCCATCAGTGTGCAGTCGCGTACAGCCAGTCGCGGCCGCTTCGGGTCAGTTCGACCGCCCGCGCCAACCAACGCCACCCCACGGCGGCGTTTCCGGGGGCAGGACGGCGGACCTCCCGCGGCGCCGCGGGCGGCCGGGAGCCCGCGCCGGCGCCGGCACTTCCGGGTCTTTGGTCCTCAGCCCACCGGGACTGCGGGCTCTGACCTGGCGCAACCGCGAGCGGGAGCCTGAAGGCGAAGCCAGGACGACGCCGAAGGGGACGGGTTCACCATGATGAAGGCCGATACGCATGGCGCCGCGCAGCGCAACCAGCCGCCCGACCGTTACGTGTACGACTTCGCCGACGGCAAGGCGACGATGGCCGACCTGCTGGGCGGCAAGGGTGCGAACCTGGCGGAGATGACCAGGCTCGGCCTGCCGGTCCCGCCGGGCTTCACCGTCACCACCGAGGCCTGCCGCCACTACCTCAAGACCGGGCGGCTGCCCAGCGGCCTGGACGCGCAGATCGCCCGCCACCTGGCGCTGCTGGAGGAGACGACCGGGCGGCGGCTCGGCGACGTGGACGATCCGCTGCTGGTCTCGGTGCGCTCCGGGGCGAAGTTCTCCATGCCCGGGATGATGGAGACGGTCCTGAACATCGGGGTCTGCGACGCCACCGTCGCCGGACTGGCCAAGCGGTACGGCGACGAGCGGTTCGCGTGGGACTGCTACCGCCGGCTGGTGCAGATGTACGGCCGCACGGTGCTCGGCGTTCCCGCCGAGGAGTTCGAGCGCGCGCTGATCCAGGCCAAGGTCCGCAAGGGACTGGCAGCGGACGCTCCGGACACGGCGCTGGACGCCGACGCGCTGCGCGCGCTCACCCGCCACTTCCAGCGCATCGTGCGCGAAAGCAGCGGACAGGAGGTGCCGCAGATCCCGCGCGAGCAGCTGGGCGGCGCGGTGCGCGCGGTATTCGAATCCTGGGACGGCAAGCGGGCGCGGATCTATCGCAGGCGCGAGGGCATCCCGGACGACCTGGGCACCGCGGTGACCGTGATGACCATGGTCTTCGGCAACCTGGGCGCCGATTCGGGAACCGGCGTCGGTTTCACCCGTGACCCGGCCACCGGAGCCCCGGGCGTGTACGGCGACTACCTCTCGGACGCAGAGGGCGAAGACGTCGTCTCCGGCGTGCGCAACACCCTGACACTCGAGCAGTTCGGCACGCTCGACCCGGACGCGTACCGGGAACTGCGCCGACACATGGCCACGCTCGAGGAGCACTACCGGGACCTGTGCGACATCGAATTCACCGTCGAGCGCGGCAAGCTGTGGATGCTGCAGACCCGGGTCGGCAAGCGCACCGCGGCCGCGGCCTTCCGCATCGCCGCCAACCTGCTGGCCGACGGACGCATCGACGAGGACGAAGCCCTCTCCCGGGTGACCGGCGAGCAGCTGGCCCAGCTGATGTTCCCCTGCTTCGCCCCCTCCGGCGGGGCCGTCGCCCCGATCGCCAAGGGCATCGCCGCCTCCCCCGGTGCCGCGGTGGGACGCGCGGTGTTCAGCTCGGCGGACGCCGTCGCGCGCGCCGCGGCCGGCGAGCACGTCATCCTCATCCGCCGCGAGACCAACCCCGACGACCTGCCCGGCATGATCGCCGCCTCCGGCGTGCTGACCGGCCGCGGCGGCAAGACCTCGCACGCCGCCGTGGTGGCCCGCGGCATGGGCCGCACCTGCGTGTGCGGCGTGGAGAGCCTGGAGATCGACGAGCAGAACGGCACCGCCACCGTCACCCGCGGCGCGTCCGCCGGCACCGTCATCAGCGCCGGTGACCTGATCTCGATCGACGGCACCGACGGCTCGGTCTACGACACCGAGATCCCCGTGGTCAGCTCCCCCGTGGTCGAGTACTTCGAAGGGCACGGGTCGCAGACCGGCGACCCGGTCGTGGCGGCCGTCGCCCGGCTGCTGCAGATCGCGGACCGCCGCGCCCGCCTCGGCGTGCGTGCCAACGCCGACACTCCGGCCGACGCCGCCCGGGCGCGCCGCTTCGGCGCCCACGGCATCGGCCTGGCCCGCACCGAGCACATGTTCCTCGGCGACCGGCGCCCGATCGTGGAGCGGCTGATCCTGGCCGACACGCAGCAGGATCGCGCGAACGCGCTGAGCCGGCTGCTGGAACTGCAGCGCGCGGACTTCACCGGGCTGCTGGCCGCGATGGACGGGCTGCCGGTCACCGTCCGGCTGCTCGACCCGCCGCTGCACGAGTTCCTGCCCGACCTGACCGAGCTCTCCGTCGAGATCGCCGTCGCCGACGCGACGCACCAGCCGGTGGAGCCCAGCCGGCGCGAACTGCTGGCCGCGGTGCGCCGCTGGCACGAGCAGAACCCGATGCTGGGCCTGCGCGGCGTGCGCCTCGGCCTGGTGGTGCCCGGACTCTACGCGATGCAGGTGCGCGCGCTGGCCGAGGCCATCGTGGCCAGGCGTGGCGACGGCGGGGCTCCGCTCGCGCACATCATGATCCCGCTGGTGGCCGAGGCGCACGAGCTCGAGCTGGCCAGGGCGGAGGCCAAGCGGGTGCTGCACGAGGTGGACCCGGGCCTGGTGGTCTCGGTGGGCGTGATGATCGAGCTGCCGCGCGCCGCGCTGACAGCGCGCCGAGTGGCCGAGTACGCGGAGTTCTTCTCCTTTGGTACCAACGACCTGACTCAGACCACCTGGGGCATGAGCCGCGACGACGCGGAGGGTGCGTTCTTCCCGGCCTATCTGGAGCACGGCGTGTTCAGCGCCTCGCCGTTCGGCACGATCGACCCGGACGGCGTCGGGACCCTGGTGCGCGCGGCCGTCAAGCGCGGCCGCTGGACCCGGCCGGACCTCGAGATCGGCGTGTGCGGGGAGCACGGCGGCGATCCGGCCTCCATCCACTTCTTCCACCAGGCGGGCGTGGACTACGTCTCCTGCTCCCCGTTCCGGGTGCCGGTCGCGCGGCTCGAGGCCGGACGCGCCTCGGTGCTGGCCGACCGCGCCGCCGCGGGAGCCGGCGCGGTGGGGAGTGACACCCGGTGATCGCCCTGCCCCTGGCCTTCGGACACTCCGCGGCCGGCGGTGAGCCGGCCCCGGGAGGCCGCGGCGCGCGCGAAAGCGCCTCGCAGCTGACCGTGGACGGGATCGGCGCCCTGGTGGCCGAGCTGCGCCGGCGCGGCTACCGGGTGATCGCGCCGGTACGCCGCGACGGCGCGCTGGTCCTGGACGAGGTCCGGGACGCCGGGGAACTGCCGTGGGGGCTGGGCGTGGAGAGCGGACCCGGGCACTACCGGCTGGTCGAGCGCGGCGACGGCCAGCTGTTCGCCGGCGCGGCCGGCCCGATGCCGTGGAAGCGGTTCCTGCGCCCGCCGCGCGAGAAGATCCTTGACGCCGACCGCACCCCCGGCGGCGGTTTCACCGTCACCGAGCCCGACCCGAGCGAGGAGCCGCCGCTGGCGTTCCTCGGCGTGCGGCCCTGTGATCTACGAGCCCTGACGATCCTGGACAAGGCGCTGCTGACCGCGGGCGGCCGGTCCGGGTACGCGGTGCGCAGATCGCGGGCGTTCATCGTGGCCGTGGAGTGCACCGAGCCGGCCGAGACCTGCTTCTGCGTCAGCGCGTCGGCCGCGCAGGGGGTCAACTGCGGGCCGGGCGCCGACCCGGCCGCAGCCCCGGGCGCGCCGCGCCACGACCTGCTGCTGACCGAGGTCACGGGCGGCGGCGGTCACCGGTTCCTGGCGCGCAGCGGCTCCTGCCGCGGCGCCGAGGTCCTGGCCCGGATCGCGCACACCACGGCCGACACCAGGACCATCGACGCGGCGAGCCGAGCGGTCGAGCGCGCCGCGGCCTCCATGCGACGCACGCTGCCCACCGTCGACCTGCGCTCGCTCATGGCCGCCTCGGTCGAGGCGAAGCACTGGCGCGACGTCGCAGAACGCTGTATCGCCTGCGGCAACTGCACGCTGGTGTGCCCCACCTGCTTCTGCACCACCACCGAGGACACCACCGACCTGACCGGCGCGCACGCCGAGCGGTGGAACAGCTGGGACTCCTGCTTCGACCTGGACTTCTCCTACATCTACGGCGGCGAGGTGCGCTCCAGCGTGCAGAGCCGCTACCGCCAGTGGCTGACCCACAAGTTCGGCACCTGGCAGGACCAGTTCGGCGACTCGGGCTGTGTCGGCTGCGGACGCTGCATCGCGTGGTGCCCGGCGGGCATCGACCTGACCGAGGAACTCAAGGCCCTTCAATCGGAATGGGAACTGGAGGCGGACGACGCGTGAACGCCTCGACCCGAGACACGCGCGCCCGCGCCGCGCACGCCGTACCGGCTCCCGCCATCCCGGCTCCGGCGGCCACGCGGCCGTCCCCGATGGCGCCGCTCCCGTACGTCGTCACCTCGGTGCACCGGGACACCTACGACACGGTGACGCTCGTACTGGAACCGGAGGACGCGGCACTGCCCAGCTGGGAGCCGGGCCAGTTCACCATGATGTACGCGTTCGGCGTCGGCGAGATCCCGGTCTCGGTGAGCGGAGATCCCTACCGGCAGGACCGGCTCGTGCACACGGTGCGTGACGTGGGCGCGGTCTCGCACGCCATCGCCTCGGCGCGAGCCGGGGACGTGCTGGGCGTGCGCGGCCCGTTCGGGCACGGCTGGCTCTCGGACGGCTGGCCGCAGCACGATGTCGTCGTGGTGGCGGGCGGCCTGGGGCTCGCCCCGTTGCGCCCAGTCGTCTACGGCCTGGTCGCGCACCGCGCCAAGTTCGGCCGGGTCACCCTGGTCGTGGGCGCCCGGACGCCGGCGGACCTGGTCTACACCCGCGAATACGAGGCCTGGCGGTCCTGCGGACTGGACGTACGGGTGACCGTGGACCGCGCGACGCCCGACCAGGACGGGCGGCCGTGGACCGGCCAGGTGGGTCTGGTGACCGCCCCGCTGGCCCGGGTGGCGCTCGATCCGGAGCGGACCACGGCGTTCGTGTGCGGGCCCGAGGTGATGATGCGCGCGGCGGCCGAGGCGCTGGCCGACCGGGGCGTCTCGGACCAGCAGATCCTGCTGTCGCTTGAGCGCTCGATGAAGTGCGGCATCGGCGTATGCGGGCACTGCCAGCTCGGTCCCGATCTGATCTGCCGCGACGGGCCCTGCGTGACCTACCGGCACGCCGCGCCGCTGCTGGCCGTCAAGGAGCTGTGAACCATGTCCCCCGCGACCGTCACTCCTCAGCCCGAGGTCACCGAGACCGCCGCGCCGAGCCTCGCGGTGTGGAAGTTCGCCTCCTGCGACGGCTGCCAGCTCTCCCTGCTCGACTGCGAGGACGAGTTGCTCGCGGTGGCCGGACGGGTGCGCATCGCCTCCTTCCCCGAGGCGACCCGCTCGGTGGCGCCGGGCCCGTACGACCTCTCCCTGGTCGAGGGCTCGATCACGACCCCCGAGGACGCCGAGCGCATCCGCGAGGTGCGCGCGCAGTCCAAGTACCTCGTCGTGCTCGGCGCCTGCGGCACCAGCGGCGGCATCCAGGCGCTGCGGAACTTCGCCGACGTGGCCGAGTACTCCGCCGCGGTCTATCCCACCCCGGAATATCTCAGCACCCTCAAGAACTCGACGCCGATCCGGGACCACGTGAAGGTCGACTACGAGCTGCGCGGCTGCCCGGTGGACCGCGGCCAGCTGCTCGAGGTGATCACCGCCTATCTGGCGGGGCGGCAGCCGGCGATCCCGGATCGCAGCGTCTGCTACGAGTGCAAGGCGCGCGGCGCGGTCTGCGTCACCGTCGTGCACGGCACGCCCTGTCTCGGCCCGGTCACCCACGCCGGCTGCGGCGCGCTGTGCCCGGCCTTCCAGCGCGGTTGCTTCGGGTGCTTCGGCTC
Organism: Actinocrinis sp.; assembly: GCF_035653575.1. Lineage (GTDB taxonomy): Bacteria > Actinomycetota > Actinomycetes > Streptomycetales > Catenulisporaceae > Actinocrinis. Next base: position 18,816 of record NZ_DASRBQ010000081.1, read on the forward strand.
GACCCGGCAGGCTCGCGTCCGCGCGATGGCCCGGCTGCTGCTGGCCGAGGGCGCCTCGCCCGACGCCCTGCTGCGCACCCTGAGTTCGGCCAATCCCGCCGACTCGGCCTTCCGCGCCCTCGGCGCGCAGATCGAGCGCGACGCCGCGGCGGCGGGCGACGAGAAGGAGGCAGGACGGCCATGACGCACCGTCAGGAACGGCTGCTCGAAGTGGGCTCGCTCGCCCGGGTGGAGGGCGAGGGCGCACTACGCGTCGTGCTCGACCACGGTCGGGTGACCGAGGCGCGGCTGAACATCTATGAGCCTCCCCGATTCTTTGAGGCCATGCTGCGCGGCCGCTCCTACCTCGAACCGCCGGATATCACCGCGCGGGTATGCGGGATCTGCCCGGTCGCCTACCAGCTCACCGCCTGCAGGGCGATCGAGGACGCCTGTGGCGTGACGGTGCCGCCGCAGATCAACGCGCTGCGGCGGCTGCTCTACTGCGGCGAGTGGATCGAGAGCCACGCGCTGCACATCTACCTGCTGCACGCCCCGGACTTCCTCGGCTATCCCGACGCCATCGAGCTGGCCAAGGACCACCGCGCGGTCGTCAGCCGCGGCCTGGCCCTGAAGAAGACGGGCAACGACCTGGTCGAGGTGGTCGGCGGGCGGGCCATCCACCCGATCAACGTACGGGTCGGCGGCTTCCACCGGGCCCCGGCGCGCAGCGAGCTCGACGCGTTCAAGAACCGGCTGGACGACGCCCTCGAGGCGGCGCTGGAGACCGCGCGGTGGGCCGGGGACTTTACGTTCCCCGAGTTCGAGACGCCGCACGCGCTGCTCGCGCTGGACGACGCCGGGACGCACGGCGGAAGCCGCAGCCTGGCGACCGGCGGCGCGGGCCCGCGCTATCCCATCGAGTCCGGGCTCGGCGTGATCACCACCGCCGGCGTCGGCTTCCCGCTGGAGGACTTCGAACACTACGTCAGCGAGTCGCAGGTCCCGCATTCGACCGCGCTGCACGCGAAGCTGCGCGGCGTCGGCACCTACCTGACCGGCCCGCTGGCGCGTTACAACCTGGCCGGCCCGAGGCTGTGGCCGGTCGCGGCGCAAGCGGCCCGCACCGCCGGCCTCGGCCGCCTCGAGCGCAATCCGTTCCGCTCCGTGCTGGTGCGCGCCGTCGAGGTGGTGCAGGCCGTCGCCGAGGCCCGCGCGATCATCGAGGCCTACCAGCCGCCGGACCCGCCGTTCGTGCCGGTCGAGCCGCGGGCCGGCCGCGGCCACGGCGCCACCGAGGCGCCGCGCGGCCTGCTCTACCACCGCTACGACGTGGACGAGCGCGGCGTGATCACGGCCGCGCGGATCGTGCCGCCCACCGCGCAGAATCAGGCCGCCATCGAGGCCGACCTGCGGCTGGTGGTGCAGGCCGGAGCGCAGCTTGACGACGAGCACCTGACCCTGCACTGCGAGCAGGCGATTCGCAACTACGACCCCTGCATCTCGTGCTCGGCACATTTCTTGGACCTCGACGTGACCAGAAGGTGAGCGCCATGTCAGCCTTCGAGACCATCGTGATCGGCGTGGGCACCGATCTGCGCGGCGACGACGGATTCGGCGGCGCCGTCATCGAGGCCCTGCGAAAGCGGCCGTCCGTCTCCGACAATGCGCTGCTCGCCCGCTGCGACGGCGAGCCGGCCCGGATGATCGACCTGTGGGAGGGCTTCCGCTACGCGTTGGTGATCGACGCGGTACGCGGCGGTTCCGAGCGATTCGGATTCGTCTACCGGCACGATTTCGCCGCCGCCGCGACATCCGGATCGGCGCAGCGGCAGGGTGAGACGGTACCCGGTGGTGAACCCGCCGGCAACGGGCACGCGATCGGAGTGGGCGCGGCCGTGCGCCTGGGCCGAGTGCTCGATCGGCTGCCCGGCCGGCTGATCCTCTACGCGGTGCACGGGCGGGACTTCCGGCTCGGCGCCCCGCTGTCCGCACCCGTGGCGCAGGCCGTGCCCGCGCTGGCCGGGCGGATCAGCCGGGAGATACTCGGCGTGCTCTCGATCGGCGCGGGCCGGGACCAAGGTCCCGGGGCCGGCCGGTCGAGCGGCCCTGTGAGGGTCCTGCCACCGCGCGCGACGCTGAGGGCATGACCGCGACGCTGCCGCACCCGCTGCACGCCCGACGCGACCCGACGGCCGCGGACCCGCCGGCCCCCGGCTGCGAGCGGCGCCGCTGGGAGGTGCGCGGGACGGTGCAGGGCGTCGGCTTCCGGCCCTTCGTGCACCGGCTGGCGACCGAGTTGGCGCTGGCCGGGCGGGTGCGCAACACCGGCGGCACCGTCCTGATCGACGCAGAGGGCCGTCCACAGGCGCTCGACGCTTTCGAGGCACGGCTGCGCGCGGAGGCCCCGCCGCTGGCCGCGATCGCCACGCTGGTACAGCTGCCCGCGCGTGACGGCGGGTGGCCGGCCGGGTTCGTGATCGAGGAGTCGCTCGCCCTTGAGGCCGCCTCGGGCGGCGCGGCGGCGCCCGCGCACCGCGACGTGCCTCCGGACACCGCGATCTGCGACGCCTGCCTGGCAGAGCTCTTCGATCCGCGGAACCGCCGCTACCGGTATCCGTTCATCAACTGCGTAGATTGCGGGCCGCGCGCCACCATCATCGACGATCTGCCTTATGACCGGCGGCGCACCGGGATGGCTGGATTCGAGCTCTGCGAAGCCTGCGCGGCCGAATATCGGGATCCGGCGAACCGCCGCTTTCATGCGGAGCCGGTCGCCTGTCCGGAGTGCGGGCCGCGGCTGCACTGGCACGACTTCACGATCGCGACACGGTGTGAAATCGCGACACTGGGTGAAGAGGCGCGCGATCGGGAAACGCTCGGCGAGGAAGCACTGAGGGCCGCCGCGGCCTGTGTGGCCCGGGGCGGCATCATTGCGCTCAAGGGCCTGGGCGGCTTCCAGTTCGTGTGCGACGCGACAAACGAAGCGGCGGTCGCGCTGCTGCGCAAGCGCAAGCACCGCCCGAGCAAGCCGCTGGCCGTGATGGTCGCCGACCTGCGTTCAGCCGAGGCCTACGCCCGGCTGTCCGCGCTTGAGCGTCAACTGCTGACCGGCCCGGCGCGGCCGATCGTCCTGGTCGAGCCGCGTACGCCGCGCGGACGCCTCCCCATCGCGCCCGGGGTGCGCCAAGAGAGCCCGACCCTCGGCCTGTTCCTGCCCACCACGCCGCTGCATCATCTACTGCTGCGCGCCATGGGCCGGCCCCTCGTGGTGACCAGCGGCAACCTCGGCGGCGAGCCGATCGTGATCGACGACGAGACCGCCCGAGCCAGGCTGCACGCGGTCGCGGACGGGATCTGCGGCCATGACCGGCCGATCCTGGCCCGCTACGACGACTCGGTGACGACCGTGAGCGCCGACCGGCCGGCCGTCGTGCGCCGCGCCCGCGGCTATGCCCCGGCGCCACTGTCCCTCCCGATCGCGGCGCGCCGTCCGCTGCTTGCCGTCGGCGCGCATCTCAAGCACACCTTCACCCTCGCGCAGCGCGCCACCGCGATCACGAGTGCACACATCGGCGACCTCGGGGACGCGGCAACGCACGAGGCCTTCGACCGCTGTCTGCGCCGACTCAGCCGGCTGCACGCCATCGTGCCCGAGTACGTCGTGCACGACCTGCACCCCGGCTACCTTTCGACCCGGTATGCGGATCATTTCCCTGAGAACCGGCGGATTGCGGTCCAGCACCACCACGCGCACATCGCCTCCTGCGCCGCCGAACACGGACTGACCGAGGACGTCATCGGGGTTGCCTATGACGGCCTCGGGCTCGGCGAGGACGGAACGCTGTGGGGCGGTGAGGTGATGGTCGCGAACCTGCACGGATACACCCGCCTCGGGCGCTTTGCCCGCGCTCCGCTGCCCGGCGGTCCGGCCGCCGTGCTGCATCCGGCGCGGATGGCGCTCGGCTACCTCGCGGGGCTGGAGCGGTTCGGCGCTGGACAGTTCGGCGGCGGGCAGTTCGACGGCGAAGCAGTGTCCTGCTTCACTGACCAGCTCGATCCGCGTGAGGTGTCCACCGTGCTGCGCATGGTGGCGCGGCGGATCAACTGCCCGGCGGCCTCCAGTGCGGGCCGGCTCTTCGACGCGGTGGCTGCGTTGCTCGGTCTGCCTGCCGCGCTACCTCCCGGTGCGCGAATCAGCTTCGAAGGCGAGGCGGCAATCGCGTTGGAGAACGCCGCGGGGGCGGTGTCCGCGCCGGCATTGCCGTGGCGCTTGGTGCGCGTGGACGGGCTCTGCGTCTACGATCCGCACCCCACGCTGGCCGCATTGCTTGACGGCGTGGCCGCGGGTACGTCGACCGCACGCCTGGCAGCCGGCTTCCATGAGGCCATCGCCGAGGCGACCACCGCAATGGTCGAACAAGCCGTGCGCGTCGTCGGCGCCAAACCAGTGTGCCTTTCCGGCGGCGTGTGGCAGAACCGCCGACTGGCCGCGGCGGTCGTCTCCAGCCTGGAGGACACCGGCCTCGACGTCTTCGTGAATCAACGGGTTCCGTGCAACGACGGCGGCATCAGCTACGGCCAGGCCGCCATCGCCGCGGCTCGTCTCAGCGAGAGGTGAGCGCGATGTGCCTGGGCATTCCGGGACGGATCACGCAGATCCGCGAGAGCGATCCGTTTCCGATCGCACTGGTCGACTACGGCGGCGTACGCAAAGACGCCTGCCTGGCGTACATCCCGGACGCGGTGATCGGCGAATACGTGATCGTACATGTCGGGTTCGCCATCGCACGGGTCGATGAGGCGGAGGCACTGCGCACGCTCGACGTGCTGCGCGCCATGGGCGACCAGGTCACGCAGGAGCTCGGGGAGCCGCTGCGATGAAGTACCTTGACGAATACCGCGACCCGGCGCTGGCCCGCACGCTGCTCGCGCAGTTGCGCGCCACCGCTACCCGGCCGTGGCGGATCATGGAGGTCTGCGGCGGGCAGACCCACACTCTCGTGCGTCAGGGCATTGACGAACTGCTGCCGGCCGGGATCCGGATGATCCACGGCCCGGGCTGCCCGGTGTGCGTCACTCCGCTTGAGATCATCGACAAGGCACTGGCGATCGCCTCGCGACCCGAGGTGATCTTCGCCTCCTTCGGCGACATGCTGCGGGTGCCGGGCTCGCGCACCTCGCTCGCGCAGCTGCGCGCGGCCGGCGCGGACGTGCGGGTGGTCTACTCGCCGATGGACGCGGTGAGCCTCGCGCGGGCCGACCCGGACCGGCAGGTGGTTTTCTTCGCCGTCGGGTTCGAGACCACCGCCCCGGCGAACGCGGGAGCCGTACTAGTCGCCGAGCGGCTCGGGGTGACGAACTTCTCGATCCTGGTCAGCCACGTGCTGGTGCCCCCGGCGCTCACCGCGATCCTGGAAGCAGAGCACTGCGAGGTACAGGCCTTCCTCGCGGCGGGCCACGTGTGCGCGGTGATGGGCTGGACCGAGTACGAGCCGCTGGCGGCCAAGTATCAGGTGCCCATCGTGGTGACCGGGTTCGAACCCTTAGACCTGCTCGAAGGCATCCTCATGACGGTCCGTCAGTTGGAAGAGGGCCGCGCACAGGTCGAGAACCAGTACGCCCGCGCGGTGCGGCGCACCGGCAACGGCGCCGCGCAGGACGCGATCCGCCGGGTGTTCCGGGTCACGGACCGCACCTGGCGCGGTGTCGGCCCGATCCCGGCCAGCGGCCTGCGGCTGGCCGAAACGTACGCCCGCTTCGACGCCGACGAGCGCTTCGGCACCGGCGACGTACACGCGGTCGAGGAGCCCCGGTGCATCGCCGGGCGGATCCTGACCGGACAGTCGCTGCCGACCGACTGCTCGGCGTACGGCACCGACTGCACGCCGCGCAACCCGCTCGGTGCGCCGATGGTGTCGGGCGAGGGCACCTGCGCGGCCTTCTACTGCGCGGGACGCAGGGCGGCACGCCCCGTTCCCGTCACCGACCTGACCAGTGTTCTGAATCGCAGGTGAGAAGCCCATGTCAGTGATCAACGATCCGGTTCAGGCGACCTGCCCGGCGCCGCACGCGGAGCACGAGCGGGTGCTGCTTGGGCACGGCTCCGGCGGCCAGCTCTCCGCGCGCCTGCTGCACGACGTGATCGTGCCGGGCCTTGGCGCGGCGGCCGCGGACCTCAGCCTCGACGACGCCGCGGTGCTCGACCTCGAGCCCTTCATCGCCCCCGCTGACGGCAGTGCCGGCGGCGGCGCGGGCAGCGAGGACCTGCGCTCCGGGAGCGTGGTGGTGACCACCGACTCCTTCGTGGTGGACCCACTGGAGTTCCCGGGCGGGGACATCGGCGCGCTGGCGGTGCACGGCACGGTCAACGACCTGGCGATGCGCGGCGCGCAGCCGCTCGCGCTGACCGTGGCTCTGATCGTGGAGGAGGGTTTCGCGCTGGCCGACCTGCGCCGCCTCGTCGCGTCGGTCGGCCGGGCGGCCGCGCGGGCCGGCGTTCCAGTGGTCGCCGGCGACACCAAAGTGGTCGGGCGCGGCTGCGCGGACAAGCTGTTCATCACCACGACCGGCTTCGGCCGCCGCGCGCCGCGGGCCCGCTGCTCGGCCACCGCGATCCGGCCCGGCGACGCGATCCTGCTCTCCGGACCGATCGGCCTGCACGGGGTGACGGTGCTGGCCACCCGCGAGGACCTCGGCTTCGACGCCGATCCGCAGCTGCGCTCGGACACCAGGCCGCTGCACCGCCTGGTGCAGGCGATGCTCGACGCGGGCGGCGCCGACGTGCACGCGCTGCGCGACCCGACCCGCGGCGGGCTCGCCTCCGCGCTCAACGAGCTGGCCGAGGCGTCGGGAGTCGGCATCCTGGTCGAGGAGGACGCGATTCCGGTGCCGCCCGTCGTCGCGGCGGCCTGCGATCTGCTCGGGCTTGATCCGCTGCACGTGGCCAACGAGGGCTGCGCCGTCGCGTTCGTCCACCCGGCCAGCGCCGACGCCGTGCTCGCCGCGATACGCTCGTGCCCCGAGGGCGCCGAGGCGGTGCGCATCGGCACCGCCGTGGCGGACAACGCGGGCCGCGTCGCGCTTCACACGCTCGTCGGCGCCTACCGCATCGTCGACATGCTCGTCGGCGAACAGCTCCCCCGTATCTGCTAAGAGCTCGTATCCGCTAATAGACCGGGGGTTGATCAGAGATCTGCGGTTCCGGCTCGCGCTCGCCGAGGTCGAGCCGGAACGGCGGATAGACGTCTGTCATAAGGCTGACATAGACGATCACCCGCAGCACCCACCGGTTCAGGCCGATGACGAGTTCGAAGATCTCCGGCCGGTACGCGCCGGTGAAGGCGAGCGCGACGGCGGCGAAGATCGCCAGCAGGCCGATCAGGCCGACGCTCGGGACGCCGGCGAACCGGTAGCCGCCCAGGAAGATGCCGACGATGACGTACTGCGGAATGGCCAGCAGCCACCACTTGACCAGCGCCAGGCCCCGCGAAAGCTGCTCGGGGTAGGCCACCGCGAGCCGCGCCGGATAGTCGGGGACGTCGGCGAGCGTGAACGGCGGGTACCGATCGGTGCCCAGCGCGCCGTACGAGTAGTACGCGACTCGCCAGCCCCATCGCAGCACACCGACGTTGAACTCGAAGATCCCGCGCGGGTACCGGCCGGTGAACACGATCGCGAACAGCGCGACGATGCTCAGCACGAAGTAGGCCACGCTCAGGCACCACAGCGCGACGTAGTGCGGGATCGCCAGCAGCCATTTGACGAGCCACAGCCACCGCGAGAGCGGTGCGTCGAGCCTGGCCTCGACCGTGACCGGCCGCTGGAAGCCGGCCGCGGGGGCGGGTGGCGCTGGGGTGTATGCGGCGGTCATCGCGCACCGCCCGCTTCGGTCTCCGGCCCGGTTTGCGGTCCGGGTTGCGGCTGTGCGCCGGTCAGCAGCTCTTCGGCGATGTGCTTGCCCCAGGCCGCGATCTCGTCCCAGTCGCGCTCGTCGCTGTCCGCGATGTGCATCGCCGCCATCATGGTGCGGTGCACGATGCCGAGCTGCGCACGCTCGATCCGGCCGCCGAACACGCGGTGGTCGCGGGCCGCGGTGGCGGTGATGACCTGCGACGCATCCACCGGGGGTTTGGAGCTGTCCGAGCCGCGCTCGCCGACCGGTCCGCTGGAGAACAGCCAGACCGGCCGGCCGCTCAGCTGCCCGGAGATCCGCTCGACCAGCCGGCGGGCGCTGGGCAGCCAGCTGCCCATGTACACCGCGCTGCCGAGCACGAGCGCGTCGTAGCCCTGCAGGTCGGCGACCTGGTCGGGGGTGCGGGCGTCGGCCGGCACGCCGTTGTCCGTCAGCGCCTTGGCGAGGGCGTCGCCGATCTGCGCGGTGGCGCCGTGCCTACTCGCTGTGCATACCAATACTCTCATGATCAGTGCCTTCTTCTGCTGGCTCGGTCATCATGGCGATCGCCCCGGCCGGGCACTCTTCGGCGCACAGTCCGCAGCCTTTGCAGTAGTCGAGGTCGATCGAGTAGCGCGGCTGCCCGTCCGCGTCGAAGCCGAGCTTCGTGATCGCGTTGTCGGGGCACACGCCGTAGCAGTTGTCGCAGCCGAAGCAGTTGCCGCAGGACAGGCAGCGGCGGGCTTCGTAGAGCGCGTTGTCCTCGGTGAGGCCGTGCACGATCTCCGCGAACGTGTCCACGCGGCGCGCGGCCTCAAGGCTCGGGCGCACCGTCGCGGGCGCGTCGCTGTAGTACCAGGTGTTCAGGTCGTCGATCGGGATCGGGTTCTGCGGCGCGGCGGCCGGTTCGGCGGCCACGCCGCGCAGGTACCGGTCGATGGCGCGCGCGGCCGCGGCTCCGTGGCCGATCGCCTGGGTGGCGGTGCGCTCCCCGTCGATCGCGTCGCCGCCGGCGTAGACGCCGGGCCGGCCGGTGGCGTAGGCGGAGTCGACGTCGATCGTCCCGTGCGAGACGGCGATCCCGGGCGCCCTGGCCAGCCAGTCGAGCTCGGCGCTCTGGCCGAGGGCGAGCACCACGGTGTCCGCGGCCAGGGTCTCGAATTCGCCGGTCGGCTGCGGGAATCCGGTCTCGTCAAGCTCCATCCGCTCCACCGCGACGCGGCCGCGGTCGGCGTGCGTGATGGTGGAGAGCCAGCGCACTGTCACGCCCTCCGCCAGCGCCTCTTCGAGCTCTGACTCATGAGCGGGCATCCGGTCCCGGGTGCGGCGATACACCACGACCGCCTCGGTGGCGCCGAGCCGGCGCGCGGTGCGGGCGGCGTCCATCGCGGTGTTGCCGCCACCGTAGACCGCGACTCGGCGGCCCAGGTGCAGCGGCCAGTGGTCCTCGGCCGCGGCCAGCATGGTGAGCGCGTCGAGCATGTGCGCGCTGTCGCCGGCCGGTATGTAAGCGTTCTTACCGCTCTGCGCGCCCACGCCGAGGAAGGCCGCGTCGAAGCCGTCGGCGGCGAGCGCCTCGTCGAGGTCGTCGACGCAGCTCTCGGTCTCGAAGCGCACGCCGAGCGCGGCGATGCGGGCTATCTCGGCGTCGAGCACCTCGCGCGGCAGCCGGTAACGCGGGATGCCGTAGCGCATCATCCCGCCGAGCTTGGCCGCCGCCTCGCGCACGGTGACCTGGTGTCCGCGCAGGGCGAGCTGGTACGCGGCGGACAGTCCGGCCGGGCCGGAGCCGACGACCAGGACGCGGCGTCCGGTCGGTTCGGCGGTGACCTGCACCGTCCAACCCTGCTTGATCGCCTCGTCGCCCAGGAAGCGTTCGACGGAATTGATGCCGACGGACTGGTCGAGCAGCCCGCGGTTGCACGCTGTCTCGCACGGGTGGTAGCAGATGCGGCCCATGACGGCCGGCAGCGGATTGTCGAGCATCAGCCGCCGCCACGCGGCTTCATACGATCCGTCCTCGGCGGTGTAGAGCCAGTCGCGTACTGCCTCTCCGGCGGGACAGGCGGATTGGCAGGGCGGCAGCACGTGCCGGTAGACCGGGCGCTCGACGCGCCAGGCGCCGGTGTGGTTGGTGCGGCTGCTGCCGGGGTCGAGGGTGGTGGCGAAGGGGTGCTCGCTCTTCGCTTCGCGCACGTCGTCCATGGCTACGCTCCCTGACCGGTGGTCTCACGGCCGGGGCCGGTCGCGTCGAGCAGCCCGTACACCCGGATATTGCGGTCGGCCTGCTCCTGGATGCGCGCGACCAGATCCGGGCGGCCGTCGCGGTGTCCGTTCGGGAACAGGTGCGCATAGCGGGTTTGCGGCCGCAGGTATTCGTCCACGGGGACGCGGTGGCGGATCGGGGTGACCGCGGTCAGCTCGCCGTATTCGGCCTCGAACAAGGGGAAGAGCCCTGATTCGGTGGCCAGCCTGGCCAGCCGGATGGTCTGCGACGAGGCCGCGCCCCAGCCGAGCGGACACGGCACCAGCACGTGCAGATATCGCGCTCCGGTGAACCCCATCGCCCGCTCCACCTTCGCCTCGAGGTCGCGCAGATCGGCGACCGTCGCGGTGGCGACGTACGGGATGCGGTGCGCCATCGCGATCGCGGGCACGTCCTTGCCCTGGCCGAAGTGGTTACCGGGAATGCCGGCCACGACGGGTGTCGTCGCGGTCCGGGCGGCCGGAGGCGTGGCGCCCGAACGTTGCACGCCGGTGTTCATGTAGGCCTGGTTGTCGTAGCAGACGAACAGGACGTCGTCGTTGCGCTCGAACATGCCGGAAAGGGCGCCGAGTCCGATGTCGACGGTGCCGCCGTCACCCGCCTGACCCAGCACCCTGACATCGGCGCGCCCTCGGGCCTTGAGCGCCGCGGCCACGCCGGAGGCGACCGCCGGGGCGTTACCGAACAGCGAGTGCAGCCACGGCACGCGCCAGGCACTCTCCGGGAAGGGCGTTGAGACGACCTCAAGGCAACCGGTGGCGTTCACCACGACCAGCTTGCCGTCCGACACGCGCATCGCGGCGTCGAGCACGTAGCGCGCGCCGAGCACCTCGCCGCAGCCCTGGCAGGCCCGGTGCCCCGATATCAGACTATTGGCACGCTTCGGGTCGGACTGTGCGGCGCGCTGTTCCTCGGGCAGCAGCCGGTTGCCGACCGCGAGCGAGCCGACCTGGTAGAACTTCATCGCGATTCCTCCCGCGCGTGCAGCCGGGCGAGCAGCCGCTCGGCGGTCGATCCGGGAGCGTCGTCGGAGGCGCGGCCGTAACCGGCCCGGGACAGCAGGTCGCGGTCCAGGCCGAGGAAGGAGAACCGGGCCACTCGGGACGCCGCCGCGTCGCGCACGAGCGTGCGCAGCGCCTTCTTGGTGATCGGGCGGCCGCCGAGCCCGGCGACCACGGTGCTGCAGCGGGCCGGCACGGCGGGCGGGTCGGCCAGCGCTGCGATCAGCTCCGGGGCGATGACCCCGGCGGCGCCGGTGGAGAAGGCCCGTTCGAGCACGACCACCTGCTCGGCTCCGGCCAGCAGGGTGCGCAGCCGGTCCGCGGGGAAGGGCCGGAAGCAGGTCAGTTCCACCGCGCCGACGGCGAGCCCGTCCGCGCGGGCCTCGTCGATCACGTCTTCGAGCGTGCCAAGCACGGAACCCATCGCGAGGAACACCGTGCGCGCGCCCTCAAGCCGGTAGCCGCGGGCCAGGCCCTCGGCCGGGCGGCCGACCAGTTTCGCGTAGCGCTCGGCCAGTTCCGGCATCCGCAGCAGCGCCCGCTGCATCCGGCCGTGGGCGAGGAAGCGCACCTCGGTGAAGGCTTCGGGCCCGACCATCGCGCCGATGGACATCGGCAGGCCCGGGTCGAGAATTTGCTGCGGCCGGTACGTCGGCAGGAAGGCGTCGACGGCTTCCTGCTCAGGCACGGCGATGCGCTCGACCGCGTGGGTGAGTACGAACCCGTCCATGCACACCATCACCGGCACCGACAGCTCCTCTGCCAGGCGGAACGCGATCGGGTGCAGGTCGCAGGCGGCCTGGTTGTCGCGGGCGTAGAGCTGGATCCAGCCGCTGTCGCGCTGGGAGAGCGAGTCGCTCTGGTCGTTCCAGATGTTGATGGGGGCGCCGAGCGCGCGGTTCGCGACCGTGAGCACGATCGGCAGGCCGAGGCCCGCGGCGTTGTACAGCGCCTCGGCCATGAACAGCAGGCCCTGGCTCGAGGTGGCGGTGTAGGTGCGCGCTCCGGCGGCCGAGGCGCCGATGGACAGCGACATCGCGCCGAACTCCGATTCGACGTTCACGAACTCGCAGGGCTCGAGCTCGCCCTGACGTACCAGGGCACTGAGCGCCTCGACGATGTGGGTCTGCGGCGAGATCGGATAGGCGGGCACCACCTGCGGCCGGCAGCGGGCGACCGTCTCGGCGACGGCGCGGGAGCCCTCGACGGCGCGTCCTGGCCCGGCCTGCTGCTCGTCGGCGCGGCCGGCCTTGGCGGCGGTGGCGGCGGTGGCGGCATCAGGGGCGGCGGTAGCGAGATTGGGAGCGGCCGCAGGCGTGGCGCCGCGGCGTGCGGATACATCAGGAGCGGGCACCAGGCACCTCCGAAGTCGAATACGCGGCCGGTTCCGCACCGGTGCGGGAGCGGCGGCGCGCGGATACGTCAGGAGCGGGCACCGGGCACCTCCGAGGTCGAATACGCGGCCGGTTCCGCACCGGCGCGGGCGTCGCCGTCCGCATCGGAGCCGCCGTCCTTATTGAGGCCGCCGTCGTCATAGAAGCGGTCGCCGCCGCTCCGGATGTGCTCGAAGGCGTCTGCGGCGGCCTCGGCGTTCGCCTCGGCCACCCGGCCGGAGAAGCGTGCGGCGATCGCGTCGCGCACGGCGGCGAGCGGGACGATTCCGGTCGCCGCTGCGGCGGCGCCGAGCATGGCCGCATTCGGCAGCGGGCGGCCGGTGCGCTGCCGGGCGAATTCGGTGGCGGGCACGGTGCGCACCCGCACGGCGCACAGCCTCATGCCGGCCGCGTCTCGGGCCGCCGACCGGGTCAGGCCGATCTTCGCCACGTCCGCGCCGTTCCCCGCGGCGCGGCCTGATGTGCCGTTGGCCAGCAGGGCGGCGGCCGTCGCGTCCTCAGCCGCCGCGGCGCCTGTGAGGGCAGTGCTGACAAGGTTGGTGTTGATCAGGCCGGTGTTGATCAGGGCGGTGCCACCGGGCTTGAGGCCGTCGAAGACGAAGCGCTGGCGCAGCAACGTCGCGTCGAGGACGATCACCAGGTCGGGCTCGGTCACCGGTTCGCGGGACCGGATCGGCCGCTCGTCGATCCGGCAGTACGCCTCGACCGGAGCGCCGGTGCGCTCCGAGCCGAAACTGGGGAAAGCCAGCGCGTAGCGGCCGTCGGCGATCGCCGCCCAGGCGATCAGCTCGGCGGCGGTGACGACGCCCTGGCCGCCGCGGCCGTGCAGTCTGATCTGGTACATGACGCTCCGCCTCCTCCCTGGCATCGTCGCCTGCCGCCCCCCGCCGGTCCCAGGGTCCTGAGACCCGGGCCTGGTGGGCCGAAGGGCCGGGACTCGGCACCGCTGCGGCACCGCTATGGCACTGCTGTGGTGCGACTGCGGCGAGGCGGCGGTGTCGGCCGGCCGGTCCCGGACGGGACCTTCGACCGTGTCCGGTGCCCGCGTTCCGCGCGACGCTGGACGGACGAGGAGTGGCAGGCCGACGTCGAGGAGGTCGCTGATGTCAGCAACCGTACGCAGCGTGATGACGAGCGAGGCGGTCTCAGTGCGCGTGTACACGCCGTACAAGCAGATCGTGCGCGTCCTGCTCGACTACGGCATCAGCGCGGTGCCGGTGGTCGACGAGACCGGGCACGTCCTGGGCATCGTGTCCCAGGCCGACCTGATCGAGAAGGAGGCCGCGCTGGCGCGTTCGACCTCGGCCGCCCATCGCCCGGCGACCTGGCACAGCCGCGCCTCCCGGACGAAGGCCCACGCGGTCTCCGCCGACACCCTCATGACGGGCCCGGCGATCACCATCGGCCCGGACGCCGACGTGAACAGCGCCGCGCTGCTGATGAGCAAGCACAACGTCAAGCGGCTGCCCGTCGTGGACGCCGAGGGCCGGCTACTCGGCGTGGTCAGCCGCGGCGACCTGCTCGTGCCGTTCCTGCGTTCAGACGTCGAGATCCACGACGAGATCCTCAACAGGGTCCTGCTGAGCGAGATGTGCGTGGACCCGCACTCCATCGACGTGAAGATCGCCGACGGTGTGGTGACACTCAGCGGCCGGATGGAGAACGAGTTCGTCACCCGCGACACGGCGGCGCGGGTGCAGACGATCGACGGAGTCATCGAGGTCGTCGACCACCTGACTCCCGAGCCCGGCGAGGACCAGCCGCAGCGGCTGCCGTTCCGCACTCCCGTGTACTGATCTGCTGATCCCCGCCATAAGGGAGTGCCCCCGGGATGTCCCGGGGCACTCCTTCGCTTCGGGCGGTTGAGGCGTTCAGGCGGAGCGCCGCGCCCGTGCGTCGCCGTTGCTACAGCCGGGCGCCGACGTACTCGGCCAGGTCCGCCAGCCGCTCGGTGTAACCCCACTCGTTGTCGTACCAGCCGAAGACCTTCACCAGCTCGCCGTTCGACTGGGTCAGCGCCCCGTCGAGCACGCACGAGGCCGGGTCGCCGACGATGTCGGTGGAGACCAGCGGCTCGTCCGAGACCCGCAGGATGCCGCGCAGCCGCTCCTCGGCGTCGTGCGCGAAGGCCGCGTTGATCTCCGCGGGGGTGGCCGGGCGGGACAGCACCGCGGCCAGGTCCACCAGCGATCCTGTCGGCACCGGGACGCGCACCGCGATGCCGTCGAGCAGCCCCGCGGTCTGCGGGATGACCAGGCCGATCGCCTTGGCAGCGCCGGTGCTGGTCGGGATCACGTTGAGCGCCGCGGCCCGGGCCCGGCGCAGGTCCTTGTGCGGGCCGTCGAGCAGCTGCTGGTCGTTGGTGTAGCCGTGGATGGTGGTCAGAAAGCCGCGCACCAGGCCGAAGTGCCGGTGCAGCACGTCGACCATCGGCGCCGCGCAGTTGGTGGTGCAGGACGCGTTCGAGATGACGTGGTGGCGTGCCGGGTCGTAGTCGTCCTGGTTCACGCCCATCACGACAGTCACGTCGACCGCGCCCTTCGCCGGCGCGGAGATGAGCACCTTTCGGGCGCCGGCCTCCAGGTGCGCGGCGGCCAGCGGGCCGGTGCGGAACTTGCCGGTCGACTCGATCACGAGGTCGACGCCGAGCTGCGACCACGGCAGCTGCGCGGGGTCGCGCTGCGCGAACACGGCGATCTTGCGGCCGTCCACGATCAGCGCGTCGTCGGCGTGCTCGACCCGGCCGCGCAGGCGCCCGTAGGTCGAGTCGTGGGCCAGCAGATGGGCCAGGGTCGCGGCGTCGGTCACGTCGTTGACCGCGACGACCTCGAGCCCGCGCTCCAGCGCGATGCGGGTGAAGACCCGGCCGACCCGGCCGAATCCGTTGACGGCGATTATCATCAAAGCCTCCTGGTGAAACAGCCTTTCCCGGCCTCAGCCTGCTGCCGCGGCGGCCGACTCGGCAGGGCCGGGCGGCCCGGGACAAGTCCCGCCCGGCCCGGGCCGAACGCCCCTGACCGTCGGCCGGCGCGCGCAGGAGCATGAGGTAGAAGGCAGGGCGTTGATCCGTGGCGCTCTGCGCGGACTTGTGATCGTCTTGGAGCTGTCATGACTCAGACACCTTCGACGCCGCAGCGCATCGTCGTCGGCGTCGACTCCTCTGACAACGCGCTGCACGCTGCGATTTGGGCTGCTCGCCTGGCAGTCGACCTCGGTGTGCCGCTTCTCCTCGTGCACGCCCTCGATCTGGGCGCGACCAGCGTCTACTCCACGGCCGTCGGCTACACCGAGGACCGCAGGGAGCACGGCGCCGCACTGCTCGGCCAGGTGGCGCGCACGCTGCGGGAGAAGGTCCGCGGAGTGATCGTCGACACCGAGCTGTTCGACCAGGGCGCGCCGCAGACGCTGGTGGCCCTCAGCGACGAGTCGACCCTCGTCGTGTCCGGCACCCGCGGGCACGGTGGCTTCGCCGGGCTGCTGCTCGGATCGGTCAGCTTGAAGCTCGCCGGGCACTCCCACGGCCCGATCGCCGTGGTGCGCGCGGACGAGCCGAGCGAGCCGGAGAACGCGATCGTGCTGGGCGTGGAGCCGGAGGAGCACGAGGCACCGATCCGCTTCGCGTTCGCACTGGCGGCGCAACTCGGCGCGACGCTCAACGTCGTGCGCGCCTGGTGGCCGCAGGCGGCCTACGGCGGTTACTACTCGGCGGACATCGGAATGGCCGAGCGCGACCACGCCGTGGATGTGGAAGGGCTTATCAAGGCACTGCGTGAGGAGTATCCGGGCGTCAAGGTCTTCGTGAGTCCGATGCGTGGTAACCCCGTGCCGATGCTCCTGGAGGCGTCACGCGGCGCGCGGCTGCTCGTCGTCGGCGCGCACCGTAAGCACAGCCCGCTTTCGGTCGGTGCCGGCTACGTCGTGCAGGGTTTGCTGTCGCACGCCACTACGCCGGTGGCCGTGGTTCCGGTCGTCTGAATTTGCGGCGAGAGCTGACCGGCGCGCCGCCTACTTGCGCGCGTGCGCATCCAGGATGTGCGCCACGGCTTCGGTCACTCGCTGCGCGAACGCGATGTTCAGCCACTCGTCGGGGCCATGCGCGTTCGAGTCGGCGCCGAGCACGCCGGTGGCGAGGAAGTCAGCGTTCGGATACCTCCGCCCGAGCAGTTCCATGAACGGCACCGAGCCTCCGCAGCCGAGGACGGCGTGGGGACGGCCGAACACCTCGGCGCCGACCCGCGCCAGCGCCGCGCGCAGCCAGGGTGCCGGCGCGGGCGCGGCCCAGCCGTTCATGGTGAGCCGGTCTGAGAGCTCGACCTTCGCGCCGGCCGGTACGTCCCTCGTCAGCGTCTTTTCCAGCGCGGCGAGCGCGGCCGGCGCATCGGCGGTCGGCGGCACACGGAAGCTGAGCTTGAGCGAGGCCGCTGAGTGCAGCACGTTGCCCGCGTCCGCCGGCCTCGGAAGCCCGGCCGCTCCGGTGACGGTCAGCGCGGGCCGCCAGGTGTTGTTGAGCAAGAGCTCTGCGTCATCCGCGTCGGCGGCCGGAAGCGGCGCGACCATCGGGAAGCGTCCCGCGATCAGGCCCGGCGCCAGCGCGGCGGCGTCGCGAGCCGCGGTGCGGCGCTCCGGCGGCAGTGCCACGTGCATCGCAGGGATCTTTATCTCCCCGCTCGCCGCGTCTTCGACTCGGTCGAGCAGGTGCCGCAGAATGCGGAACGGATCGGGGACGATGCCGCCGGCCAGTCCCGAATGCTGCGGGGTTTCGAGCACACGCGCGGTCACCGTCAGCTGAACCAGGCCGCGCAGACTGTCGGTGAGCCAAAGGCGCTCGTAGTCGATGCCCCCGATGTCGAGGCAGACGAGCAGCGACACGTCTCCGAGCCGCTCACTCAGCAGGCTGAGGTACGCGGGCAGATCGGTGCTGCCGGACTCCTCGCAGGTTTCGAGCAGGATCACCGTGCGCGCGTGCTCCCCGCCGGCCGCGCGAACCGCCTCAAGCGCCGTCGTCGCCGCGTAGCCCGAATAACCGTCGTCCGCTGCGCCGCGACCATACAGTCGGCCGTCGCGCAGTACCGGTTTCCAGGGCTCAAGCCCGGCGGACCAGCCGTCGAGCGGCGGTTGTTTGTCGAGATGGCCGTAGAGGATCACGGTGCCGGCGTTTCGCGCCGCGGCGCCCGCCGTCGCCGGGATGTCGGCGATCAGCAGTGGCGAGCGGCCTTCCAGCGTCAACGCCTCGATGCGGGCGCCCGGTAGTGCGCGCGCCTTGATCCACGCGCCGACATGCTCGGTCGCTGCCTGAAGATGGCCGTTCGCCGCCCAGGACGCGTCGTACAGCGGGGAGAGCGCCGGGATTCGCACGAACTCGGCCAGGCTCGGCAGGGCCGATCGCGTCCAGAGCTCATCGACCAGTCGCCGTATCGTGTGCGCGTCCATGGCGTCGCCTTCCCGCGGGCGAAAGTTCCTGTCAGGGCTCTGCGGCCCGGTGGCGGAGGCGGCGCGGCGCGCCTGAGTGGCCGCCGGGTCGGCGCTGGGTTCGACCCGACGGCCACGAGCGGCGCCCGAGCCGTCAGCCGCGCTTGACCTTCAGCACGGTGTGCTCGGGCAGGATCTCGGTGATCTTCCCTGGAATCTTGAACACGGCGTTGGGCGTGCCGGCCGCCGCCCAGACCTCGTCGAAGGTCAGCAGATCCTCGTCGACGAGCAGGGTGACCGGCTCCTTGTGGCCCAACGGCGGCACCCCGCCGATGGCGTATCCGGTGGCGCTCTTGACGAAGTCCGCGTCGGCCTTCTCGATCCCGCCGCCGATCCGCTCGGCCACGGTGTCGAGGTCGACCTGGTTCGGACCGCTGGCGAGCACGACCACCGGGGCGCCGGTGGCGGCGGCGCGGAACACCAGCGACTTGACGATCTGCGCCTTCGAGCAGCCCAGGGCCCGGGCGGCGTCGTCCGCGGTGCGCGTGGAGTCCGGCAGCTCCTGAACGGTCAGCCCGAGGCCACGCTCGTCGAGGGTCTGCTGGAACTGTCGTGCTCGTTTGCTCAGCGTCACAGGTGAAGCTCCTGATCTCAGTGGTCTTGGTCGTTCTTGGCGGCGGTTCTCGGCCGTGGTGCTCGGCGGCGGTGCGTGGCGGTAGCTCGACGGGCTACGGGCTCGCGGCGAGGAGCGCCGCGCGGTCAACCTTGCCCGTCGCCGAGAGCGGAAACGCGTGCCGTATTCGGATCTCACCCGGAATCATGTAGCCGGGCAGCCGCCCGGCGAGGTACCCGCGCACCGCTGCCGGGGTGCAGCCCTCGTGTTCGGGAACGACGAAGGCGACCAGCTTCTTCTGCCCGGCCGGATCCTCGGTCACCAGGACATGGCTCTGCCGCACCGCCGGGCACGCGTCGAGATGGTGGGCGACCTCGCCCAGTTCGATCCGGTACCCGTTGATCTTCACCTGGTCGTCGAGGCGTCCTTGGAAGACGAGCACGCCGTCGTCGCGAAGGTAAGCGCGATCGCCGGTGCGGTAGACCCGCTCGATGACGCCGCCGAGCCGTACAGTCGTGAAGCTGTGGGCCGTGGCCTCGGGCGACGCGAGGTAGCCGGGCGACAGACCGGGCCCGGCGAGCAGCACCTCGCCGGTTTCGCCGGGCTCGCACAGCCGACCGGCCTCGACGACGTAGGCGCGGGTGTTCTGGATGGGCACGCCGATCGGCAGCGCGTTCTCGTCGGCGCGCAGCGCGCGCACCGGGTAATAGGTGGCGAAGGTGGTGCACTCCGTGGGCCCGTAAACGCTGGTGAGCCGATCCGGACCGTACCGCTCCAGGGCGCGGGCGATGTGCCGGAGCGAATGTGCTTCGCCGCCGGTGAGGATGCGGCCGACGCTGTCGAGCGTCTGCGGCGCCTCATCGAGGATCGAGTTGAACAGCGCGGTCGTGAGGAAGACGTCGGTGACTTTCTCCTGTTCCAGCACGCGTTGCAGTTCGGAGAAGCGCACGAACGCCGAGGGGTACAGGACGCAGGTGCCGCCGTGCAGCAGCGCTCCCCAGATCTCGAAGGTCGCCGCGTCGAAGGTGACCGGAGCCAGTTGGAGCAGCACGCTCGATTCGTCGAGGGTGGTGTAACGGGCGCGGAAGACGAGGCGCGCGATGGCACGGTGCTGAATCGGTACGGCCTTGGGCCGGCCGGTGGACCCGGAGGTGAAGTTGACGTACGCGATCGCCTCGGCGCTCGTGGTGACCGCCGGGTTCCCGGGATCGTGGGCGGCGTCTGCTTCTGCAGCATCTTCAATAGACACCGTGGTCACGCCGGGCAGCCGCGCGGCCAGGTTGGCGGCCGCGTCGCCGAGCGCCACGGTGCACTGCGCCTGCTCGAAGAGGGCCGCGAGCCGGTCGTCCGGCCATGAGGCGTCGACCGGCAGATACGCCCCGCCGCACTTGAGCACGGCGAGTAAGGACGCGATCAGTTCCGGGCTGCGTCGCGCGCAGACCCCCACGATCCGGCCTTCGCAGGTTCCGTGCGCGAGCAGGCTCGCGGCGATGCGGTTGGCGAGGGCGTTCAGCTCCCGATAGGTCAAACGCCGTGAGCCGTGCACCACCGCGACCGAGTCGCCGAACAGCGCTACGCATTGCTCGAAGAGCTCTGAGACGCTGGCCTGTGCGGGATAGGTCGCGGTAGTGCGGTTGAGCAGCCGGTGGGCTTCCAGCGCTTTGTCGGTGATTTCGAGCTCATCCATCCCCGGCTCCGATTCGGCGGTCGATGGCCTTGAGTAGGTCGGACAAGTGGGTGTCGGGAAAGAAGTGGCCGCCGGGCATTTCCAGCAGCTCCGCGCCGCGCGTGGTGAACGAGGCCCAACCGCTCATCGCCGCGCGGGTGTCGACCGGATCATCGATGCCGTACATTGCCGTGATCGGTACGTCGACGGGCTGCCCGTGCCAGTCGGTCCACAGTTCGGCAAGGCGGATCTCCTCGCGCACCACGGGCAGCAGCAGGTCGCGCACGCCCGGGGTATCCAGGAACTCGGCCGGAGTCCCGCCCATGTGCCGCAGTGCGTCGCAGAATCCTGCTAGATCGAGTTCGTGCATGTACGGCCGCACCTGCGGGACGTCCGGGCTGCGGCAGCCCGACACGAACAGTCTGCGGGTACCGTCCAGGTGATCCTTCTTCGCCCGGTGCACGAGCTCGTAGGCGAGTCTTCCGCCGAAGCTGTGGCCGTAGAACGCGTGCGGTGCGGCCAGGTACGGCGCGAGCGCCGCGTACACGTCCGCTACGAGCGTGTCCCAGTGCTGATACGGCTTTTCCTTGATCCGCTTCCCGTGGCCGGGCAGCCTGAGCGTGAGCAGTTCCACATCCGGTGTCACGCCGGCGGACCAGGCCCGGAACATGTCCGGGCTGCCGCCGGCGTAGGCGAGGCAGATCAGCCGGAGGCGCGCCGCCGGTTCGGCGGGGCGGATGGCCACCACCCAGCGATCGCCGTCGTCGGACATCCGCGCTCCCCGGTCACCGCGCCGCGGCGGACCGCGCCGGATCGGCGGCGCCGGCGGTGTTGCGCCGGATGGTCGCGGCGATGGCGCCCACTGTGCTGTGCTCGTAAAGGTCGTCGGGCGGCAGCGCGTCCTCGCCGAACTCCTCCTCGACCCGGGCGATCAGCCTGATCGCGGTGAGCGAGGTGGCGCCGGCCGCGAAGAGGTCGTCCTCGGCCCCGTCGAGCTCGACACCGAGGTCGCGGCACGCCCCGATCACCCACTGCTCGACCTGGTTCCCGGCCGCGTCCGCCGCGCTCATGCCACACCCGCCGGGGTGCGCACCGGGAAGCGGAAACCGTCCACCGTGCTGTCGACGAAGCGGTTGTGCCCGTAGCGGTCCTCGCCGGAGACCAGGACGTTGCCGAACTTCTCGAGGCTGGCCGCGCCGCCGAAC
>NZ_DASRBQ010000082.1:0-16419 GCF_035653575.1 Actinocrinis sp.
CGGAAGGAGCCCGTGCCGCGGTTGCGGTCGAAGCCGCCGCGCTCGTCGCGTCCGCGGTCCCGGAAACCGTGGCCGCCGGTTCCGCGACCCTCGAAGCCGCGCCGCTCAGTGCCGCGGTTCTCGAAGCTGCGCCGCTCGAACCGCTGGTCCCGTCCGCCGCGCTCGGTGAAGTCGCGTCCCTCCGGGCGCCCCTGGAAGCCGCGACCCTCCGAGCCGCGCCCTTCCGGGCCACGTCCCTCAGCACCGCGTCCTTCGAAGCCGCCGCGCTGCCCGTCGCGCCCCTCGAAGCGCCGGTTCTCAGAGCGCTGCTCGTCGTTGCCGAAGCCACGCTGCGGGCGGGCACCATCGAACCCGCGCTGCGGACGGCCGCCGTCGAATCCGCGGTCGCGGCGCCCGAACGAGTCATCCCGCCGCTCGCCGCGCCCGAAGCGCTCGCCGTCCCGGCGGAACTCACGCCGCTCGGCACCGCCGCGCTCGCCGTCGCGGCCGTGGAAGCCACCGCGGTCGAAGTCGCGCCGGAAGGGAGCGCCGCCGCGCGAGTCTCCGCGCTCGCCCCGGTCGAACCGGTCGCGCCCGAAGCGCTCGCCGCGGTCACGCTCGCCGCCGCGCCCGTCCCGCTCCGGCCGGTCGAAACGGTCACGCCGCTCGAACCCGCCGTCGCGACGCTCGCGGTCCACGCGGTTGTACCGGTCGCGCCCGAAGCGGTCGCCGCCGCGGTTGTCCCATCCATCCCGCGACCGCGATGCGCGCTCGCGCACCGGGAGGGTGAAGGTCGGCACGTCGCCCGGCTCCGGCACCTCGCGGGCGCCGGTGAGCTCGGCCAGCGCGCTCCCGGCCTTCTCCCACTTGCCGCCCGCGCCGAGCGGGGCCGCGTCCAGCTCCTCGGCGGTCACGCCGGCCTCGTCCATCAGCCGCTGCGCCTGCTTGCGCTGCTTCGGCAGGACCAGCGACGCGACCAGGCCCGCCTGCCCGGCCCGCGCGGTGCGCCCGGCCCGGTGCAGGTAGTCCTTCGAGTCACGCGGCGGGTCCAGGTGCACCACCAGGTCGATGCCGTCCACGTGGATGCCGCGGGCGGCCACGTCGGTGGCGATTAGGACCGGGGTGCGGCCCTCCTTGAAGTCCTCCAGCGTCTTGGTGCGCGCGACCTGGGTCATCCCGCCGTGCAGCCCAGCCGCCGGCAGGCCCCGGTCGCGCAACTGCTCGGTCACCCGGTCGACAGCCATCTGCGTGCGCACGAAGAAGATCGAACGCGCCTCGCCGTTGCCGGCCTCGGCGGCGTGCCGACCCGCGATCTGCGCCGCGACCTTCGCCTTGTGCTGCGGGGTCACCATCAGCAGGTGGTGGCTCATCGTGGAGACCACACCGGCGTGCGGGTCCACCTCGTGCAGCACCGGGTCGTTCATGTACTTCTTGACGATCTCGTCGACCGCGCCGTCCAGCGTTGCCGAGAACAGCAGCCGCTGCCCGCCCTCCGCGACCTGGTCCATCAGCTCGCAGACATGCGGCAGGAAGCCCATGTCGCACATCTGGTCCGCCTCGTCGAGGATGGCGATGTCGACCTCTCCGAGCTCGCATTCGCCCTGCTCGATCAGGTCGGAGAGGCGGCCGGGCGTGGCCACGAGCAGCTCGACGCCGTACCGCAGATTGTCAATCTGCTTACGCATCGGCGCGCCGCCGTAGACCGAGCGGATGCGCAGTCGCATAGCCCTGGCATACGGCCGCAGCGCGTCCTCGACCTGCATCGCCAGCTCACGCGTCGGGACCAGCACGAGCGCCAGCGGCTTGCGCGGCTTGGCGCGCAGCCCCTCCAGCCGGGTCAGCGTCGGCAGCCCGAAGGCCAGCGTCTTTCCGGATCCGGTGCGGCCGCGGCCGAGCACGTCCCGGCCGACCAGCGCGTCGGGGATGGTCGCCGCCTGGATCGGGAACGCGGTGACGACTCCCGCCTCGCCGAGCACCTCGAGCAGCGGCTTCGGCAGGTCGAGCGACGCGAAGGTCACCTCGGTGCCGGTGTCGAGCTGTTCCGCGGTCTCGGCCTGTGCTGCCTCGGCCGGTGCGGTCTCGATCTCAATGTCAGTATTCGCCGCGTCGGCTGACGCGGTTTCGGGCGTCGTGGTGGTGTCCACGGACATGGTGGTGCAGACCTCCTGGTCAAACGGCACGTGCCAAGGAGGCTTCAGGGAGCGCCGGTTGCGCGCCGCCGAGCCAATCACAAGTACGGGCCCTACATCGGGGCAATGCCGCGCCTGTGTTGGCCTGAGATCCTGTGCCGACCACCGACAGAGCCACTGGGAATCTGACGGGCCGACGACCGTGGGCCGGAGGGCCTTCCCTCCGTGCGAGGCGGTCCGGATTCACGCCGCCTGAGCGGCATCCGGACGCCGAAAAGCGCGCGGGCATCACATGTACCCAGCTAGTGTAACGGGCTTGCCGGGAAGGGACGAAACCGGCAGGCCAGCGGGGGAGTGCGGACGGATTGGCGGCCAGGGGAGGACCAAGGTTCGCACGCTGCTGAGACCACGGGCCCAGCCGTTCTGCCGCGCGATCGGCTCAGCCTTAGTAGGCTTGGCGCGCATAGGGGACGCACATACCTCCGGGAATCGACCGAGTGGCCGGTATCCGACCGCGCCGCACTGCTCGTTGACCAGGGTGGTTCGTTCACCGGAGCGCGGCGGGAAGGAGGCGGGCCGAGGGATGGCAGCGACAGGCGCCGAAAGGACGGTGTCCCGCGGCCGGATCCCCGGCATGCGCCGCAAACGCGAGGAACCGGACCTGGTGGCGGCCTTCGTCGCCCGAGGCTTCGCCGTGGTCCCCGCTGCCGCGCCGCTCGGCCCCGGCTGCTCCTGTAGCCGCGTCGGCTGTCCCAACCCCGGCGCGCACCCGCTCTCCTACGGCTGGCAGACCGAGGCCAGCGCCGACCCGGCTCAGCTGGACCGATGGCGCTCGCGGCTCCCGGACGTGAACTTCGCCAGCCCCACCGGCCGCACCCACGACGTGCTCGACGTGCCGATCTCCGCCGGACGCATCGCCTTCCGCACGCTGACCACCTCCTCCGCCCCCCTCGGCCCTGTCGCCGTCTCTGCGGAGGGCGACCGCTGCCTGTTCTTCACCACCGCGCGGCCCGGCGGGGAGGACGAGCGCGCCACGGACGAATGGTGGCGCTGCGACCTCGACGCCGCCCCCGAGACCGAAGCCGGCAGCCCGGGTCTGCGCTGGCACACCCGCGGCTCCTACGTGCTCGTCCCGCCGGCCCGTGCCGTCAACGGCGGGCGCGCCCG
This sequence comes from Actinocrinis sp., assembly GCF_035653575.1. Classification (GTDB taxonomy): domain Bacteria; phylum Actinomycetota; class Actinomycetes; order Streptomycetales; family Catenulisporaceae; genus Actinocrinis. Next base: position 3,276 of record NZ_DASRBQ010000082.1, read on the forward strand.
CTGGATCCACGCTTTCGAGGCTCCGCTGCCGGATCCGCTGCGCCTGCTCGGCGTCCTCGCCGACGCCTGCGAATCGGTCGCGGCGACGATCGAATCAACCGTGTGGTGACGGCCGCGGCACGCCCGTGAAGCGGCACGCCCGTGAAGCCGTGCCGCTAAGGCGTCGCTGCTAAGGCCATTCCGCTAGGGCAACGCCCGCTGCGCCCGTGCCACATCCGGTCGGCTAACCGCGCTGGCTTGCCGTTACCGCGTCGCGCTGATCGCGCTACGCGACGGTCAGCAGCTCCACGCCGTCGTCGGTGACCACCATTGTGTGCTCGAACTGAGCGGTCAGCTTCCCGTCCGCGGTCACCGCGGTCCAGTTGTCGTCCCACATCCGGTGCTCGATCGTGCCGAGCGTCAGCATCGGCTCGATCGTGAAAGTCATCCCCGGCTCGAGCAGCCGCGTCGCGCGCGGGTCGTCGTAGTGCGGGATGATCAGCCCGCTGTGGAACGCGGTCGCGATGCCGTGACCCGTGAATACGCGCACCACGCCGTACCCGAACCGCTTCGCGTACGACTCGATGACCCGGCCGATGACGTTGATCTGCCGACCCGGCCGCACCGCCTTGATCGCCCGGTTCAGCGACTCGCGGGTCCGCTCCACCAGCAGGTGCGCCTCCTCCGAGACCTCGCCGACCTCGAAGGTGGCGTTCGTGTCGCCGTGCACCCCGTTGATGAATGCGGTGATGTCCACGTTCACGATGTCGCCGTCGTTGAGGACCGTCGAGTCCGGGATGCCGTGGCAGATCACCTCGTTGATCGACGTGCACAGCGACTTCGGGTAACCCTTGTAGCCCAACGTCGACGGATAGGCCCCGTGGTCGCACAGGAACTCGTGCCCGATCCGGTCCAGCTCGTCCGTGGTGACCCCCGGCTTGGCCGCGTTCCCGACCTCGATCAACGCCTGCGCCGCGATCCGCCCGGCGATCCGCATCTTCTCGATCGTCTCCGCGGTCTGCACATCAGGACCGTGGTACGGCTCGGGCCTCGGCTTGCCGACGTATTCCGGCCGGGCGATGTTCGACGGGACAGAGCGATTCGGGGAGAGCGTTCCGGGCACAAGGGGAGCCATGCGCATGAGTCTAAGACTTCGATGCAGGGCAGTACTCCTTTGCCTTTTGCGCTACGGCCGGTGAAGGGATGGATATGACCGACGAGGAACCGCAGTGGTTCTACTGCCTCAAGCACCACACGGTTGAGGGGCCGGTCGGCTGCCGGGCCCAGGACCGGCTCGGCCCGTACGCCACCCGGGAGGAGGCGGAACACGCGCTGGAGAAGGTTAAGGAACGCAACGCCGCCTGGGCCGACGACCGCGACTAGACGGTAGACCCCGGTCAGACCGACACGCCCGCGGCCCTCTGTAGGGGTCGCGGGCGTGCTGCTGCCGAGGAGGAAGAGCTTGACCGAACTTTCCCTCGGGCGGCTTCTACCAACGCTCCACGCGCGGCCCGCTGACTGCCTCGATCCAGCGCCCGAGGCGGGTGCGTAATCCGCCCGCGGCCGTGTCCCGCGACGCGGCCGCGAGCGAGACGAGATGCTGCGCCGAGTCGAAGGTCAGCGGGCCGGGCTCGTCCGGCACTGTCAGCGCCTCGTGCGCCAATCCGCGCAGCTGGGCCGCGCTCTGATCCAGCGTCAGGATCCGCGCGCCCCGGTGCCGCGCGTCGTCGACCCGTTCCAGCAGCGCGTCGGCCGGGTCCTGTTGCGCCACCACGAGCAGCGCCTCGCCGCGCCCGGCCGAGTCCAGCCGCTGCAACCCCGCCGCGAGGTGCGGGGGAGCGTCCGGCGGGGGGGCGTGCCGCAGCAGCACCGGCGCGAGCTGCGGTAGATCGGCCCACTGCGACTCGTCGGTCAGATGCGCCGCCAGATGCCACGGCTCGTCGTCCTCGGGACCGGCCAGCAGCAGCCCGCCGACCCGGCGCGGCGCCCGGCGCAGCGCGAAGCCGAACTCGTCGCTCGCGTCGATCCAGCCGGAGCGGCCACCGGTCGCCTCGAGCAGGTCGCGCAGGGCGGCCGCCTGCACTCTGTCCATGTCCTCCATCGTGCCAGGCGGTCTGCCTCGGCAGGGGCCAATGGCGCGAATCAGACAGCCGGACCGTCGAACGGCGCACGGTGAACGACCGCGGTCGTGAAGGCGAAAGGGTCCGGCCGCACGCGACCGGACCCTCACACAGCCGTCGGCTGCACCCTCGCCGTGATCAGTGGAAGGTGTGCTCCGGCGCCGGGAACACGCCGTTGACGACGTCCGCGGCGTAGGCGCGCGCCGCGTCGCCGAGCACGGAGCGCAGGTCGGCGTACTTCTTCGCGAACCGCGGGGCCTGGCCCGGCGTCATCCCGGCCATGTCCGTCCACACCAGCACCTGCGCGTCGGTGCCCGGGCCCGCGCCGATGCCGATGGTCGGGATGGTCAGCAGCTCGGTCACGCGCGTGGCCAGCTCCTCCGGCACCAGCTCAAGGACCACCGCGAAGGCGCCCGCGGCCTCCAGCGACTTGGCGTCCGCGAGCAGCCGCTCCGCCTCCTCGTCGCCGCGGCCCTGCACCCGGTAGCCGCCCAGCACGTTGACCGACTGCGGCGTCAGCCCGATGTGCGCCATCACCGGAATCCCGGCCTGCACCAGCGCCTCGACCTGCGGCACGACTCGCCGGCCGCCCTCCAGCTTCACGGCGCCCGCCCCGGCCTCCTTCAGGAACCGGGTGCCGGTCTCCAGCGCCTGCCGCGCCCCGCCCTGGTACGAGCCGAAGGGCATGTCGGCCACGATCAGCGAGCGCTTCGTGCCGCGCACGACGGCCGCGGTCAGCGTGATCAGCTCGTCCACGGTCACCGGCACCGTGTTCGCGTACCCCAGGTGGTTGTCCGCGGCCGAGTCGCCGACCAGCAACACCGGGATCCCGGACTCGTCGAACACTCCGGCGGTCAGCGCGTCATAGGCGGTGAGCATCGGCCAGCGCTCGCCGCGCCGCTTGGCGGCCGCCAGGTCGCGCACGGTGACCCGGCGGCCCACGCCGTTCGAGCCGCCGTACAGCGTGAGCTTCGGTTCCGCGGCCGTGGGCGCGGACTGAGGTGATTGAGACATGCCTGGGACTGACATGACAGTACGACTCCTCGGAAAAGATCTCGTGGCGCCCCGCGGGCGTCCCCGGACTGAGAGGGATCGTCTCACTTCCGGCCCGCCGCCGCCAGACTTCCGGCGGCGGGCGTGATCGCTAGTGCGACTTCCAGAACATGAACTCGATCTGCCCTTGGCTCGCTCCGTAGTACGGCTGGCCGAACGCGCTCAAGATCGAATAGACCGCGTGCGAGAACCCGTCGCGCACAGGCTGGAAGAAGAACAGCAGCAACAGCACCAAGAGGATGCCATAGGGCCGGATCGGCTCGAGCCCGCGGCGTGTCTCGGGCTTGAGATACGGCTCGATGATCCCGTAGCCGTCGAGCCCCGGAACCGGGATGAGGTTTAGCAGGGCTACAGCGACTTGCAAGAACGCGAAGAAGGACACGCCTTCCCAGAAAGCTTCATGCGGCCCGGAGATGAGCGAGCCGCTGCCGTCGAAGGCGGGCGCGGTCGGCGCCCAGATCGCCACGGCCACCATCGCCACGCTCGCGAACACCACGTTCGCCAGCGGGCCGCTCGCCGAGATCAGGCTGGCCTGCCAGCGTTTGCGCGCCGCGGTCCGATCCACCAGCACCGCGCCGCCCGGCAGCGGAAGGCCGCCCCACGCCAGGTACAGGGCCGGTAGCAGGAAGCTGAGTACCGGGTTGAGGTAACGCAGCGGATTGAGGTCCAGATAACCGCGGGCCGCGACACCGGCGTCCCCGGCCCGGTGCGCGGCGTATGCGTGTCCGAACTCGTGTAGGCACAGCACAACGAAGTACGCGCCCATCACAAATACGAACACCGCGAACCCGGAGTTGCCGTATCCGGTCCACGACGCGACCGCCCCGGTCACGGTCACCGCGACGATGCCCAGGAAGACCGAGCTCACCCTGATCCGGTTGCGCCGTCCCCACGGCGACGCGGTGCGCCTCGGCATCCCGGTGCGCTGGCCGAAAACTCCCATGTCGCTGTGCACTCGCTTCTGCTGGACGGTGCCCGGCGCCGGAAGGCTTCCCGGCGGGCGCAGGTGCGGTGACGCCGGATGGCGCCCCGCCGCCCATGCTATGGCCACAGGCTGAGCGTGCGGCGTGTCGCGCAGCGAAAAACGAGCCGGCCGCCGGGAAAACCACAGCGCAGGCCCGCGGCCCCGTTCTTAGAAAGCGTTCTTAGACTTAGAAAGCGCCGCCTAGGCGGGCCGCCCGTCGATCAGGCTGTGCACGTTCTGCGGCGGGATCGCGATCTGTTCCTCCTCCTCGCCGGCGATGATCAGCTCGCCGACCCGGTCCGCCAGCGCCGCGCGCCCGTCCTGCGCCAACCCGGAGTCCGTCACCAGCGCCGCGGCGCCCTCCAAGCCGGCGATGGCGCACAGGCCCACCACGCCCCACTTGGTGTGGTCGGCCAGGACGATCAGCCGCCGCGCGGTCGACATCAACGCCCGGTTGGTCTCGGCCTCCATCAGGTTCGGCGAGGTGAACCCGGCGACCTCGTCCATCCCGTGCACGCCCATGAACACGCAGTCCAGGTGCAGCGCGCGTATCGACTGGATCGCCACCGGGCCGACCAACGCATCCGACGGAGTACGCACCCCGCCGGTGAGGATCACCGTCTGGCTCGCCACGGCGTGTGTATGCAGAACCTCCGCCACACGCAACGAGTTGGTCACCACAGTCACGTCCGGTACGCGCGCCATCGCCCGTGCGAAAGCGTGCGTCGTCGTCCCCGCGGTCACGCCGATCGCCGTACCGGGGCGCACGAGATCGGCCGCGCGACGGGCGATCGCGTCCTTGGCCGCCCGCTCCCGTCCGACCTTCGCCTCGAATCCGGGCTCGTCGGTCGAGCCGGGGTGCCGGGCCGTGGCCCCGCCGTGCACCTTCTCGATCAAACCCTTGCGGGCCAGTGTGTCCAGATCTCGGCGCACCGTCATGTCCGAGACCCCAAGCGCCTGAGTCAGATCGCTCACCCGGACGCCGCCGATCCGGCGGACCTCCTCCAGGATCCAACTCTGCCGCTGTGCCGCCAACATTCTCCGGGCTCCTTAACGCCGAGGGGCGCTGTGCACCACCGCCGCGCACACGGCTCCACAGCGAACCACCAGCCGACACAGAAACACACTCGATCCAACATCGGATCGACCGTACGTGGGTACGAAGAACCCAGAACGCAACAGTAACCAGCCCACGGCTAGCACACCAGCCCCTACAGCAGCCGGTTTTGATGTTTCATTTTGAGCAAGAACCCTTGACACCTCTCCCGTTCTGGCGGTTTGCTCTGCGCCAGATTGTTTGTTCACGTTCGATTGGGGTCAGTTCGCGTTCCAGTTCGCTCGCGTACCCCCACCGCAACACGGTCCCCTGCCCCGGCTCAACTGGCGTCACACATGGAGGTGCGATGTCCCCGCAGTCCCCCAGGGCGTTCCAAGGCCCTACCGTCGATCGGCGGATCATGCTCAAGGGTCTGCTCGGAGCGGCCGGCGTCGCCGCGCTGCCGACCCTTGCGGCCTGCAGTTCCTCGAGTAAGTCGACCTCCTCGTCGGGCGGCGCCGCCTCCGGAACCGTCACCCTCGGCTCCAACGCCTCCGACGCTGTGCCGAAGAGGGCCTTCCAGGCCGTCTACGACGCGTTCCAGGCCAAGAACCCCGGCATCAAGGTGCAGGTCAACACCAAGGACCACGACACCTTCCAGGAGCAGATCAACAGCTACCTGCAGGCCACCCCGGACGACGTGTTCACCTGGTTCGCCGGCTACCGCATGCAGTTCTTCGCGGCCAAGGGCCTGTCGAACAAGATCAACGACGTGTGGGACACCATCGGCAACAACTTCCCGCAGTCGGTGCACGACCTGTCCAAGGGCCAGGACGGCAACTACTACTTCGTCCCGATCTACTACTACCCGTGGGCCGTCTTCTACCGGAAGAGCGTGTTCGCGGCGCACAACTACACGGTCCCCACGGACTGGAACGGCTTCATCTCACTCTGCGAGAAGATGAAGTCCGACGGCCTGAACCCGATCGCCTTCGCTGACGCCGACAAGTGGCCGGCCATGGGCACGTTCGACCAGCTGAACATGCGCATCAACGGCTACCAGTTCCACATGGACCTGATGCACGGCAAGGCAGCCTGGACCGATGCGAAGGTCAAGGCCGTCTTCGACCACTGGACCCAGATCCTGCCCTACCACCAGCCCGGCTACATCGGCCGCAAGTGGCAGGACGCCGCGCAGTCGCTGCTGGCGAAGAAGTCGGGCATGTACCTGCTCGGCACCTTCATCGCCCAGCAGTTCACCAACCCGGCCGACCTGGACGACCTGGACTTCTTCGCCTTCCCGGCGATCGACCCGCAGTGGGGCCAGGACAGCATCGAGGCCCCGGTCGACGGCTTCATGCTCAGCAAGAGCCCGAAGAACCGGGCCGCCGCGGTCAAGCTGCTCGAGTTCATCGGGTCGGCTGACGGCGAGGGCGCGTACCTGAAGGTGGACAACAGCTACGACGCGCTGGTCAATGGATACGACACCTCCGGGTACAACGCGATCCAGAAGAAGTCGGCGCAGCTGTTCGCCTCGGCCCAGCACGTCTCGCAGTTCATGGACCGCGACGCCAACCCGGCGTTCACGTCCACGGTGATGCAGCCGCAGCTCCAGGCGTACCTGCAGAACCCGGGCAGCATCGGCAGCATCCTCAGCTCGATCGAGCAGCAGAAGCAGTCCATCTACAACTCCTGACCGGCCACGCCGGAGACGGCGAAGCCACCGGAACGAGGAACCCCGATGACCGTCGGAACCAGCGCCGACGCCGTCGAGACCGGGCGCGCGGCGGATCTTCCCCGCGCGCCCGGGCGGCTGCGACGGCTGACCGGCCGAGACAGAACTGTCCTGACCCTGATGACCGGGGTGCCCACGGCCCTGATGGTGGTGTTCGTCTGGGTCCCGGCGCTGGCCTCGATCCTGCTGTCCTTCACCTCCTGGGACGGGATCGGCCTCGACTCGATCAAGTGGATCGGGCTGCGCAACTACCAGCAGATCTTCACCATCTACCCGTCCTTCTGGCCGGCCGTGGAGCACAACGTGCTCTGGCTGGTCGTGCTCGCGGCCATCCCGACGCCGTTCGGCCTGTTCCTGGCCTACCAGCTGGACAAGAAGATCAGGTTCAGCCGGTTCTACCAGAGCGCGTTCTTCCTGCCTGTCATGGTGTCCAGCGCCGTGATCGGCTTCGTCTGGGAGCTGATCTACAACCCGGACCACGGCCTGATCAACAGCCTGTTCCACACCAACAACCCGAACGGCACCTACCTGGACTGGGTCGGCAACCCGAAGCTGAACATCTGGGCGGTGCTGGTGGCCGCGTCCTGGCGGCACGCGGGCTACATGATGATCCTCTACCTGGCCGGCCTCAAGAGCGTCGATCCCTCGCTCAAAGACGCGGCCGCGGTCGACGGCGCCAACGAGTGGCAGGCGTTCCGGCACGTGGTCTTCCCCGCGCTGAGGCCGATCAACGTGGTCGTCGCTGTCGTCACGGTCATCGAGGCGCTGCGTGCCTTCGACATCGTCTACGTGTTCAACAAGGGCGAGCACGGCACGGAACTGCTGTCCATCCTGATCACCCAGAACATCATCGGTGAGGCGAGCCGGATCGGTTACGGCTCGGCCCTCGCGGTGATCCTGCTGGTCGTCTCGCTCGCGGCGATCATCCCGTACCTGATCGTCACCTTCCGGAAGGAGCGGAGCACGTGACCGCCACGGCCCTCGCCTCAGACACCGCGCGGCCGAGCGGCACCCATCCGGTCACCGGCAAGCGCCGGGTGCGGCCCGCCCGCATCGTGCTGCACGTCTTCCTGGCGGGCACCGCGCTCGCCTGGCTCGTGCCGATGCTGTGGGCGATCTACACCTCGCTGCGGCCCTACTCGGAGACCCAGGCCAAGGGGTACCTCTCCCTGCCGAGCACGCTGAACTTCCAGAACTACATCGACGCCTGGAACCAGTCCGGGATGCCGCACTACTTCTGGAACACGGTCATGATCGCCGTCCCGGCGGTGATCCTGACCCTGCTGCTCTCCTCCTTCGTGGCGTTCACGGTCACCCAGTACAACCTGAAGATCAACCTGCTGCTGCTGATGATCTTCACGGCGGGCAACCTGCTCCCGCAGCAGGTCATCATCACCCCGCTGTACCGGCTCTACCTGCTGATCAGCCTGCCCTCCGGGCTCAGCGACTCGGGCAAGATGTACGACACGATCATCGGTCTTGTCGTCATCCACGTGGCCTTCCAGTCGGGCTTCTGCACCTTCGTGCTGTCCAACTACATGAAGACCATCCCGGCGGGCCTGCGCGAGGCCGCGGTCGTGGACGGCGCCACGGTCTGGCAGATCTACAGCCGGATCATCCTGCCGCTGCTCAAGCCCGCGGTCGCAGCGCTGGCCACGTTGCTGTCGATCTGGATCTACAACGACTTCTTCTGGGCCATCGTGCTGATCTCCAGCGGTGACAAGATGCCGATCACCTCGGCGCTCGCCAACCTGTCCGGCACCTTCTTCACGAACGACAACCTGGTCGCCGCAGGGGCGCTGCTGACCGCGATCCCGACGCTGATCGTCTACTTCCTGCTCCAGCGCCAGTTCGTCTCCGGCCTGACTCTGGGCGCGGAGAAGGGCTGACACACGACACGGACACGTGTCGCAGGTTGCACGCGTCACGGGTCGCCGGTCACGTGTAATGCGCCCGGAGCCGCCGCTACTGGTCCGGCGGCGGCTCCGGTGTCCCGCCCTCTCTTTCCGCTCGCGCCGCCTTCCCCTCATCCCCCGCCTTCTCCTCCCTCCCCTCGCGTAATTGGCCTATACCAATTTCCCCGTTTCGATTCCCCTGCCGCCACCGGTGCAGTAGCGTGCGATCACCGCACCCGGCCCCAGGGGAGTCTTCGTGTCCGTCGATACCGCCTCTTTCCTCGGCAAGGTCCGCGAGCAGCTCGATCGCATCGAGTCGACGCAAGGACCGGCGATCGACCGTGCCGCGGACCTGATCGCCGCGTCGCTGCGCAAAGACGGCGTGCTCCAGGTGTTCGGCACCGGTCACTCCGAGGCGCTGGCGATGGAGCTCGCCGGCCGGGCCGGCGGCCTGATCCCGACGAACAAGCTGGCGCTGCGGGACCTGATCATCCTCGGCGGCGAGGACGAGGCGCTGCTGGCGGACCCGAAGGCCGAGCGTGACCCGCAGCTGGCCCGCCGCGTCTGGGACCTGGCCCCGATCGGCCCCGCGGACGTGCTCGTCATCGCCTCCCAGTCCGGCGGCAACGGCTCGACCGTCGAAATGGCACAGATCGCCCGCGAGAACGGCCACCCGCTGATCGCGATCACCTCGCTGGAGCACTCGCAGCGCATCACGTCGAGGCATCCGTCCGGCAAGCGCCTGTTCGAACTCGCGGACGTCGTCATCGACAACGCGGCGCCATACGGAGACGCGGTGCTCGACCTGCCCAACGGTGGCAAGGTCTGCGCAGTGTCGTCCATCGGCAACGCCGTCATCGCCCAGCTCATCGTCGCAGGCGTCACGGCGCGGCTGATCGCCGACGACGTCGAGCCGCCGATCTACCTGTCGGCGAACATCGCCGAGGGGGATGCACACAACGACATGTGGGAAGCGCGCTACGAGGGCCGTATCCGCCGCAGCGCTTACTAGTTGCCCGCCCGGCGTGCCACAACGAACGCTCGCCTGAGGCATAGCCGACGCCGACCGCGGCTATCTATCCCGGCGCGCCGCAGCGCACCGCCGTTACCGCACTGCGCCCCTACCCAGCACCCCTACGCCTACCAGCGCCCCTGTCCCGGAGCGTCCCCCGCCGCGCCGCGGTGCCGCGAAACCTGGCGTGGAACACCGCTGACACGCCGCGAGTACGGCAAGGCGTCGAGCTCGTGCGGAAAGTTCGGCGCCGTCGGGATGGCAGGCGTGGGGACGGCGACCGGGGGAGCAGACTGCGAGGCGGGAAGGCGGCTGTCGAAGACGTGCTCGCCGGGAACGCAGCGCAAAGCCTGCCGGTATTCGTGCACTAGGGCGTCGTAAAGCGGAGTCGCCGTCGAGCGCGGATCGATCGGGCGGGAACCCGGACGCGACGCTCGAACGGCGGAGAGTTGTGGTGCAGTCACAACGGGTATAACGCGCCGTCAATGCTTCAGGATGTTCGGCCGATCGAGTGATCGGCCGAATTCTCCATCCATTCGGCGCAAAGCGGCAGTTCAGCGACTCAACAGCCCGCGAACCCAGCACAATAGCTCAGCAGCTCAGCAGCTCAGGTGATTTCAGTGATCAGCTCCGCGATCGACTTTACGATCCGCGACGGCCGGTACGGGAACCGCTCCACGTCCGCGAGCTGGGTGATCCCGGTCATCACCAGGATGGTCTCCAGCCCGGCCTCGATGCCGCACTTGATGTCGGTGTCCATCCGGTCGCCGATCATCGCGGTGCTCTCCGAATGCGCGGCGATCTTGTTCAGCCCCTCGCGCATCATCACCGGGTTCGGCTTGCCCACGAAGTAGGGCTCGACCCCGGTGGCCCGCGTGATCAGCGCCGCGACCGAGCCGCAGGCGGGCAGGGCGCCCTCGAGCGAAGGACCGGTGGCGTCCGGGTTGGTGGCGATGAAGCGCGCGCCACCGTCGATCAGCCGAATCGCGCGCGTGATCGCCTCGAAGCTGTAGGTCCGGGTTTCGCCGAGCACCACGTAGTCGGGCTCGCTCTCAGAGAGCGTGTAGCCGGCTTCATGCAGCGCGGTGGTCAGACCCGCTTCGCCGATGACGTACGCGGAACCGCCTGGCCGCTGCGAGTGCAGGAAGTTGGCGGTGGCGAGGGCGGAGGTCCAGATCGACTCCTCCGGCAAGTCGATGCCGGTGGACAGCAATCTGGCCCGCAGGTCCCGCGGGGTGTAGATGGAGTTGTTGGTCAGCACCAGGAACGGCGCGCCGCAGTCGCGCAGCCTGCGGATGAAGTCGTCCGCGCCGGGAATCATGTTGCCCTCGTGGATGAGGACGCCGTCCATGTCCGTCAGCCAGGTGGTCACCGGCTTGCGGTCGTTCACGTTCCAGCTCCTTCCGGGCCGCCGGGCGGATCCCGGCCGGCTGGTGCAGGACACGCGAGGGAGCGTGTTGCTCGGGCCATCATCTCGTGTCCGGGCATGGCGACGAGCAGGACCGTTCGCATGCCGGAACGCGAGAGCAACCCGCTCCTCAGCCGCCTGTCGCCCGCTTCGCCCAACACGTTTGAGCGACCGTGCCCTGCCCTGGACGTAGTTCCCGGCTCCTGCAGCTGCTGTCAGCCCGTCCGCCGTGCCCAAGCTGCTGTCAACCCGTCCACCGTGCCCAAGCTGCTGTTAGCCCGTCGACCGCGTCCCGACCGTGCGAGCCTGCCCACTATGCCCAAGCCGTTTGCTCGCGATCGCCTGATCTGTGCATACAGTTGGCGCCACAGCCTCGCCGCCGGACGACTGCGTCCGAGCGGCGCTTCTACTCACTCTTGAAGTGCGAGCAACTCCGCCCGCGAGAAATGACTAGCGCCGGTACGCGTGTCGCCTCTCGGCGAGTGGCACAGCGCGGCTCCAGCCAAACGGTATTCCGCGCCGGCAATAGGTGAGGCCCGGGGACATCGTACGTACCGGCAGATCGAGGCTAACACACGCCGACGGTCACGCGCCTCTCCCGCCGCCTCACCAGCACTCTCATACCGCGAGACGCCGCGATCTGCGGACTGCCAAACCGTTGCATGCTCACACCCGCATCGGAATCAGCATCGGCGTCGACCCTAGAAGCGTCGATCGTTCCCCGCTCCGCCTCGCTGCACCGCCAGCTTCCCTCGCGCCGACCGCTTCTGCCGTCGCCAGCCGTTGCTGCGGCCGCCCGATGCCGCCCAACCGCTGTCTTCCCCCGCTGCGGGTGCTCGGTGCCACCCAACCGCCATCTTCCCCTGCTGCGGGTGCTCGGTGCCGCCCAACCGCCGGGGTTCCTTACCGTGTGCCGCCGCGAGCTGCCGACGCTGCCGCCTCCACAATCTGGTCCGCTGCAATGTCGGCTTCAATCGCCTGCTCGACCTCATCAGACAGCGCCGCCGTCGCGGATTGCGCTACTGGCTCACCGCACTCGGTGCACACGGCGTCGATGCGCATCACCGACACGCCGCCGTGCTGACCCCCGCCATCCCCCATCGAAAGAGCCTGCGACGGCACGGTATGGCCACAAGCGGCAAGCGACATACGCTTGACGTCGACCGCTTCACCTTCGACCTCGTGCACGATCGCCTTCTCGATTCCGCGCAAGGTGAAGTGAGCATGGTCGTCGTGGTGGAAGTACGGCGCCCAGCGCCGGGCGTCCAACAACCGGAACACCGGCAGATGCCTGATTTCCAGGCTGATGAACACCGAGCCGGTCGCGATGGCGGCGAGCCAGAGGTGTCCTACTCCGGCGGCCGCCCCGATCGCCGCCGCGCAGAATATGGACGCCGCGGTCGTGACTCCGTGCAGGATCTCCTTGTCCTGAGCCGCCTGCCGGAAGCAGAGCCCGCCCCCTATGAAGCCGATGCCGGTCACTGCACCACCCAGCACCGCGGGGGAGGAGAGCGACAGAGCACCGATCAGCGCGGTTCCTGCGCCGACGAGCGAGAAGGTGCGGTCACCAGCAGGTGCGCCGCGGACCGCGCGCTCGAAGCCCAGCACGAAGGTCAGCCCCCAGCCGACCAGCACCCGGGTGACCAACTCCAGCTCACTGATATGCACCGCGTCTCGCCTCCCCAATGCCACCGATGGCGCAGCCGACTGGCAGCTCACCCGGCGTCGATCGCCGAATCTGAGCTCTGGGTCGCGCGGGATAGCGGCGACCCGCCAGTCTTTTGGTGCAGCAGTCTAGGGTCTGCGGGCGTCGGATTACCCCCACTCGGTATGAAAGGCCGTTGCCATCTCTGCCGTGACCGGATTCTCTCCCCCCGCCCCGCCCCGCCCCGCCCCGCCCCGCCCCGCCCGTGCCTCGTGCCTCGTGCAGTGCCGCTCCGCT
>NZ_DASRBQ010000083.1:0-7270 GCF_035653575.1 Actinocrinis sp.
ATCATCAGGAACGCAGTGGGCGCCTGGCGCAACAGCGTCCCGGCGACGAAGGTGCCGTGCCCGGTCTGGGTCTCCAGCGCGTAGTCCACCTCCGCCGGGATCGGATCCAGCTGGTCCGGGCTCACCTGGGCGAACCAGTCACTGTCCGCGAACCAGGGATGACTGACGATGCCGGTGTCGACCACGCCGGCGAACACCCGGCGCGCCGAGGTGTCGACGGCGACCGGCTTCGGCATCGGCGCGCAGGCCTGGGGCACACCGTACGGGCCGCCATACCATTCCGGCTCGCCGTGCATCAGGTGATTGAGCGAGACGGCCATCGGGCCGGTGTTGTGGGTGCGCAGCTGACTGATCAGTTCTCGCGGATCGACGCCGGCGTCGGGTCGCAGGTGCAACCGGGTGACGCCGACCTCCTGCAGATCGTCGCGGCGCTCGGTGTACCGTCCGACCACCTCGTGTGCGCGATCGGCGTGCCGGATCGCGACCAGGATCTGGTCCTTGCGGTGCAGCGCGGTGGCTCCGTTGGGCCCTTCGCTCAGCACGGCGTCACGATGCCGGGCGAGCAGGCGCTCAAGGCGGGCTTGATGATCGAGAGTCATTGGGTCTTTCCCTCCAGTAGGCAGTCTCGCGCTAGGCCGAGGCTTAGGCCCGTCGAAGAAGGGCCTAGCACGTCTGCCCCGTTCTACGGCGCGGTTCGCGGATCCCGTTGCCGTGGCTGTGCGGGGCGCGCCAGGTGGCCAGGACGTACCCCCGTGACGTCCTGACAAAGAGGGCGCGCCCCGCGCAGCCGTCCCGATGCCCGTCGTTACATCCCCCCACGGGCACCGGGACGGTCCCCCAGCATCCACCCCACACTGACCTTCGCCGGGCTCTCCCCTTCCCGGAACGGTCACTAACTAGAGCGCGGGGCGGGCCCTCCTGATACGCCCGGCTCAAAGTTTTTTCGGATTTCCTGCTGAGCTGCTCAGACGGTGAGTGGGTGGTCCAAATGTCACCTGGATCACCTCCTGCGTTCACGCACACCCCCTTGCGCGAGCCGCCGAGAACTTCGGTATGGTTAGGCTTGCCTAACTTGACCGGTGGTCGCGTCCCGGTCGGTGGCCGCCCTATCCCGCTCCACGCCCGACGACCCACGACCGAGGATCTGCACTTCATGTGGAATGACGCATTCCCCAGCTTCCTGATCGGCCTGCGCGAAGGTCTGGAGGCCGGGCTCATCGTCTCGATCCTGGTCGCGACGCTGGTGCGGGCGGGCCAACGGGCCCGGCTCGGCGCGGTGTGGGCGGGTGTGGGCGCCGCCGTGGCGCTCAGCCTCTCCTTCGCCGCGGTGCTGACCTTCACCGCCGCGGATCTGCCGGCCGGGGGACAGGACGTGTTCGGCGGGGTGCTCTCGCTGATCGCCGTCGGGTTCGTCACCACGATGGTGTTCTGGATGCGGAAGTCGGCACGCAGCCTGTCCGGCGATCTCAAGGCTCGCGTTACCGAAGCGCTGGGCCGCGGCGCCGGGGTTCTCGTACTCACCTCGTTCATCGCGGTGGCGCGCGAGGGGCTGGAGACGTCGCTGTTCCTGTGGACTACGGCCAAGTCGGCGGGGGAGTCGCAGGGGCCGATGATCGGCGCGGCGGTCGGCATCGCGCTGGCCGTGGTCGCGTGCTGGGGGCTGTACCGCAGAGTACTGAAGATCAATCTGACGAAGTTCTTCTCGGTCACCGGCGCCGTGCTGATCGTCATCGCGGCCGGCGTGCTCGCCTACGGGCTCGGCGATCTGCAGGAAGGCGGCCTGATTCCGGGTCACACCGCGTACGCGTTCAACCTCACCTCCATCGATGCGGGCTCCTGGTACGCGACGCTGATCGCCGGAACGCTCAACCTGACGCCCGCGATGAGCTGGCTCCAGGTCATCGGCTACCTGCTGTACCTGCCGCCGACGATGTTCCTGTTCGTGCGCGGGATGCGCTCCGCCGCGGCCACGGCGGAGCGCAAGGCCGCGGCGCAGGCTCCGGCGGCTGAGCCGGCGACCCCGCTCACGAGAGCACAACGGCGCGCCGCGGCGCGCGTCGCTGACGAGCAGGCGCTCGCCGCGCGCATTGCGGCGAAGCGGGAGGCGAAGCAGGAGCGCGAAGCCGCTCGGCGGGTGCCGCGCTGGGCGGTGGGAACCTCGATCTTCGCCGTGCCGGCGGTGGCCGCCGTCGCCGCGATCGCGGTGCTGGGGCCCGGAAAGAGCGCCGCGGCGTCCAACGACATCGCGCTGAGCGAGTCGAGCTGCGGCACCGGCTGGGCGAATCCCGAGGCCGGGGCGCAGACCTTCAACCTGACCAACAACGGCCGCAACACCGCCGAGGTCTACCTGATCAGCCCGAGCACCAACGCGGTGTTCGCCGAGATCGAGAACCTGGCTCCCGGCACCACGCGCCCGCTGACCGCGACGCTCTCCGGCGGCTCCTACGCCTTCCGCTGCGCGTTCACCGACGGCACGGCGCTGAGTTCGAAGACTTACACAGTCGGCGGCGGATCGTCCGGCGGCAGCACCGGCTTCGCCCCGGTCAGCGATCAGGATCTGCAGCAACCCGTCGCCGACTATCGCGCCTACGTACAGCAGAACCTGCCGGTGCTGCTCGCCGACAGCCAGCGCCTGGCCGCGGACCTCGCGGCCCCCGACCTTACCGCTGCCGCTCTCGCCGCGGCCAAGGCGGACTGGCTCACCGCGCACCTGGACTACGAGGGCCTCGGCGCCGCGTACGGCACCTTCGAGGACTTCGACGCGAAGATCGACGGCCGGGCCACCGGACTGCACGGCGGGGTGAACGACCCGTCGTGGACCGGATTCCACCGCATCGAATACGGACTCTGGCACGGTCAGCGCGCCGCGGTGCTCAAGCCGCTCGGCGATCAGCTGGTCGCCGACATCCAAAGTCTGATCAAGGCGTTCCCGAGCCAGACCACCGACCCCAACGACCTGCCGCTGCGCACACACGAGATCCTGGAGAACACCCTCCAGTTCCAGCTGACCGGGATCTCCGACTACGGCAGCGGGACCGCGCTGGCCACCGCCTCGGCCAACCTGCACGGCACCCAGGTGGTCCTCAGCGCCCTGGTCGGGCTGATGCAGGCGCGCGACCCGCAGGCGCTCAAGTCCATCGACACCTGGATCCAGACCGTGGCCGCCGACCTGAACGCGGCGCAGCGGCCGGACGGCTCGTGGACCGCGCTGGACCAGCTCACCGCGACGCAGCGGCAGAAGATCAACGGCGATCTCGGCGAACTGCTCGAACAGCTCTCCGTCGTACCCGACCTGTTGGAGGAGCGCAGCAGCGCGTGACCGCGACCATGACCATCACCCGCACCGGCGCCCGCGAGACAGAGATCTGATCCGATGACCGACGAGAACGTTCCCACCGGCACCTGCCCGTTCGCGGCGCTGGCCGACCCGGATGCGACCGGCGACATGCACAGCGCCGATGTGCACCACGCGCTGCGCCGTCGCTCCTTCCTGCGCGGCGCGGCCGTCGGCGCGGTCGGCGCGGCTGCGGTCACCGCCGGAGGATTCGGTACCGCGCAGGCGCTGTCCTCGTCCTCCGACTCTTCGGACACCGGCAGCGGCCGGACGATCGCGTTCCACGGCGCGCACCAGGCGGGCATCCTCACCCCGCCACAGCTGGCCGCGACCTTCGTGTCCTTCAACGTCCTCGCCACCGACCGAGCCGGCCTCCAGCAGCTTTTCAAGACCCTGACACAGCGGGCGCGGTTCCTGACCGAGGGCGGCACTCCGGTCGATCTCGGCGTCGCCTCCCCGCCCTCGGACAGCTCCACCCTCGGTCCGGTGGTCCCGGCCGACGGCCTGACCATCACGGTCGGCGTCGGGGCCTCGCTGTTCGACGGCCGCTACGGCCTGGCCGCGCGAAAGCCCGCGAAGCTGACCAAGATGCCGGTCTTCCCCAACGACAACATGCAGGACTCCACCGAGCTGCACGGCGACCTCATGCTGCAGATCTGCGCCGACCACCGCGACACGGTGATGCACGCGCTGCGCGACATCGCCAAGCACACCCGCCAGTGGCTCCAGCTGAGCTGGAAAGCCGACGGATTCCAGTCCCCGTCCCGGCCGACCGGGGCCCAGCGCAACCAGCTGGGCTTCAAGGACGGCATCGCCAACCCGGATGTGAACTCGACCACTGAGACCAATGCCTTGATCTGGACGCATGCCGGCGCGAACGGCGAGCCGGCGTGGGTGGAGGGCGGCTCGTACCAGGTGGTGCGCATCATCAGGATGCTGGTGGAGTTCTGGGACCGGGTCTCGCTGACCGAGCAGGAGAACATGTTCGGGCGGCGGCGGGACACCGGTGCCCCGCTCTCCGGAACCGTGGAGAGCGACATTCCGCAGTACGCGAACGATCCCGACGGGAAGATCATCCCGCTGGACGCGCACATCCGCCTGGCCAATCCGCGCACCGCGAAGACCGACGGGCAGCGGATCCTGCGGCGCGGCTACAACTACGATCGCGGCATCGACGACAACGGTAACCTCGACGTCGGCCTGCTCTTCGCCTGCTACAACCAGGACGTGGCGCGGCAGTTCGAGGCGGTTCAGACCCGGCTGATCGACGAGCCGCTGGTGGACTACATCTCGCCGACCGGCGGCGGCTACTTCTTCGCGCTGCCGGGGGTCAAGGATGCTTCGGACTACTACGCCTCGGGCCTGTTCGCGTGAACGACCCCCAGACACTCAAGGCGCTGATACGAGCGAGGCTTGGACGGCCGGCACCCGGTCGGTTCCTTGAGGGCGCCGCGGCGAGCGACCCGCCGCGGTGAAGGAGGACCTGCGCGTCCTCCAAACGGGCCGTGGCCCTGCTTCGCATCCATCCGAAGCGGGGCCACGGTCTCGTCGTGCGTGTCTCGCGCGTCTTACGCGCTTTCCGCGTCTTGCTCGTCCGGTCCGGTGAGCGGGAGCCGCCCGGCCTCGCTGTTACTCGCTCTTGCGGCGCCGGGTGCCGAAGACGATCTCGTCCCAGGACGGCACGGTCGCCCGCTTGCCCGGCGTCACTCCGTCGTTGACCGCCTGCTGGTCGGTCTGCCCGCGCAGCCGGTCCTTGTGCGGGCCGACCGGGCCGAACAGCGCGTCCGAGTACGCGGAGCCCGCGCCGGTCTGCCGCTGACGCGCCGCCGGCTCCTCGGCCGCGGGCGCGGTCGGGGTGGCTGACGTCGCCGCCGCGGCCGCGACCGGACGCAGCGGAGTGACGACCGAGTCGGCGGAGGCCGCCGGGCTCGAGACGGTGCCGGACGAGGACGCCGCGGTGGTTCCGGCGGCGGCCACCGGACGCTGGCCCTGCCAGGTCGGCAGCGCGGTCACCGAGGAGGCCGGGCGCACCGGGGCGGGCTCGCCGCCGGAAGCCGCGGCCGGCAGCCTCGGCTGACGCGGCGAGAACGGGAACGCGTTCTCCGCCGCCACGTCGCTGGAAAGCAGCCGCGCCTCGTCGTCGGCCGGGGTGACCAGCCGGCGCGGCGGGTCGAACGTCCAGGTCGCCTCGTACGGCAGCCCGCCGATCCGGAACGCCAGGCGCACCGTCCAGGTGCCGTCGTCCCGGCGCCACGAATCCCACTGCGCCGAGTCGTGATCCGGCTCGCGATGCATCAACCGCTCGCGCACCACGTCGCCCAGCTTCGGACCGTGCGTCTCGCCGGCCCGGCGCACCTGGGTGTTCTGCGCCCGCTCGGCCATGAACGCCCGCTCGGCGAGCACCGGGCCCTCGAAGCGGCGCACCCGCTCCAGCGGGATGCCCGCCAGATCGGCCACCTGCTCCGCGGTCTGCCCGGAACGGATGCGCGCCTGGATGTCGCGCGGCCGCAGCTGCGCGTCCAGCTCTATCTCGATCTGGCCGAGCCTGGCGCGATCACCGCGCACCGCGGCGCGCAGCCGGTCGTCGATGGCGAGGAAGAACTCCTGACCGTCCGGGGCACGCAGCACCAGGCGATCGCCGTCGCCGGAGACCGCCATCACGCGCAGTTCGGTCATGAGACCTCCTGGGTGGTGCCGCTGCTGGACGTAGTAACGAGTGTGGCGCGCGCATCCGTGGTTCGGGAAGATGCCACGCCCGTTCGGCGCAACACGCTCCGGTGCGCGTTACCCGATCGGGGGACCGCTGGATAGGCAGGACGAAGATCGCGCCCGTGAACCCTGATGCGCGCGGTCATTTGTCGTTATCCCCCTCGGCGGTTCCGGAAACTCATCGCGCCGGCCTTCTTCTCGCTACTCGTCGTCCGGTCCACCGTATCAGCGTGCGCAGCCTGAACGGAGTCCCAACGCGGCGGCAGACGAAGTAATCGCGCGCTCTTCGTTGCGCCCCCGGCCGGGATCCGGCCTTTCGCCACGTACGGAAAACCGATGACCACTGTAGCGAAGACCGGGGTGCCGGCACACGTGGAATCACCCGGTCAACGGCTGTGCCGACTTGCGAAGATGTGGACGTGCATCCCAACGCCCTGTGTATTGGCCGCGCGGGGCGCGCCCCGGCACACTTCGGAGCGTGGTGCATCTGCCGATCCTGTTCGACCTGCTCGGGGTTTTCAGCGCGGCGGCCTCCGGCGCGCTGACCGCGGTGCGCAAGGGCCTTGACCTTGTCGGCATCCTGGTGCTCGGCGCGGCGACCGGGCTCGGCGGCGGGGCCGTGCGCGACGTGCTGATCGGCGCGCGCCCGCCGGCGTTCCTCGCCGACTGGCGATATCTGAGTGCTGCGACGATCGCCTCGCTGGCCGTGATCGCCGCGCAGTACCAGGTGTTCGCGGTCGGGCCGGAACTGCGCGAACGGGTGCGGGTGACCACCGCGTACCTCGTCGTTGACTCGCTCACCCTTGGCTTCTTCGCGGTTTCCGGCACCGGTAAGGCCTTGAGATACGGGCTGGCTCCGGTTCCGGCCGCGCTCATGGGCGTGCTGACCGCGGTCGGCGGGGGAGTGATCAGGGACATGCTGATCGCCGAGGTGCCGACGGTGCTGCGCCGCGAGTTCTACGCGATCCCCGCCGCGATCGGCTCGCTGATCGTGGTCGGTGCGGACCGCTACACCCCGGCCCTTACCCCGATCGCCTTCGTGGCGGCCGGCGCGACGGCGGCGCTGCGCCTGATCGCGGTCCGGCGGCACTGGCACGCGCAACTGCCTCCGGCAAAGCGTTGATGCGATGTCGCGCAGACGGCGTACCGCGCGCTGAGCGCGACAGACTGCTGACATAAGCCGGATGGCGGCACGCGGCAACGGAAATCGGCGCAATTCGCCGTTCC
>NZ_DASRBQ010000084.1:0-19354 GCF_035653575.1 Actinocrinis sp.
CTCTCGCTCGGCGTGTTCGATCCGCCGTCGCTGCGTACCGAACCCTCGGTGCCCAACGCCCTCGCCGACACCCTCGGCCTGGCGCTCCAGCTCACCAACATCCTGCGCGACCTGCGCGAAGATCTGACGAACGGTCGGATCTACCTGCCGCAGGAGGATCTTTCGGCGCACGGCTGCAAGCTGGTGCTCAACGCCGAGGGGAACCTCGATCCGCAGGGCGGAAAACTGGTCGGGCTGATCCGGGCCGAGGCAGACCGGGCCGAGAAGCTGTACGCCGAAGGCCTGGGCCTGCTGCCGCTGCTCGACCGGCGCTCGCGGGCCTGCTGCGGCGCGCTGTCCGGGATCTATCACGCGCTGCTGCGCCGCATCGCGGCCGAGCCGGAAGCCGTGCTCTCCACTCGGGTCTCGGTGCCGACCCCGCAAAAGCTGACCGTGGCGCTCGGCGCCCTGCTGCTCCCGGCGCCGCGCTCATGAACGCGGGCCCGACCGAGACCGGTCAGCGCGCCGTCGTCGTCGGCGGCGGGCTGGCCGGGATCACCACCGCGCTGGTGCTGGCCGAGCGCGGCTGGAGCGTGACACTGGTCGAGGCGCGCCCCAGGCTCGGCGGCCGGGCGACCTCGTACCGGCGCGGCGAGCTGACCGTGGACAACGGCCAGCACGTCTTCCTGCGCTGCTGCACCGCCTATCGCGGACTGCTCGACCGGCTCGGCGCCGGACCTGACACCGGCCTGACGCACCTTCAGGACCGGCTCGACATCCCGCTCAAGTCGGCGTCCGACGCGAGCACCGCCCGGCTGCGGCGTACCGCACTGCCCGCGCCGCTGCATTTGGCGGTCGCGCTCGGCGGCTACGGGCTGCTGCCGCTGCGGGACCGCGCCAAGCTCGGCGGCCCGGCATTCGCGCTGCGGCGCACCGATCCGGCGAGTCTCGACGTGGACGAGCAGGGCTTCGGGCACTTCCTGCGCGAGAAGGGCCAGTCTCAGGCGGCGATCGACCGGCTGTGGTCGGTCATCTCGACCGCGACGCTGAACATCGCCCCTGACGACGCCTCACTCGCATTGGCGGCGAAGGTGTTCCGCACCGGGCTGCTGGAGACGAACGACGGCGCGGACCTGGGCTACGCGACGGTCCCGCTCGGCCGGATCCACGACGAACTGGCCCGCAAGGCGCTGGACGCCGCGGGCGTGACGGTGCTCGACTCGACCAAGGCCGAACCGCTCTCCGAGGTACCCCTCATCCGCACGGTCACCGTCGTCGACCGCTCCGGCGAGCGCACCGAACTGGCCGCGGACGCGGTGGTGCTGGCCGTGCCGCACGACGTGGCCGCCACGCTGCTGCCCACGCCGCATCACCCGACCGCGTTCGGGAAGCTGGGCCACAGCCCGATCCTCAACATCCACCTGCGCTACGACCGGCCCGTGCTCGACGGACAGTTCCTCGCCGCCGTGGACACCCCGGCCCAGTGGATCTTCGACCGCACCGCGGCCAGCGGCCTGGACGGACCGGCCGGGCGTTATGTCGCGGTCACCGTCTCGGCGGCCGACGCGCTGTGCGAGACCCCCACCCGCGAGCTGGCCACGCTGTTCGAGGCCGAGTTGGCGCGGCTCCTGCCCAAGACGAAGGACGCACGGCTGGAGGAGGTGTTCGTGACCCGGGAGCAGCACGCGACGTTCCGTCAGGAGCGCGGTTCGGCGCCGCTGCGGCCGGGCCCGGCGACCGGTATGCCAGGGGTTTACCTCGCTGGCGCGTGGACCGCCACCGGCTGGCCGGACACCATGGAAAGTGCGGTGCGCAGCGGAATCAATGCTGCAAGACTGGTAGTTGATCACACGACGGGAGAGGGCTGATGCAGCGACAGGCGCCGGATATTCTCGCCGCGATGAAAGCACTCGTCGACCCCGTGCTGCAGCGGCACGTCGACGGTTTGCACCCGCTCATGCGTGAGATCTCCCGCTTCCACTTCGGCTGGGACACCGCCGGGGGCTCGGGCAAGTCGCTGCGCCCGGCCTTGGCGGTGCTCGGCGCCCGGGCGGTCGGCGCCGCCGGGGACGAGCCGGAGGTGCTGGACGCTGCCTGCGCGGTCGAGCTGATCCACAACTTCTCCCTGCTGCACGACGACATCATGGACGAGGACCGCACCCGGCATCACCGGCCGACCGCGTGGACCGTCTACGGCGTCAACCAGTCGCTGCTGGCCGGCTGCGCGCTGCACACCCTGGCCTTCGAGGTGCTGGCCAAGCGCGGCGCGGTGGCGGCGCAGGAGGCGCTGACCGCGTCGGTGCAGGTGCTGATCGCCGGGCAGTCAGACGACCTCTACCTGGCGGACCGTCAGGACGTCACCGTCGAGCAGTGCATCGCGATGGAGGCCGGAAAGACCGCCTCGCTGCTGTCCGCCTCGGCCTCGCTCGGCGCGATCGCCTGGTACGGCGCGCGCGGTGAACTCATCGAAGGCTCCGACGCGGCGGCACGTACCGCGCTGCTGGCGGAGTACGGGCACCACGTCGGCATGGCCTTCCAGCTGGTCGACGACATGCTCGGCATCTGGGGCGACGAAGGGCGCACCGGCAAGCCGGTGGCGGCGGACCTGCGGGCCCGCAAGCGCTCCGCGCCGGTGGTCGCCGCGCTCACCTCGGGCACCCGGGAGGGCGAGCGGCTGGCCGCGCTGCTGGCCACGCCGGGCGAGCTTCCGGAGGAGGACGTGGCCCTGGCCGCCAAGCTCGTCGAGGAGTCCGGCGGCCGCGCCTGGTGCCGGGAACGCGCCGACCTGCACACCAACGAGGCGCTTGCCCGGCTCGACCGCTTGGCGGCGCAGCCGGAAACCTTCGGCGATCTCACCGAGGTGACCAGGTTTCTGCTGCGGCGGGAGTGGTAGGGGCGGGCACGAGGAGGACCTGGAGATGACGGCAATCGCGGATCGGCCCAGCGCCAGACGATCCGAGCCGGCGGCAGCCGAGCCCGGACCGGTGGCGGCGGTGCGCCGCGCCACCGAGCGGGCCCGAGGGCACCTGCTCGGCCTGCAGGACCCGGCCGGCTGGTGGAAGGGCGAGCTGGCGACCAACGTCACCATGGACGCCGAGGATCTGCTGCTGCGCGAGTTCCTCGGCATCCGGCAGGCGGCCGAGAGCTGGGCCGCGGCCCGCTGGATCCGCTCGCAGCAGCGGGAGGACGGCACCTGGGGCACGTTCCACGGCGGTCCGCCGGAGCTGTCCACGACCGTGGAGGCGTACGTCGCGCTCAAACTGTGCGGCGACGCCCCGGACGCGCCGCACATGAAGCTCGCCGCGGACTGGATCATCGCGAACGGCGGCGTGGAGCGCACGCGGGTGTTCACCCGGATCTGGCTGGCGCTGTTCGGCCTGTGGGACTGGGAGCGGCTGCCGGTGATGCCGCCGGAGCTGGTCTACCTGCCGCCGCAGGTGCCGCTGAACATCTACGACTGGGCCTGCTGGGCGCGCCAGACCGTGGTGCCGCTCACCGTGGTCTCACACTTCCGGCCCAGCCGGCCGCTGCCCTTCGGGATCGACGAGCTGCGCACCGGCGCCGGCGATCCGCCGCTCTCCCCCGCGCTGTCCACCGCGGGCTTCTTCCAGTGGGCCGACAAGCTGCTGCACCGCTATGAGCGGCTGCGGTTCAAGCCGATGCGCAAGGCCGCACTCAAGCGGGCGGTCGAGTGGATCGTCGCGCGACAGGAGGCCGACGGCTGCTGGGGCGGCATCCAGCCGCCGTGGGTGTACTCGATCATGGCGCTGCACCTGATGGGCTATCAGCTCGACCACCCGGTGATCCGGGCCGGCCTCGACGGGCTCGAGGACTTCCTGGTCTGGGAGGAGACGCCGGAGGGTCCGGTGCGCCGGCTCGAGGCCTGCCAGTCCCCGGTGTGGGACACCGCGCTGGCGCTGGTGGCGCTGACCGACGCGGGCGTTCCCGGCGACGACCCGGCCATCGTCAGGGCCGCCGACTGGCTGCTGAACGAGGAGATCACGGTGCGCGGCGACTGGGCCGTGCGCCGCCCCGACCTCGCGCCAGGCGGCTGGGCCTTCGAGTTCCAGAACGACGGCTACCCGGACACCGACGACACCGCCGAGGTGGTCATCGCGCTGCACCGCGCTTCACGGCGCGGCGCGGCCCGCGACGAGGACGCCGAGCCGGTGGAGCCGGCGCGCCTGGCCGCGCTGGACGGCGCGATCGAGCGCGGCGTGCAGTGGATGGCCGGGATGCAGTGCAAGGACGGCGGCTGGGGCGCGTTCGACGCGGACAACACCCGCTACCTGATCAACAAGCTGCCCTTCTGCGACTTCGGCGCGGTGATCGACCCGCCCTCGGCGGACGTGACCGCGCACATCGTGGAGGCGATGGCGATCCGGGGCCGGGCGCACGACCCGCGCGCGCTGCGCGGGGTGCGCTGGCTGCTGGACCACCAGGAGAAGGACGGGTCCTGGTTCGGCCGCTGGGGCGCGAACCACGTCTACGGCACCGGCGCCGTGGTACCGGCCCTGGTCGAGGCGGGCGTCGCGAAGGACCACCCGGCGATCCGGCGGGCCGCCGCCTGGCTGATCGAGCATCAGAACGCCGACGGCGGCTGGGGCGAGGACCTGCGCTCCTATGTCGATCCCTCGTGGATCGGCCGGGGCGAGTCCACCGCGTCGCAGACCGCCTGGGCGCTGCTGGCGCTGCTCGCCGCGCAGGAACCCGGAGATCATCCACGGGCCAGAGCCGTGCGCGAAGCCGCCGACCGGGGTGTCGCGTACCTGGCCGAGACCCAGCGCGCCGACGGGACCTGGGACGAGGAGCTGTTCACCGGCACCGGCTTCCCCGGCGACTTCTACATCAACTACCACCTGTACCGGCTTGTCTTCCCGCTGACCGCGCTCGGCCGCTACCTGGCCGACCGTCTCGTGGAGTCCCCGTGAACGCCGCATCAGACCAGACCGAGCGCCCGCCGAAGCTCACCATCGCGGCCGCGCTCGCCATCGAGGCCCGCGCCCTTGAGCGCGGCCTGACCGGAACCCGCGACGCCAGAGTCGTGCGGGTCGGCCAACGCGCCCGCAACGCCGTGCGCGTGCTGCCCCGCGACGACGACGCGCTGGTGGTCGCCGGAGTGGCCGGCGGCGTGGCGCCGCACGTGCGCGCCGGAGACATCGTGGTGGCCAGCGAGGTGCGCGGCCCGGAGGGCTCGGTCGTGCGCAGCCCGGCCGCTCCGCTGCTGGCCGCCGCCATCAGGTCGCTGGGCCTGGAGTCCGCCGGACCGGGCTCGGCCCCGGTGCGGGTGCACCTGGGCCCGGTCGCGACCACGGACCGGCTGGCCCTCGGCTCGCGCCGGCGGATGCTGGCTTCCGAGGGCGTGGCCGCCGTGGACATGGAGTCCTCCTGGCTCGGCACCCTGGCCAACCGGCCGTTCGCGGTGGTGCGGGTGATCGTGGACGACGCGGAGACCAGCCTCTACCACCCGGCCACGGTGCCCAGAGGCCGCGCCGCCATCAACCTGCTGACGAAGATCGTGCCGGCGCTGGAGCGGTGGAGCGACGCGCTCAGCCCGCACCGGCGGGTCGTGCTGGCCTCGCCGCGTTCGTTCTGCGCGGGCGTGGAGCGGGCGATCGACATCGTCGAGGAGGCGTTGGAGCGCTACGGCGCGCCGGTGTACGTGCGGCGGCAGATCGTGCACAACGCCTACGTGGTCGCGGATCTGGAGCGGCGCGGCGCGGTGTTCGTCGAGGAACTGGATGAGGTCCCCGATGACGTGCCGGTCGTGCTCTCCGCGCACGGCGTGGCGCCGGCGGTCCGCGAAGACGCCACCCAGCGCGGGCTCACCGTGGTGGACGCGACCTGTCCGCTGGTCGCCAAGGTGCACACCGAGGCGCGGCGGGCGCTGCGCGACGGCAACACCGTGGTCTTCATCGGGCACGCCAACCACGACGAGTCCGAGGGGCTGCTCGGCGAGGACCCGGATCCGGCGAACCCGCGCATCCGGCTGGTCGAGAACGCCAGGCAGGCCAAGGAGCTCGAGGTCGACGACCCGAGCAGGCTCGCCTACCTCACCCAGACCACGCTGGCCGAGGACGAGGCCGCGGACATCGTCTCGGCGCTGCGGGCCACCTTCCCGACCATCATCGAGCCGCCCTCCTCCGACATCTGCTACGCGACCACGAACCGGCAGCGGGCCATCCGCGACATCGCCGCCGAGGTGGACGTGGTGCTGGTGGTCGGGTCGCAGAACTCGTCGAACTCCCAGCGGCTCGTCGAGGTCGCCGAGCGGGCCGGGGCCGCCGCCTACCTGATCGACGGCGCGGACGAGATCGACCCGGCCTGGCTGGTCGGGGCGCGCTCCGTCGGCCTGACCGCGGGCGCCTCGGCGCCGCCGAAGCTGGTGGACGAGGTGGCCGACGCGCTGGCCGGGCTCGGCCCGGTGCGCCGGGAGGACCCGCCGGGGGTGGAGGAGTCCTACAAGTTCACCCTGCCGCCCATGCCGCCGCTGCGTACCGCTCGGCGCACCGGGGACGGCGCGGAGCCGTCCGCGGTCGAGGCGCGGGCCGATACTGAAGTTGACCTTGATTCGGAAGTTGATGACGGGTCAGAAGTTGTCGAAGCACGTTCGGAAGTCGTCGACGGGGCCGAAATGGCGGCGAGCGCGGTCCCCGACGCAAGCACCGGGAGCTGATCGCCTTGTCCATTCCCCTGCGGCAGTCCGCACGGATCGGCGCGTACCTGTTCAAGCAGAAGCTGAAGGGCGTCAAGAAATTCCCGCTCATCGTCGAGCTTGAACCGCTGTTCGCCTGCAATCTGGCGTGTCCCGGCTGCGGGAAGATCCAGCACCCGGCGTCGGTGCTCAAGCAGCGGATGCCGGTGGAGCAGGCGGTCGGCGCGATCGAGGAGTGCGGCGCGCCGATGGTGTCGATCGCCGGCGGCGAGCCGCTGATGCACCCGCAGATCGACGAGATCGTGCGCCAGCTGATCAAGCGCAAGAAGTACGTGTACCTGTGCACGAACGCGCTGCTGCTGCCCAAGCACATCCACAAGTTCGAGCCCTCGCCGTACTTCGCCTGGGTCGTGCACATCGACGGCCTCGAGGAGCGGCACGACGAGGCGGTGGACAAGAAGGGCGGGTTCCAGGGCGCGGTCGAGGCGATCAAGCTGGCCAAGTCCAAGGGCTTCAAGGTCAACACCAACTCGACCTTCTTCAACAACGACACCCCGCAGGCCGTGATCGACGTGCTGGACTACCTCAACGACGAGTTGGGCGTGGACCAGATGATGATCTCCCCGGCCTACGCGTACGAGAAGGCCCCGGACCAGGACCACTTCCTCGGCGTCACGCAGACCCGGGAGCTGTTCAAGAAGGCGTTCGCGAACGGCAACCGCAAGCGCTGGCGGCTGAACCACTCCCCGCTGTTCCTGGACTTCCTGGAGGGCAAGAAGGACTTCCAGTGCACCGCGTGGGGCATCCCGTCGTACTCGCTGTTCGGCTGGCAGCGGCCGTGCTACCTGATGAACGACGGGTATGTGAAGACCTACCGGGAGCTGATCGAGACCACCGACTGGGACAAGTACGGCCGGGGCAAGGACGAGCGCTGCTCGAACTGCATGGCGCACTGCGGCTACGAGCCGACCGCCGTGCTGGCCACGACCTCCTCGCTGAAGGAGTCGCTGCGCGCGATGCGGGGCTGAGCCCGGGGCGTATTTACCCAGGTCAGGGCATTCAGGGTGCTTTCAGACTACGCGGTTAGGCTCGAAAGGACCCGGAACCGCACCACGGCCCAGTGACGGCCGCGCACAGCACGGCGAGAGGCGATGCGAGAACCCGACCCGCAGCGCACGAGACGGTACAGGCAGCGGCGGCGACGTTACGCCGCCGCTGCGTTGTGCCTGGGTGTTCTCGCGATTGGCGCGGTAGCTGGGTTCTTCGCCGAGCAGCGCGCTGGCGCGCAGGGCGCAGCAAGCTCCACGCACACCACGCCCAAGGCGGTGCCCGCGCCGCGGCCTCAGTCGAGCCGGTCGGCGGCACCGCTCAGCCCGAAGGTGAAACTGAACCCGCAGAGCGGGCTGAAGATCGCTGCGCTAGGGGCCGAGCCGCCCACCGGGCCCGGTGCAGTACCGTCGGCCGCGCCCGACACCGCGGCAGGTCCCGGAGTCTCCTTCGGCGGGGCGTTTCAGGCCCAGTCCACGCTCACGTCGATGACGCAGTCCAATCCGCTGACCGGGACCGCGTTCACCGGACTGCCGCAGATCGGCGCGCTGTTCGGCTACGACGGCACCTCGACCAGTACGCATTTCTGCTCGGGCAGCGTGGTCGCCAGCAACACCGGCGACCTGGTGATCACCGCCGCGCACTGCGTGTACGACTCGTCCTCCGGTTCGCTCCTCACCGACCTCGCGTTCGTGCCCGGATACCACGACGGCCAGCAGCCCTACGGGGTGTGGACCCCCTCGCAGATCGTGGTCGCGCCGCAGTGGCTCAGCGACCAGGACCCCGACTACGACGTCGCGTTCCTGGTAGTGCATCAGCCCGGCTCCAGCCAGCGCATTCAGGACGCGGTCGGCGCCGACCAGCTCGGCGTGGATCCGGGCTTCGCGGCGCTCACCCAGGTCGTCGGCTATCCCAGCGACACGGAGCAACCGATCACCTGTACCGACTACACCAAGCAGTTCAGCCCCACTCAGCTGGAGTTCGACTGTCCCGGCTACCCGGACGGCACCAGCGGCGGACCGTTCCTGACCGACGTGGACCCGCAAACCGGCGTGGGCACCGTGGTCGGCGTGATCGGCGGCTACGAGACCGGCGGTGACACTCCGGACGTGTCGTACAGCGCCTATTTCAGCGACGCGATCGACTCGCTTTTCCAACAGGCCGAGGCAGCCGGTTGATCCGTTATTAAACTCCCGGAGATCTTTCCGCGGCGGCCGCAGGTGATCATTTCACCGGCGGCCGCTTTTTGATGTTGCCGCCGCTCTTCGGCGCGGTTTCGGATTTGATATTGTGCGCAGCTCGTTTCATCCGCGAAACAGATCCGGAACGGATGTGACACCAGCGACTGACACGGTGCGCGCACGTATTGAACGCAGGAGCTTTCTGCGCTCGACGTGCTCAACGAAGGTAAACGGCTCCACGTTCCCTCCGATCTCCCTCACCAATATCTGGACGGACGCTGTGCACCTCGATTACATCCCGTATCCCACGACCGGCTATTCCTCCGGCGACGCCGCCTGGCAGCTGACCGCCGCCACCCTGGTCGGCCTGATGAGCCTGCCCGGCCTGGCCGTTCTCTACGGCGGCCTGGTGCAGAAGAAGTGGGCCGTCAACACGATGTTGATGGCCTTCTCCGCCTTCTCCCTGGTTTTGATCGTCTGGGCGCTGTGGGCGTTCAACATGGGCTTCGGCCACCCGTGGATCAAGACCACGGTCAACGGCTCGCCCAGCGGTTTCCTCGGGAAACCCGGGCCGGCTCTGGGCGCCGGCCAGGAGGCGCAGGCGGATATCCCACTGCTCGACGGCTTGATGCCGCCGTTCAACTTCTCGCAATCCGCGCTGTTCTATTTCCAGTTCGTCTTCGCCGCGATCACCCCGCTGCTCTGGCTCGGCAGCGTCATCGGCCGGATGAGCTTTAAAGCGTGGCTTGTGATCGTCCCGCTCTGGACCACGATCGTGTACAGCGCCGACGCATTCATGCTCTGGGGCGGCGGCTACTGGGCCGGTAAGGGCGCCGTCGACTATTCCGGCGGTTACGTCATTCACCTGTCAGCGGGCACCGCGGGTTTCGTGGCCGCGGCGGTCATCGGGCCACGGCTCAGGCGCGACCGCGAGCACGGCGCACCGAACAACCTGCTGCTGTGCGCGACCGGCGCGGGGATCCTGTGGCTCGGCTGGAACGGCTTCAACGGCGGTGACCCGTACTTCGCCGGGGCCGACGCGGCGGCGGCGGTCGTGAACACGAACATCGCCACCGCGGCCGCGCTGCTGGTCTGGCTGATCATGGACTACGCGCTGAGCCCGACGAAGAAGCCGACCCTGCTCGGCGCGATCAACGGCATGATCGTCGGCCTGGTCACCATCACCCCGGCGGCCGGCTACGTGAACGGGATGGGCGCGATCTGCCTGGGCGTGATCAGCTCGGCGATCGTGTGGACCGCCTGGTACAAGCTGTCGAAGGTATGGATCTTCAAGAAGGTCGACGACACCCTCGGCGTCGTGTACACGCACGGCATCGCCGGTCTGTCCGGCGGTCTGCTGGTCGGCCTGTTCGCGGACCCGAACATGATCGTCTACCCGGCGGGCAAGGCGAAGGGCTCGAGCGCCTTCTCGGTCACCGGCCTGTTCTACGGCAACCATTCCTGGCACCAGTTCTGGATGCAGCTGTTCGCGGCGCTGACCGTCATCGCGTGGACCGCGATCGGGACCTTCGTGATCCTGCGCGTGGTGGGCTTGTTCATGAAGCTGCGACTACCTGACCAGGTGTTGGAAACCGGGGACCTCGCCGTGCACGACGAAGAGGTCTACCCGCCGCAGACGCTCACCGCGGTCGGCGCCGCCGCCGCGCCGGCGGTCGCGCCCGCTGCGGCCGAGGAGTCCGAGTCGGCCGCTTCGTCCGGCGCGTCGGAACCCTGATCCGGTGCGGCCGGCAGGTGAAGCTGATCACGGCGGTCATCCGGCCGGAGGACCTGGAGACCACGCGCCGGGCGCTGGCCGCGTTCGGCGCGCCCGGGATGACCGTGACGCCGCTGCTGTCCGGCTCGCGCTGGAATCGGCACCTGGAGGTCTACCGGGCCGAGGTGCTGGTCGCGGACCTGGTGCCGCGGCTGCGGATCGATGTGCTGGCGAACGACGAGGACATCCCCGATCTGGTCGGGCTGCTGGCGCGCATCGGCAGGCCGCCGCACGGCGGGGACGACACCGGCCGGGTCTGGATCAGCGCGGTCGAACAGGTCGTCCGGGTACGCACCGGAGAACACGGCGAACCGGCGATTTAGGCGGCAGATAATCCGGCCGCCTCGGTGAATCCGGCCGCGGCCGCACCTGCGGGTGCGGTCCGCGCGCCGGATTCGCGCCCGGACGCTCCTTGCTTTTCCACCGTTTCCACCCGAAAAATGGGAGAAGCAGTGGCCGGTTAGCCGAATAGAACACTTCAGCGACCAATCGCGCGACCCACTGTCCTGACATGGAGGTGTGCTACCGTACCGATCACCCGACAAGAACTTGGGCACGCGCGAAACGGCGGCACCGCGATGGCCTCTACCGCACGCGACCGGCCGTGGCCCGCCACATTGACGCTGGGTCCGGACGGACGGATCACCTCCTGGAGCCGGGGTGCCCAGGCGCTGTTCGGCCTCTCCGCGGCCAGGGCGTGCGGGCGGCGACTGCGCTCCCTATTGGTGCGTCCGGAGGACCGGGCGACCGTTGACGAGCTGTTCGGCTCGGTGCTGGCCGGGCGCAGCTGGTCCGGGGCCCTTCCGCTGCTCGACGCCGACGGGCGCGCGCACCCGGTGGAGTGCGGCTGGCAGCCGATCCAGGACCGGCGCGGCCGCACCGGAGCCCTCATCGTGGTCACCGACCGCGCGGACGTGCCCGAGAACGAGCCGGCCGCCGCCGACGCGCCGCTCGGCACCGCGCACGCCGCACTCGAGGCGATCAGCCAGTTCCAGGAACACGCGGCGACCGTGGCGATGATGCGCCGGGTGCAGCTGCTCACCGATGCCAACACGATGATCGGCTCCACCCTGGACATGGCGGCGACCGCCGCGGAGCTGATGGAGGTGGCCGTCCCGCGGTTCGCCGACTCGGCCAGCGTGACCGTGCTGGAGTCGGTGGCCGCCGACTTCGAGCTGCCGGACCGGCCCGCGGGCAGCGGCACCGTGCTGCGGCGGCTGGCCGCGGCCCCGCTCGCCCGCGACAGCGCGGAGATCTTCCCGGTCGGCGGGACCGTCACCTACCAGCCCGGCACGCCGCTCGCGCAGGCGCTGGCCACCGGCCGCTCGCGCACGCTGCAGAACATAGACGCGGCGATGGCCGAGCGGATCGCCACCGGGCTCGGCGAAGAGGCCGCGGCGGTGTTCGCCGGCAAGTCGCTGCTGATCGTGCCCCTGGTGGCGCGCGGCGCGGTGCTCGGCCTCGCGGTCTTCTCCCGGGACTCCAGCAGGCGCCCCTTCTCCCCCGGCGAGGGCGTGCTGGGCGAGGAGCTGGCCGCACGGGCGGCCCTGTGCATCGACAACGCGCGGCTCTACTCGCACGAGCGGCAGACCGCGCTGATGCTCCAGCGGGCGCTGCTGCCGGACGACTCCGGCTATCACGCGGGCATCGACATCGCGCACCGCTACCTGCCCGCCAGCGACCTGACCGGCGTCGGCGGCGACTGGTACGACGTCATCGCGCTCGGCGGCGGCCGGGTGGCCCTCGTCGTGGGCGACGTGATGGGCCATGGGGTGCGCGCCGCGGCCGTGATGGGCCAGCTGCGCACCGCCACCCGGACGCTGGCCGCGCTGGACCTGCAGCCGGCCGAGGTGCTGCACCACCTCGACGAGCTGATGGAGCATCTGGGCGGCTCGCTGGCCACCACCCACTTCGCCACCTGCATCGTGGCGGTGTACGACCCCACCGCGCAGACGGTGCGCATCGCCCGGGCCGGCCACGTGCCGCCGCTGGCGGTGTGGCCGGACGGGCGCACCGAACAGCTCGACCTGCCGCCCGGCGTGCCGCTGGGTGTCGGCGGCCATACCTTCGAGAGCCGCGACGTGCCGCTGCCCGACGGCAGCCTGCTGATTCTCTGCACCGACGGCCTGGTGGAGAGCCGCGCCCCGGGCCGGGACATCGACGACGGCCTGCGCGACCTGGCCGACGGCGTGAAGGACCCGACGATGGCGCTGGAAGCCATCGCGGACGGTCTGATCTCCGGGCTGCGCGGCGACCGCACCCTCGACGACGCGGCGCTGCTGGTCGCCCGGGTGCGCGGCATACCCTCGTCGTCCACGGTGGAGTGGACGGTCGTACCCGAGCCCCCCGCGGTGGCGCAGTCGCGGCGCACCGTGCGTGCCACGCTCGGCGGGTGGGGCCTCGGTCAGCTCGGCGAGACGGCGGAACTGCTCACCAGCGAGCTGGTCACGAACGCGTTGCTGTACACCGACGGGCCGATCAGCGTGCGGCTGATGCGTGATCGAACCCTGCTGTGCGAGGTCTACGACGGCTCGGAGACCGTGCCCAGGCTGCGCGCCGCCGCGGACGACGACGACGGCGGCCGGGGCCTGCACCTGGTCAAGGAGCTCTCCAGCCGATGGGGGACCCGGCGCACCACCGCCGGCAAGACGGTCTGGTTCGAGCTGCGGCTCGACCCGTTGCCGGACTTCTGAGCAACCACTACCGCCCGTCGCTGCACACCCCTGCTGGCCGTTCCCGGCAACCGGCGAGCCGCGCTTGTCTTGTACCTGTTCAGGCGTTTACGGCGTTTGCAGGGACGCGCCAGCGAGTTGCGGCTCGCCCCGTGCGAGAACACCGCGACGGGTGCATCGACATGCCGCGCTGACGCCGTGGCTCACTGCCCATCCAGCCGCTCGATCACGCGGCGTGCCGCCACCGAGGCCCGGTACGGCGCGAGCAGCGGGATCAGCCTGCGCAGCTTGCGCCGGGCGAGCGTCACCTCCAGCGCGTCGGCCAGCTCCGCGGCCTCGAAGGCGGTTTGCGCCACGAGGTCGACCTGCCCGACCCGTGCCGCCGCGCAGGCCACCTCGGCCAGCACGATCGCCCGGGTCTTGACCTGTTCGTGGCCGAGGCTGCGCATGGCCCACTCGGCGGCGTCCATGGCTGCTCGCGCGTCGCCGAGCCTGCCGTGCACGTTCGCCGTCATCGCGGCCAGCAGCTTGGTGTCGAAGCAGCGGGTCCACGGCAGCGTGTCGTCCTCGGGTGTCGGCTGCGGCAGATCAGAACCCAGCTTCAGTGCGTTTTCGAGCTCTGACAGGGCGGCGGCGCGCTCGCCGAGCTGCGCGGCCTCCTCCGCCGCGCGCGCCGACATCCAGGAGCGGGCCCGCCGGTCCGGGCCGGCGTGCGCGATCGCGGTGTGCGCCAACTGCCAGGCGGTCGCCGGGTCGCCGCGTTCCGCCGAGGAGTAGGACAGGTGTTCTCCACAATCCGCATGTCTCATGAGACATCGGGCGTTGGCTAGGACCGTAGCGTAGCTGACTGGCTGATACTGTTCGCGGATGCGGTGCGGGTCAGCCCGTCATTGCAGCGTCCCCCGGGTCTTCTCGCGTGAGTTCGCAGATTCCTAGACCGGTCGTAGCGTGAACCCGAGCCATTGTTGGGCCCGGTGTGGGGTCAGGGCTCGAGTTCCGGCTTGGTCAGACGGTGGGACCTACTCAGTCGCGAGTCGCACCGGGCCATCGTCTAGCGGGACCTCGGGCCGTGCGGATAGAACGCACGCGCGCGCAGTAGCTCAACGTGCAGCAAAGCTGGTGCCCGTTGCGGCGGAGACCTGGTCACGCTCGGCGGTATGAACGGCTGAAGGCCAGCGGACGGGCGCAGTGGCGCTTCCTTCGGTAGCCACTCGACCCCAGTCACGCGACGTCGTGCATGATTTTCCACACTAGGTAGAACGGTTGGTCGGTCAACGTGTCATCGGTGAGCTTTCGTTGAGACCGGTTGACCATCAAAGCGTTAGTCAGAGCCGCGATTGTTGGGGCGGCGGCGGAAGCGAGACTTTCCGGGATGCTCTTATGGAAGATCGTTGCCCCAATGATTGTTCCCGCAATGGGCAGAAATGCGACGCTTGCGCCTAAGCGTCGCAGCCGACGGTGACTGGCGACTTCGCGCGCGTAGCGCCGCTCGATCGCACGCACGCTAGGCCCAACCACGTCGCCTTCGATCTGCCGCGAGATGCGCTCGAAGTCAACCGACTCGGCGTGCATTACCTGTTCAAGCAATGCTTTGTGATAAGCCTGCTGGAATGTAGAGATGAGGTCGGCGTTTTCCTCGCGTAGGCTGAGAACCTCGTTGAGGCTTGCCTTCTCGATCCATGGCACGCGCGTCTGGGCCAGATCTAACACCTGGCGGTTGTCGCGCAGTGCGCTAAGAAGCTTGGGCAGTTCACCGCTGTTGGTCGTTCCGAGAGCGCGGATATCGGGTACGCCACTGGCGTAGTCGCTGGCCCACGCGCCCGTTAAGTTATAAGTACTCTGATAGCTCATCGTTGAACCGAGGAATCGTACAGCGCTGGCGTCGATTAGTCGACGGTACTCGTACATATGCCGGATAAGATCGGCGCTTACTTTGAAATCCCAGCCCTCGATTTGATCCCCCTCGTCCGTTGTAAAGTCCTCGACATGGAACTCTACTGCTTCCGGGAAGATGAATGTCGAACAGGAGGCTAAGAAAAGTGCCTTGCGCAGGTGCGCTTCGTCAACTTTCGACGAACCCAATAGCGTAAAGTGCTTGATCCCTGGCGAGTACTCTTGCGCAGCGCGACCCCAGCTCACGACCTCGTATGCCAGGCCTCGCGCAAACCATGCCTGTGGCCCTGGATCGTTGCTGGCATCCATATAGAAGCGGCTCAGCCAACCCCCTCCTTGATAGCCGGACAACATCTGCTCAAGAGCAGCCCTCGAGTCCACGCCGCACTCGGCGAAGGCATCCGTAAGCGAGCTTGACGGTGTCGACATGGCTTCATCGTCTCACGCGCGGGTGCGATACCAGATTGATTCGCAGAAGGCGGGCAAAAGCTTCCTCGACAGCGTTCATCTTGGCAGATTAGATCTGCGCTCGGGATGCGCGGCGTAGACGTACTTCATCGCGGTAGTGGTGCTGATGCCGAAGACGCGCATGAGGTGGATCGGGTCGGCGGTGGTGGCCTCATGTCCACCACCAACGAACCCACGCCTACTCCAATCAACGCTCCAGGTACCCCACATCGGGCGATGCTGGGTCGGGTGTCGGGGGTACATCGAAGTGCGTCCCTTCGAAATGCTGCGCAATCGACGAGTCGTGCCTGGATCCACGGAGACTCGGCTGCGCCGATGCCGAGTCGGTCGTACTGCTTATATGTACGCACCGGCTAACTGGGCAGCGTTGGCGTCCCAGATGGCCCGCATGGCCGCCGCTGGATCGTCCGGTAGGTTTCGTCGGTCGTAGACTGCAGCGTAGGCGAGTACAGCGTCTGCGGACTAGTCGCTAGTGTGCACTAGTTCACGGCGCATGGGATCTCCGCCTCGAGCGTGTCGTAACGCGCAGCGGTCTCTTCCTCTGGAGGTTGAGTTACCGCGGGTCTCATAGAAAAGCCGGATCGACGGCGTGTCGCGCAGCGAGCTCTGCGAGGTGTTCGCTGACCTGTTCGGCCTGGCGACGACCGTGCCAGTACATCGATCGATCCCAGAGTTCCGATCCGCCGGCCTCGAGCAGCGAGGAGGAGGAGTGGCCAGGCGAGTAGATCACCCGAGCTGGCGCCATCAGATCTGCGATCGACCCGTGCATGTGCTCAAAGAGGAGAACACGCCCGTCGCTCGCGAGGATCTCACCGTCGACCCAGGACCCGATGTCGGTCACCGTCGACCACGTGTACGCAATCAGCCAGCCGACCGTTGTGGTCTTGTAGTGGTAAGTGTAGTGGCGCCGCCATCGGCTCCGCTCCGCGCGTTGCTCCACCAGCTCGCATTGCGGCACCCGACCTAGCGCGAACAGAACGGCGGCGAGCGCCCTGGCGGAAGCGCGCATCTGACTGATGGCCCGTTCAAGCGAGGCCTTCTCAGCAGCGTCCTTCGCCGCGCGAACGGTCTGCGCTTGCTGGGCTTCTCTGGTTTTGCGCGCGACCTGGTCTGCGAACTCCTCCATCGCCCTCTCCCGATGCGCTCGGACGAGGCAACGCGCCCGCCCTGGCACCGTAGAACCTTCCCATCACGGCCTTCACCGACCCTCGGTCGACATATGTAGGCTCCATATGTAGAGTGGATGCATGAGAACTACCGAGCCCCGTGCACGCGTACTGGAGGCATTCCTGGCGGATCCTCATGCGCGCCGCTACGGGTATGAGTTGATGAAGCTCGCAAACCTTCAGAGCGGTACCCTCTACCCCCTACTCAGCCGCCTACAAGACGAGGGAATGGTTACCTCGCAATGGGAGGCGCCGACCGAGCCCGGCCAGCGGCCACGGCGCTACTACGAATTGACCGGTGAGGGTGTGCGTGCCGCGCGTCTCGAACTGGCGGAGGCCGGTCTCGCCCAGCGCCAGGGCGCTCGGCCTCAGGGCGCTCGCCGTCCGGCGACCGGGGGGATCTTCTGATGGCCGCTGGTGGGGGCCGCATGCTCGCGTGCTGCGACTTCTTGATCCGGCGGGCGTGCCGACGCCTTCCGGACATTACGCGGGAGGAGCAGGAGAAGGAGTGGGTCGGGGAACTGCCCGTCATCCTCGCCGACCAGGACGTACGCTTCGCCTGGATGCGGGCTTTGAAGATGTTGATGTTTGCCGCCGGTGTGGTCAAGGTGGTTCACCGCGCTCCCAAGGTCACTAAGCTGCAGACCGCGCAGAATGAGGGCGCTGAGAGCGCTGCCCGTGGCTGGCCCCTGGAGACAATGGACGGAATGCCGGCGATCGCCGCGATGTCTAGCGCGCAAACGGAAGCCGTCGTGAAAGCGGTTGCGAGTGCCATGGCTAGGAGTGCCGCGGCCGAATCAAGCAGGTTACGGACCCAAATTGTCCTGCTGCTTGGAACCATCGCGTCTCTGATCGCTGTGACCGTTGGCCTCCTCTTCCAGCATGTCTCAGTTGCGACTGTCCTTGCCGGGGAAGTGGGATCGGCTCTCGCCGGCGCAGGGGGGATCGTGGTGTTCGCAGCGAGTCGCCGTTTCGTGCGGCTGTGTCGCACGAAACGAGGCGTCCGATGAGTAAGGACACGAAGCCGCAGTGGGCTCTGCGCGCCGCGGAGCAGGTAGTGCGCCGTGGATGCCGGCATTTGCCCGAATCGACACGGGAGGAGCGGGAGCGGGAGTGGATCGCGGAACTGCCCATTATCGTCTCGGACCCTGACTTGCGCTTCGCGTGGGTGCGCCGCGTGAAGCTGCTGCTGTTTGCGGCAGGTGTGACCTGGGTCGCGCTGCGCGCCGCCAAGACGACCAGGGCTCGGCGCGAGAAAACCCGGTCGTTAGGCGCGAAGCTGCTCTGGGCGGCGGAGACCTTCACACCTTTCACGCTTGCGTTCGTCCCCGTCATCGGCCTATCCATCGCGGAAATGATCTTCCCTAAGCTCCTGTCCCCCAACAACTACCCGCTGCTATACGCCGTAGGGCGCGTACTAACGCCATTGAGTGTCGGTGCAGCCGGGAGGTACTGCCACCGGCTGCACACGCGGCGAAACGTGGCCCGATGGTAGGGGTCGGGGCTCGGGTGCACCAGGCGGTGTGGCACTCGTGCCGCCAGCCGGCCGCGCGGCGGATACCGCCGGCAATGCCTGTCATCCGAAAGCTTTCGAAGGTGTGCGCGCGTGGAGTAATTCACCGCCGGAGGAATCGAGGTTAACGATGCCGGTCGCGCCGCGCCCAGAGCTCGCCCTGCCAGGCGGTTTGCCGTGGTGGACATATCTTGTCGTGGCTTTGGCATGCCTCGGAGTCTACATATGTAGGATTTTAGTCCTGTATAAGATCGGCTCGAAGGCGTTGGACAAGGTTTCGCGGGACCGGGTACCTGAGGTAGTCGATTCCCTCACCGGTTACCGGCGCCCATCGCCCGGGGCAGGCAAAAGCTCCGCGCGCACCATGAGAGCCGGCCGACGGCGTGCCGTCGGGCAGCAACTCAAGCAAGCGTCTGAGAGTGCCGACCCGGACCCGGGTGCGTCGTAGTGATCGATCAAGCGCAGGCGCGACGTAGCGGGACCGGAGATGTGGCCGGATGGTTCGCCGAGCGCCGCCGCGGCCCGGGCGGCACGTCCGTATTTACTGGGTTTAAGCGTGCACCTGCAGGATTCGACGCAGGTGGTCTTGGGCTGGTTCGTTCTGGTGTGCGCCGGCTTCGAGTGCCGATGGGAGCCATGCAGGACCCTTGGCGACCTCAAGCCGGGGTGCGAAACTCTCCAATTCGCCCACCCGTACCGGCACGATACCGATGGCGTCGAGATTATCGAGCAGGCGTCCGGCGGCGGCCGAGGCCTGGCCGTGCGGGAACGCACCCTCGCCTCTGGACTTGAGCTCGCTAAACGGGCTAGCCACGTACAGCTCCCCTTGAACGAACTTGCGGTGGGCCGGGCTGTACGGCTCGTCCATGTGGTCCTTGAGCGCGCCGGTGATCGCATCGAGTACGTTCTTGACCGTACGTGGGGCTCGTGGTCGACGGAACGGGTTCGTCGCGATCTTGTAGTCGTTCTCGAAGTCGGCCCAGTTGCCGTGGAAAGCGCTGATGAG
>NZ_DASRBQ010000085.1:0-10011 GCF_035653575.1 Actinocrinis sp.
AGTAGCGTCGGATAAGGCCGCGGCGTCTGGCGCGTGCGATCGCAAGGCGGCGGAGCGCCCTCATACCGGGTCGTCTGTGGGCGTTTCGCCAACGCAGCGAGCGTGCGTGGCAGGCGTCGCGGCCCCGGCGATACTTCTTACACACTAGCCGGCCGGACTGGCCACCGCGCCGAATGATTCGCATCCCGAGCCAATTCCTGTTCCAATCCATTCTCGGCGCCGAATTAGTTGGTAACAGGCTGTCTCGCATAATGGGCACTTGAGCTGCGCATCTAGGCAGTACCAAAGACGCCTGCTAGCGTCTTGAGCATGCTTTCCCAGTCCGCCGGACTCACCTCGCGGCGCTACGTCGACTTTCGGCGTCAGTGCGCCGCGATCTGTTCGCCTCCGCTTTAGGCGGACCGGGGTTTGCGCTCCGGCCCGCCGACTAAGTCGGCGTCGCAGCGGCTGTCGGAGGCAGAGCATGAATCACCGGACCCCTCGAGATCCCATCCATCGAAGAGGCGCGAGCGCGGGCTCAGTGCTGCGCGCGATCCTCGAACACGGCCCCGTCCCGCGCAGCACCATCGCGCGGCTGACCGGCCTTTCCCCCGCGTCGGTCACCGGGCACACCGCGGAACTCGCGGAACAGAGCTTCATCCGGGAAACCTCCGAGTTCACGCGCGCGAAGGCGGTCGGCCGTCCGCACGTGCCGGTCGACCTCGACCTGTCCGGATACGTCGTCGCGTCCGTGCACATCGCGGTGCCGCACACGACGATCGCGCTGCTCGATCTGCGCGGACGCGTACTCGTGCGGCATCAGGAGCCGCATGTTCAGCCCGAGCCGCTGGCTGTGATCGCCCAGGCGAGCGAGATCCTGGCGCGGCTCCTTGCCGAGCATTCGGCCGGAAGAACGCCGCTCGGTCTCGGCGTCGCCACCGGAGGCTGGATCGATCGCGAAGCCGGCATTCTGGTGGAGCACCCGCTGCTCGGCTGGCAGGACATCGCGCTGCGTGACCTGTTCGCCGAACGCACCGGGCTGCTGGTCGAGGTGGACGGGCATTCGCGCGCGCTGCTGCTGGCCGAGCGGCTG
Source organism: Actinocrinis sp. (assembly GCF_035653575.1). Taxonomy (GTDB): domain Bacteria; phylum Actinomycetota; class Actinomycetes; order Streptomycetales; family Catenulisporaceae; genus Actinocrinis. The sequence continues at coordinate 1,073 of NZ_DASRBQ010000085.1, forward strand.
TTCGGCAGCGCCCGCGGTCGCAGCAGCGTGATGCACCTGTTCATCGGAAACGTCGTGGACGCGGCGTTCGCGGCGGGGGAGTCGGTGCACTACGGTCCGCGCTCGCAAGCCGGAGCGATAGCGCACCTGCCGTTGCCCGGCAACACCGAACCCTGCTTCTGCGGCCGCACCGGCTGCCTCCAGGCGGCCGTTTCCGAGCAGTCGCTCGCCCGCCGCGCCTTCGACGAGGGCATCGTCGCGGAGCCCGAGTTCCCGCTGCTCCTGGAGACCGCGCGATACGGCGAGCCCGGCGCGCTGCGGCTGTTCACCGAGCGGGCCCGGCACATCGGCCGCGCGACGGCGATGCTCACGGACGTGTTCGGGCCCGAACTCGTCGTGATCGTCGAGCCCGGAGTCATGTTCCTTCCCGGCACACTCAGCGCCCTGCACGAGGAAATGCGCGCACACGCCTGGTCGCCTCCGGCCGATGTCACCCGCGCGGTCGTGCCCACCGGATTCGAGCCTGACTCAATCCTCGCCATCGCGGGCGGCTCGGTGATCCTCGACGCGCTCTACCGCGACCCGCACAAGCTCCTGGCAGAACACGAACGTGCATATTCCGCCGCTCAGCGCTGTATCCACATCTAACCCTGACTTATCCCGACCTGCTCTGACTTAATTCAAGAGAGCCGAATGTTGACAGGTTTGTCCCAGGGTAACGAGCATGGTGGTGTGAGCAGCATGACGAGGATTTCGCCGGTCAGCCGGGCGCCGCAGCGCCACGGCTACCCGACCGTCGTGCCGTCGTGCCCACTCCCTCCTCGAGAGCCAGGCCTGACCAAGCGCCGCGTCATCGACTTGATGCGCGTCGGCCGCACTTTCTGTTGCCGCTGACCCGCTTTCGCGCGGCCTGATCCATCTCGGGCGCGCTCCTTCGCCGCATTCATCACCCGACCGACGTTCGGGACAGCCACGCCTGCGTCCGCCGCCACGCGGCGCGACCCGGCGCCTCTCTTGCTGCCTTCCCTGTCTTCATAAGGACCCTTCCTTGTCTGCGACCCGACCTTCTGGGATCCGACCGTTCACGCCCGCGCCGAGCGTGTTGCACCGCCGCGCCTTCCTCCAGGCGCTGCTGGGAACCGGCGCCGCGCTCGGCCTCAGCTCCTGCGCGGTGGCGGCCGCAGAGGGAACGCCGCTGGCCACCAACTCCCCGCTCGCCTCCTCCGTGCCGAGCGGAACCAGCCTCAGCATCGCCTCCTACACCGGCCAGCAGCAGCTTCAGCTCAAGCTCGCCGGACAGCTTGACCACCTGCCGTTCACCGTCTCCGCATGGCCGAGCATCGGCGCCGGACCCGACGTGATCAACGCGTTCCGCGCCCGGTCGCTGGAACTGGCCAACAACGCCGGCATCCCGCCGATCCAGTCGCACTATCAGGGATTCGACGCGCGCATCGTTGCCGTCGATCTCACCCGCAAGCCCGCCTACATCTTCGCCACCAAGCCGGGCAGCGACATCCACGCCGTGGCCGACTTCCGCGGCAAGCGTCTCGCCTTCTCGCAGGGCCAGGCGCAGGGCGTCGTCCTGCTGCGCGCGCTGAAAGAAGCCGGGCTCAAGTACGGCGACGTGACGCTGGTGAACCTGACCAGCAACCAGTTCCTCACCGCGCTGCAGGCCGGGCAGGTCGATATCGCGCCGCTCGCGATCTCGCAGGTTCCCGCGTACCTGAGCCGGTACGCCTCCGACGGCGCGCGGACCATCTCGACCGACGTCGTCGACCTTCTCAACATCCTGTGGGCGCCCGCCTCCGTGCTCGCCGACAAGGGCAAGGCCGCGGCGATCGCCGCCTACATTCCGCTGTGGGCCAGGGGCCTGGTCTGGGCGTGGGAGAACCCTGACACCTGGGCGGAGGACTACTACGTCAAGACCCAGAACCTCACCCTGGCGCAGGCCAAGGGGATCCTCGCGCTGACCAGCAAGCCGCTGTTCCCGCCGAGCTGGGACGAGGCCATCGCCTGGGAGCAGGAGACCGTCGACCTGCTCGCCGAGGGCGGCTTCGTCAAGCCCTTCAAGGCGGACACGCTCTTCGACCGCCGCTTCGAGCACCTCGCGTCTGACGCCGTCGCCGCCCAGTACCGGAGCTGATCCCGTGACCGAACTCGCCTCCCCGCGGCTGGCCGCTCCCGCCGCAGAACCCGCGTCCCCGGCGCCCTCGGCCGGCGCCGCCACCACCAATTCGCCCCCCGCCCCGCCACGACTCAGCTCCCTGTCCCGCAACGCCTCCCTGTCCCGCGACACCTCCCCGTCACGGGCCACCACGGCACCCCGCACCCTGCGCCGCCTCGCCCCCGGCCGACGCTTGCCGTACGCGCGCCTGCTCGGCCCGCTCCTGCTGTTCGCCGTCTGGTCGGTCGCGAGCGCGGCCGGATTCCTCGACCCGCGCGTCCTGCCAGCGCCGTGGACCGTGCTGCACACCGGCGCGGACCGCTGGCTGCACGGCACCTTGCGCGCCGACACCGCGGACTCGCTCTGGCGGGCGGCTCAGGGCTTTGCGATCGGCCTCGTGATCGGCGTGACCCTGGCGCTGGTCGCCGGTCTGAGCCGGATCGGCGAGGCGGTGATCGACGGCACCGTCCAGATCAACCGGTCGGTGCCGACCCTCGGCCTGATCCCGCTGTTCATCCTGTGGCTCGGCATCGGCGAGACCTTCAAGGTGGCGATCATCGCGATCGTCGTCTACATCCCGATCTACCTGAACCTGCACGCGGCGCTCAGCGGCATCGACAACCGCTTCGTGGAACTGGCCGAGGTGCTCGGGCTCAGCCGCTGGCAGTTCATCCGGCAGATCGTCTTCCCCGGTGCGCTGCCCGGCTTCTTCGTCGGGCTGCGGCTCGGTGTCACCGGGTCCTGGCTCTCCCTTGTCGTACTGGAGCAGATCAACGCCACCAGCGGCCTGGGCTACATGATGTTCCAGGCCCAGAACTACGGACAGACCGACGTCATCGTACTCGGCCTCTTGATATACGGGTTCTTCGGATTCGCCTCGGACGGCATCGTCCGCCTCATCGAACGGAGGGTGCTGACATGGCGGCGCTCACTGAGCAGCTGAGCCCTGCGGAACTGGACACGCCCGCCGTCCACCTCGGCGCGCTGACCCGGTCCTTCGGCGAGCGGACCATCCTCGACCGCCTCGACCTGGACATCCCGGCCGGGCAGTTCGTCGCGCTGCTCGGCCACAGCGGCTCGGGCAAGAGCACGCTGCTTCGAGCCATCGCAGGGCTCGACCACGACGTGACCGGCTCCGGGGAGATCCGCGCGCCGCGGCGGATCTCCGTGGCCTTCCAGGATTCCCGGCTGCTGCCGTGGCGCCGGGTGCTGGAGAACGTCGTGCTCGGCACGCCGATCCGCGGCCAGGAGGCGGCGAAACGCGGCCGCGCCGCGCTCACCGAGGTAGGGCTGTCAGGACGCGAACGCGCCTGGCCGCGCGAACTGTCCGGCGGCGAAGCCCAGCGCGCCGCCCTGGCCCGCTCCATGGTCTGGGAACCGGAACTGCTGCTGGCCGACGAGCCGTTCGGCGCCCTCGACGCGCTGACCCGGATCAAGATGCACACCCTGCTGCGCGAGCTGTGGGAGCGGCACCGGCCGTCAGTGCTCTTGGTCACCCACGACGTGGACGAGGCCATCGTGCTCGCCGATCGGGTCCTCGTCCTCGACCACGGCCGGCTCAGCGTGGACCTCACCATCGACCTACCGCATCCCCGAACCTACCGCGACCCCCGTGTAGCCGAGTACCGCGAGCAGCTGCTCGCCGCCCTCGGCGTGAAGGAGGACTAGCAGTGCCCGAAAGCCCGTCCCGCACCCTGCACCTCAACGCCTTCCTGATGAGCACCGGACATCACGAGGCGTCCTGGCGGCTGCCGCAGAGCGATCCGCGCGCCAACGTGGACATCGAGCACTACAAAAGGCTGGCCCGGATCGCCGAGCGCGGCACGTTCGACTCGCTGTTCCTGGCCGACGGCCCGGTGCTGTTCGAGGATGTGGCGCAACGGCCCGCCGGCGTGATCGAGCCGCTGACCCTGCTCACCGTCCTGTCGACCGCCACCGAGCACATCGGCCTGATCGCCACCGCGTCAACGTCCTACAACTCCCCGTACAACCTGGCCCGCAGGTTCGCCTCGCTGGACCACGTCAGCGCGGGCCGGGCCGGCTGGAACATCGTGACCACCGCCGGAGCCGCCGCGGCGCGCAACTTCGGGCTCGACGACGCGCCGGCCCACGCCGAGCGCTACGAGCGCGCCGCGGAGTTCCTGGACGTCGCACTCAAGCTGTGGGACAGCTGGGAGGACGACGTCTTCGTCGGCGACAAGCAAGCCGGGATCTGGGGCGACAACGACAAGATCCACCCGCCCCGGCACCGCGGCCGGTTCTTCTCGGTGGAGGGCGCACTGAACGTGCCGCGTCCGCCGCAGGGCTATCCGCTGCTGGTGCAGGCCGGCTCGTCCGAGGACGGAAAGGACTTCGCGGCCCGCTACGCCGAAGCGGTGTTCACCGCGCAGCAGACCCTTGCCGACGCGCAGTCTTTCTACGCCGATCTCAAGGCGCGGGCCGGCGCGCTCGGCCGCGACCCGGATGGAATCAAGGTGCTGCCGGGCATCGTCCCCGTCATCGCGGACACCGAGGCCGAGGCGCGCCGGCGCGAGCAGGAACTCGACGACCTGATCGTGCCCTGGCACGCCCAGCGCCGCCTCGCCGAACTGCTCCAGGTCCCCATCGAACAGCTAGCCCTCGACGGGCAGCTTCCCGACGACCTTCCGCCCGTGACGCAGATCCAGGGAGCGCAGAGCCGTTACGCCCTGATCGTGGACCTCGCCCGGCGGGAACGGCTGACGGTCCGCCAGCTGATCGGCAGGCTCGGCGGCGGCCGCGGTCACCGCACGTTCACCGGCACGCCCGAACAGGTCGCCGACGCGATCCAGTCCTGGTTCGAAAGCGGCGCCGCCGACGGGTTCAACATCATGCCCGCGGCTTTGCCGTCAGGCCTCGAATTGTTCGTCGAGCACGTAGTCCCCATTCTTCGCGCCCGCGGCCTGTTCCGCAGCGAATACGTACCCGGACAGACCCTGCGCGAACGCTATGGCCTGCCGCGCCCCGCCAATCAGCACGTCGCGATCCCCGCCCCGGCTGCGGCGATCAGCGCCGCTGCCCTGACCGCTGCCCCGGCCCCGGAACCGGAACCGAACCCGTCCCTCGTCCCCGCCTGACCTCTCCCGAACGGACCAACCATGACCGTCACGCTCTCCGCCCCGTCCACGTCCACCGCCCTCGACATCCAGAAGGTCACGGCCCGGATCGGCGCCCAGATCTCAGGACTCGACCTTTCCCAGCCCCTCGGCGCCGACACCGTCGCCGCGATCCGGGCCGCGCTCAACGAACAGAAGGCGCTGGTCTTCACCGGCGTCGACCTCGACGACGAGGGCCAGCAGCGCTTCGCGCGGCAGTTCGGCGAGCTGACCACGGCGCATCCGACCGTGCCCGCCGTCGAAGGCGCGCCGAATGTGCTCCCGGTGGACAGCGAAAAGGGCGTCGCGAACCACTGGCACACCGACGTGACCTTCGTGCTCAACCCGCCGCAGGTCAGCACCCTGCGAAGCATCGTGGTGCCGCCCTACGGCGGCGAGACGCTGATCGCGAACGCGGCGGCGGCATACCGCGACCTGCCCGAACCGCTGCGCCACTTCGCCGACACGCTCTGGGCCGTGCACACCAACGACTACGACTACGCGGTCCCGCAGGAATCGCTGGACGAGGAGGCCCGCCAGCGTCGCGAGGTGTTCACCTCGATCAAGTACCAGACCGCGCACCCGGTCGTGCGCGTCCACCCGCTGACCGGTGAGCGCGGCCTCTTCATCGGCGGCTTCGCGCAGCGGATCGTGGGCCTGTCCGTGGGCGAGTCGCGCAAGATCCTCGACCTGCTGCAGTCCTACGTCACGCGTCCGGAGAACATCCTGCGCTGGCGCTGGTCGCCGAACCAGCTGGTGCTCTTCGACAACCGCATCACGCAGCACTACGCGGTGGACAACTACGATGGCCTGCCGCGCCGCCTCAACCGGGTGACGGTCGCCGGAGACATCCCGGTCGGCATCGAAGGCAAGCCGAGCTACTCGATCAAGGGCGACGCGTCGCACTACTCGTCTGTCGCCGAGCTCGGGGCGACGCCGGTAGCCGGCTAATCGTTCGTCGCAGCCCTCGCGTTCATCTCCTCCACCAGTCCCGCCATCTCCAGCGGGTTGCCGTAATCGCGCGACCAGACGATCAGTCCGTCGCGAACACGGACGACCATGATGTAGGTCAGCGAGAACGGCTTCCCGCTGGGAGCGAGGTGCCCGTGGATCCGGTATTCGGCGATGACGACCTCCGGATCGGCCGTCTCGTGCAAGGTCACGTCGGAGACCGATTCGAACATGAAACGCGAGGCCGCGGCGTTCATGCGGGCGCGCATTGTCTCCTGACCGCGGGTGATCGCCGGCACGCCGTCCGGCGCGAACGGGATCTCGACGACCACGTCGGGCGCGTACAGATCCGCCATCTGGTCGCGTGTCCCCGACACGGCGGTGTGCAGCAGCAGCTCGACGGTCTCGCGAGCGGTGCGGACTGGCCCGGTTTCGGGCATGGCTCACTCCTCGGTACGCTGGAAGAAGGACAAGCGGAACGATCGCCCCGTTTCCACGAACTATATGGAACGCGCGCCCCGCTTGTCTACGCGCATGCCGAGGAAGGACCGCACCATGACCGTCGAGACCCGTCCGCTCCGCGCCGACGCCCGCCGCAACCGGGCCCGCGTGCTCGAGGCGGCGCGTGAGGCGTTCGCGGCGGAGGGCCTCGCCGTGCCACTCGACGAGATCGCGCGCAGGGCGGGCGTCGGCGCGGGCACGGTGTACCGGCACTTCCCGACGAAAGAGGCGCTGTTCGAGGCGGTGATCGTCGACCGCCTCGACCTCCTCGCCGACCAGGCCGAAGCGGCATTAGCGGCGCCGCAAGCACAGGCCGGCCCGGCCTTCTTCGAGTTCTTAGACGTGATCCTCGTGGATGCGGGCTCGAAGAAAGACCTGGTCGACGCGCTGGCCGGCGCGGGAGTCGACCTGCGCGCCGTCACGCTGAACTCGGCTACCCGCCTCAACGAGGCACTCGGCGAACTCCTCGCGCGCGCCCAAGCAGCGGGCGCGGTCCGCAGCGGGATCGACACGGCCGACCTGCACGCCGTCCTCTTCGGTGCCCTCACGGCCGAGCAACGCCGCGCCGACGCCGAGCACCCGGGCCGCGTCGCACGGCTGGTCTGCGACGGGCTCCGGCCTCCTGCCGCCGATTAGTTTCTGCTGCTATCCGCTAGCTGCTACCTGACAACGCCTGCGGCTGGCTGGGTAACGCCTACGGCTGCCCTCCCGCCCGCCCCCGTTCCGCTTCGCTCCACGGGCCTGGGGCGCTGCCGCGCACGCGCTTCGCGCTGATTACCGGCTTCGCTTCGCTCCGCCGTACGCCTGCGGCTGGCTTGATAACGCCTACGGCTGCCCTCCCTCCCGCCCCCGTTCCGCTTCGCTCCACGGCCCTGGGGCGCTGCCGTGCACGCGCTTCGCGCTGACACTCGACCGCCGCTCTGCCTAAGCGCTGCTCCGCAAACCGCGTGACCACCAGCAGTAGTGCGCCGTATGTTCGGTGGATGCGATCTCCGACGTCGAGTGTGTGCCCGATGCATGGGGCTGGCGGTGACCCTTCGGGGCTCGTAGGCGCTCGGCTTCAGCGGGTCGTGGCGTCCCGTCATGTTCTCGGCGACCTGGTCGACGCAGAGCCGATCGACGTGTGGTTGATCGACGACGCCGGGGCATGCACCCACATCACGAGTGGTTCGGACTGGTGCTTGATCGTGGAGGCGTCCGCGCTCTTCGAGGGATACGACATGGGGACTTGGGGACGTGTCGAGGTCCACGAACGGTCGGATACTCCATTCGCGCCTCATGTCGGTGAAAGAGTGCTGAGCGTCGAGCAAGTGTGGGCGCCGATGACGGGGCGTGTCGCCCTGGTCATTGCGTTCGAGTCGGGCCCGGTGTGCTGTGAGAGCCAGGCAGGCGAGCTTCGCTTGCGCACCTGAAGCGTGCCGTACGAGGACCGATTCCAAGTCGACGTTGAGGCGAACAGATGCAATTGATTGCGGTTCCCCTATGGGTGCTGTGGACAATGGCGGCTGTGGGCATCGGCCTCGTGGCCGTCGCCGTCACGGCGATCGTCTCGCCAGAGAAGCGAGGGTGGTCCGGCCGCTCTCTGGCCTGCGCAACGGCCCTGTTCGTCGCTCGGGTCCTGGTTTCCCGCAACCCGCGCCACGTCCTCTGGTTCGCCTTTGCGCTGGGCATCGTCACGGGGCTCTCGCTTCTCGCGCTCGTGGTGCCGCATGGCCGTAGTGCATACCGGTCGATGGGCTACGTGGAACAGAGGAAGCGAGGTTTTGTCGCTGCGGTGCTCTTCTGCGGTCTATCCACAGCTGTTGTCACGTGCTCGATTCTCTGGGTTCAGTAAGAAGCTGTCCCGCATCTTCTGATCGTGAACTGACCCGCCGTGCCACCCAACACAACACATGATCAGACGATGCGAGGCAGCTTCTAAGAGGAGCTGCTGGGACGAGGTGAGCCAGGTCCGCCAATTCGCTGCTCGGCTGTCACCGTGGTCCCGGCGGGAATGCGGTGAGCCATTGTCGGGTAATCGATGACCAGTCCGTCCCGATCCACGGTCAGATCGCTGACAAACGTTCCCGACGCGTAGCGTACGCGTGCCGCGTCCTGCGTCAGCCCGAGGTGTGTATACGACTGCTGGGATGCGACCACGCGCAGCGTCGGCACCTGTACGAACGCCATGAGGAACCGATGCTCGCCAGGACCGTGCTGCAAGCCGTGTCGGATGATCGGCATGGTGTTGG
>NZ_DASRBQ010000086.1:0-24117 GCF_035653575.1 Actinocrinis sp.
GCCCAGCCCGCCACAGTCCCCGGCCCGGCCAGCCAGCCAACCCAGCCCGCCACTCCACCCGGCCCGGCCAACCAACCGGCCCAACCCGCCACAGTCCCCGGCCCGGCCAACCAACCGGCCCAACCTGCCACAGTCCCCGGCCCGGCCAACCCACCGCAGCCCGACGACTCCCTACCCCGCCGCCTGCGCCTCGTCGCCGTCGAGGTCACCCCCAAACCCGATAATCTGACTTCCGATATCGAATGGCGTAACGATCTGCCCGCCGGGGTCACCGGCCTGCTCATCGCCAACGAGTGGCTCGACAACGTCCCGTGCGACGTCGCCGAGTCCACACCGCACGGCTGGCGGCTCGTCGAGGTCGCAGCCGACGGCGCGGAACGCCTCGGCCCGGAGCCCAATCCCGACCAGCAGGCATGGTTGTCCACATGGTGGCCGACCCCAAATTCCTCTAATGAACCGTCAGACCAGCCTCTTCGCGCCGAGATCGGCCTGAGCCGCGACACGGCCTGGCGCCGAGCCGTCGCCGCGCTTGACCGAGGCGTCGCCATCGCCGTCGATTACGCACACAACCGCACGTCACGCTCGCCCTTCGGCACGTTGACCGGTTACGCTCACGGTCGTCAAACCGCCCCGATTCCGGACGGTTCGTGCGATATCACCGCCCATGTCGCGCTCGATTCCTGCGCCGCCGCCACGCATGCCGACTGGACCGTGCTCGCCACACAGCGCGAGGTTTTCCACAGCCTGGGGATGACCGGCGGGCGACCTGACCTGGCGCTCGCCTCGACCGACCCGCGTGGCTACCTGCGCGCGCTGTCTCAAGCCTCGGCCGCCGCGGAGTTGACCGACCCGCTAGGCCTCGGCGGATTCGGCTGGCTCGCGCAAGGCGTCGCCATGTCCATGCCCCCAGCGCTGGCCCGTCTCTAACGGCCCTCAAGACGCCCTCTCCGGAGTGTCACGAAGGAGTGAGAGACTTACCGCTCATGGGACAGCTTGTGGAGCGCACCGCGGGCATCGGCGCCGGACTGGCCACCGAGGACATGATCCTCAACATCGGCCCGCAGCACCCGTCCACGCACGGCGTGTTGCGCCTTCGTCTGGTGCTGGACGGCGAGCGCATCGTTTCCGCCGAGCCGATTGTCGGCTATATGCACCGCGGCGCGGAAAAGCTGTTCGAGGTCCGCGATTACCGGCAGATCGTCGTACTGGCGAATCGGCATGACTGGCTCTCCGCCTTCTGCAACGAGCTCGGCGTCGTGCTCGCCGCGGAGCGGATGCTCGGCATGGAACTGCCGGTCCGCGCCTCATGGGCGCGCACCATGCTCGCCGAGCTGAACCGGGTGCTCAACCACCTGATGTTCCTCGGCTCGTATCCGCTCGAGCTCGGCGCGATCACCCCGATCTTCTACGCTTTTCGCGAGCGCGAAGACCTGCAGAAGGTCATGGAGGAAATCTCCGGCGGCCGGATGCACTTCATGTTCAACCGCGTCGGCGGCCTGAAGGAGGACCTGCCGGCCGGCTGGCTCGATCGGGCCCGCCGCACGATTCAGGCGGTGCGTGCGCGGCTGGCCGACATCGAGAACCTGATTCACGGCAACGAAATCTTCCGCGCTCGCACGGAAGGCGTCGGCGTGGTGACCGCCGAGCAGGTGGCGGCCTACGGTCTTTCCGGGCCGATCGCGCGGGCCAGCGGGGTCGACTTCGACCTGCGCCGCGACGATCCGTACCTCGCCTACGGCGAACTCGGCGACGTGCTGCGCGTCGTCACCCGCGAGGCCGGAGACTGCTTCAGCCGCTTCGACTGCCTGCTGGAGCAGACCCACGTCTCCCTGGACCTCGCCGAGGCGTGCGCGGACCGGCTCGCCGCGCTTCCGCAGGGCCCGATCAACCTGCGGCTGCCCAAGGTGCTCAAGGTGCCGGAGGGCGAGACCTATGCCTGGACCGAGAACCCGCTCGGCATCAACGGGTACTACCTGGTCTCGCGCGGGGAGAAGACGCCCTGGCGGCTCAAGCTGCGCTCGGCCTCGTTCAACAACATCCAGGTGCTCGGCGAGTTGCTGCCGGGCCACCTGGTCGCGGACATGGTCGCGATCCTCGGCTCGATGTTCTTCGTGGTCGGAGACATCGACAAGTAGCCGCGAACCACCACAGCTAGCCGTGCCGGAACCGGTGGTCGGGCGTGCGCAGCCGCTCACGACTGCGCGTTCGCAGCCGCGCGTTCGCCCGCTACGCCATGTCCTTGATCTCCCGCACCGAGAACTCGACGGTCTCGTCGTAAGCGGTCAGATCGAGCACGCCGTCCAGATCCGCCGCCCCGATGACCGGAGCCATCGCCAGCGCCGCTTCCGAGACGGGCACCTGCGCGGAAGCCAGCTGGTCGATGAACGGCCGGTACAGCCGGTCGGTCTCCGGGGCCGAAGCTTCGCCGCCGTCCGCGCCGTTACCGTCCACGACCTGCCAGCCGCGTCGCCGAGCCGCTGCGTTGCCGCTCTGCGTGCCGGAATTCTTGCCAGCCGGCGCTGCGGTAGCCGGTCGGGTCGTGGTGCGAGGATTCCCGGCCGATCCGTCCTCGTCTCCGGCAACGTCCTGCGACGTTGCGGTAACGCGGCCGCTCGACGGTTCCTCAACGGTCAGTACGAGCGACGACGTGCCTGTCGGCCAGCTGTCCGAGCCGGTGAGCGCGTCCAGTTCCCGCTCTGCCGTCCTGCGCGCGGCGCGTTCCCGCTCCAGCTGTTCGCGGGCCCGGGTGAGCTGGTCCTGAATCAGGATCGAGTACTGCTGTTCGTGTTCGAGCTCGGTTCTGACCCGCTCGAGCTCGGTCCGGTGCCGCTGCTCCGCGACGGCCAGCGCGTCGAGGTCGGCGCGCCGCCGCCGGGCCATCTCCTTCGCCCAGCGCTCCAGCATGCCGCGCTGTTGCCAGAGCGAGCCGAAGCCGAGGATCGCAGCGATCGAAGTGGTCCCGTACCCGGCCCAAGCCCCCGCAGGCTGGCCCAGACCGACGGCCAGGCCCCCGCCCGCCGCGGTCAACATGAGAATGGCAATGCTCGGCCGGGTTCCCGACGGACCCGCCCCCGTAGTCTGCCGATGACGCATACGTGAACTCTAGTTGTTGGCTCGCATTCTACGGAATACCCGTTTGCAGATTGGAAAGTCAAAGTTGCCTAATGCATCGTCACGCGCGTAGAGCGCTCTGACACTGGTACTTCCCGAGGATGTACCGCAGCGGCGCCCTGATAAGGCAGCAACGCGTGCTGACGCGTTCTTAAGCTCCCGATGGAACTTTCCCGTCACCGCCGGGCTCCTCTGGCGGCACCTTCAAGATGTGCTCGAGATAGATTGCCGCCGCCATGAGGGCCGCACCGGCGACGAACGCGAAGGCGCAGCGCAGCGCCTCGGAGCGGTAGATGCCGACGTCCAGCCGGCCGAGCAGGAACAGCCCGTACCCGCCGTAGATCCCGGCGAACACCGAGCCGACCAGGCCGGAGGCCTTCGCCAGCACCAGCGCGCGGGCCGCCTGCAACGGATCGATCGGCTTGACCGGCCGCTCGTTCGGCTCACGCGGCAGACCGCGCTCGATCCGTGCCCGCGCCTTGCGATACGCGGCGAACCGGGAACGCAGCCCGAGCGCGACGCCGAATACCGCGACCGCGAGCACCGCAAGCGTGATCGGCGCGGACAGCGGTACCGCGGGAACGCTGCTGTCGCCCAGATGATCCCAGAAGCGCAGCACCACATAGGCGATCACGGCCACGACAACAGTGGTTGCCACGAGCACCAGGGGTTTAGTCGGCTTCACGGCCCCAGTCTGTCAGTTTCGGCTCTTGCCCGGCGAACAGGTCTCGGTTCGATACATCGTCAGAACTTGATTGGAATGCGGCGGCAGGCGGTCAGGCGGACGGCATTCACCCGGCGCGCGGGAAACTCGCCCGACGTCAGAGTTGCAGGCTCAGATCGTCGCGTCGTTTGACGCCGTTGATCGGCTTGAGCGCCTCGAGCAGCGCCGAGACCGGCCCCCAGCCGGGCAGCTTCGCGTCCGGTTCCACGTCGTGCCAGGGCACCAGCACGAAGGCGCGCTCGTGCGCCCGTGGGTGCGGGACGGTCAACCGGTTGTTGTGGGTGACCAGCGAGTCGTACGCGATGATGTCGACGTCGATGGTGCGCGCCGACCAGCGTTCCTCGCGCCGCCGGTGCAACGCCTGTTCGATCGCGAGGGCCCGGTCCAAAAGGGTGAGCGGAGTCAGATCGGTGGCGACCAGCACGACCGCGTTGTAGAAATTCGGCTGGTCGCTCAGGTCCATCGCATCGGCCGAGTCCGGTGGGCCGCCGAACGGCTCGGTCTCGTAGACCGGGGAGACCGCGACCACCTCCAATGCCGGCGTGTCCACCAGCGCGTCCAAGGCGGCCTGGAGGGTCTCTAGCCGGTGCCCCAGATTCCCGCCGAGCGCCAGCACCGCCCGGTGGTCGTAGCCCCGCTTGCGCTCACGGTTCATCGCGCCTCCTGCCACGCCTCGCTCCGCCGCCGGATGGTGACGGTGACGTCATCGAACGGTACTGAGATAGGAGCGTCCGGCTTGTGCACGGTGATCTGCGCCTCGCGCACCACCGGATCGGCCAGGCAGGCGCTCGCGATCCGTTCTGCCAGCGTCTCGATCAGATTGACCGGCTCGCCCTCGATCAGCGCCACGATCTTCTCGGCGATCGCGCCGTAGTCGGCGGTCGCGGCCAGGTCGTCTCCCGCGGCGGCCGCCCGGGTGTCCAGGCCGAGCGCGGCGTCCACGATGAAGGTCTGGCCCTCGGCCCGTTCCCGCGGGAAGACGCCGTGCCGGCCGCGCCCCCGCAGTCCGTGCAGCACGATCCGGTCCAGATCCGCCGACCGGTCCACGCCGTCACCCGCACCCATCCGCCGCTCCGTCTACCTCGGTCGTGCCCGCCGCCGGTGACCGGGTCCGCAACCCCGTCTGAGGCGTCGCCGAGACCGTGCCGCAGCCACGACACGCGTCCTCGACCGCTGCTGATGCAATTGCCGCCTACGGCATGCTGCCTGCCCAAAGCGCGGCGGCGTCTAACCCTCGCCGGGTGCTTTCTGCGCTATTCGCGCTCGTCGGGCGGCTCAGCGTCCCCGGAGGGGAAGACCGGGGAGGAATGGTGGGCGAACAGCAGCCACCGGCCGTCCGTGGAGCGTCGGAAGACGTTAGTCGCTTCCGCTCTACCGCCGGCGAATCCGGTCGGGTCCTCGCCCTCGCCGCGCGGCAGATCGGTGAGCACGTTCTCCGCGCACGTCACCACGGCCAGGTCGCCGGAGACCACGACGCGAACATCCGTGATGAAGAACTGAAGGTATGACAGTCGTGACATGACGACTGCCCAGGACATCAGCACTTGCGAACGACCATGTACCGCAGGCTGCCCGGGGTGTACGCAGTGCGCGGTGCCCGAGTGCTCGCCGTCGATCCACAGCGCGCGCACGGTATCGAGATCGCCGTCCTCGACCGCCTGATAGAAGGTCTCGTTGGCCGCGGCGACCGCGGCTTGCTCGGCGGTGAACGGCTCCTCGTCCACCGGCGGCTGCGTCGCCATTAATGGCCCCCCGCTCTATTTGCGTAGTGTGGATCACCTACCGCGGCCGCTACGCGTACCGCGTCGATCGCCTCCGCCGCCGCATGCACACGCACAGCCCACGCGCCGTGCGCGGCTACGAGCGCGGCGAGCGCGATAGTGGCGACGTCCCGATCCGGCGCGGGACGCGGTTCGCCGTCCGGCCCGGCCAGCAGGCGGCCTAGGAAGCGTTTGCGTGAAGGGCCGATCAGCAGCGGACGGCCCAGCGAGTGCAGCGCGTCGAGGTGGCCGACCAACGCCCAGTCGTGTACCGCGCTCTTCGCGAAGCCGAGACCGGGATCAAGCACGATGCGATCCGGCGTGATGCCGCCGTCAACCGCGCGCTCGACGCTCTCGGCCAGTTCATGGCGTACCTCGGCGACGACGTCCCCGTATACGGCTCGGCTGTTCATATCGACACTGTGCCCACGCCAGTGCATGAGGATGTATGGGACCCGGGCCGAAGCCACGAAAGGGATCATCTCCGGGTCGGCCTGCCCGCCGCTCACGTCGTTGACGATGCGCGCGCCCGCTTCCACGGCCTGCCGGGCCACCTGCGCGCGCATCGTGTCCACCGAGACGACCGCGCCTTCGCGGGCCAGCGCCTTGATCACCGGGACGATTCGGCGCAGCTCCTCGTCCACCGGAACGCGCAGCGCGCCCGGCCGGGTGGACTCCCCGCCGACGTCGACGTAGTCCACGCCCGCCGCGAGCAGTTCCATCCCGTGCTCGATCGCGGCCTGCGGCTCGAAGTAGCGGCCGCCGTCGGAGAAGGAGTCGGGGGTCACGTTGACCACGCCCATCACGGCGCACCGGTCGAGTTCGGGAAGTCCCGTCACCCGCCGGTTGGGTCGCGTCGCCAGCACCGCCATGACCTCAGCCTAGCGACTGCGGGCACGCCGGCTTACCGCCTGAGCGTCCGGACGGTCGAGCCGGAGGCTTAGGTCAGTTGGTCGGCAGTCTGCAGGCGGCGGATGAGCAGGTACGTCGCCGAACGGTCAGTTGGTGTGCCGCCAGCGGGTCAATAGGTACGCAGCGACGCCGCGTCCGCCTCCTCCTTCGGCCCGCGCCGCAGCAGCGAGGGCAGCACGAGGAAGGCTTCGGCCTCAAGGGCGGCGAGCGCGATCCGCGGAAGGTCCCGGGTCTGCCGGAATGCGACGAAGCGCGGCTCCCAGACCGGCCGGAACTTGGCGTTGAAGCGGTAGAGCGACTCGATTTGGAACCAGCGGGAAAGGAAAACCAGCAGCCCACGCCAGCGCCGCAGCACCGGTCCGGCGCCGATCCGCTCGCCGCGTTCGAGCGCGGAGCGGAACACGGCGAAGTTCAGCGACATCCGCTTGACGCCGAGCGTCTTCGCCTCACGCAGCGCCGCCACGATCATCAGCTCGTTGAGGCCGGGGTCGGCGGAGCGGTCGCGCCGCATCAGGTCGAGGGAGAGTCCGTCCTTGCCCCACGGTACGAAGTTGAGCACGGCGCGGATCTCGCCGTCCTTGGTGGCGGTCACCACGACGCAGTCGCCGTCGGACGGGTCGCCGAAGCGGCCGAGCGCCATGGAGAAGCCGCGCTCGGTCTCGGTGGACCGCCCGTCGCAGGCCAGCCGCCGGATGAGGACGATCTCCTCGCTCGGGATGTCGCGCAGCCGCCGCACCTCGCAGACGTACCCCTGCCGCTCGATCCGGTTGACCATCTGCCGGACGTTGCGCATCGGCCGGCCTTCGAGCGAGAAGTCGGCGACCTCGACCACGGCCTCGTCGCCGAGTTCCAGCGCGTCCATCCCGGCCTCGCGGTGCCAGATCTCGCCGGCCTGCTCCGAGCAGCCCATGACGGCGGGGATCCAGGCGTAGCGCTCGGCGCGCTCGACGAAGGCCCGAATGGCGCCGGGCCAGGCCTCCGGGTCGCCGATCGGATCGCCGCTGGCGAGCATGACGCCGGAGACGACGCGGTAGGCGATGCACGACTTGCCGGTGGGGGAGAACAGCACGGACTTGTCGCGGCGCAGCGCGAAGTAGCCGAGCGAGTCGCGCTGTCCGTGCCGCTGGAGCAGGGCCCGGATCTCGACTTCCTGATCCTGGGTCAGCCGGGCGGCGGGCTCGGCGGGCCGCAGGAAGAGGTACAGGGTGACCAGGACGGTCAGCAAGCCCAGGCCGAAGAGGGAGAAGTAGATGTAGTCGCCGTAGTTGTCGCCGCGGAAGTGCATGGGACCGCTGATGCCGGCCAGGCCGAGTACGACGTGGTTGATGCGATCCAGCAGGTTCGCGTCGCCGATGATGCGATCCGCGCGCGCCGAGACCAGCACCAGCCCGATCGCGATGTCGCCGATCAGCATGGCCCAGAACGTCCAGATGGCCCGCCACCGGGACTTCGGGTCGCTGAGCGCGTAGAACTCGTTGCGGTACACGATCAGCAGGACCAGGACGAGGAAGTACAGCACGATCCCGCCGAAGGGCTCGCGCCGGAACAGGTGCACGGCGATCGACGTGGTCAGCAGCGCGACGACGCCCATCCAGGCGCGGTGCTTGCGCCGCCGCAGCGCGTGCGCGAGGGAGACCAGCAGCACGCCGACGATCAGGCTGGCGGCGACGGCGTACGGGTTGACCTGCAGACCGGGGACCAGGTGGCCGAACTTGTGCACGGGCTGGAGGTGCCGCACCCGCGGGAAGATCGCGGAGAGGATGTCGAACAGGCCGAGCAGGTAGCAAAGCAGGCCCGCGACGCGTGGAACCCAGGGCTTGGGGTTGCGAGCCGGGATCGGAGGCGTCGGCGGCTCGGCCGGCTTTTCGGGGGCGGGAGCGGGAGTCGGCGGCGTGGCCTTGGCGGGCACGGCGGGTCGGTTATCGGCGTCCACCGCCGGGCCCTCACTTCCAGGCTGCGGCTCTTCTGAGACGGCGTCAGATTTGTTCTTCAGCGAACCAGACCGCGTCGATGATCCCGAGCGCACGCCATTAGACGACGCAGAGTTCCTCAGCGGCCCAGACTGTGCTGATGATCCTGGGCCCGCCTCGTTCCTCAGCGACCCAGGATGAGACTCATCGCCTCCGCACGGGTCGCGGAGGAACGCAGCATCCCCCGCACTGCTGACGTGACCGTCTTCGCGCCGGGCTTCCGTATCCCTCGCATCGACATGCACAGGTGCTCGCACTCCACTACCACGATGACCCCGCGGGGCTGCAAGATCCGCACCAGGGCGTCGGCGACCTGCGTGGTCAGCCGCTCCTGGACCTGCGGGCGCTTGGCGTACACGTCCACCAGTCTGGCCAGCTTCGACAGACCGGTGATACGCCCGTCCACCGAAGGAATGTAGCCGACATGGGCCACTCCGTGGAATGGAACGAGGTGATGCTCGCAGCAGCTGTACAGCTCGATATCTCTGACCAGGACCATCTCGTCGTGACCGAGGTCGAAGGTGGTGGCGAGAACATCCTCCGGGGCCTGGCGCAGCCCGGCGAACATCTCCCGGTACGCGCGCGCCACCCGCCCGGGCGTGTCCCGCAGCCCGTCGCGGTCCGGGTCCTCCCCGACCGCGATCAGCAGCTCGCGGATCGCGGCCTCGGCGCGCTTCTCGTCGAACGGCGCCACCGCCCGACCGGCGTCCGGGGTCGCGACGCCCGGTTCACCGGGTAAAGACAGCGGGTCCACCGCCGAACGCACGGCGGTGGACTCCACTGCTGACTCAGACTGCGCTGTTGACGACTGCGGTATCGACGGATCGGTCTGGCTCATACCAGGAGGTTAACTGCCCGCCAGCCCGCTCTGCCCGGGCAGGTCGCTGCCGGAGCCGCCGTTGACGTTGTAGCTGCCGTTGGCGAGCTCCAACTCCTTCGGCGTCTTGACCGGCGGCCGGTCGGAGGGCACCCGGCGAGTCGAGCCGGTCCAGGCCGGGCGCGCCGGGCGCATCCGCACATCCCGGAAGATGTCCGCGATCTGCGCCTTGTCCAGGGTCTCCTTCTCCAGCAGCTCGAGCACCAGCCGGTCGAGGATGTCCCGGTTCTCCACCAGGACCTCCCAGGCCTCGTCGTGGGCGGTCTCGATGAGCTTCTTGACCTCCTCGTCGACGATCGCCGCGACCTCCTCGGAGTAGTCACGCTGGTGACCCATGTCGCGGCCGAGGAAGACCTCGCCGCTGTCCTGGCCCAGCTTGATCGTGCCGAGGCGCTCGGTCATGCCGTACTGGGTGACCATCGCGCGGGCCAGCTTGGTGGCCTTCTCGATGTCGTTGCCGGCGCCGGTGGTCGGGTCGTGGAACACCAGCTCCTCGGCCGCCCGGCCGCCGAGCGCGTAGGCCAGCTGGTCAAGCAGCTCGTTGCGGGTGGTCGAGTACTTGTCCTCGTCCGGCAGCACCATCGTGTAACCGAGGGCGCGGCCGCGCGGCAGGATGGTGACCTTGTGCACCGGGTCGGTGTTCGGCAGCGCGTGCGCGACCAGCGCGTGCCCGCCCTCGTGATAGGCGGTGATCTTCTTTTCGTGGTCACTCATCAGCCGGGTGCGCTTCTGCGGACCGGCCACGACGCGGTCGATCGCCTCGTCCAGCGCCGAGTTGTCGATCAGCTTCTTGTCCGACCGGGCGGTCAGCAGCGCCGCCTCGTTGAGCACGTTCGCCAGGTCGGCGCCGGTGAAGCCGGGGGTGCGCCGGGCGACGGCCATCAGGTCGACGTCGGGCGTGAGCGGCTTGCCCTTGGCGTGCACCTGGAGGATCTGCTGACGGCCGTTCAGGTCCGGCGCGTCCACGGCGATCTGCCGGTCGAAGCGGCCGGGCCGCAGTAGCGCCGGGTCCAGGATGTCGGGGCGGTTGGTGGCCGCGATCAGGATGACCCCGCCCTTGACGTCGAAGCCGTCCATCTCGACCAGCAGCTGGTTCAGGGTCTGCTCGCGCTCGTCGTGTCCGCCGCCGAGGCCCGCGCCACGGTGCCGGCCGACCGCGTCGATCTCGTCCACGAACACGATCGCCGGGGCGTTCGCCTTGGCCTGCTCGAACAGGTCACGCACGCGGGAGGCACCGACACCGACGAACATCTCGACGAAGTCGGAACCGGAGATCGAGAAGAACGGCACTCCGGCCTCGCCGGCCACGGCCCGCGCGAGCAGGGTCTTTCCCGTACCGGGCTGACCGTAGAGCAGCACGCCCTTGGGGATCTTTGCGCCGATCGCCTGGAATTTGGCCGGGGACTCGAGGAACTCCTTGATCTCCTGCAGCTCCTCGATCGCCTCGTCCACGCCCGCGACGTCCGCGAAGGTGGTCTTCGGCGTGTCCTTGGTGATCATCTTCGCTCTGGACTTGCCGAAGTTCATCACCCGCGAGCCGCCGCCCTGCATCTGGTTCATCAGGAACAGGAAGACGATCACGAGCAGCACGAACGGCAGCAGCGTGACGAGCACGGAGATGATCCACGGTTGCTTGGACTGCACGACGTTATAGCCGTCCGAAAGGTGCCCTGCGGCGACCTGATCGTCGAGCGCCTTTGTGATGTCCGCACCCTGCTGATCATTCAGGTACGTGGCGATCTGCTTGGTGCCGTCATTCAGGGTCACCTGCACGCTCTGGCTCGACCCGGTGGTCACCTGGGCCGACTTGACCTGATTGTGGGTGATCTCATAAATGATCTTCGACGTGTCGACCGAGGTGGCGCCGCCCCCGGAGGACACGATGTTCATCACGGCCAGCACTGCGAGCACGGCCAGCACGACCCAGATCGCTGGGCCACGGAAAATACGCTTCACGTCCATCGTCCGGGGCTTCCAGCCCCGTCCCTTCTCGCCGGCTCGTCCCTGGTGGGTACTGCTGAACTGGTGCTTGCTACTGCTGCTCTCACGCTACTGAGCAGTACTACTACCCGGCAGCGATCGGTTGCCTCTCCTCCCCCTGAGCCAACCGCCCCGAAAGGAGCAGGCCGTACTCGCGGGCGTCCAACACTGAGGCGTCCAACACTGTGCCAACGATCCTACGCGGTGCGTGCGTTCCCGAGTTGCGCCAGGAGTGGACGAACAACCACGAGACGTGCGCAATTGCAGGTCACGAGAGAGCGGCGGACGCGGTTCACGAGTAGACGTGCGGGGCGAGCGTGCCGATCCAGCGCCCATGGTTCATCGGCACACTCGCTCAACCCACCCGCGATCACGAGTAAACGTGCGGCGCGAGCGTGCCGATGAACGGCAGATTGCGGAAGCGCTCGGCGAAGTCGAGGCCGTAGCCCACCACGAACTCGTTGGGGATGTCGAAGCCGACGTACTTCACGTCGATCTGCACCTTGGCCGCGTCCGGCTTGCGCAGCAGCGCGCAGACCTCCAGCGACGCGGGGTTGCGCAGGCGCAGGGTCGACAGCATCCAGGAGAGGGTCAGGCCGGAGTCGATGATGTCCTCGACCACAAGCACGTGCCGGCCCTCGATGTCGGTGTCGAGGTCCTTGAGGATCCGGACCACGCCGGAGGACTTGGTGCCGGCGCCGTAGGACGAGATCGCCATCCAGTCCATCGTCGCGGGCGTGCGCAGCGCGCGGGACAGGTCGGCCATCACCATCACGGCCCCCTTGAGCACCCCGACGAGCAGCAGTTCACGGCCGCCGTAGTCCGCGTCGATCTCGGTGGCGAGCCGGGCGATCCCCTCCGCGAGCTCCGCCTGGCTAAGCAGCACCCGCTCCAGGTCAGGGCCCATGTCCTTTTCGTCCACCGGGACAGTCTCCTCGTTTAATCTGCGCGGCCGGTTCGGCGGCGCGGCGCCCGGGTCACGCCCCGGCACGCCGTCGGACCCGTCCGGGATCAGGCCGGCGTCGCCGCGCACTGCTGCTTCCCCTCACGCGCCGCCGCCTGCTCCGAGCCGTCCAGGGTCCGCTCGCCGAAGGCCAGTCTGCCATCCGCCCGGTGAACGACCACCGGCCCGGGCAGGTGCAGTGGACCTTGGCCCCGCCAGTTCGTGATCAAGGCGTCTACCGCCTCGATGTGCACGGCCGCCAGGGTTCCGGCCGGGGCGCCGGAGCCGAGCGCGGCAAGTCGTATAACGCGACGGCGCACCGCTGTGGGGAGCGCTCCGAGCCGTGCCGTATCGAGTCCGCCTTGTGCGTGACGGCACTCTTCCAGCGCCCGCGCAGCCCAGTGGTCCAGCGCCTCGGTGTCTTCGCGCAGCATCCGCGCGGTGCGTGCCAGTGCTTCAGGCATGCCGGGGCCGAGCGCGTCGTGGATGGCGGGGAGAAGTCGATGGCGGATACGCGATCGCGTGTACGAGAAGTCTGCGTTATGCGGATCGCGCCACGGTACGACGCCTTCCGCGAGGCATGCGTCTTCGGTTACCGAACGAGCCGTATCCAGTAGCGGACGACGGTACCGGTCCCCCGGTCCGAAACGGGCCGGCATGCCCGCGAGTGATCTAGCGCCCGAGCCTCGAGCCAATCCCAGCAGGACGGTCTCGGCCTGGTCATCTCGGGTGTGGCCGAGGAGCACTGAGCGGGCTTTAAGCCGCTCGGCGAAGTGATCTAACGCCTCGTAGCGTGCGGTACGAGCCGCCGCCTCCGGTCCCCCTTCACGACCGACCACCACGGCGACGGATTCGACGGGGTCGAGTCCGCGCTGGCGCAGCAGCCTCACGACCTCATCCGCCCGCCGCCCGGACCCCTCCTGCAGCCCGTGGTCAACAGTCACCGCTCCGCAACGCAGCCCGAGCCTCGGCGCGACGAACGCCGCCGCGCAGGCCAGCGCGAGCGAGTCCGCTCCGCCGGAGCAGGCGACCAAGACCAGGTCGCCGGGCTGATGGTCATTCAGCGTGTGGCGTACCGCCAGGCGTATCGCCGCTACCGCGGGCACCGGTCCCATAGCTGACCACTCCTCAACCAAGTCGCCGTGGCGGCCCGCCCGGGCGCGGCCTCAACCGCGGCGCAGCGGAACCCGCCGGATCCACGCGGCCGGGTCGCTGATCTCCGCCTGGGTCGGGAGCGTGTTCGGCGAGGTCCACACGCGGTTGAAGCCGTCGATCCCGGCTTCGTCCACCACGTTGCGCACGAAGCGCTCGCCGTCGCGGTACTGCCTCATCTTCGCGTCGAGTCCGAGCAGCTTGCGCAGCAGCGCCTCCGGCCGCAGCCGGTTCTTCGACCTGCGGCGGCCGAACTCCCGGCTGATCTCCGCGACCGACGGCACGACCAGCGGGCCGACCCCGTCCATCACGTAGGTGGCGTGCCCCTCCAGCAGCGTCATGACCGCGGTGAGCCGGTCGATGACGGCCCGCTGTGCAGGGGTCCGCACCATATCCAACAACGAGAGCTCGTTGATAGGGGTGACGGGCTCGACGGCGTCACCCACTCGATCGGCCGGTACATCGGCGTGTCGTGTAGACGCATCAGTGCCTGTACCCATCACCGTGCGTATGACGGCCTTCATGCGCTCGATGAACACCGCCGGTTCGACCTCTAGCTCGGCGATCAGCGTGCCGATCTCGCCGAGGATGTGGTCGCGCAGCCAGGGGACGGCGCCGAACTGGACCCGGTGGGTCTCCTCGTGCAGGCAGACCCAGAGCCGGAAGTCGGTCGGGTCGACGCCGAGTTCCCGTTCTATTTGCACGATGTTCGGCGCGACGAGCAGCAGCCGGCCGGCAGTGTCGGGGGCGCCGAAGGGGTCGTACTGGCCGAGCACCCGATGGGAGAGGTAGGCCAGCAGGGACCCCAGTTCGACACCCGTCAGCTTCGCCCCGGCGACGCCCGCGGCGGATCGCAGCCCGCTCGGGATCACGCCTTCGCGCCATTGCCGGACCTTCTCGGCCAGTGGGGCCGAGAGTTCCTGCACGGCTTCGAGGTTCGCGTTGACCCAGCCGTCGCGCCCCACGACCAGCACCGGCGAGCCGTCGTCCGGCGCGTCGAGCTTGGTGAAGTTCTTCACGTGCCCTTGGGCGGCCTGCGCGCTACGCCGCAACTCGGCCACCGCCGCCTCGGCCTGACGCGGACTGACCGCGGGCCCTGGACGTACCAGGCGTCGCGCCGTCGCCTCGGCCACCGACCAGTCGATCAGTTCGTCACTCGCCACACCTTCAACGTATCCCGGTGCGATGCTTCTAAAAGCGTTGCGCGATGGCCAATCTAAGCCCTCGTGCCGATTGCCCCTGATTGAACTTATTGCGCTCGGATTGAACACCGCCGCGGCCGCCCTCTAGCCGGTCGCCTGGTCGCCCGCGTCAGAGCAACGTGGGGATGGGTCCGGCACACGTAACCGGAGTGTTGCGTTGATCACTCGCCAGTGCGGTCTGTCTCGCGCACCCTTCGCGGTGCGGGACACTAGTGCGGTAAGCCTGGTCATCGCGAGGCATACCCCACCGACAGCCGTCCGCCTCAACCGCGGGCACACCCGGTCACTCCTCCGGCAGAGCCATGTGCCGCCGAATGAGTGATCACGGCCCGACGGGCACCCCCACATGGAGGAATGATGGAGTTCGACGTCCTGATCGAGATCCCGAAGGGCCAGCGGAACAAGTACGAGGTAGACCACAAGACCGGCCGCATAAGGCTGGACCGGATGCTGTTCACCTCGACGCGTTACCCCGCGGACTACGGCTACATCGAGGACACGCTCGGCGAGGACGGCGACCCGCTGGACGCCCTGGTCCTGCTTGAGGAGCCGACCTTCCCCGGCTGTCTGATCCTGTGCCGCGCGATCGGCATGTTCCGGATGACCGACGAGAAGGGCGGCGACGACAAGGTCCTGTGCGTCCCCGCCAACGACCCGCGGGTCGAGCACATCCGCGACATCCACCACGTGCCCGAGTTCGACCGGCTGGAGATCCAGCACTTCTTCGAGGTGTACAAGGACCTGGAGCCCGGCAAGTCGGTCGAGGGCGCGACCTGGGTCGGGCGCACCGAGGCGGAGGAGGAGATCCGCCGCTCACGGCTGCGCTTCGCGGAGAGCCCGGACAGCCGGCAGCACTGAGGCGGATCCGGCTGATCGGTCGGTCCGGCCTGGCGAAGAATCAGTCCGGCCTGGCGAAGAACTGGATCGACCCCCACATCCACATCGGCGAGATCTCCACGTTCTCTCCCGAGCGCGGGGCCTGGATCATCTGCTGGTTCCCGATGTAGATGGCCTCGTGGTAGATGGTGTCCGAGTCGCTGCCGTCCGTGGCCCAGAACAGCAGGTCGCCGGGGCGCAGGTCGCCGTAGCCGATCGGATGGCTGGCCTGGTACTGGAAGGCGGCGAAGTGCGGCAGGTAGACGCCGGCCGCCTCCCACGCGCGCATCGCCAGGCCGGAGCAGTCGAACGAGTACGGTCCGACGGCGCCCCATACATATGGCTTGCCGAGCTGTGCGTATGCGTACGCGAGCGCGCGGCTGGCGAGTGACCCGTCGTAGGCGGGTACGGAGTAGTGATTCGCGGCGGCCTGGGCGGCGCGGCGGGCGGCTTCCTCCGCCAAGCCCTGCTGGCGCTGCTGCTCCAGCTGCACCGAGACGCGCTGGGCTGCGGCGAGCTGCGAAAGCAACGCGTCACGGCGGGCGCTGACTGAGGCGACTTGGCTCTGTTCCGCCGCGACGGCGGCTCTGGCGACCTCGGCCGCCTTCGCGACCTGGACTTGAGCCGCGGCCTGGCTGCGCACCGCCGCGTCCGCGGTGGCCTTCGCGTCCTGGGCGTCCTGGCGGGCCTGGTCGGCCGCTTGAAGGGTCGCCTTCAGATCGGCGCTCTTGTGCGCGAGCATGTGAGCGCCCGTCACGAACTGCTCCGGTCCGTCCGCGCTCAGGACGAGGCTGACCGATCCGAGCCCTCCCCCGTCCCGGTACGCGGCCGCCGCGAGTCGGCCCAGGTCTGACCGCACGTCAGCGTAGTGTCGCTGCGCGATCTGGACGTGGTCCGAGGCGATCTGCGCGGCGAGTTGGGCACGCTGCAGTCGCACCGTCGCAGCGTCGTACTGCTCGGCGGCGATCTGGGACTGCCGCACGAGCAGGGTCAGCTGACGCTGTGCCGCGTCGAACTGCGCCTGAATCGGCGCGACTGCGGACTGTGCGCGTTGAACAGCCTGTTTTGCCTGATCGACCTGGTTCTGACTCGGGTAGACCGGATCGGCGTACGCGCCGCTGACCGTCAACCCAAGCAACGCCGCACAGGCGAGCGCGCACAGCACTCGCCGCGATCGGCGAACTCGACGACAAGCCACTGGCACCTCCCACGGCCGACGACCCTGCGTAGTCGATCGTGCCCGGATGCCACATGGTCATTTCGTCCGACACGCGTTAAATCACCCAGATGCGTACTTAAACGCCTAAAACGTGTGATTAACCGTCAGGTTCCGTCAGACGACCTGTCAGGCCGCGGTCGTCGCGAGCCTGAACCGGCAGTGCGCTAGGCCCGTACCGCGTCCAGCAGCGCACGCGGCCGTGCGGCGACTGGAGCATGCTCCACCAGCTCAAAGGAGCACCCGATCGCCGTCGCGCCACCGTCGGCAGCAGCGTTGTCACCGACCATCAGAACGTCGGCCGGCGCGCATCCGACCGCCTCGCAGGCGAGTTCGAAGATGCCCACGTCCGGCTTCTTGACCCCGACCTCGTAGGAGAGCACGTAGTCGGCGATCAGGTGGTCCACACCGAAATGCTTGAACACGGTGCGAAGATCCCAGCCGATGTTGGAGACCACGGCGACCGGCATGCCGCGTGAGTGCAGCAGCTCGAGCACCGCGACGGTGTCCGGGTACGCGTCCCAGGCCTCGGGTGCGTAGTGGCGGTCATACAAGATGTCCGCGAGGCCGGGCCACGGCAGCTCGGCCGTCTCCACCAGCGCGGTGTAAGCGGCCCGGTGGTCCTCGGCGGTCAGGTCGCGTCGCGCCCATAAGTCGGTCAGGTGTGCAGGCACCGCGAACTCGGAGTACGCGCCCGCTTGGCCGCCGCTCGCGTGCAACCGCTCCGCCCACACCTCCACCTCGGCATCCGAGGCGGTGATCCCGGCCCGATCCAGCGCCGCGCGCAGCCACGATTCGGCCGACTCGCAGTGAAACAGGGTCCCGGAGAAGTCGAAGAGCACCGCTTTCGCCATGAGTCAGATCATCGCATGAGCGGACCACCACACCTCAGGCCGTCCGAGCGAGCCGACGGACGGCAAGCCACAAACCGCACCTGTGGCCGCCACCGGAATCCGTTGTTTCCGGAGCCGTACATAACAGGGTCATGATTGCCGCGAGCCGCTGATGTGCGGCCATTCGTTCACTGACGGGGAGCTTCAACTATGAGTCCGGATGCGGACGCCTCCATAACGCGCGATCTCACGGGAAAAGTCGCCTTGGTGATCGGCGGCGCACGGAACATGGGTTCAGCGATCGCCGAGCACATCGCGGCACGCGGCGCGACCACGATCATCAGCTACCGGAGCTCCGATGGCGCGGCCGAGCAGACGCTGGCCGCGCTTGAGAAGCACGGGGTCGAGGCCGAGGCGGTGCGGTCTGACGCGACGGTGTCCGCTGACGTCGACGCGCTGTTCGCCGGTGTCGTCGAGCGGCACGGGAAGATCGACCTCGTGGTGCACGTACCCGGTGCGGTCATCAAGAAGCCGATCGCGGACTTCACCGACGACGACTTCGAGCATCTGATCAACCTCAATACGCGCAGCGCCTTCTACTCACTGCGCGCCGCCGCTCAACACCTGGCTGATCAGGGCCGCTATGTGGTGCTCTCCACGACGCTGACCGCGGTGATGACCGGACCGTACGGGGTGTACTCCGGTTCGAAGGCGGCCGTCGAGCGGATGGTGCTGGCCGCGTCGAAGGAACTCGGCGCCCGCGGGATCACGGTCAACGCGGTCGCGCCCGGTCCGATCGACGACTCCTTCTATCAGGCGGCCGAGACGCCCGACGCGATCGCCGCCGCCACGCATCACAGCCCGCGAGGTCGTCTCGGTACCTCGCAGGACGTCGCACCGGTCGTTGGATTCCTCGTCAGCGCGGACGCGGGGTGGGTCAGCGGGCAGACGGTGCGCGCCAACGGCGCGATGTTCTGATCCGTTCCGCTTCCGGTCCGGATCCCGGTCCCGGTCTAGATCCCCGCGCCGTGATCCTGCGCATGCCGTCGTCGTCAGGCTCCGCCATCCTCCTCGTCCCAACCGGTTAACGCGCGTACGTGCGCGACAAGTTGGGAGATCAGGTGTTCGGCGGCGCCTGGCATCCACACGACCGCGAGGTAAGACGGTGCCGCGTCGGATACGGGCACCCAGCTGACCCCGGGTAGCGGGAAATAGCGGGCCAGGGGCTCGGGCGCCAGCCAGACCCCGCGGCCGCGCGCCACCAGCATCAAGCGATCCTCGATGCGGTGCGCGGCCGGCCCGCGCACCGCCGGCTTGCCGTCGGGACGCGGCTCGGCCAGCCAGTGGCGTACCACTTCTTCGGATACGACCACCTGCGGCACGATCACCGGCTCGTCGGCTAGTTCGGCGAGCGAGATAGTGGGCCGCGCGGCAAGCGGATGGTCCGACGGCAGCGCGACGAGGCGACGGTCGCGGCGTACCTTCGCGTAGCGCAGCCGTGCGTCGCCCGTCGGTACCCATAGGAACGACGCGTCAGCCGTCCCGTCGGCCAGCGCGGCCAGTTCCTCAGGCAGCGTCGAGACGCTTATCAGGTCCAGTTCGATGTCCGGGGCGGACGCCTCCATCGCACGCACGACATCGAGCGCGAATTCAGCGGTCGCGTGTGGCTTGCAGACCAGCCTCAGCCTTCCCGCACGCCCTTGGGCGCTCGCCCGAACCCGCGTCCCGAGCGCGTCGAGGTCGGCCAGCAGCGGTTCGGCTCCGGCGCGCAGTTCGTCGCCGGCGCGCGTCAGCCGCACTCCGCGCGAGGTGCGTACCAGCAGCGTCGCCCCGAACGCCCGCTCCAACTGCTGTACCTGAGCGGACAATGCCTGTTGCGCGATATGCAGCCGCGCCGCCGCCCGCGTGATCGTCCCCTCTTGTGCCACTACCAGGAACGAACGCAACAGCCTCGTGTCGAGATCGTTCACGCCACCACGGTAGCGAGACGATCAACTCTGTTGCGGGTGTCCGTTCTCGGGCCGCTCGCTCACGGGCGGGACGGCGGGCAGGACGATCGTGAAGACGGTGTGGCCGGGACGGGTCTCCAACTCGACCCGGCCGCCATGCGCCTCGGCGATCGCGCGGGTGATCGCCAAGCCGAGGCCGGTGCTTCCGGAGGCGCGGGAGCGCGCGCGGTCTCCGCGTACGAATCGGTCGAAGGCGCGGGCCGCAACCTCCGGGCTGAGCCCGGGACCGGTATCGGTGATGCTGAGACGTACCTCTTCGGGCTCTGAGGACACCGTAGGCGTCGTAGA
Organism: Actinocrinis sp.; assembly: GCF_035653575.1. Classification (GTDB taxonomy): domain Bacteria; phylum Actinomycetota; class Actinomycetes; order Streptomycetales; family Catenulisporaceae; genus Actinocrinis. The sequence goes on from NZ_DASRBQ010000086.1 coordinate 19,854, forward strand.
TGCTGCAGATGCCGTAGCCCCTTCGGCCGCAGCCTTGTCCACGACCGGAGCCTCGATCCCGTCCGGTTCATTTTCCGAAGACTCCGTAGCCTCACCGCCATCCAGCCGCAGCGTCACTTCGGTGCCCTCGGGCGTGTGCGTACGTGCGTTCGCGAGAAGGTTCGCGATCGCCTGCGCCAGACGGTGCGAGTCACCGACCACCGCCGTCGGCTCGGCGGACAACTCCAAGCGCCAGCGATGACCGGGCGCCGCGGCTCGTGCATCCTCGACCGCGTCCAGCGCCAGCCGGGTCAGATCGACCTGCTCGCGGGCCAGTGGCCGCCCGGCGTCGAGGCGGGCGAGCAGCAGCAGGTCGTCGACCAGCACCCCCATGCGCTGCGCCTCGGCTTCGATGCGGTCGAGCGATCGGCGCACCGGTTCGGGAATGTCGCCAGGGTGCCGCTGCGCGAGTTCGGCATGGCCGCGGATCGCCGCCACCGGCGTGCGCAGCTCGTGGCTGGCGTCGGCGGCGAACTCCCGCAGCCTGGCCTCGACCGCGTGCCTCTTGGCCAGCGCGTCCCCGATGTGTCCGAGCATCCGGTTGAGCGAGGCGCCGACGCGCCCGACCTCGGTGGCCGGATCTTCGTCGGGGACGCGCACGGACAGCTCCACCTCCCCGCTGGCCAGCGACAGGCCACTGACCCGCTCGGCGGTCCTGGCGACGCGGTCCAGCGGTCGCAGCGTCAGTCGCACCCACACCGCGGCGACGATCGCCGCCAGCGCGAGCGCCGCGGCGAACATCGCCATCTCGGCGCCGGCCAGTTGCTGCACGGTCTGCTCGACCCGAGCGAGTGGCAGGCCGGTGATCAGGACGTCGCCGTCCAGCCCGACCTGTGCCCGGATCCGGTATTCGCCGACGGACGACAGGTCCAGCGTGTGCGCGGATCCGTCAGTCGGTAACGCAACCAACGCCTTCTCGTCCTGCGCGGACAGCTTGACTCTGTCTTCGATGCTGCCCGTGGTGTCGTCGCTGTCACCGTCGACGACCGCAGCCTCAGTGATCGTGCTCCCTACGAGGCGCACTCCGAGCGTTCCCGGCGTCTGTGCCCGTGTATCGCCTCTGTTCGCATCGCTGCCGCCGGACCCGGCGTGCTCAAGGCTTGCTGCGTAACGCCCTCCGGCTTCGGCGAGCTGCTGATCGACGTCGCTGACGAGGTAATGGTTGAGAACGGTCGTCGTGGCGAGTCCGATACCAGCGCACAGGAGGGCGAGGATCGCGACCAGCCCAAGGGTCAGCCGACCGCGCAGCGTACGAGGCACACCTCGCCTGAGCAGGCGCAACAACCTTCCACCCGCGCCAGATAGATGACGAGCCGGCGCCGTACGCTCTCCCGTCGCCTCGTTCTCTGTGCTCACGTCGCTGCTTTCAGCACATAGCCCGCGCCGCGTACCGTGTGGATCATCGGTGTACGGCCCGCATCGAGCTTCTTGCGTAGGTAGCTGATGTAGAGCTCGACGACGTGCGCTTGGCCGCCAAAGTCATAGCTCCACACCTCCTCAAGGATCTGCGCCTTACTCAACACCTGGCGAGGGTGGCGCATCAGGTAGCGAAGCAACGCGAACTCGGTGGGGCTTAGGTCGACCGGTGTCCCGCCGCGGGTCACCTCCATCGCCCGCTCGTCCATCACCAAGTCGCCGACCACCAGGCAGTCCGGCCGCGCTTCCGCCGGCGGAGTGGAGGGGAAGGCGCGCCGCAGCATGCCGCGCAGCCTGATGACGACTTCTTCCAGGCTGAACGGCTTCGTCACGTAGTCGTCCCCGCCGGCCGCGATCCCGGCGATCCGGTCCTCCACCGCGTCCCGCGCGGTCAAGAACAGCACCCGCGTCTCCGGTCGATCCTGGTGGATCCGGCGCAGCACTTCGGTGCCGTCGAGGTCGGGCAGCATCATGTCGAGCACGACCGCGTGCGGCTGCCAACTCTCCGCGACGCGCACGGCGTCCAGGCCGTTTTCCGCGCCCTTGGCCTGCCAGCCCTCATAGGCGATCGCCCCGCAGATCACCTCGACCAGGTCCGGCTCGTCGTCGACGACGAGGACGCGCCAGCCGCTGCCGGCGGCGCTCTCCGCGGCGGCCGCGCCCGGTGCATCAGTGCCTGTCACCGGCCCATTGTCCGGGCCGAAGGTGAGAAAACACTGAAAAGTCCGCACTGCGCGTGGCGCTTGCTGTGCCTCGAGCGTAGTTCTTGACCTGCTGGTTTCGCCGTCACCGCAACGAACTCGCGCCCCAGACTCAGAGGGAACTGAGAAGTGGCGATGTGACGATGGGCCGTGGGCGGTCGACCCACGACGCGCCCGTCCCCAGCGCCGAGAAGGAAGGTCCCCGCATGCCAGCCGTCGCCGATCGTGCCCGCGCCCCGCGGCGCGCCGCCGACCGCGGCCGCGTAGCCGGCTCGCCTGGCCTGCGACTCCCGGCAGACACGATCCCGGTCGCCGTGCTGACGCTCGTCGGCATCGGCGCACTGGCCGTGCTCGCGCTGTGGTGGAAGGACACGTTCAACGTCGTCGGCGCCGCCGGCTGGCTGACTGGGGCGGGCCGGATCACCGGGCTCCTCGCGGGCTACCTCACGCCGCTGCTGCTCCTGCTGATGGCCCGAATACCGGTGCTCGAGCACAAGGTCGGCTCCGACCGGCTGGCCCGCTGGCACGCGCTGGCCGGTCGATACATGGTCTGCCTCGTTGCCGCGCACATCCTGACGATCATCTGGGGCTACGCCTACACGGCGCGTAAGTCGGTCGTGAACGAGGCCGTGTACGTCGTCTTCGACTACCCAGAGATGATCAAGGGTACGTTGGCGGCGCTACTGATGTTCGGTACGGCATTCGTCTCCGCTCGGGCAGCCCGCCGCCGCCTTAGCTACGAAGCGTGGTACTACCTGCACCTGACGACGTACCTCGCCATCGCGCTGGGCTTTAGCCACCAGATCGTCAACGGCGCCGACTTGGACACCGGTCCGGCACGGGTGCTGTGGAGCGCGTACTACGTCATCGCCTTCGTGCTCCTCGGTTGGTTCCGCCTCTTCGTGCCCTGGCGCAACGACCGCCGGCACCAGCTCCGCGTGGCCGAGGTCAGACCGGAAGGACCGGGAGTAGTCTCGGTCATCCTCACCGGGGAGCACCTCGACGAGCTTCGGGCCGAAGCGGGCCAGTTCTTCCGGCTCCAGTTCCAGGCCAAGGGACTGCGCTGGACGGCGAATCCGTACTCGCTCTCGGCCGCACCGCACCCACGATTCCTGCGCTTCACGATCAAGGACCTGGGCGAGCACAGCGCGGCCGTCGCCCGGTTGCAGCCGGGAACCAAGGTCCGCGCCGAGGGCCCGTACGGTGCGTTCACCGCGGGACGGGTACGAGCCCGCAAGGTCCTGCTCCTCGCCGGCGGCGTCGGGATCACCCCGATCCGCGCGCTGTTCGAGACGCTCCCGGCCAAGCGCGGCGACCTGACCCTGCTCTACCGCGCCAGCTGGCCGGAGGACGTGATCTTCCGGCACGAACTCGAGTCGATAGCGGCAGCGCGCGGCGCGCGCCTGCGCTTCCTCGTCGGGCCGAGGTCCGAGGTCGGTGACCCGCTCACCGCGCGCACGCTGTCCAAGCTGGTCCCGCACCTGAACCGCCACGACGTGTTCATCTGCGGCCCGGAATCCATGGCCACCGCGGCGGTCCAGGCGCTGCGTGAGTGCGGGGTCAAGCGCTCACACATCCACCACGAGTCGTTCACATTCTGAGTAAGCGGTAAGGAGCACGTCAGTCATGCGTCGCGCCATCGTCGCCGGCACAGCCACGGTCTCAGGCATCGTCCTGCTCCTCGGCCTCAAACCGCACAGCAGCGGCTCCGCCCTCGGAACGTCAAGCTTCAGCATCGGCTCCGGCTCGAACTCAAGCCCCAGCACAAGCGCGGCGGCCCCGGCGACGACCGCACCGGCGGCAGGAAACGGCCAATCCTCGTCAAGCGCCCCGAAGAGCTCCCCAAGCACGCCGTCGACCTCGACCGGAACCAAGGTCGTCACCGGCGACGCAGCGGACACCCGCTACGGCCCGGTCCAGCTCCAGGTGACCTTCAGCGGCAAGAAGATCACCAGCATCAACGTCCTGCAGTACCCCACGGAAAGCTTTCGCGATCAGCAGATCAACAGCTACGCGCTCCCCCTCCTAAACCAGGAGGCGATGTCCGCACAAAGCGCCCACATCGACGTCATCTCCGGCGCCACCTATACCAGCGACGGCTACGCCCA
>NZ_DASRBQ010000087.1:0-13601 GCF_035653575.1 Actinocrinis sp.
GCGGCGTTCGCGACGAGGAATCTCGACCGGCGCATCTGGACCAGACCGGCGAGGAATGCCGCGTAGGTGCGCAGTCCGGTGATGAATCTGCCGTAGAAGACGATCTTCCCGCCGTGCCGGTCGAACAGGTAGCGGCCGACCTTAAGCCGGCGTGGGGTCAACCCGACGCGGTGGCCGTGCCGCCTCGCCAGCCGCAAACCGCCATGCCTGCCGAGCAAGTAGCCGACGTTGTCGCCGATCACGGCGGCGCCGGCGGCCACGGTCACGATCAGCGCGATGTTCAACCGGTGCGTGCTGCCGGCGTAGAGCGCCGCGGCGATCAGTGCCGTCTCACCAGGCATCGGGATGCCGAGGCTCTCGGCCGCGATGAAGACGAAGACAGCTAGGTAGCCGAAGGTCTGGAGCAGGTGGTCGATCAGTGTCAGGCTCATGCGGCCAAGCTAGGAAGCGGCGCCTTTCACCCCGCTTACAGCTACAGCTGCGTGGGCTGGGCCGACGGCTCGTCGAGCGCGCGCAGGAGACCGTCGACGGCCAAGTGGGACATGCGTTCGCGAGTGCGGGCGGTGGCGCTGCCGGCGTGGGCGGTCAGCACGACGCGCTCGGTGCGTGCCAGCAACCCTGGGTGCACGCGCGGCTCGTTCTCGAACACGTCGAGGCCCGCGCCCGCGATGGTCCCGGCGGTCAGTGCCTGCGCCAGGGCCGCCTCGTCGACGAGCGCTCCGCGGGAGGTGTTGATCAGATAGGCGTTCGGCCGCATCAGCGCGAGCGCCTCGGCGTCGATGAGGTGGTGGGTGGCTTCGGTCAGCGGCGCGTGCAAGGACACGAAGTCGCTGGACGCAAGCAGTTCGGGTAGCGGCACGTGCCGGGCCCCGAGGTGCTCGGGCAGCTCGGGCCGGGGGCGGCGTGCGTGGTAGAGGACGGACATGCCGAAGCGGCGGGCGCGGTGGGCGACGGCCTGGCCGATACGGCCGAATCCGACCACGCCCAGGGTGCTGCCATGCAGGTCGACGCCCATAAGCTCGTCCATAAGCCGCCAGCCGTGGAAGCCGCCGCCCCGCACGAGCGCGTCCGATTCGGTGATGCGCCGGGCGACCGCGAGCAGCAGGGCGAAGGCGAGGTCAGCGGTCGCCTCGGTCAGCACGTCCGGGGTGTTGACGACACGCACACCGTGGCGGGCGGCGGCATCCAGATCGATGTGGTCCATGCCCGCGGAGACGGTGGCGACAACGCGCAGGCCGGGGTGGGAAAGTACGTGCTCGTCCACGCGGTCGGTCAGGTGGCACACCAGAGCCTGCGCGGAGCCGAGACGCTCGGTGATCTTCTCGGCGCTCAGCGGGACCGGGCTGGCCAGTTCGGTCACGGCGTATCCCGCGTCGATGAGTTTCGTCAGCGCGCTGCGATGGATGGGCTGGGTGACCAGCACTGAGCCGGGGGCGGGGGAAGTGGCCGGGCTCACGCGCTCGCCTTCCCCTGGCCGCGTACCGCGGCGCCCTCGACGGTCTCGTCGTCGGAGTCGGTGAGCAGCAGGTCGACGCCGGCGACGGCGTGCCGGCGGAAGGTCTGCTCGACGGCGTCAGGGTCGCGACTGTGCAACGCCGCCAGGATCTCGCGGTGTCCCTGGATGCGCCGCGCCGCCACGTCCGGATGGAAGCGCATGCTCTCGACGGACCGGGCGCGGCGCTCGGGGCCCAGGAACGTGACGGACTGGATCAGGCCGCGCAGGGTCGGATTGTCCGCGGCCCGCTCGATCTCGCGGTCGAATTCGCGGGCGAGGCGCAGGTATTCGGCCACGGTACGGGTGGGTTCTGCGCCGAGCGCATCGACGATCGCCGCCATCCGGTCGAGGGCTGCCTCGTCCAGCTTGGGCGTGGCGAAGCGCGCTTCGAGCGCGCGCAACGCGGCGCCGGTGAGCAGCAGCTCGTGCAGCGATTCCGGCGAGTGTTCGACGACGCGCAGTTCGCGGGCGGAGACCCGCTCGATCAACCCGTCCTGCTCGAGCCGGCGCAGCGCCTCCCGGACCGGCGTCGCGCTGACGTTGAGCCGTCCAGCCAGCCCGCGTTCGGTCACCCGCTCGCCGGCCGCGAACGTCCCGGTCGCGATGCCTTCGCGAATGGCCTGGTAGGCCTGGTTCGCTAGCGACTGGGCGCGCTGGAGCGGCGGCAGGTCCGGCGCGGTGCTCATGGACGTCCCCTTCCCTCGGGTCATGTGGAGAAGGGAACGGTACCACTCGCTATGGCAAGGTGCATAGCGGCACGGATGGCTACTGAAATGCAGTTATACCTCGACGGCCAGATCTTGACACGATTTGCTACAGCCAATACCGTGCCGCAGCAGATGCTATAGCAACGTTGCTATAGCAGTTTGGAGGATCGATGCGCACGTTCGGCAAAACCGCGCTGGTCGGCGGCCTCGCCTTCTTCTTCCTTTGCGGCGCCCTGGGGGCGTGCTCGACCGGTGCCGCACCCTCCGCGACGGCGTCGTCCGCCGCTTCCGGGCCCGCGTCGCTCGCGACGCTGGCTCAGCAGGCGAAGTCCGAAAAGGGCCTGGTCATGTACGCCAATGTGCCGAATCAGTACTTCAAGCCGGTTATCGCGGCGTTCAACAAGCAGTACCCGGACATATCCGTCCAGGTGACGACGCTGGAGGACAACACGATCTTCTCAAAGTACGAGGCGGAGGCTGCGCAGGGCGCGCGCACCGCGGATCTTCTCGTGGCCAGCGCCCCCGCGTCGTGGGTGCAGGCGGAGCAGAACGGGGTGCCGGCCGCAGTGACACCGGCCGGGCTGAGCGCGTTCCCGTCCTGGGTGAACCAGGGGCACGGGGTGTATGTCATGTCCGCCGAGCCGATGCTGCTGGGCTACAACGCCAAGCTGCTCACCCCGTCCGAGGTCCCGCACACCTGGGCGCAACTGGCCGCCGACGCGAAGGCCGATCCGGCGAAGTACCGGATGGTGTCGTATCCGATCAGCAACACGCTCGACTACGCGGGCGTCTACGGCCTCATCCACCTGCTCGGCGCGCAGAAGACCTGGAGCTACTTCGACGCGCTGGCCCCGGTGACCAAGACCTACAACGAGGGCCTCGACCAGCTCACCCAGGTCCTTCAGGGCTCTGCGTCGCTCGGCTACATGACCTCCGGGCTGGCGCAAGGCGCCCTGCAGCAGTACAAGGGCATCGCCGGCTACGTGTTCATGCAGGACGCCACTCCCCTGGTGCCACGCGGCATCGCGGTCACCGCGAAGGCGGCTAGCCCCGCGTCGGCGCAACTGTTCCTCGACTTCCTGTACTCCGATGCCGGGCAGCAGGCCCTGTGCGCCGGCGGGTTCGAGGCGACGATGAACGGCTTCCAGCCGGCAACCGGGTGCACCGCCTCGCTTACCTCCCTCGCCACGCAGGTTCCGACGGCGTCGACCTACCTGGTGCCGATCGACCAGCCGGTGCTCGACCAGCAGGCCTCGATCACCGCCTCGTGGAACCAGGCGTTCAAGCGGTGACAGCGATGGTTACCACGCTCGAGATCCCCGCGGCGGCCCGGCGGCCGCGCGCGCCCGCCGCGCTCGGCCAGGCGTTGGTGAGCGTGCTGGTCGTCGGGCTCGTCGCCGGTCCGTTCATCCCGCTGGTGTATTCCTCGTTTCGTAGCAAGCCGGTCTACCTGCCCGGTGGGGTATTCAGCCTGGGTGGCTACCGGACGCTGTTCGCCGATCCGGCGTACTGGACGGCCGTGCGGAACACGCTGCTGTTCGCCGTCGGCACCACGGTGCTCGCGGTGGCCGGAGGCACACTGCTGGCGATCTTGTGTACGCGCACGAACATGCCGGGCCGGCGCGCGTACGGCCTGCTGCTGATGGCGCCGGTCGTCATCCCCCCGCTCGGGCTGATCGTGGGCTGGACGGCCATCTACGGCCAGGGCGGTTACCTCACCCAACTGCTGAGCCGGAACCTGCACCTGCCGGTGTGGAACCTCGCCTCGATCCCGGGCATGACGGCGTTCGGCACGGTCGTCACCCTGCCCGTCGCGTATCTGACGGTGCGTGCGTCGCTGTCGGGCACCGATGCCTCGCTCGAGGACGCGGCGCGCAGCGCGGGGGCCGGACTGCTCGCGGTGGTCCGCCGGATCACGATCCCGATGCTGCGGCCGGCGATCCTCAACTGCGGCATCTTGATCTTCGCGCTGTGCCTGGAGATCCTCGGCATCCCGCTGTTCCTTGGCGGCCCGTCGAACATCGATTTCTACGCCAGCTACCTCTATCGGTCCTGGAACCAGGGCGGCACCCCGGATCCGCCGTTCGTGAGCGCCGGCGCGGTGCTGCTGCTCGTAGTCGTCTCCCTGCTGCTCGTCGTCCGCGCCCGCCTCTCGGGCGCCGAACAGCGATTCGTCGCCGTCGGTCCGCGCGGCGGCGGCGCCCGGCGGCCGCTCGACCTGGGCCGCTGGCGCCGGCCGGCTTCAGCCTGTGTCGGGGCGTTCCTGACGGTGACGTGCCTGATCCCGCTGCTCGGGCTGGTCCTGATGTCCTTCGTCCGGGTGCTGACCACCCTGGTGGCACCCTGGCACCTGGTGACCTCGGACAACTGGCACGCCGTGGCCACCGATCCGGCCCTGCGCCGCTCGATCACCCACAGCCTCCTGATCGCGGCAGGCGGCGGGGCGGTGAGCGTCGCCCTGGTCGCGGTGGCCGCGCTGATCGCACACCGCTCGCGGTTCCCGCTGCGCCGGCTGATCGCCCCAGCGCTGATCTATCCGCGCGCGGTGCCCGGGGTAATCCTCGGTATCGGCTTCTTCTGGACCTACCTGATGTTCACGCCGGGCGCGCTGGTGCGCAACAACCTGTGGGGCGAGGCCATCGCCCTGTGCGTCAGGAATCTGACACTCGCCTACGTGGTGATCCAGCCGAGCCTGACACGGATCGGCGAGGAGCTCGACCGCGCCGCGCGCGCGGCCGGCGCCGGCTGGTGGCACATTGCCCGTCGCGTGCTGCTGCCGTTGCTGCGGCCGGCGCTGCTGGCCGCGTTCGTGTTGATGTTCATCACGCTGCTCGGCGACTACGACCCGGTGGTGTTCCTGCAGAAGCCGGGCACCGAGATCCTCGGCGTGACCATGCTCCAGTACTGGAGCACCGGCGTGCAGGGCCCGGTCGCCGCGCTCGCCGTGCTGCAGGTCGTCCTCGTCGCCGTTGTATTGGGTCTCGGCGCGCGCGCCCTCCGGAGAGTGACGGTGGCTGATGCCTGAGATCAGGGTCTTGAACTTGCGCAAGTCCTTCGGCACCACGACAGTGCTCGACGGGATCGGGTTCACCGTGCACGACAAGGAGTTCGTCACCCTCCTCGGCCCCTCCGGCTGCGGGAAGACCACCACCTTGATGTCGATCGCCGGCTTCCAGACCCCGGACGAGGGCGTGATCGCGGTCGGCGACGAGGTGTTCGTCGACCGCCGCGCGGGAATCGATCTGCCTGCGGAGCGGCGCAACCTCGGCATCGTGTTCCAGTCCTACGCGCTGTGGCCGCACATGACGGTCGCGCAGAACGTCGCGTTCCCGCTCTCGCTGCGCAAGGTCGACAAACGCGCTGCCCGCGAACGCGTCGCGGAGGTGCTGGATCTGGTGGAACTCGGCGCACACGGTGGGCGCTATCCGCACCAGCTCTCCGGTGGGCAGCAGCAACGCGTCGCGCTCGCCCGGGCGATCGCCTACTCGCCGAAGGTGCTGCTGCTCGACGAGCCGTTCTCCAACCTCGACGCGAAGCTTCGCGAACGTGCCAGGGACTGGCTCAAGCACCTGCAGCTCTCGCTCGGGCTCACCACCGTGTTCGTCACGCACGACCGGGACGAGGCGCTGGCGATGAGCGACCGCGTCCTGGTCATGAACAACGGCCGCGTGCTGCGCGACGGCACTGCCGAAGAGGTCTACCACGAGCCGCGAGCCCGATTCGTGGCGCAGTTCCTCGGCCGGTGCAACTTCCTCACCGGGCGCGTCGAGTCCGGCCCCGATGGAACAAGCCTGTTGCGCACCCCCGCGTTCCCTGAGGGCATCGTCGTCGCCGGCGCCCATCCCGGCCCCGAGGCCACCGCCGCGGTTCGGCCGCACGCCGTCGAATTGCTTGGCCCCGATGCGGACGGCGTCGAGGCGAGCGTCCTGGAAGCCGCCTTCCTCGGCGACCACTACCGCTATCTGGTGCGGATCGGCGAATACCGCATCGAGGCGCACGCGCCGCATCGAATCGCCAGCGGCCCGGCGCGCCTCCGCATACCACCCGGCGCCGCGGTGTTCGTCGACTGAACCGAATCCGCCAGGCCAGCCAGGAGACTTAGACCAGCCAGGAGAGACATGGTGTCCGCATCGTCAGCCCCCTCGTCCGTGCGGCGCGCGGTGAGCGTACTCGTACCGACCGGCATGCTCGGCGCCGGCTTCGACCCGGCCACCGTCGAGCGAGGCCTCGCACTCGGCGCCGACGTGATCGCCGTGGACGGCGGCTCGACCGACTCAGGCCCCTACTACCTCGGCGCCGGGGAGGCGAAGACGGCGGATGCCGCGGTTCGCCGGGACCTGCGCATCCTGCTCTCCGCCGCTCACCGCGCCAGCATTCCGCTCATCGTCGGGTCCTGCGGCACCAGCGGCACCGACAGCGGTGTGGACTGGGTCTCCGGCATCGTCCGGGAGATCTGCGCCGAAGACGCCCTCGACCTCCCAATCGCCGAGATCTACAGCGAGCAGCGCGCCGAGGACCTCGTGCCGCTGCTCCGTGCCGGGCGCATCCAGCCGCTCGAGCCGCGCACCGCGCTCGACGCCGCCACCCTCACCGGATGCTCGCACATCGTCGGCATGATGGGTCACGAGCCGATTGCCCTCGCACTCGAGGCGGGCGCGCAGGTGGTGCTGGCCGGCCGCGCCACCGACACGGCGTTGGCCGCCGCGGTGCCGCTCATGCGCGGTATGCCGCCCGGGCCGACCTGGCACGCCGCGAAGATCGTCGAGTGTGGCGGCCAGTGCACCACGGATCCGCGCGCCGGCGGCGTGCTCGCGCGCATCGACGAGGGCGGATTCACCGTCGAGCCGCTGGACCCGAACGCCGCCTGCACCCCGAACTCCGTCGCCGCGCACATGCTGTATGAGACCGTGAACCCGTTCACCATGCGCGAGCCTGCCGGCACCCTCCAAGTCGCCGATGCCCGGTACACCGCCGTGGACGCTCGCACGGTCCGGGTCGAGGGCTCGCGCTTCGAATTCGCGCAGCAGCACACGATCAAGCTCGAAGGGGCCGCGCTCACCGGGTACGGGACGATGTCCTTTGTCGGCATCCGCGACCCGCACGTTCTCGCCTCGGTTGACGAGTGGGCGAGTCTGCTACGCAAGATTCTCGCCGACCGCGTGCACAGCGTGCTCGGGCTCGCTGAGGACGCGTGGGACGCCGACCTGCGCCTCTACGGCCACAATGCGATCCTCGACGAGCTCGAGACCGCTACCGCGCCGCCGCGCGAAGTCGGCGTGATGCTGTTGGTGTCCGCGTCCACGCAGGAACTGGCGACCGCCATTTCCAAGATCGCCAATCCGCTGCTGCTGCACCTGCCGCTGCCCGACATGGCTTACCTGCCCAGCTTCGCCTTCGCATTCTCGCCCGCGCACATAGAGCGCGGGCCGGGCTATGCGTTCGTCCTCAATCACGTCGTCGAGGTCGACGACCCCGTGGAGCTGTTCCGCATCCGCATCGACAATGACCTGCCGGAGGCAACAGGTGCCTGACCCCACGCTCGCGGACCTCGCGCTGGAAGTGCGCGCCAAGAACGCCGGCCCGTTCTGGATGACTCTCGAGGCGTTCATGGCCGACGCCGACGGCTACCGTGCCGCCGATGAGCTGATCACCCCGGAGAGCATCGCAGCGCTCTACCACGTCGAGCCCGACACGCTGCAGATCTTCCGGATGCCGGAGCTGAACGTGGTGAAGGTCTCCATGCCCCGACCGATCGCCCAGGCCAGTCTGCACGACCGCGATGTGCACGCGGGCCAGCACCACGTCCCGCTCGCCGCGCTGCGCGTACCGGGAGGAGCCCGCCGATGAGCGAGGCGACCACCGATGCAGTGAACCGCGACGCAGTGAACCTGGACCCGGTTGATCTCGAAATCCGCTGGAGCCGCCTGGCCGCGATCACCGACGAGGCCGCGGCCACGCTGCTGCGCGCCGCGTTCTCGACCATCATCCGCGAATCCAACGACTACACCGTGGTCCTGATGAACTCGGCCGGGCACACCGTCGCCGAGTCCAGGGCCGGCATCCCCGCCTTCGCCGCGCTGATCGGCACGCTCACCGAGCGCCTGCTCAAGACCATCCCGGCGGAGAGCTGGCACGAGGGCGACATCGTGATCACCAACGATCCGTGGATCGCCACCGGGCACCTGCCGGACATCGCCATGGTGAGCCCGATCTTCCACCGCGGCACGCTGATCGGCTTCGCGGGCAGCGCCGCACACGTCCCGGACATCGGCGGCACCCCGACCCTCGACGCCACCGAACTGCTCGCCGAGGGCCTGTTCATTCCCCCGATCCACCTGTACCGCGACGGTGTGCGCGACGAAGCCGTCGTCGCGCTGCTGCGGGCCAACGTACGCCTGCCCGTGCAGGTCTGGGGCGATCTGGAGGCGCAGATGGCCGCGCACGAGGTCTGCCGACGCCGAACCATCGAACTGCTCGAAGACATCGGCGAGCCGGACCTTGAGGAGCTGTCCCACCTCGTACACGCGATGTCCGACCGCGCCACCCGCGCGGCGATCGCCGCCATTCCCAACGGCGTTTACCGCTCCTCGCTCGACGCCGACGGCGTCGAAGGCCAGCCCACGCACATCGAGTGCACAGTCACGGTCGACGGCGAGCGCATCGCCGTCGACTACTCCGGCAGCTCACCGCAGGTCGCGCACGCGACGAACTGCACGCTCAACTACACGACCGCTTATTCGGTCTATCCGCTCAAACTCCTCCTGGACCGCGGCACCCGCAGCAATCACGGCTCATACCGGGCGATCACGGTCAGCGCGCCCGAGGGCAGCATCCTCAATCCCGTCTTCCCCGCTCCCGTGCTCGCCCGTCATCTGACCGGCCATCTGCTCTGCTGCGCGATCTACCAGGCGCTCGCCGACGTGCTGCCGGAACGCGTGATCGCTGACAGCGGCGGCGCGCCAGCGCTGCGAGTCCAGTTCGCCGGCCGCGACGAGCTGGGTGCGCCGTTCGCGGCGATCCTGTTCGCCAGCGCCGGAATGGGCGCCTGCGCCGACGCGGACGGCTTGTCGACCACCGCGTTCCCCACCAACTCGGGCAGCGGCAGCATCGAAGCCCTCGAAGCTACCGCACCACTGCTGTTCCGTCGCAAAGAGCTGCGACCTGACTCCGGCGGCCCAGGCACCCGTCGCGGCGGCCTCGGCCAGGACGTAGAGGTCTGCAACCTCGGCACGCGCCCGATCCGGGTCGCCCTCCTCGGCGATCGCTCGCAGCACCCCGCGCTCGGCATCGCCGGTGGGCTTCCCGGCGCCCTCGCACACGCCCGATACGAGGACGGGACCACGCCCCCACTCAAGTCAGTCTCCGCACTCGCCCGCGGCTCCGCGATCACCATCTCCTTCGCCGGCGGTGGCGGCTACGGCCCTCCGGCGGACCGGGATCGCGCCGCCGTCGCCGCAGACCTGCTCGCCGGACTGATCACCACCACCGACGCATATGACGCTCACGACGGGACTGGCACCGCATGACCGAGGCCGCCTCCTCCTGCACGATCGGCATCGACGTCGGTGGCACCTTCACCGACTTCGTCATGCACGACGCCGAACACGCCAGAACCCACACCGCGAAGCTGCTGACCACACCCGAGGACCCGAGCCGCGCGATCATCGACGGCATCCGGCGCCTGCTGGAAGCCTCCGGCATGCGGATCGACCAGATCGCACGGATCGTGCATGGCACCACCCTGATCACCAACACCGTCCTCGAACGCACTGGCGCCAAGGTCGGCCTGATCACCACGGAAGGCTTCCGCGACGTCCTCGAAATGGGCCGCGAGATCCGCCACGACGCGGCCGACCTCTACGCCCGGCCCGCTCCCGTCCTCGTACCACGCCACGTGCGGATCGGCGTGCCAGAGCGCATCACAGCCGACGCGAACGAACTCATCCCGCTCAACGAGCCCGCAGTACTCAAGGCGGCGCAGGAACTCGTCGACGGCCACGGTGCGCAAGCCCTCGCCATCGCGTTCCTGCATTCCTATGCCAACCCCTCGCACGAACGCCGTGCGCGCGAACTGGTCCGCTCGCTCTATCCGGAGCTCCCGATCAGCCTTTCCGCCGACGTGGCGCCTGAGATCGGCGAGTATGAGCGCACCAACACCGCTTGCGTCAACGCCTACGTCCAACCGGTCGTCGGCGCCTACCTCGACCGGCTCGAGAAGGACCTGGCCGCGCTCGGCTTCACCGGAACGCTCAGCCTGATGCTTTCCAGCGGCGGGCTGACCACTCTCGCGCAGGCCAAGGCCGTCCCGGTCGCGCTGCTCGAATCCGGTCCCGCCGCCGGCGCCGTCGCTGCCGCGCATCTGGCCGAGCAGGCCGGCGAGGACCGAGTGATCGCCTTCGACATGGGCGGCACCACCGCGAAGATGAGCCTCATCGAGGGCGGGCTGCCGCACGTCACCCACGAGTTCGAGGCCGGGCGGGTCGACCGGTTCAAGCCGGGCTCCGGACTGCCGCTGAAAACCGCCGTCATCGACATGATCGAGATCGGCGCGGGAGGCGGCTCGATCGCCGCTGCCGACGAGTTCGCGCTGCTCAAGGTCGGCCCGCGCAGCGCCGGCTCGGTGCCGGGGCCGGTCGCTTACGGCCGTGGCGGCGCCCGGCCGACCGTCACCGACGCGGACCTGCTGACCGGCCACCTCGACCCAGACCACTTCCTCGGCGGCGAGCTGACTTTGACGCTGCCTCAGGTGCGCGAAGCCTTCGAAGAACTCGCCGCGCGCCTGGGCATCGACGCGGGGCGCGCCGCCGCGGGCACCCTTCAGATCGTCACGGAGAACATGGCCGCCGCGACTCGGATGCACCTGTCGGAAAAGGGCCGCGATCCGCGCGCGTACACCCTGATGGCATTCGGCGGTGCAGGCCCCGTGCACGCCTACGCCCTGGCCAGGAGCCTCAAGGTTCCGCGCGTGATGGTGCCGATGGGCGCGGGTGTCCTGTCGGCCTTCGGCTTCCTGGTCGCCGATCCGGCCGTCGAAGACGTGCGCGGCTACGCGACGACGCTCCCCGCCGCGGACTGGGCCCGCGTCCGGGAACTTTATCAGGACATGGAGTCGCACGCCGCCGCGCTGCTGCGCCGGATGGGACCGGACACCGCGCAGATCCGGCACGCGCGGTCCGCCGACATGCGCTACCTCGGACAGGGCTTTGAGATCACCGTCGCGCTGCCCGACGGGCCGCTGTCGGACTCCTGCGTCGAGGAACTGCGCCGCAGGTTCACCGCCGACTACGTCGCCGTCTTCGGCCGCGAACTTCCCGAGGGCACGCTCGAGGTGACCAACTGGCGACTCACCTCCAGCCTGCCGACCCCGCGTCCGTCCCTGGTCCGCTCCGCTTCGGCACAGCACGGCGGCGACGCGAACCCCAACCCGACCCCGAACCCCGTACGCGGTCGCCGAGCCATCCAGCTGCCCGGCGTCGGCGTGTGCGAAGCCACCGTCTACGACCGGCCCGCACTCGAGCCCGGGTCGAGCGTGCGCGGGCCGGCAGTCTTCGAAGAGCACGAAACCTCATGCGCCATCGGGCCCGACGCCACCGCCACCATCGATGCCCACCACAACCTGATCATCGACATCGACTACGCCTACGCGCACTCGGCGAGCGAGGGAGCCGAGACGTGACCACCCCTCCGGACCTCGAAAGCATCAAGGCGCTCGCCGACTGGGACACACCCGCGCTCAGCAATGCCCTAGACGCGCTCCGGCTGCGCTCGTTCAACGCTGGCTACACCGACGGCTCGATCCAGCGCGTCACCGCCGGCCCCGGCCCCGCCATGGTCGGTCGCGCCGTGACGGCGCGCATGGTCGCGCGTCACCCGGGCAACGACGCGATCCCGGTCTCGCAGTTGCACAAGGCGATCAGCGAGATGGACGGCCCTGTCGTCGTCGTGCTCGAAGACAGCGACCGACCCGCAGGCGCGGGGGCTTTCCTCGGCGAGGTCAACGGCAGCCTGCTCGCGGCGCTCGGCATCCAGGGCGTGGTCACCAACGGCAGGGTCCGCGACGTCGACACACTGCGCGAGCTGCCGTTCGCCGTCCACGCCGCGGGGCTGTGCGTCGCACGCTCCTACATGCGGCTGGTCGAGATCGGCGCGCCGGTGACCGTGGCCGGGATGCGTGTCGAGCACGGCGACGTCGTGCACGGCGACGAGCACGGCGTGCTGCAGATCCCCGCCGAGGCGCTGCCCGGCATCTTCGAGAAGGCGGAACTGATCCGCGAGGACGAGCAGAACGTCGTGGGCTGGTCGAAGTCTGCCGAGTTCAGCGTCCCCAAGCTGCTCGAACTGCGTCGCGTCCGGCACTGACGCAGCGGCCATACTCACTCGACTCACTCGGCTTCGGCCGCGCGCGGAAGGGTGATGCGCACCAGTGCGCCGCCGCCGGGGGCTTCGCCGATCGTGATGCTCCCGTCGTGCGCGGTGGCGATCTCCTTCGCGATGGCTAGGCCGAGACCGCTCGTGCCGCTACCGCGCTCGCGGCTGGCGTCGAGGCGCACGAAGCGGTGGAAGACGCGCCCGCGTTCCTCGACCGGGATTCCGGGACCGTCGTCGGCGACCTCGATGCGGACCGTCTCCGGTGCCGAGTCGTCGATGGACAACTCGACGCGATGTCGGGCATGGCGGATCGCGTTGTCCAGGACGTTGCGCACCATTCGCTCCAACTGCTCCTGGTCGCCGAGCACACGCGCATCCACGCCTGCTTTCTCGGCAGTGTCCGCGGCCTCGCGGAACTCGACCGGTACCCGTGGCGCGGGACTGGCCGCCCGCACATCCTGTACGAGCGCTGTGATAGAGACCGGGCTGCGGCGGTGCACCAGCTGCCGGTCGTCGCTGCGGGCGAGCAGGAGCAGATCTTGCACCAGGGTTTCGAGCCGCGTGGACTGGCGTACGGCGCGTTCCGCGATCTGCGTCCACGGAGCACGATCCGGATGAGCGAGCCCGACCTCCAGCGCCGTGCGGACGGCTGCGAGGGGGGTGCGCAACTCATGTGAGGCGTCTGCGACAAACCGGCGCTGCCGCGCGGCCGAATCCTCCAACCGGGCGAGCATCCCGTTCATCGTGCGGGCCAGTTCGCCGATCTCGTCCCGGGTGGCGGGCTCGGGCACGCGCCGGGAGAGATCGACGGCGCTGATTTCAGTGACGGTTCGGCGGATCCGCTCGACCGGCCGCAACGCCCGGCCCACCACGAGCCACACCGTGGCGCAGGCCAGCAGCAGAATCCCGGGCACGCCCACCAGGAGCAGGCGGCCGAAGGTCTCGTTGATCTGGCTGAGCGCGTCACTGCTCGTCCACGTGATGACCGTGACCGCGTGGCCGTCGACGACAGCGTGTGTGCCGGCCACGCG
>NZ_DASRBQ010000088.1:0-18320 GCF_035653575.1 Actinocrinis sp.
CCCCCGGCGAGCGCCGCCCAAGTGTCCGCTGTAGGTCTCAATCTTCTGCCGTCCGATATCGGTGCCCGCCAGCCTTTATCCCGCTACGTGACGGCTACCGTCCGCCGCGCGAGCAATACGGTAGTGCACCCCACGCGCGTAGTGACTGCCAAGGGCCGCTCGCAGCGCGTCGCCCGCGGCCCCGCCGCGTTCCCCCTTCGGCTCCGCTCCTGCCCGCTTGATCTTGTGGCAGGTGAGTCGGCGTGCTGACTCGCGGTGTACCGATAAGTGCGGCTGCTTGGGTCCGAGACGCGGCAAACCCGTCGTGGACGCTGGAGGATTCGGTCCGGGATCCTGAGAATGGGCTGCGGCGATGCAGTTCGTCGTCATGCCACTGTAAATGCCAAATATATGATCATGGCGCACGCGATATGCGTGCGTGTGCAGGAATCGGGAGTAACGCGGCCTCATGGAGGACCAGAGCGAATTCTGCCGCTTCTTCGTCGAGGCGACCGACATCGCGCCGGTCGTCGACGTCCTCGCGGCGGCGCTCGGCGTGCCGTTCGCGAAGAACTCGGCCACGGCGAGCGGGCTCGACATCGACGTGTGGGACAACGAGTACGCAAGCGGGACGCCCCGCTTCGGGGAGGACTTCCTCGAGTGGCCGCTGACTATCGAGGTCTCCTCCGAAGAGGTCCCAGTGCCGCACGACACCATGTTCGACGTCGTCAAGCGCATACTCGTCGCGCTGTGGGACGCCGACATCCGCGCCGTGGCCGCCTGCGACTTCGAAGACGAGTTGCCGTGGCGCGGAGGAATCGGCCGCCTCTCCCAGCAGCCCAGCAATTGATGCCGTAATCCGCCCGGGAACTGTCACGGTTGCTCGCCAGAGCGCGGCGTGCAGCCTGACAAACTACTCGCAGAAGAACCCCTCGTCAGCCCGCGCATCGCATATTCGAGCCCCACACCACCCCATCACTGGCGGCCCGCTCCCCCCGCCGCTCGCCACCGGGCGAATCGCTGCACGATCGACATTATCGATCTTGCCGCCAGGGTAGGCGACCGACCGCGCGCTCCCACGGATCAGGCGGCGACGTCGGCGAGTTCTGATATCTGAGCAGAGGCGTGGTTCAGCGCACCACGCCTTGACCGCGTCCAGACGGACCGAGCAAGGTGACCCCTCAAGCCCGTTGCCAGCTCGCGGCTCCCCTGGCTTTAGGAGCGACCCAATGTCTTGTCATTTCGTCGCTCGCTCGCCCCGTGGTGAATAAGGCGGGCGTCCACAGTAGGCAGTGGTCGAGCCCGCGGGTTACTGCTGCACCAGCACGGTCCATTGCACGCTGGACGGCGTGTTGACGTGCAGGTCGATCTGGTGGTCATTCGGAAAGTAGATCTGGTTCCTCGTCGCGTTGACCGCGGCGCTGTCGCACGGGATGTTCACCGAGCCGACCGGCTGATAGTCGACAGTGGCTGTGCCCGGGCCGAGGCAGCTGAAGCTGAGCCACACCTGGCCCTGACGACCGTAGAAGCTGCCGACCGTGGCACTGCCCCGGGTCACGCCCTTTTGCACAAGGATCTTGAGGTTAGGCATCGCGGCGGGTGGTTCCAGCGTGCCGGAGGAATGAGTGCTGGTCGGCTGCACTGGTGTCTGTGGCTGGGAGCCGTGGGTGCCGGCCGCACACGCGGTCAGCGCGAGGGCGGTGAGCGCGAGAAGAGCGGGTATGTCCAGGACGGCGGGAAGAGGTGTGCGCTTGGTCATGAGCGGCATCTTTCGGTTGTCGGCTCGGGGGCCGGCCTGCGGATCAGCCTCGGAGCGACCGCGTGGCGCGCGGGAGGCGGATCGTCAGACGGGCGGCTCATCCGGGATGCAGGGAAGACACGCGTCCTCGGCGTCGCGCTCCTGCGCGCGCAACCGGGCACGCAGGAGCGCGACGAGTTCCTCGTCAGACTCGGGCGGGTCGGGCAGCGGCTGAGACGCGAAGTCGCGGTAGAGCTCGCGGATCTCGCGTTCGGTGTTCGACTGTTCGTCGGCCAAGGGTGTCGGTCCATGTTCAGCGGTACTTGCTCATGACGAGTCTCATTGTTGCAAGAGCTCGTGTGGTTTGGCTTCTGATCGTCGATGGTTCGCACTCCAGGATTTCGGCGGTACGCGCCACATCGAGGTCTTCGAAGTAGCGCAGCGTCAGGGCCGCGCGCTGTCGCGGCGGCAGTTCGCGTAGCGCCGCCAGCAGCAGCTCCCGGTCGGCGATGTTCGTTTCGCCCGATCCGCCCGCCGGCCGGTCGGGCACTTCGGCGCGCACCGACTCCAGGCGCCAGCGCGCGTGGCGCCGGTCGCTGACGAAGATTCGGTACATCGTCGTACGCGCATAGCCGAAAGCCACTTCGGGCCATCGCAGCCTGTCCCAGTGCCGCAGCACCGCCAGCAGCGTGTTCTGCACGAGGTCGTCCGCCTCGTGCCAGTCCCCGCACAACAAGTACGCGGAGCGCCGCAGACCCGGCCTGACGCTGATGACGAAACGTGTGAACTTCTCGTCCCGTGTGAACTTCTCGTCGTGCTCTGCTGTGTGGTTTCCGTCCACGTCGTCGCCGACCCCCCGGAAAGAGTTTCCGACCCCCGTGCAGCGATCCCGGCCATCCGCAGCGTGCTTATGAACAAGTGCCCCGTTGCGCTGTCCCCGATTGGCTTGATCAAGCGGGGACAATTCGCGACTCGTTCACGCTAGCAGCTGGATAAGCCGTCTGCGACTGTGTTGGTACCGGAGTAGATGTCCGTATCGCATGGTTCTGACGGTGACCGGCTGGTCCGCCTTCAGGTGGCCGGTCCGGGCCTGCACGGCGGGGCGAACGGGCTTCATCAGCACGCCGGGAGGTACCACCGAATTGAACAAGTCATCATCCCGTTCGCTGCGCATCGGCGGGCTGTTCGCCGTGCTCGCGGCGCTCCTGCTCGGCCTGGCGGCCATGGCGGGCCCCGCGTCCGCGACGACCGCCGACTCGTCGAACACCACGCCGCAGGTCGTCTCCTGGACGGACAAGGCCGGGCTGAGCTACTCCGCGCGGGCGCTGACCGCGGCGGAGATCAAGGCCCGCGGCCTCGACAAGTACATCGACATGTCCACGCAGGCCGTGACCACCCCGACCCTGGTGCGCTCGGGCGCATCCGGGGGCAAGGCAACGCCGAGCGGCACCGCGAACGCCGTCCAGCGCACCGGCGCGAAGACCTCGCCGATGGCCTCGGGCTGCTGGTCGTACTGGTTCGGCTACGGGACCTTCTCGGGCCTGCAGCTGTGGGGCAAGACCGACGTCACCTGGTGCGGTGACGGCACCTGGGTCACCTACTCCACATCGAACTGCTACGGCTACAGCAACTACCCGACCTACGCCTACCTCGGCTGCAGCAACTATCCCAACTACGGCTCGGGATGGAATCTGTACCAGGTCAAGACCCAATGGACACTCTGCCCCGCATGGGTGCCGGTCTGGGGTTCCTGCGCGTACACGACATACCCCTGGGAGCAGTACCAGTTCCTGGGCAGCGGAGCCGTCCTCTGGAACGGCGGAAGCTGATGCGCCGAGCCTGAGGTACCGATAGCAAGAGAGCACGCCTGTCCCGCCGCACTTCGGCGCGGTGGGACAGGCGCTTTGACGAGCCAGGGTCACGACGTGCCTGGCCTATGCACGGGCGACGGCGTCAGCACCGAGGGCGCCGGATTCAGCGTCCTGACCACGCCCCCATCCGAGGCGTAAGCGGTGATGGACTTCGCGTCGGCGCCGGAGGGCCACCAGGCGAAGAACCGACCCCCGGACACCGTCGCGTCGACATGGCGTCCGTCAGCCGTGTCAATGAGGACGCTCGCGACGGAAGGAGCCACTTGACCGTACGCGACGCGGAACGGATCGGCGCCGTTCAAGACCCCGGGACTGCCATCGAGCACAATCCCCTCGGCCGGGCTGAACGTACTGACCTCGCCGACCCCGGTAAACAGGGCACTGCCCGAGCGGCCGATGCACACACCGTACTGGCCGGCCCCGCTCATGAGCACCGCGGTCAGTTCTCCACGCTGCTCAGACAACACTCCCGCCATTGCGGACACGCTGATCGGCCAGTGCTGGGCGATCAGCCGGGACTGGCACTGCTGCTGCGCGGCCACAGCGCGGTCGCCGCTGAGCGCGGTCGGGACCGCGGTCCACGACGCGGTCAGCGAGGCCGTGTGCGTCGTTGGGCTTCCGATCGCGAACGCGGCTGCGATTGCTCCCGCCGCGAGCACGGGCACCGCCACCTTCCATCGGGCAAGCCGCCGGCGCGGCACGCCGCCGGCGCCGATCTCGCGCCGCAGCGCGAGGCGCCGCGCCTCGGCGCGGCCCAGAGGCATCGGCAGATCAGGCAGGTTGAACAGATCTGATGTCATCAGTACCTCCGTGGTCGAATACCAGGCAGGCTCGGGCGCCCGACGCCGGAATGCCGAGCGTTCTCGCCAGCGTCTTCCCGGGCAACGCGGTCGACGTGCTCACCGAGGCGCTGCCGGGCACGGGAGAGCCGAGATTTGACGGTGCCGATCGGGATGCCGAGTGCCGCAGCGATCTCGGCATGGCTAAGCTGCCCGGTCGCGGCCAATTCGAGAACGTCCCGGTCCTGGCGCGGCAACTGCCGCAGCGCTACCCGCAGGCGCGCCACCTGTCGCTCGGCGTCCACCCGCGCGGCTACCTCCTCCGCCGGGTCGCCCGCTGACTCGGGCAACGGGATCCGATCCAGCGCGTCCCGATGACGGCGCAACGTACGATGGTGATTGCGGGTGAGCATGGTGGCGATGCCGTACAGCCAGGGCAGCGCGGACGCCACCTGCGGGCGAATCTGTGTTCTGCGACGCCAGGCCTCCAGGAACACCGCAGAGGTCAGATCCTCAGCCGCACTCCACAACCCAGTGCGCCGGAAACAGAAGTTGTAGATCGCGCGGTGGTATCGCACGAACAGCGCGTCCCACGCGTCAGCCGAACCCTCCAGAGCATCGCGCCACAGGTCCTCGTCACTCGGCTCCCCAGACGACAGGTTCATACCCTCCTTGTGTCCGCCGCGCCGCGCCGGTTCCATAACAAGCCAGGATTTCTTCACGCGCGCGAGATGCGCAGCGAACCGACCAGAACAACGTGATCCAACCCGGCTTGGTCGGAGCTGTCCAGGCAAGCCGGGTTGGATCACACCGGCTGCCCCGTCCTCGGCGGCACGGTCAACGCGACTCCCATCGACACCCGGCCCGCCACCGCATCCCCGGCACGGTCCCGCGCCCAACGGCACTTCCCGTGCCCCCGGGTAGAAGCCGATTTCATCTTGCCTGAGATAATCTCAACTCGTACGATCAACCCATGATCACACCTGCGCCACTCCCCTTCCGCGGATCGCTGCCCGAGGCGAGTCCGCCGTCTGACATGGCGATCTACCAGCTGCCCACGGGTACCTACGAGACCAGGGCGGCGTTCGCGTTCAAGGGCGGCTCGTGGCGCGAGAAGCGCAGCTTCGCGGCGACCGCGGTCCTGGTGCGCCACCCTGGGGGCGACCTGCTGATCGACGCGGGCTTCGGCGCCGACGTCGCGGCGCACGTCAAGGCCCAGCCCCGGCTCGCGCGCGCCCCCTACAAGGCGCTGAGCACCGTCAGCGACCAGTTCGACGCGGCCGGATACGACCGCGACCGGCTGCGCGGAGTGCTGATCACCCACGCCCACTGGGACCACGTGAGCGGCCTCGACCAGCTTCGCGTGCCCATTTGGATGAACCCAAGCGAGCTTCGATACGCGGCCGAGGACGGCGATGGACGGGTGTACCGGACGGTCTCCCAGGGGCGCGAGATCCGTCAGTACGCCTTCGACGACAAGCCCTACCTGGGCTTCTCCTGTAGTTACGACGTGTACGGCGACGGCTCGGTGGTCGTGGCCCTGGCCGGCGGGCACACGACCGGCTCCGTGATCGTGTTCGTGACGTTGCCGACCGGCAAGCGCTACGCCTTCATCGGCGATCTGGCCTGGCAGCTCGAGGGAGTCACGCGGCCGGCTGAGCGCCCCTGGCTGATGCGCAAGCTCGCCGACTGCGATGAGGACCAGGTGCGCGACGGCCTGCGCCGGATGGCGTCCCTCAAGGACCTGATGCAGATCGTCCCGTCCCACGATCTGTCCGCCTACGCCGGGATTCCGCTGCTGCCCGGCCGATAGCCGCGTCCCGCTCCAGCACCAGGGCGTTGATCACGAAGCGAGGGAAGGAGCGTACCGTTTCGCCATGCGAAGCCAACCATCGTCCAGCCGGCCTGCCGGGGGCCGGACCGCGGACGGGGCCGCCCCCGACGACATTCGTCCCACCGTCGACTCGGAGATCACCTGGTTGCTGCACCGTGCGGCACAGCGCTTGCGCAACGCGACGGGTGAACAGGCCGAGGCGCACGGGATTCAGCTGCGCGACTACATCATTTTGAGCGCCCTGGAGCTCGACTCGAGCCTGACCCAGATCGAACTGAGCGCCTCGCTCGGCTTGGACAAAACCACGCTGATGAACCAGCTCGGCCGGCTCGAGCGGATGGGCCTTATCGTGCGCAGCGTCGACCCGCGCGACGCCCGCGCGCGCATCCCGAAGAACACCCAAGCCGGAAGCGAGTTACGCGCGAGGGTCGCGCACGCGTGCGAGCGGGTCGAGTCGGCGATGCTCGACGGGTTCACCGAACAGGATGTCAGCACCTTTCGACGCATGCTCTTCGACATCATCGGCGACACCCACGACAAGGGCTCCTGCCTGTAATCGAGCTCACCCGCGAAGGACCACGCCTGCGCGGCGTCCAGCCATCGGCGCGATCAGGCCGTCAGGAACAAACCTGTGACAACCGCTGTCCTGACTGGTCGTCATGGAGAGCAAAGGCGGGAATCGAACCCTGCCACATCAAGGGGAGGACCGATCCACGATGCACACGCACGTCCTGATCACGGTCACTCGGGCGACGCCCATAGCCGCCGCACTGGCAACGGCCGTCACCGTCCTGCTCGCCGGCTGCACCACGTCGAGCACGGCTCGCCAAGGAGCCCTAAGCGCCGCCACCTCCGGGCCCACGCCCTCCGCGACGACCGCATCAGGCAGCCCGGGAGCCGGGGCAATGCCCGCGCGCGGCACCAGTTCGACCGCCTCGCCCGGCGCAGAGAGCGCCGCCGCGCGAGCGTGCGATGGCGCTTCGTTGTCGCTGTCCGCCTCTCACGACAGCGCCGGAGGGCCGTTCGACTACATCGTGATCGAATTCACCAACCACGGGTCGGCCGCGTGCACCATCGAGGGTTACCCGGACGCCGCGGCATACGGCGTGACAAGCGACAGCTACGTCTTCAACTCGAGCCGACGGCTCACGGGCAACGTCGGAGACCAGTACAAGGCGCCCGAACCGATCACACTCTCGCCTGGCGCCAGCGCCTCCACGATCCTGGAGTGGACCGACAAGCCGACCGCCAACCACCCAGATCCGCACTGCCTGAGCTACCGGGAAGGAACCTTCCACATCAGCGCGCCGGGCACGAAGCAGACCACGTACATCCCCTTGGCGGCCGACGTATGCGCCGACCTCTTGGTCCACCCGCTGGTACCCGGCACCACCGGCCGCCAGGCCAACTGACCTCCCTTTACGGCGAGTTGACCCGTTAGGGTGGTGTGCTCGAAATCTCCGGCTGGAACTCGCTGGGCACCGGCTTGCGAGGCATGCGGCAGCGGTGAATGCGGTGCCGGTGCCGGTCGTGACCCGGCGCCTTCGAGTGCGGGTGGGCATAGGCGACATCATTAGTGTGGGTCCAAACGCAGCAGGCTCCAGGAGACCGGTGGCAGGCCGATCGAGAGTCCGCTTCCGGTACCGGCGTGGGTGGCGGTGTGGTCGGTGCTGGAGCGGGGGCCGACGCGATCAGGTAGCCGCTTCGAGTTGGTCGCCAGCAGGTCATCGCCGCCGAGTACTACGTGTTCGACGACGCGCAGGGGCTCGTCGGTGTGCAGCTTCAGTTCCAGCAGGCCGGGTTCGGTCTCGTGCCGGTTGACGGCGAAGACTGTCATCGCGCCGGTCTCGGGGTCGCGTGTGGCGGCGACGTCGACCGCCGGCGCGTCGGAGTGCGGGCCCGCGGTCGGACCGACCGGGTCCACGCGCAGGACCTCGCCGCGGGCGTGCCGGGCGGTGAGCGCGAAGGGGTGGAAGATCGTCTGCCGCCACGCGTCGGTGTCGGGCTCGGTGCGGATCGGCGCGATGACGTTCACCAGCTGGGCGAGGCAGGCGATCGCGACCCGGTCGCTGTGCCGCAGCAGGCTCATCAGCAGGCTGCCGACGACGACCGCGTCCTCGGCGGTGTATTCGTCCTCGATCAGCCGCGGCGCCTGTGCCCACTCCAGGTTGTCCTGGCCGGCGAACCGGCTCTCGTACCAGAGGTTCCATTCGTCGAAGGAGAGCTTGAGCCGGCGCGGCGAGCGCTTCTTGGCGGCGATGTGGTCGCAGGTGGCGACGACGCCCTCGATGAAACGGTCCATCGTGCTCGCGGAGGCGAGGAACTGGGCCCGGTTCTGCGGGGTCTGCTCGAAGTAGGCGTGCAGGGATATGTAGTCGACGTAGTCGTAGCAGTGGTCGAGCACCTCGGCCTCCCAGCTGCCGAAGGTGGGCATCCGCTCGTTGGAGCTGCCGCAGGCCACGAGTTCGACGCGCGGGTCGATGCGGCGCATCGCCTTCGCGGTCTCTGCGGCGAGTCGTCCGTATTCCGTGGCGGTCTTCTGCCCGATCTGCCAGTGGCCGTCCATCTCATTGCCCAGACACCACAGACGGATGTCGTGCGGTTCGCGCACGCCGTGGGCGACGCGCAGGTCCGAGTAGCGGGTGCCGCCGGGGAAGTTGGCGTATTCGAGCAGATTGCAGGCCTCTTCGACGCCGCGGGTGCCCAAGTTGACCGCCAGCATCGGCTCCGCATCGGCCTGCCGGGACCAGGCCATGAACTCGTTGAGGCCGAAAGTGTTCGGTTCGATGGAGCGCCAGGCGGTGTCGAGGGTGACCGGCCGCTGCTCGCGCGGGCCGACGCCGTCCTCCCACCGGTATCCGGAAACGAAATTGCCACCGGGGTAGCGCACGACGCTTACACCGAGTTCCTTGACCAGCTTGAGCACGTCGGTACGCAGGCCATCCGCGTCGGCGGCCGGATGGTCGGGTTCGTAGATGCCCCCATAGACGCACCGGCCCATGTGTTCGACGAAGGAGCCGAACAGGCGTGGCGGAACGGCCGCGATCGTGAAGTCGGGGTCGATGGTCGCGGTGCTGGTGAACACGCGGGCTCCGTTTCTAGACGTACCGGGCTCTTGGTCGCCGGGGGCTACTTGATGCCGGTGGTGGCCACGCCCTGCACGAAGTAGCGCTGCAGGAGCAGGAAGGCGATGGCCAGCGGCGCGAGCGAGATCGCCGCTCCCGCCATCAGCGCCGCGTGGTCCACGCCGGACTGGCTGGAGAAGAGGGTGAGCGCGGCGGGCAGGGTCTGCATCTGAGTCTGGCTGCTGATGACCAGCGGCCAGAGGAAGTCGTTCCACAGAGCGGCGAACTGGATGATGAACAGGGTGGCCAGCACCGGCTTGGCGTTGGGCAGGATGATGCGCCAGTAGATGGTGAAGTTGCCTGCGCCGTCGATACGCGCGGCCTCGTCCAGCTCGCGCGGCAGCTGCTGGAAGAACTGCCGCAGCAGGAAGATGCCCAGCGCGCTGGTGGCCCGCGGGATGATCAGACCCTGGTAGCTGTTGAGCCAGCCGAGGTGGAAGATCGTCAGGAACACCGGGACCAGGGTGACCTGGAACGGCACCATCAGCGTCGCCAGGATCAGCAGGAACAGTACGTTGCGGCCGCGGAAGCGCAGCCGGGCGAGGGCGAACGCGGTCATCGAGTCGAACAGCAGCAGCAGAAGAGTGGTGCCACCGGCGAACACGAAGGTGTTGATGAGCAGGCGGACGAAGGGCAGTTGGTCGAGTACCGCCCGGATGCCGTGCAAGGTCCATTGCTGCGGCCACAGCCGCGAGGGATCCGCATAAAGGTCGCCGTTGGTGCGGAAGGCCACGCCGACCATCCACACGAACGGCAGCACGATCGCCAGCGCGCCGATCACGACCACCAGCCAGGACAGCGCCGCGCCGATCCGGCCGGCGACCCGGGCCAGGTTGCGCGGGCCGGTTGTCTTGTCCGCGGGCGTGTGCCCGCGGCGGTGTCCGTCGACGGCCGCGCCGTGGTGCATCAACGTTTCGCTAGTCGCCATCGCGGTTCCTCGCGACGCGCAGCTGGACGGCGGACACCGCCAGGATGACGACGAACAGCACCCAGGCGATCGCGCTGGCGTATCCCATCTGGAATTCCACGAATCCCTTCTCGTACAGGTACATCACGATCGACTCGGTGCTGAAGACCGGGCCGCCGCCGGTCATCGCGAAGACCAGGTCGAACAGCTGCAGCCCGGTGATGGTGGCGATGAGCGTGGTGAACAGCAGCGCGGGCCGCAGCGCGGGCAGGGTCACCGCGGTGAACCGGCGCCACGGCCCGGCGCCGTCGAGCATCGCGGCCTCGTACAGGTCCGCGGGCACCTGCTGCATTCCGGCGAGCAGCACGATCATGGTGAAGCCGACGTTCTTCCAGATGCCGACGGCGATGACGGTGGGCAGGGCAAGCGAGGTGGACTGAAGCCACTGCGGCGCGGAGAAGCCCAGGCCGCCGAGCCAGCCGTCGACGAGGCCGACCTGGGGGTCGAGCAGGAACTTCCACACGATGCCGACCACCACGAGGGAGGCGACGAACGGGAAGAAGTACGCGGTGCGCAGCAGTGAGGAGAACCACGTGGTGCGCCGCAGCCGGGAGGCGATCGCCAGCCCGAGCCCGACCTGCCCGACGGTGACGGCGCCGGTGTAGATCACCGTCACGCGCAGGGCGTTCCAGAACCGCGAGTCGTGCCATAGCGCGCGGTAGTTCGCCAGGCCGGTGAACGGGTTGTCCGATCCGCCGATCGTCCAGTTGTGCAGGCTCATCCACCCGGACTGCACGATCGGCTCGGCGATGAACACCGCGATGAGCACGACGCTCGGGGCGACGAACAGGTACGCGGTGTTGAAGCGCCACCGCCGCCGCCCGCCCGCGGCGCGAGACGAGGGGTTGAGCGTTGCCATGGTCTACTCCGGGATCTGCCGCGGGGACTGCTGCGGGCGGGTCAGGACTTGCAGCCGGTGAGCTGGTTGATCTTCTGTGCGGCGGAGTCGGCGGCCGACTTGACGTTCGCGCCCCGCTCGATCTGCTGGATCATCGGGATGTAGACGTCGGTGTCGATCGACGTGGCCTGCGGCTGCCCGGCGAGATAGAGCTTGGCGTAAGGCAGCGCCTTGGCGAACAGCGCGACCGTCGGGTTGGCTGCGACCGCGTCGCCGAGGTCGGTGCGCGCGGGCGGGAAGCCAGAGCTCTGCGAGAACTGGGCCTGCGCGGTCTTGCCGGTGTACCAGGCGAGGAACTGTTCAGCCTGCGCCGCGTGCGGCGTGTTGCGCTCGATCATCAGCGGCACCGTCGAGGCGAGCGTGATCGGCCCGGCCGGGCCGACCGGCACTTCGGCTATCCCGAGGTTGATGCCGGCGGACTTGTAACCTGCTGCGGCCCACGGGCCGTTGATCTCCATCGCCGCCTTGCGCGAGGCGAAGAGGGTGTCGGCGTCCGCGCCGGACTGGCCGATCGGGCTGATGTGGTTCTGGATGACCAGCTGGCTCCACTTGGTCAGCGCCGAGACGCTGGCCGCGGAGTTGACCACGGCGCAGCCGTGGCCGTCGACGATGTCGCCGCCGTTCATCCATTGCAGGATCGGCCACATCTGGATGGTCTGGTTGTCCGCGAGCGACAGGCCGTACTGGGAGACCGTGCCGCCGGAGCTGACGGTGAGCTTCTTGGCGTCCGCGACGAAGTCGTCCTGCGTGGCCGGCGGGTTGCTGATCCCGGCCGCGGTGAACATGTCCTTGTTGTAGTAGAGCGCCAGCGTGGCCATGTTCGCCGGCACCGCGTACAGCTTTCCGTCGACGGTGAACGCGTCGCGCACCGCTGAGGGGAACGCGCCGGCGTCGATTTTGCCGTCCGCGCTGCCGACCGCGCTGTCCAGCGGCAGCACCGAATTGGTCTTGATGTAGCTGAAGATCGAGCCGGGATCCGAACTCGGGGTCGCCAGGTCCGGCCCGGCGCCGGTCGCCCAGGAGGCCGGCAGCTTCTGGGCCACCGTGGCCCACGGCTCGACCGTCATTGTCACGTGGATGTCCGGGTGCGTCTTGTTGAACTCGGCGACAAGAGCCTGATACGCCGGCTCGTCGGGGCCGGTGAACCCGGTCAGCATCGAGAGCTGGACCACCCCGCCGGACGACGTGGACACCCCGTTGTTGCCGCACCCGGCGGTGAGCGTCACGGCCGCCAGCGCGGCGCCCAGGCAGGCGGCCGACCGGCGCATATTGATTACTGAGCCTTTCATCAAACTCCTTATTTACTGCGCAGGGTCCCCCTGAGCCGGGACAGGTTGTCAGCGCCGCGCGGCGCCGGGGTCTAAGCGCCGGGGTGGTAGCCGCAGGATTCGCGCACGACCAGCTCGATCGGCACGTTCTCGTGGGTGACCGGCTCGCCCGCGCCGTCGATCAGGCCGAACAGCCGTTCCGCGGCCTGCCGGCCGAGCTGTTCGGCCGGAACGCGTACCGTGGTGATCGCCGGGGTGGTCAGCCGGGACACGCCGAAGTCGTCGTAGCCGACCAGCGCCACGTCCTCGGGGACGCGAAGGCCGCGGGCGCGCAGTTCGAGCAGCGCGCCGTAGGCCATCTCGTCGTTGGCGGCGAAGATCGCCTCGAGTCCGGCCATGCCGTCCAGAAGCTGGGCCGCCCCTGCCCGGCCGGCTTCCTCGCTGAAGTCGCCGACCGCGAGCGTGTGCGTGCACGGCTGCGGGCTCTCGGCGAGCGCGGCGCGGAACCCCTCGTAGCGGTCCAGCGCCGTCTGGTGCTCCAGCGGCCCGCTGATGTGGCCGATCCGGCGCAGGCCGTGCTCGTTGATCAGGTGACGGGTCACGGCCGCCGCGCCGGCGATGTCGTCCATGCCGACCGACACCGCCTCCGGCAGGTGCGGGTAGCGCCCGATCAGCACGACCGGCAGGCCGCCCTCGACCATGCGATTGACGTTCGGATCGTTGATCGCCGCCGATGCGATGATCGCACCAGCCGCCGCCTGCGAGCGCAGAATGCGGTCGTAGGCCACCGGGTCGTGGTCCGTGACAGGGTTCGTGGAGATGAGGACTGCGGTGTCGTGCGCGTTGGCCGCGCCGGTCACCCCTACCAGCAGATGCATGAAGTAGGGGTGACCGAACACGTGCTGCGCGGTGTTGGGCACCACGACCGCGATCGAGGTCGACCGGCCCGCTCGCAGCGCCCGCCCCGCCGAGTTCGCGACGTAGCCGAGTTCGCGAGCCGCGGCGCGCACCGCCTCCTTCGTCTCCCGGCCGATCCGCGGATGATCCGCGAGGGCCATCGAGACCGCGCTCGGCGAGATGCCGACGACCGTGGCGATGTCGCGCAGCGTCGCCGGGCCGCGCCGCGCGGCGCGCCGCAACGACTTCGGTGTCGGCGTCGCTGTCGGCGTCGAGTTGGTCTCGGGGTCGGAGACAGACATGAGGCGAGTCCTTGGATGCTTTAACGCTTCAGCACGGCTGAGACTATGGATAGCGATTCAGCGTGTCAATAGGTAAAGGCTCGCTGAATCGAATGAGCAACGGAGTCGAAACGGCGTCGGCTACGGCGCCCAGGCGGGCAGTGGCAGCCAGCTGACGTCGTCGGTCCACGACGTCGAGCTGTCCCAGGCGTCCGGGCCACCATCGCTGGCTACGTACAACTGACCGGCGTAGTGCCTCAGGTAGTCGGCTGGGGTCGCGTTCCAGGACAGCGACTCGCCCTGTCCGCTCTTGCCCGGGACGGCGCAGAACGTGGCGTCGGAGGCGAACTGCGCCGTGCCGTCGTTCTGCTGTTGGTAGACGGCGCCACTGGTCTGGCGCAGATAGCCGTTCGGGTAGTTCTTGGACTCGAAGGACAGGCACGCGCTGTTGGCCAGACCGGGTCGCACGATCCACGTCGCGTCCTGCTTGTCGAGCGAGGAGTTGGCGACGGTGATCGGCGAAATGATCGCCCTGCCGTTCTGGTGTCGGATGAAGTCGCCGGCGCAGCACGCCGTGGTGGCGCGGAAGGACACCTCCGCGCCCGGAGCGAGCGCCACCGCGCCGAGGTAGCCGAACTGCTGGCCGGCGCCCCCGGTGCACGCCTCGATGTCGAGCTGCGTCCCGTTGGCGGTGTTGTCGCCCGGGTCGGTGAGACAGAGTCCTGACTGCGGGTTGATCAGTGTGCCGTCGGGCTGCTGCACCCACTTCTGCCCGCCGACGCCGTTGCACGCCCAAAGCTCGACGTGCGCGCCGGATGCGGTGCTGTCCCCGTCGATGTCAAGGCACTTACCCAGTGACAGCAGCGTCTGGCTCGACGGGTCGTACGTCCAGTGCTGGTCCACCGCATACGATTGGCAGTCCCAGATCTGCAACTGCGGGCCGATCGCGCCGTACAAGTCGTCGCCGGGCACGTCGACGCACTTGCCGCCGGGCGCGCTGATCGGGTGGCCGCTGTTGACGAAGAACTGCTGGTCCGCCGCGCCTTCGCAGGCCTCGATGTCCAGAACGGTGCCGGCGGCCGTGCTGCCGCCCGGGTCAGTCAGGCAGAGCCCTGACTGCGGGTTGAGCAGCGTCCCGTCGAGCTGCGGCACCCACTTCTGCCCGCCGACGCCGTTGCAGGTCCACAGTTCGACCTTGGTGCCCGCCGCCGTGCCGTTGCCGTCAATGTCGAGGCAGCGTCCCATCGTGACGAGTTCCTCAGGGTGTTGCCAGGCGGGTACCGCCGCGCCCGACGGCAGGCCCTGGTCGGGAGTGGTGCGCAGGTACTGCCAGGTCTGGTCGACGGCGTCGTGCTGGCAGCTCCAGATGTCGACCGCGGTGCCGTTGCCGCCGTTGTCGTTGCCGAGCACGTCCAGGCAGGAGCCGCCCGGGCCGGTGACCGGGACGCCCGGACCGCCGCCGCTGGTGCCGGCGTAGGCCGCGGCGGCGATGTTCGACTGAACGGAGGCGATCGTGCCGTTCGAGGCATAGCCCGAGACGATCGCGCCCTCGAAGAACGCGCCGGGCGCCATGTCGCTCTGGTCGCCGCCGACGCCGAGCCCGATACCGCCCTCCTGATGCATCGGCGCGTATCCGCTCGGCAGCGAGCCGGAGTAGAGCGAGGTCAGCGCGGGTTGCGTGGCGTCGCCGCCGTCGAGCGCGAACTGGCTTTGGCCATCGTTACGCAGGACGGCCGTGATGAACTTCGAGTTCTCGCTCACGTTGGACGGGTTCGCGCTCGACCCGTTGCCCATGAAGACGCCGTTCTCCAGATCGGCCTGGATCCACGGACCGTTGCCGGTGCACGGCGGGACGCCGCACCAGGTGGAGATGATCAGCGCGTCCATGTGCGCGTTGCCGGTGTCGGTCGCGCTGGTCTCCATGTTGCCGAAGTCGAAGCAGCAGTGGTCGGTGGCGTCGGTGCCGCTGGCGACCTCGTACACCGACTCCGGTTGCCCGCTGACGGCCACCCCGGGCGCCGGAGTGTTCGGCGTGGACGGCACGTAGCGGTAGCCGACGCGGGCGGTGACCCGCACGCCGTACGCCTCGTGCCCGTTGACGGTCACCGGCAGCGCGTCTGCCCGCGCCGCGATGTTGGCCGAACCCGAGCTGCCCGCAGGGCCGAGCGTCAGATCGCTGTGATGACCCGACTGGTCATAAATCCGGCTGATCGTGCAGACGGTATTCGCACAGAAGCCGTCCTGCGTCGCGGCGTTCGCATAGCCGCCCGCGCTGAGCAGCCCGATGTCGGTCGACGCCCCGTCAGACTGCCGGGTGACTTGGTAAAGCGGCCCCCCGTAGCCGCTCGAGAGCGCTCGGACCGTGCTGTAGGCGGCCGCGCAGGTCTGGCCGCCGCTCGCGAACGCGTCGCAGGGCAGCGTCGAGGTGGCCGCCTGCGCGGTCTGCGCGGCGGAGTGGGCGATGAGCATCGCGACCGCCAGGACAACGGCGCACACCAGGGACCACGTCTTCATGGCACCGGCGCGTAGCTTCATAGAGCTCTCCGATCTTGCTGAAACGATTGAGCAATCGCGTTTGGCGATGCCGGGCTCGATGTATGGAGACAGGAGCAAGCAACCCGAACGCTACGGCCGATCTTGCGATGTGGGCGGGATCGGCTCAGGTACGGTGATGGTGACCATAGGGTCGCCCTGGAGGATGGTCAAGCAATCGAGCCGACCGGATCACGCCGTCGCTGCCTGCCGATCGCGTCTCGCAACCGCGCAAGTCAGCATGCGAGCATCAGCGTGCCGCTTCGCCCTGCCCGAAGGTCTCCCGGCCGAGGACGCGCAGCAACTCGAGCTTTCCGGCACTGTCCGTGCCCGGCCGCAGCACCTCGCACTCCAGCTCGATCGTCCCGACGTGCGTGCCATCAAGGTGGGCAACGTGTAAGCGGGGCGCAGGGGGTCGGGTTTGCGACTACCTTGTGTTTTGTGAGCGCGACGGCGGATCCGTCCTGGGCTGATAACGGCGTGCGGGCAGAACTGGCACGCTACCTGGCCCTAGCGGAGCACGCCCCGGACGCGGTCGTGATCCTTGATGTCGCGAAAGGCTGCTTCGTCTTGGTGAACCAGGCCGCCGAGCGGCTGTTCGGCCTGGACCGTGAGGTGTTGCTGACCGTCGGCCCGGCCGAGGTGAGCCCGCCGACCCAACCGGACGGTCGCGCTTCCGAACTCGCCGCCGCCGACTACATCAGCCGGGCGCTGGCCGGTGAGCGGCCCTGCTTCGAGTGGACTCACCGCAGGTCCGACGGACAGGAGGTGCTCTGCGAGATCACCTTGCTGCGGTTGCCCTCCGCCGATCGCGACCTGGTGCGCGGCAGCATTCTGGACATCACCGACCGCAAGGAGGCCGAGAAGGCGCGGTCCGCCGCCGTGACCGCGCAGGCGGAGCGGCGCGTCGCCGAGGCCGGTGCGGCCAGGTTGCGCGCGATGGTGGCCGGTCTGAACGCGATCGTGTGGGAACAGGACCCTCAAACGCTCAGGTTCCGCTTCGTCAACGACCGCGCCCGGGCCGTACTCGGCTATCCGGTGGGAAGGTGGCTGAGCGAAGACGGCCTGTGGCAACGGATTCTGCACCCGGACGATCGCGACGAGGTGATGCGCGCGGTCACGGCGGCGTCCGGTGACCTGTCGCTGACTTACCGCGTGCGCGCCGAGGACGGCCGCTGGGTGTGGCTTCACCACCTGGCCCACGTCGTACGCGACGACGAGACGGCAGCGATTCACTCGGTCCTCATCGATGTCAGCGAGCAGCGGCGCCAGCAGCGGGCTTCGGCGCTGCTGGCCGCGACCGGCCGGGCGTTGTCCGGGCCTGGTCCGCTAGAGCAGCGGTTGGCCGCCGTAGCTGAACTCGCCGTGGCAGAGGTTTGCGATCGCGCGAATGTTTGGCTGCGGGGCACCGATGGGCGCTATCGCCCCGTCGCGGTGGCTCCCGCGCATGTCGCGCCGCAGGTGCTGGGCCTGGGCCCGATCAGCGCGCCGCCACACCTGGAGGAGATTTATCGCACCGGACAGCCGTTCGTGCTGCCGGAGATCACCGAGGGCATGGTGCGCGACGCCGCCGGCGGCGATCCGGCACGCCGCAGCGCAGTGGAGGCGCTGGGCACCCGCAGCGTGCTCGTCGCCCCGCTCGTCGCGGCGGGCCAGCTGGTCGGGCTGCTGACCCTGGTGAGTACCGGCACCGAGCGACGTTACGACGACGCGGACCTCGCCCTGGCCGGTGACCTCGGCCAGCGGATCGCCACGATGGTGTCGGCGGAGCGGATGGCGCAGCGGCAACGCCACCTGCACGAGGTCACCGTGGCGTTGGCCGCGGCCGGCACCGTCGCCGAGGCGGCGGAAGTCCTCTCCGCCGGACTGCGCCGCGCGCTCGGCGCGTCCGCGGTCGGGGTGTGCCGACTCGCCTCGGACGGCTGGCTGCACCTGGTATATAGCGATGGTGTCGAGCGGCTAGACCGCTTCGCGCGGGTCTCGCTGCAAGCCCCGTTCCCCTTCGCGGAAGCGGCGCGCACCGGCGAACCGGTATGGCTCGCCAGCCGCGCGCAGTGGATCGAACGCTACCCCGACTCCGTCAGCACGCTGCGTGCCGACACCGAGGCGACGGTATCGCTCCCACTGACCGTTGCCGGCCGGGTGCTCGGC
>NZ_DASRBQ010000089.1:0-41719 GCF_035653575.1 Actinocrinis sp.
TGCGTTTGGTGCCTTCGAGCAGAAAACCGGCCTTCGTGGCGACGCGACAAGATGCGTGATTGCGCGTCGAGTGGTCCAGATGCAGGCGGTAGAAGCCGGCTTCCCCCAGCGCCCAGGCCGACAGCGCGTTGACGGCGCTGGTAGCCACGCCCGCGCCGCGAGCCGCCGGCAGCACCCAGTAGGCGACTCCGGCGATGCCACTGTCGAAATCCCAGCCGCGCGTGGCGATCCGGCCCAGCACCTCGCCGCCGTCTCGGGTGATCGCCCAGTGCCCGCCCCTCTCGCTTTCCCAGTCCCGCCGGTATGTGTCGAACCATTCCTGAACATGGGCCTCGGTCAGTGGACGACGCGTGTGCCAGCGGCGGATCTCATGATCCTGGTAAGCGGACAGGAATACCGCAGCATCGGCCGGTCTCCACGGCCGCAGGACCAAGCCCTGGCCGGCTGGCAGCACCGGCTGCGGAGAGCCGCAGAGCGACCCGGCGGGTACTACCGGCGGCGTCGACAATGAGCGAGTCATGGACCATGGTCGCCGTTCGGCAGTCGCACGAGTCAAGGGCGTCAGCTCAGCTTCGTCGAACTGGCGGTCAACGCATGGCGTCGCCGCACGGCGGTGCGATGGCTTCTGTGTAAGGACGGTTCCCCGGCTTCTACTGCAATCGGCCAGTGTCGGTTGGCCTCGTCCGCTGCTTGGCGCTCATCGCCTGTTGTCGGCTGGTGTGATCTGCTGCCTGGCTTTTCACTGACTTCTCGCTGATTACGTATCTTGATACCCTGCTGTGGCTCGTAATGCTCGGGTACCGCTCGGGGGACGTTATGGCTCCGCCTGTCATGATCATGCTGGTGCTATCGCTGGTCACGGGTGTCGTGTTCTGCTGGGACGTGCATGGTTACGCGACTAGGTTCCGGCAGCGGCTCGAAGCCAGAACACTCGACGGTGCACTGTTCAGAAGGCTTCCGACCTGGACGTTTCGCGCATTCGGCGTATGGTGCTTCGTCTTCGGGATCGGCCAGTTCGTTGTCCTCGGCCTCTACGCTTCGCGGCCATAAGGCTGGCCGTCGGCCGCTCGTCGGGCTGAGGAGGAGACGGCTATGGAGGCAGCTAGCGGAGCGGCCGAGCGTCAGCGAGGACGCGGAGCATTTAGGGGTGGGAGGGCGGGCTCCAGTTCCGGCGGAGCCGGGCCAGCTGCAGGCGTCGAAGGCGGAGCGAAGCGGAGCCATCAGCGCGAAGCGCGTGCGCGGCAGCGCCTCAAGTCCGTGGAGCGAAGCGGAACGGGGGCGGGAGGGTGGGCGGCATAATCGTCGCCATTGACGTAAAGCAGCCCCGGCCGATTCCGGCCGGGGCTTCTCTTGCTTGTGGAGCCAAGGGGACTTGAACCCCTGACCTTCTGTCTGCCAGACAGATGCTCTACCAGCTGAGCTATGGCCCCTTATAGATCCGCCCAGCTGGGAGGACTTTTGGTCCCGCCAGGAACAAACGCTTTGCGTATCCATGGAATCACTCTGTTCCCGGGCGGGCTCCGCCATATTAGCCAACGCGGGAGCGAAACGCGAAATCCATAAGCCGCCGGACGGGTCTGGCACGTCAGGCCAGGGCGGCTCGCACGTCCGCATCGCCGTTGCCGGCGGCCTCACCGTCCGCATCCGCATCCGCGTCTGCGTTGGCGTCGTCGCCGATGACCGGCTCGGGGAGGGAGCCCGCGTTGTGTTCGAGCAGGCGCCAGCCGCGGGTGGCCTCGCCGAGGACCGACCAGCAGCAGTTCGACAGGCCGCCGAGGCTGCTCCAGTGCTCGGGGGGCAGGCCGAGCAGGCGGCCGATCGCGACGCGGGAGGAGCCGCCGTGGCTGACCACGACGAGGGTGCCGCGCGGGGGGACGCTTTCGAGCGCGCGCAGGATCGCGGGGACGACGCGGTCGGCCACCTCGGTCTCCAGTTCGCCGCCGCCGCGCCGGACCGAGTGGTCGCGCTTCCAGGCCGCGAACTCCTCCGGGAACTTCTCCCGGATCTCCGTGTCGGTCAGCCCCTGCCAGGTGCCCGCGTAGGTCTCCCGCAGTCCCTTGTCGAGCAGGACGGGCAGGCCGGTCAGGGCGCTCAGCTCGCGGGCCGTGTCGGCCGCGCGGGCGAGGTCTGACGCGGTGATCACGTTCGGGCGCAGCGCGGCGAGGAGCCGGGCGGCGCGGCGGGCCTGGTCGCGGCCGACGGCGTCGAGCGGCACGTCGGTCTGGCCCTGGAATCTGCCCTCGACGTTCCACTCGGTCTGGCCGTGCCGCCAGACGACAACGCGACGACCGGGGGCGTGGTAGGCGTGGCGGTCGGATGGCGCGCTGTGCGGGGAGCCGCGGTCGGCAGCGGAGGTCGGGACTTGGGGGTCGGCGTCGGGGGCCTCGCCGCCGTTGAGATCGTCGCCGGGGTTCACTGGGCGCCGCCGAAGTCGGCCGCGGGACCCGCGGACCGGCCGCTGGTGACAGACTCGGGCAGGCTGATGATCGGACAGTCCTTCCACAGCCGCTCAAGCGCGTAGTAGGTGCGCTCCTCCGCGTGCTGGACGTGCACGACGATGTCGATGTAGTCGAGCAGCACCCAGCGGCCTTCGCGCTGGCCCTCGCGCCTGGCCGGCTTGGCACCCAGATCGAGCAGCCGCTCCTCGATCGCGTCGACGATGGCCCTGACCTGCCGGTCGTTCGGAGCGGACGCGAGCACGAAGGCGTCCGTGATCACGAAGACGTCGCTCACGTCGTAGGCCACGATGTCATCGGCGAGCTTGTCCGACGCCGCCTGCGCCGCCGCAATCGCGAGCTCCCTCGCCCGGTCGGTCGCTGTCACTCTCGGCACACCTCTCAGTTCGTTAGGGCTGAGTCAACTTTGGGGTGATAACAGGGTCTCATGGAGGGGGGACGAACCGGCGCGAGTGGCGGTTCAGCGCGCTCTACCTGGGCGGGAGGAGCGCGGTCGTTAGTTGGTGGTGCCGGGGAGGGTGACGTTGGCCAGCTTGGGCCAGTCCGCGCCGAGCAGCACGGTCGCGTCCGCGAAGCTGCTCATCCCGGGTACAACCTGCACGTCGTTGGGCTGGAGGCCGAGCGTCGCGGCGAGCTGCACCGCGGCCGACTTCGCGCCGTCCGAGCCCACTTCGACCACGCTGGTGGACCGGTGGGCGACCGTCGCGCCGTCGACGAACGTGTAGCCGCCGTTCGCGAGGCGCGCCTGCGCGGCGCCTCGGATGACCTGGGACTGGATGCCAGTGTGACCGGACGCATCCTCGACCAGCACTCGGGAGATCTGCCCGTTGTTCTGCGTGTTCAGCGCACCGCCGAGCAGGCTGCTGACGATGGGCGCCGCTGCCTGCACGTCCAGCTCGTTCGAACCGTCGGTGCGCAGCGGCAGTGCCTTAGCGGTAAGCGCACCGGCCTGCTGCTCTGCCGCGAGTGCCGCGAGGATCGGGCTCAGCTTGCTCTCGGGGAGGGCCGGATCGTCGACGATACCCAGGTGGTTCAGGTACGCGGTGATCGCGCCGGCGTCCGTGGGCAGCGCTGCGAAGAGGCCGCTGACTACCTGTCCGAAGCGCTCGATCTGGGCGTCGGGGCCGTCGCCCTTAGCCGTGTACGTGCTGTAGGCAACGGCCTGACCGCCCGTCAGCTTCTGGTTGCCGACGGGGATCGCTGCCGCAGTGGGACTGGCGGTGGCCACCGGGACGGCGACGTTGGCGTTGAGCTGGATGCCACCGATCTGGTCGATCAACCCGGCGAAGGTGACCTCGTCCATCCGCCACACACCGTCGATGTTGACGCCGAGCGCGTCGGCGACGGTGTCCTTACCGGCCGCGGGAACGGATTGAGCCATGTTGCCGCCGAAGGCCTGCTGGCCGAATCCGGTGCTGTTCACCACCATCTGAGAGGGGATCAGCACGCTGGCGCCCTTACCGGTCACGGTCTTCGAGGTGCCGGTGCCTGTGGTCGCCGTGTGGTCGGTAACCAGCAGCGCATCGGCTACCGCATTGCCGGTGGAGTCGCTGATCTGAAGCAGAACCACGGACTTCGTGGGGCCGCCGCCTCCGATCAGCGAACCGCCGTTGAAGAGCGCGTACGCACCGATACCCGCCGCGACCACGGCTACCGCGGCGCCTGCGCCGATCAGCCGACGCCGGAAGCGCTTGGTCCGATCCGCGCGGCTGTCCGCACGCGACTCGACGAAAGTGAGCCACCCCTTGACGTCCTGGCCGGTTTCCTCCTCGATGAACGCGAAGTCGGCGGCCGTGTAGCCGTCGTTGGGACGAGGGCCCCCTTCCGGCGGGGGCGGCACAACCGGGTCGGTGACGGTCGGAGGTTCGGGGGCGCGAGCGGGAGCGGCTGGCGCGGCGTTTGTGGCAGAGGAGGCCGAGAGCGACGAGGTCGAGAACGAACCGGAGTCGAAGAGGTCGTTGTCGTCGAAGAGGGCGTCGGGGGCCGAGGTGGGCGGCGCCGGCGGTCGGGTGGGCGCGGAGGCCGGAGATGCGGTGGCGGGAGCCGTGTACGAGGGGGGCTGCCCGAAGGGTGTGCGGGACGACGGCTGACCGGCTTGGTGCGGGAAAGGCTGGGGTGACGGTGCGTCGTTTCGTGAGGGCGCGTCAGGCCACACAGCGTCGGGGCGCGGTACGGAGGCGGGCGGCGCAGGCGGCGACGCATACGGCTGCGACGAGAACGGTTGCCGCGCAGGCTGCGGAGGCGTCGGCGGCGGCTGCGATCCGTAGCCCGTGGGTGAGTACGGATCGTTCAGGCCGTAGCCGACCGGGTTGTAGTACGCGGGCTGATCGTTCGGCGCGACCTGGTGCTGGCCGGAGGAGAACGCATCGAAGACCGGGCCAGGCTGTGCCTCGGGCTGCCCGCCCTGAGACTGGCGCCAATCGTAGGCGTAGTCGTATTCGCGCTCGTACTCGTGCTGGGGTTGAGCGGGCTGCTGCTGCCCGTAGCCTGCGGGCGGGCGCGGCGGCGCGGGCAGGCTGCCCTCTTCCTCCGGATTCGGCTTCCGGCGGCGTCCGGGTCCGCTCACGGTGCCTCCTGCGCGGTCGGGTCCGGCTCGGCCCCCCACTCATGCGGGCGGCCGAGGTGTTCTCCAGTGTCGCCAGGATCCCGGTACAGGCCGCGCTTGTTGATGTACTGCACGATGCCGTCCGGTACCAGATACCACACGGGTTCGCCGCGGCGTACCCGTTCGCGGCAGGCCGTCGAGGAAATCGCCAGCGCCGGGACCTCGATCAGCGAGACCTTGCCGACCGGAAGACCCGGATCGGCCAGCGGGTGCCCCGGCCGGGTACAGCCGACGAAGTGCGCCAAGTCGAACAGCTCGGCGGCTTCCTGCCAGGTGAAGATCTGCTCCAGCGCGTCGGCGCCGGTGATGAAGAAGAACTCGGTGCCCGCGGGCCGCTCGGCGCGCAGATCACGCAGGGTGTCGACGGTGTACGTCGGGCCGCCGCGGTCGATGTCGACCCGGCTGACCGTGAAACGGGGGTTGGACGCGGTGGCGATGACCGTCATCAGGTAGCGGTCCTCGGCGGAGGAGACCAGCCGGTTGTCCTTCTGCCAGGACTGGCCGGTCGGGACGAACACCACCTCGTCGAGCTCGAACAGCGACGCGACCTCGCTCGCCGCGACCAGGTGGCCGTGGTGGATCGGGTCGAAGGTGCCGCCCATCACGCCGACGCGGCGCGCGCGTGCGGGCTGCCGGGACCCGGCATCCGCTCGGGACACCGCCGTGTCGGGGGGCTGGGGGTCGCTCATGCGCACCGACCCTACC
This sequence comes from Actinocrinis sp., assembly GCF_035653575.1. Lineage (GTDB taxonomy): Bacteria > Actinomycetota > Actinomycetes > Streptomycetales > Catenulisporaceae > Actinocrinis. The sequence continues at coordinate 5,767 of NZ_DASRBQ010000089.1, forward strand.
TGGCTCACCCCGCGGTTACACCAGCACTTGGGCTGCTTGTCCTATTTTGCCGGGAATTACTTGTCCCGGTTGAGCCGGGTCACCAGGAACAGCAGCACCAGGAAGATGATCATCACGACGATCGCGTTGAGGGCCGGGTTGATGCCCGCGTAGCGGCCGCTGCCCTCTGCCAAAACGGTAAGCGCGTGCACCGTGTCCGTCCTTACTTCCACTCGATCGCCATACGGCTTGGGTACCGGATGGCGGCTGTCGCCCGCTCAGGCACGCTGCGCTCTCCGGTCGCGCCCTAAATATAGAGGGCCGCGCCGTGCGCCTCGCCGAGAGGGTCGGTCAGTCGCGGTTCTTGTCCTGCGTCTCACCCGAATCGCGGTAGCCGCGCAGTACCAGCCAGGCGATCAGGATGACCACGGCGAGGCCGCCGAAGATGTAAAGGCGCAGGAAGATCCCCGGCGGGGTGTTGTCCGGGGCGTTGACCGCCAAAAGAATCTGTTGCACGACTCGACCATACGCGCCACGGCACGCCCTGGCAGACGCCGGGTCGGTAATGTGGCGATCCGGGAACCTCCCGACTCCACGAGGGGGCACAAGTCCATGTCACAGCCATCGCAGGCCGGAGAACCGGCCGATCGCGTGCCCGACCGCAACCGCCGCCGTTTCCCGGAGATCAGCTCGCGCGCCTACGAGCATCCCGCCGACCGCGCCGCGCTGACCGCCCTGCGCAAGCTGAGCGGGTTCGACACGCTGCTCAAGAAGCTCAGCGGCCTGATCGGCGAGCGCAACCTGCGGCTGATGCTGCTGGCCAACGCGGTCCAGGTCTCCGAACGGCAGTTCCCGCGGCTCGACGCGATGTTGACCGACGCCTGCGAGATCCTGGACGTGCGCGAGCGCCCGCAGCTGTTCGTGCAGCAGACCCCGCTGGTCAACGGTATGACCATCGGACTGGACAAGCCGGTGATCGTGCTGACCACCGGGCTGGTCGAGCTGCTTGACGAGGAGGAGCTGCGGTTCGTCGTCGGACACGAACTCGGCCACGCCTTCTCCGGCCATGCGGTGTACCGCACGATGCTGATCTGGCTGATGAACCTCAGCGGCGCGGTCGCATGGCTGCCCGGCGGCCAGCTCGGCATCCAGGCGCTGATCACCGCGCTGCTGGAGTGGTTCCGCAAGGCGGAGCTGTCCAGCGACCGGGCCGGGCTGCTGGTCGGCCAGGACATCGAGGCCGCGGTACGCACCCAGATGAAGATGGCCGGCGGCGCTCACCTGCACGAGATGAACGCGCTCGCCTTCATTGACCAGGCCCGCGAATACGAGGCCGGCGGCGACATCCGCGACTCGATACTGAAGCTGCTGCTCACCCGGGACCAGACGCACCCGTTCCCCTCGGTGCGCTCGCTGGAGCTGACCCGCTGGGTCGAGACGGGCACCTACAACCGGATCCTCGGCGGCGACTACCCGCGCCGGGACGGGGACGCGGCCGCCTCGGCTACCGAGGACGCGAAGGCCGCCGCCGACTCATACGCCGAATCGGTGCGTAACAGCGCGGACCCGCTGATGGCGAAGCTGCGTGAGTTCGCGCGCGACGCCTCGGGAATTGGCGACCGCATCGGTGGCGCTATGTATCGCCGGTGGGGTCAGCGCCCGAACGGTGAGGAGCCGGGCCGGGACGCGGACGACACCGAGCAGTGACTCGAGACCGGTGACTCACATCACGCGATGAACCGGCACGGGCGAGTGACGTGTTAAGGCACGCGGCGATGTGTTAACGACGCGTGCCCGGTGACGGCTAGACGACGAACCAGAGGAGTAGCCCGCATGGGAATCAAGGACATTCCGCTCAAGGCGCTGGACGGCACCCCGACCAGCCTCGGCGAGCACACTGACCGAGCCGTGCTCGTGGTCAACGTGGCGTCGAAGTGCGGACTGACCCCGCAGTACTCGGCGCTTGAGGAGCTGCACAAGGCCTACTCGGGCCAGGGCTTCTCGGTGGTCGGATTCCCGTGTAACCAGTTCGGCGGCCAGGAGCCCGGCACCGCGGAGGAGATCCAGACCTTCTGCTCGACGACCTACGGGGTCACCTTCCCGCTGTTCGAGAAGATCGACGTGAACGGCGAGGACCGCAGCCCGGTCTACGCCGAGCTGACCAAGGCCCCCGACGCCGAGGGCTACACCGGCGACATCCGGTGGAACTTCGAGAAGTTCCTGCTCGACGGCGAGGGCAACGTGGTGGCCCGGTTCGGTCCGCGCACCGAGCCGGACGCGCCCGAGGTGATCTCGGCCATCAAGACCCTGCTGTAGTCCGGCGGTCGCGGCGCCGGCCGCGACGGGATGCGAAGACGGGCGCTCCAGGCGGCGTCAGCGGGCGGACGGCCGCCCAACGACAAGGGCAGCTTGCTGCCAGCCGGGGCGCTGAGCATGGACGGCGCGTCAGCCCTCCGTAAGACTGTTCCCTATGGTGCAGTGGAGGGGTTGGCGCGCCGCCGACATTCCCGAGCTGACCGGCCGGGTGGCCCTGGTAACCGGGGCGACCAGCGGGATCGGCCTTGAGACGGCGGCGCAATTGGCCCGGGGTGGGGCCCGCACTCTGCTCGGCGTCCGCGACTTGGAGCGCGGCGCACGGGCAAGGGACCGGATCGCGGCGCGTTACGCCGAGGCGTCCGTCGAACTGGTGCGCGTAGATCTGGCCTGCTTGGAGTCCGTGGAGGACGCCGCGCGAGAGATCGCGGACCGGGCCGGGCACATCGACGTCCTGGTGAACAACGCCGGGGTGATGGCGCCGCGGCCGGAGCTGACCGCCGAGGGTTTCGAGCTTCAGCTGGGCACGAATCACCTGGGGCACTTCGCCCTGACTGGCCGTCTGCTGCCGCTCCTGCTGGCCGCGGACGGGGCGAGGGTGGTGACGGTGACCTCGTTGATGCATCGCACCGCGAGCGGGGCGGGGCTGAGCGAGCCCGCTGATTTCAAGACTCTGCCGCGCGGCTCGCGGTGGCTGGGGTATTCGCGTTCGAAGCTGGCGAACCTGTTGTTCGCCCTCGAACTCGACCGGCGGGTACGAGCGTGCACCGGCTCGGCGGCGGTGCTGCGTTCCATCGCCGCGCACCCCGGCTACACGCGCTCGGAATTGGTAGCGCACGCGAGTATCGGGCAACGCGCGGTGATCGGCCAGATCGCTCAGGTGTCCACGGGCATCATCGGCCAATCCGCGGCGTCGGGTGCACTGCCTTCGCTGTACGCAGCGACGCACCCGAATGCGGCCGGCGGCGAGTTCTTCGGACCGCGCTTAGGCATGCGCGGGGCGCCGATACACGTCAAACCAAGTCACGTGGCCCGCGACAAGGCGCTCGCAGAGCGACTGTGGGCGGCGTCGGTCGAGGCGACCGGGGTCGGGTACGAAGAGCTGTGCACGCCGCGATAGGTGGCCCGGTCCAGGTGCCCGAGCTGCGCGGTAAGTGGTCGAGTCTTTACGAAGCGGCACAGGCACGCCGGGTTGTCTGAGTCCGAGCCTGAAGGCACGGAGGCTAGAGTGCCCGCATGGCAACTCGGATAGGCGCCTGTGCAACCGCCCGTACAACTGCCGGCTTCGCAGCGTTAGCGCTGACCGCGACGCTCGCGGCGTGCACCGGTGGCGGCTCGGCATCATCCGCCGCCTCCGCTTCCTCCACGCACGACGTGCCGAGCGGCAAGCAGCTCAGCACGATCCTGCTGGCCGCCGCCGACCTGCCGCACGACTTCACCGAGGAGTCGATCGGCGCGCAGAACAGCGGCGCGAACCTGTCCGCGGCGGCGTCCAGCGTCGACCTGAGCAGCGCGGACTGCAACAAGGTGCTCAACCTGGTCAACACGGTGGGCCAGAACAGCCTCGGCGAGGCCTCCTACGCCAGCGACGCGTTCACGCCGCCGTCCGGGCTCGGCGAATTCGACGAGACACTGCTGGAGTTCCACGGCACCGACGCGACCACGTTCACCAACAAGCTGGGCGCGGCGCTCAACCGCTGCAGCACCTTCCAGGCCTCGGACGCCAGCGGCGCGACCCAGAGCGCGTCGGTGAAGGTGATACCGGGACCGCGGGTCGGGGACGAGTCGGTGGGCTTCACCGTCAAGGTCGCGATCGGCAACCAGACCATGGTGATGAACGGCGCGGCGATCCGGGTCGGCACGGCGGTCGCGGTAATCGACAACTCGCTGCTCCAGGGCCAGAGCACCGAGATCGACCTGGCCAAGCTGGCCGGCGTGCTCGTGCCGCGGTTGAAGTCGCTGCACTAGACCACACTGGTCGTGTACGCACGGGCGGGTGCCTGCCGGGGCTTACCCTTGGACCCAAAGACCCCGAACGAGAAGCGGTGAGAACGCTGCCCAAGCGCACGCCAGACGGCCCTCCCCCGCCCCCTGCGGTCCAGCGGCTGCGGATCCGCTACGCGAAACGCGGCCGGCTGCGCTTCACCAGCCACCGGGACATCCAGCGGGCGTTCGAACGGGCGCTGCGGCGCGCGGCGGTACCGATGGCGTACTCAGCCGGCTTCTCCCCGCACCCCAAGATCTCCTGGGCCGGGGCGGCCCCGACCGGCACGGCCAGCGAAGCGGAGTACGTCGAGATCGCGGTCACCCGACGCGTCGACCCGACGGCGCTGCGTGCCTCCCTGGACGCTGCGCTGCCGCCCGACTTGGACATCCTGGAGATCGTCGAGGCCGCCACTCCCTCGCTGGCCGACCATCTGGAGGCCTCGGTCTGGCAGATCGAGCTGCCCGAGGTCGAACCGGCCGAGGCAAGGCGCGCCGCCGAGGCGTTCCTCGCCGCCGAGACGGTTGAGGTGGAACGCCTGATGAAGACCGGAATGCGCACTTTCGACACCAGATCAGCCGTAGTTTCGCTCAACGTCCTCGACAGCCCGGCTGAAGCCGGGCACCAGTCGCGGTCGTCTGCCTGTGCGATACTGCGAGTGGTCGTCCGGCACGCCACGCCGGCCGTCCGCCCCGATGATGTCCTGACCGGACTCGGATCCGTGAGCGGTCTTGTGCCGCCGGTCGCCCCACGGGTGACCAGGCTGGCGCAGGGACCACTGGTGCACGGCGACGGTCTGCACGGCGCCGGTCTGACTAGCCAGACCACACCCGGTGCGCCGGCGAACGCCGAGTCCGCGGCCGGGTCCGGGGCGTGGCCGGTGGCCGACCCGATGGCCCTGGACCGGAGCGCTTCGGCGAATTCCGGGCCGTCGAGCATCAACACCCCGGTTTCCGGGGTATGAGTGCTCGCAGGCGCCCCGCCTTCGCGGCGGCGCCGGCACGACGGCCCGATTCGGCGAGACGCCCGATCCGGCCCACCTGACTTCAGTACGTACAGACGAGCCGCCGCGCGGCGCCGACGCACACCGGAACCGGTGGCGTCCGAGCGCCCGGCGGCCACGACGGGAGAACCGCCCGAATGCTCGATCACGAGCCCACCGGTTCCGGCTCAGGCCTGGAACCCGAGAACGAGTCCACAGCCGACTCGCCGAACACCACCCCGCGCCGCCGCCGTGCGGCCAGCCGCCCCGCCGGGGCCCCGACCGCGGAGAGCGCTCCGCGGGCCGAGGCCGCGAGCGGCGGCGACGCGTCCGAGCCGGCCGAGGCCGCCCCGGCGGCCAAGCGCTCCCGCGGCAAGAAGGCCGCGACCAAGACCGCGGCCGCCGAGGCGCCCGCGGCGAAGAAGACGACGCGCAAGACCGCGACGAAGAAGGCGGTCCCGGCCGCCGCCGCGGATCAGGCCGGCGACGCTTCCGCCGAGGCGGCCGCGCAGCAGGCCGCGCCCGAGGTCGCCGCTGCCGCGCAGGAGGCCCCGGCCAAGAAGACGGCGCGCAAAACGACCACGCGCCGGCGGACGCGCACCGGCGAGGCGCCGGACGCCGATGCCGCGGGCGCGGCGGCTCCGCAGACCGCGGCCAGCGCCGAGTCCGCCCGCGCCGATGTGAGCGCTCAGCCTGAGTCGGCAGCCGACGCCGACGCCGACCGGTCCGGCGGTGCTCAGTCGGGCGCTGCTCAGCCCGAGACGGCCGAGACGCCGCAGGCCACCGGCCGGGCGCGCCGCAGCCGGAAGCGTGCGAGCGCGCCGGCGCAGCCGGTCGAACCGCTGGCCGCCGCGGCCGGCTCCTCCCCCGCCACCGAGGACGAGGACGAGGCCGCCGGCGCGCTCGAGGCCGAGGAGATCGAGGCCGCGTGGTCACCGGATGCCGAGGCCGAGGAGGCCCCGGCGCTGGCACCCGCGCCGGTCGCGCCGCAGCGCCCCGGCATGCTCATCTTCCAGGCTCCGGTCGTCGCCGAGCCGATCCGCCGCCGGGCCACCGCGCCGCAGACCGCGCCGCAGGCCCAGCCCAAGCCCGTCGCGGCTGCCGAAGAGGCCGAGCGCGCGGCGCAGCCGGCGACCGGTGAGACGCAGGAGGCCAACGCCGAGCGCGAGTCCCGCCGCCGCCGTCGGCGCAGCCGCAACGGGAGCGGTCACAGCGGCGACGCGGTCGCCGCGCGGGCTGACGCCGCGTCAGCCGAGGAGTCCGAGAGCGAGCCCGCCGAGGCCGACCACGCCGACGAGGCCGCGCTGGTCGCCGACGGCGAAGGCTCGAGCCGGCGCCGTCGCCGGCGCCGCCGCAGGCAGACCGCCGAGGACCTGGCCGCCGGCGGCACGGAGGACGACGACCCGCCGAACACGGTGGTGCGCATCCGTGAGCCCCGCGAGCCGCGCGAGCGCCGCTCCTCCCGGCTGATCGAGCCGGACTCGGTGCGCACCGGCGACGACGTGCTCGGCGTGCGCGGCTCGGTGCGCCTGGCCGCGAAGCAGCAGCGCCGCCGCGACGGCCGCTCGACGCGTTCCCGCCGCGCCCCGATCGTGAGCGAGGCCGAGTTCCTGGCCCGCCGCGAATCGGTCGAGCGCGTCATGGTGGTGCGTCAGGCCGCGAACCGTACGCAGATCGGTGTGCTTGAGGACGGCGTGCTGGTCGAGCACTACGTCAACCGCGAGTCCTCGGTCTCGTACGTCGGCAACGTGTACCTGGGCAAGGTGCAGAACGTGCTGCCCTCGATGGAGGCGGCGTTCGTCGACATCAACAAGGGCCGCAACGCGGTGCTTTACGCGGGCGAGGTGAACTTCGCCGCCGCGGGCCTCGAAGGCCAGCCGAAGCGGATCGAGTCCGCGCTCAAGTCCGGGCAGCCGGTGCTCGTGCAGGTCACCAAGGACCCGATCGGGCACAAGGGCGCACGGCTCACCAGCCAGATCTCGCTGCCCGGCCGGTTCCTCGTGTACATCCCCGGCGGCTCGATGATGGGCATCAGCCGCAAGCTGCCGGACAACGAGCGCACGCGCCTGAAGCAGATCCTCAAGAAGGTCGTGCCCGAGGACGGCGGCGTGATCGTGCGCACCGCCGCCGAGGGGGCGAGCGAGGAGGAGCTGGCCCGCGACGTCGAGCGCCTGGTCGCGCAGTGGGAGGAGATCGAGCGGCGGTCGCGCACGGCCAACGCCCCGGCGCTGCTCTACGGCGAGCCGGACCTGACGGTGCGCGTCATTCGCGACATCTTCAACGAGGACTTCAGCAAGCTGATCGTCTCCGGCGACGAGGCGTACAAGACGATCCACGAGTACCTGTCCGGGGTCGCACCGGAGCTGGCCGAGCGGCTGGAGCACTGGACCAGCGACACGGACATCTTCACCGTGTACCGGGTCGACGAGCAGCTGGCCAAGGGCCTGGACCGCAAGGTCTGGCTGCCCAGCGGCGGCTCGCTGGTGATCGACCGGACCGAGGCGATGGTCGTCATCGACGTGAACACCGGCAAGTTCACCGGCCAGGGCAGCAACTCCCTGGAGGAGACGGTCACCCGCAACAACCTGGAGGCGGCCGAGGAGATCGTCCGCCAGCTGCGGCTGCGGGACCTCGGCGGCATCATCGTGATCGACTTCATCGACATGGTGCTGGAGTCGAACCGGGAGCTGGTGCTGCGCCGGCTGCTCGAATGCCTGGGCCGGGACCGCACCAAGCACCAGGTGGCCGAGGTCACCTCGCTGGGGCTAGTGCAGATGACCCGCAAGCGGGTCGGCCAGGGCCTGCTGGAGGCCTTCTCCGAGACCTGTGACCACTGCAACGGCCGCGGGATCATCGTGCACATGGACCCGGTGGAGCCGCACGGCCGTAAGGCCGCGGAGCGGGCCACCACCGTGGTCGAGCGGATCGACCGGGTGACCGGAGAGCACAGCCACGGCCACGACGAGCACGGCGGTTCTGGCGACGCGTCAGAGCACCACGGCGGTAACGCATCGAACGGCAACGCCGGTGACGCTCGTCACGCCAGCAGTGCGGTAGAGAGCCGGGCCAGCAGGCGCAGGCGGCGTAAGGGCAAGCACCACGAGGGCGAGGACGCGCCGGGCGCACCGGTGGATTCGTCCTGGGTCGCCGACGACGCCGTGCCGGACACGAGCCCGCGCGCCGAGGCGGACGCGAGCGCAACCGCCGAGTCGGCTCAGGCTCCGGCCGTGCAGACTGCGCCGATCAACCTCAAGGCGCACGCGGACGACCCGGACGCCGCGGCGGCCGGTGACGAACTCAGCGAGGCACTGATCGATACCGGCCGACCGCGCAAGCGCCGCCGGGCGGCCAGCCGCCCCGCGGGCTCTCCGCAGTCGAACGCGGAAGCTTCGTAGTAAGGCTCCCAGCGCTTCGCCGCGCGGCGCGCACGGTCCGTATCGGATCGGCGCGCCGCGAGGCGAGCGAGGGTGCGCGTGCGGTGACGGTCAGGCAGCCGCGTGGCCCCGATGAGGCTCGTTCGCGATCTTCAGTTTGACCTCAGCGGCACCCGATCCGTACGCTTGCTTTTCGGCGTGTTTAGGCTCGCCCCCCGTCCCGCGGTGCCCCCGCGCCGCGCCGGACCAGTCAATCGACAGTCTCAGCTTGTCGCGGCGACTTGTATCGCACTGCGCGCAGGCGTAGGCAAAACCGTAGGAGTAGCGGTGTACGCGATCGTCCGCAGCGGCGGTAGGCAGCACAAGGTCGCCGTGGGCGACGTAGTCGAGGTCGACCGGCTCGTCGGCGAGCCGGGTACCCCGGTGGAGATGAAGGCGCTGCTCGTCGTCGACGGCGACTCGGTCACCTCCGACGCGTGGGTGCTCGAAGGCGTCAAGGTCCACGGCGAGATCGTCGCCGAGGTCAAGGCCAAGAAGATCGACATCCTCAAGTACAAGAACAAGACCGGCTACCGGGTGCGCCAGGGCCACCGGCAGAAGTACACCCAGGTCAAGGTCACCAGCATCGACACCGGGAAGAAGTAAGCTGACATGGCACACAAGAAGGGCGCCTCGTCCAGCCGCAACGGCCGGGACTCGAACGCGCAGCGGCTTGGCGTGAAGCGTTTCGGCGGCCAGAAGGTGAACGCCGGCGAGATCATCCTGCGTCAGCGCGGCACCCACTTCCACCCGGGTGAGAACGTCGGCCGCGGCAAGGACGACACGCTGTTCGCGCTGACCGCGGGCGCCGTGCAGTTCGGTACGCACCGGGGCCGCAAGGTCATCAACATCGTGAGCGTCGACGCCTAAGCAGCGTCTACCGCACGGTACGCACAGCAGTCTCAAAGCACCGTCTCGCCAGTACGCCGGGTCGCAGTGGTCGACCCGGCGTACTGTCGTGATCGGGCTTATCTGAAGTCGGAGAGAAGACAGCCATGGCCACCTTCGTAGACCGCGTGACGTTGCACGTCGCGGCCGGTAAGGGCGGCCACGGCTGCGCTTCCGTGCACCGAGAGAAGTTCAAGCCGCTCGGCGGCCCCGACGGGGCGAACGGCGGGCGGGGCGGCGACGTGATCCTGGTGGTCGACCCGAACGTCACCTCGCTGATCGAGTACCACTACTCCCCGCACCGCACCGCGGGCAACGGCAAGCCGGGCGCGGGCGACCTGAAGCAGGGCGCCAACGGGGCCGACGTGGTGCTGCCGGTGCCGAGCGGGACCGTGGTAAAGACCCCGGACGGCGAGGTGCTGGCCGACCTGGTGGGCGCGGGCACCCGCTTCGTGCTGGCCAAGGGCGGTCCTGGCGGGCTCGGCAACGCGGCGCTGGCCACCACCAAGCGCAAAGCCCCCGGATTCGCGCTGCTCGGCGAGCCGGGCGAGGCCGGGGAGTTCGTGCTCGAGCTCAAGTCGGTCGCGGACGTGGCCCTGATCGGCTACCCGAGCGCCGGCAAGTCCTCGCTGATCGCCGCGATGTCGGCGGCCAAGCCGAAGATCGCCGACTACCCGTTCACCACGCTGGTGCCCAACCTCGGCGTGGTCACGGCGGACAACCACGTCTTCACGATGGCCGACGTGCCCGGCCTGATCCCGGGCGCGAGCCAGGGCAAGGGGCTCGGCCACGAGTTCCTGCGCCACATCGAGCGCTGCGCGGTCCTGGTGCACGTGCTCGACTGCGCGACCCTGGAGCCCGACCGCGACCCGCTCAGCGACCTGGACGTCATCGAGGCGGAGCTGGCGGCATACGAGGAGGCGCTGAGCAGCGAGGAGCAGAACGTCGGCAGCGGGATCGGCGCGGGCGCCCAGTTCGCGGCGCTCGGCAGGCTGTCCGACCGGCCGCGCCTGGTCGTGCTCAACAAGATCGACGTCCCGGAGGCGCGCGACCTCGCGGAACTGGTGCGCCCGGACCTGGAGGCCCGCGGCCTGCGGATGTTCGAGGTCTCCGCAGTCAGCCGGGAGGGGCTGCGCGAGCTGGCCTTCGCGCTGGCCGAGATCGTCGAGCAGGCTCGGGCGCAGCGTCCGGCCGAGGAGCCGGGCCGCCTGGTGATCCGGCCGAAGGCGGTTGACGAGGCTCCGTTCACGCTCTCCTTCGAGGACGGGCACTACGTCGTGCGCGGCAGCAAGCCGGAACGCTGGGTGCGGCAGACCGACTTCTCCATCGACGAGGCGGTCGGCTACCTCGCGGACCGGCTCAACCGGCTCGGCGTCGAGCAGGCGCTGCTGGAGATGGGCGCGCACGAGGGCGACGAGGTCGTGATCGGCGACGGCCCGGATGCGGTGGTCTTCGACTGGCAGCCGACCGTGGCCAGCGGCGCGGAACACCTCGGACCGCGCGGCTCGGACGACCGGCTGTACAGCTGACGGGCCACTTGCGCGGTTCCTGCCATTCGCAACAACCCTAGCAGTTCCCGCAAGAACACAAATCTCCACCGCAAGCAAATAACAGAGCGACGAAAATATCTTGCAGTGACTCTTGTGGAGCCGCCTGCGCGGCCCTAGTGTCACCTCGCGGCCTGGTGGCGTGTGGCCACCGTGGGCGTCATCAGGTGTTCACACTCACGAGAGAAACGAGCATTCGATGCAACGGAGCATCTCCGGAGCTCTGCCCGGCTCACCCGGCCGACCGCGGCGTACCGCGGTGCTCGCCGCCGCGACAGCCGCCACGGCCGGAATCGGCGTGGTGTTCGGCGGCCCCGCACTGGCCGCCGGCGGGTACACGCCCACCGCCGTGACCCGCGCCGCGATCGACCCCTCCCTGGTCGCCGGGCGGGGCGCCAGCCTCGGCATCGTCGAGCAGGAGGCCGAGAACGCCGCGACGAACGGCACGGTCATCGGCCCGAGCACGACCGCGTACACGCTTCCCGCAGAAGCTTCCGGCCGGTCCGCGGTCAATCTGACGCCCGGTCAGTACGTCGAGTTCACGCTGCCCAGCTCAGCGAACGCGATCACCGTGCGGTACAGCGTCCCTGACGCTCCAACTGGCGGCGGGATAACCGCCCCGCTGGACGTGACCGTCAACGGCCGCGATCACCGCACCATGACTCTCACGTCGCAGTACGCGTGGCTGTACAACGAGTATCCGTTCAGCAACGACCCGAATGCCGGTCCGCTGCACCCTGACTGGTGGACCACCGAGTGCAGCTGCGTCCCGGATCAGACCACGCCGGCCCCGGTGTTCCCGAGCCCGTTCCGGCCGAACCACTTCTACGACGAGCAGCGGCTCCTCCTCGACCGGACCTACCCGGCGGGCTCGAAGATCCGGCTGACCGCTCCGGCCGACGGCAGCGCCGCCGCCACCACGACCATCGACCTGATGGACTCTCAGCTGGTCGCGCCGCCGAAGCTCGACCCGATCGCGGCGAACGTGCTGCTCTTCGGCGCGGACCCGACCGGCCGGCGCGATTCCGCGGACGCCTTCGACCGGGCGATCGCCTTCGCGCGGCAGACGCACCTGAAGGTGTACATTCCGCCGGGCACCTTCCAGGTCAACCGGCACATCATCGTCGACAACGTGACCATCGAGGGCGCGGGCAGCTGGTACTCGATCGTCAAAGGCCATCAGGTCACCCTCAGCAGCCCGGCGCCCGACGGCTCGATCCACACCGGCGTCGGCTTCTACGGCAAGGACGCCTCGGCCGACGGCAGCCACAACGTGCACCTCTCCGGCTTCGCGATCGAGGGCGACGTGCGCGAGCGCATCGACACCGACCAGGTCAACGGCATCGGCGGCGCGATGAGCGACTCGACCATCGACGGGCTCTACATCCACCACACCAAGGTGGGCATGTGGTTCGACGGCCCGATGGACAACCTCAAGATCACGAACAATGTGATCGCCGATCAGATCGCCGACGGCATCAACTTCCACACCGGCGTGGCGAACTCGCTGGTGCAGAACAACTCCATCCGCAACACCGGAGACGACGGCCTGGCCATGTGGTCCGAAGTCACCGCGGACGCGAACGACACCTTCGACCACAACACCGTGCAGACCCCGGTGCTCGCCAACGGCATCGCGATCTACGGCGGCACCGACAACACCGTGTCGAACAACCTGGTCGCCGACCCGATCCGGGAAGGCAGCGCACTTCAGGTCGGCAGCCGGTTCAACGCGGTGCCGTTCACCGGCCACCTGTGGATCACCGGCAACACCACGGTGCGGGCCGGAACCTACGAGCTGAACTGGAACATCGGGCTCGGCGCGATCTGGGTCTACGCCCTGCAGAGCAGCATCACCGCGGACGTCGAGGTGACCGGGGACGACTTCCTGGACAACACCTACAACGCGATCATGCTGGTCGCCGACTTCCCGGTGAAGGACCTGTACTCGATCTCGAACCTCCACTTCTCGGACATCAAGGTGGACGGCACCGGTACCTCCGTGCTCAGCGCGCGGACCGCCGGATCGGCCAGCTTCCAGAACGTGGTGGCCCGCAACGTCGGCGCGGTCGGGATCAACAACTGCGGGTCGTTCCACTTCACGCCCGCGGGCTCCGAGTTCACCGTCACCGACCTCGGCGGCAACACCGGCGGCGGGACCACCGGGCCGTGGCTGGCGCCCTGGGAGCTGCCCAACACGATCACCTGCGCCGACCGTCCCGCGGTCGTGCCGCCGCCACCGCCGTCTCCTTGGTCGTGACAGCGGCGACGACTGACCAGAGCTAGAGGGGACCGGCCGGGGACTCAGGTCCGCGGCCGGTCCCACGCGCTGAAACCCGAGAGCGATGACGCGGCCGGCGACCTTATCCTGAGCCGGTGAGCGAAGGCGGGCAGGCGACCAAGCGCGAGGCGGTCACCGCCGCGCGGCGGATCGTGGTGAAGGTGGGCTCGTCCTCGCTGACCACGGCGGCCGGGGGGCTGGACGGCAGCCGGGTAGACGCCCTCGTGGACGCGCTGCACGAATCGGCGCTCTCGAAGCCGGGCGGCGCGGAGGTGGTGCTGGTCTCCTCCGGGGCCATCGCGGCCGGGCTCGCTCCGCTGAACCTGCGTAAGCGGCCGCGGGAACTCGCCATGCAGCAGGCCGCCGCGAGCGTCGGCCAGGGCCTGCTGATCGCCCGCTACACCCAGTCCTTCGCGCGGCACGGCCACGGCGTCGGCCAGGTGCTCCTCACCGCGGACGACGTGACCCGCCGCTCGCACTATCGCAACGCCCTGCAGACGCTCAGCCGGCTGCTGGAGCTCGGCTTCATCCCGATCGTCAACGAGAACGACACGGTGGCCACCCAGGAGATCAGGTTCGGCGACAACGACCGGCTGGCCGCGCTCGTCGCGCACCTGGTCAACGCGGATCTGCTGGTGCTGCTCTCCGATGTCGACGCGCTCTACGACGGCGATCCGCGCAAGCCGGGGACCCGCCCGATCAGCGACGTGCGCGGGCCCGAGGACCTGGCAGGCGTCTCGATCGGCGCTCCCGGGCGCGCGGGAGTCGGCACCGGCGGCATGGTGACGAAGGTGGAGGCGGCCCGGATCGCCACCGAGGCGGGCATCCCCGTGGTGCTCACCACGGCCGCATACGCCGCCCGTGCGCTGGCGGGGGACGCGGTCGGCACCCTGTTCCACCGCACCGGGAAACGGTCCGCAGCACGCCTGCTGTGGCTCGCGCACGCGACGGCGCCGCGCGGCGCCCTGAAGCTGGACGAGGGCGCGGTCGACGCGATCGTGCGCCGCCGCCTCTCCCTGCTGCCCGCCGGGATCACCGCCGTGTCCGGCACGTTCGTCGCCGGAGATCCCGTGGACCTGGTCGATCCGTCCGGGCGGGCAGTGGCCCGCGGCCTGGTGAACTACGACGCGGTCGAACTGCCGTCGCTGCTCGGCCGCTCGACCCGCGACCTGGCGGCCTCGCTCGGGCCGCAATACGAGCGCGAGGTCGTGCACCGCGACGATCTGGCCGTGCTCTGACCCGCGGTAACCGCTACCGGCTGCGCGGCGACCTGCCGTCCTGCGACCGCGAGCGTCGGTCTCACTGCCTGAAATAGCGTGCTACCTCCCGGCGTTTGCGCCGTAACCTGGAGGCATGGTGGACGAGTCGAGCGAGTCTGAGGTCATCCGGACGGCACGCCGGGCCCGTGAGGCGGCCGCCGATCTGGCCGTGCGCACGCGCGCCGAGAAGGACCGAGCGCTGCACGCCATCGCGGACGCCCTGCTCGCCGCGTCGCCGCATATCGTCGCCGCCAACGCGCAGGACACGGATCGCGCGCGCGAGGCGGGCGTCGGCGCCGGAATCGTGGACCGGCTCACGCTCACCGCAGACCGGATCGCCGCCATCGCCGAGGCGCTGCGCAAGATCACGACGCTCGCCGACCCGGTCGGCGAGGTGGTGCGCGGCTCGATCCTGCCGAACGGGCTCGAGCTGCGTCAGGTGCGCGTACCGCTCGGCGTCGTCGGGATCATCTACGAGGCGCGGCCGAACGTGACCGTCGACGCCGCAGGGCTTTGCCTCAAGTCCGGCAACGCGGTACTCCTGCGCGGTTCCTCCTCCGCCCGCTCGTCCAACACGGCGCTGGTCGAGACGATGCGCGACGCCCTGGCCGACTGCGGTCTGCCGCGCGACGCGATTCAGCTGGTGCCCGGCGACACGCACGACTCCGTCAAGGAACTGATGCAGGCGCGCGGCCTGGTTGACGTGCTCATCCCGCGCGGCGGCGCGGCGCTGATCAGCTCGGTGGTCACCGGCTCCACGGTCCCGGTCATCGAGACCGGAGTCGGCAACTGCCACGTGTACGTGGACGCCGATGCGGACCTCGACCTCGCTGTCGAGCTGCTGATCGACTCCAAGGCGCAGCGTTACAGCGTGTGCAACGCGGCGGAGACCGTGTTGGTGCACCGGGACATCGCCGAGGCGTTCCTGCCGCGCGCACTCGCCGCGCTCAAGAGCGCCGGCGTTACCGTGCACGGCGATGAGCAGACTGCGGCGGTCGCGGCGGCTGCGGGTAACGCATCGGAGGTCGTACCGGCCACCGAAGAGGACTTCTACACCGAGTACCTCTCGCTCGACATCGCCGCCGCCGTCGTGGACTCGCTGGATGCCGCGGTAGCGCACATCCGCAAGTACTCCTCCAATCACACCGAGGCGATCATCACCCGCTCGCAGGCGGCGGCTCGCGCCTTCACCGCTCGCGTCGATTCGGCGGCGGTGATCGTGAACGCCTCGACCCGGTTCACCGACGGCGGCGAGTTCGGCTTCGGCGCGGAGATCGGCATCTCCAACCAGAAGCTGCACGCGCGCGGCCCGATGGGACTGCCGGAGCTGACCTCCACGAAGTACATCGTGATCGGCGACGGCCAGACCAAGGCGCACAACTCGAACACCTGACGGGCCGAAAGCCCGGCAGCGCTGCCGGGCGGTCCGAAAGTTTCAGGCTGCTGACCAGCCGGTACCCGATCGTTGGCGCGGTTTCCCGGCGGCGAGCGGACATTCGTCGCCGTCCGCTGCCCTACCCCCTACTGATCACGCAACATTTCCGTTACTTTTCCCCAATGACCGAGCGCTTTCCCGAACAGCGCAACCGCTCCGCGCAGCGCCGCGCAGACGCACCTCAGGTCCCCGCGGGCGCCTCGGACGCCGCCGCGTCCTTTGCCGACGCGCCGCTCGTATTCGACGAGTCCTTCGTCGCTGCGGCGCCGGTGCGCGAACCCTCGGCGCAGGCACGCGCCCTGCTGGCCCGGCGGCACGCGGAACTGTCCGCGGACCCTTCCTCGACGCCGCGATCCCTCGCGCAACCGGAACGCCGTTGGGCCGTGCGCCCGGCCCACCATCTCTCCGCCGTGCGATTGCCGGCAGTGGCGGTGACCCTGTGTGCGTTGGCTGCCGTGGCGCTGTTACTCATACTGCTGCGGTAACTACCTATCCCGCTGCGGTAACCAGTTGCCGCGGCTAAGGCTGCGAACGTCTTGTCAGGAGAAGTCGGGCACGCCCATCCGCGCGGCGTCCGCCGACTGGTCGTCCGGCTGGAGCTGGGATTCGCGCTCGGCGGCGATCTGCGCGGTGTAGTGCGCGATTTCGCGCTCCCGACGGCCGTCGTCCCAGCCGAGCGTCGCGGCCATCAACTCCGCCGCCGGTCGCGCCGAGCTGACGCCGCGATCGAAGGTCTCGAAGCTGATTCGGGTGCGCCGGGCGAGCACGTCGTCGAGGTGGATCGCGCCCTCGTGTGAGGCCGCGTAGACGATCTCGGCGCGCAGGTAGTCGTCCGCGCCGTCCAGCGGCTGGCCGAGCGCGCGGTCCTTCTCCACCAGCGCGATGACCTCCTCGGCCAGCGAGCCGTACCGGCCGAGCAGGTGCTCGATGCGGGCGACGTGCAGGCCGCTGGCCGCGGCGATGCGGGCGCGCGAGTTCCACAGCGCCGGGAAGCCGTCCGCACCGAGCAGCGGGACGGTCTCGGTGCACGAAGCCGGGCCGCGCCGGTCGAGGCCGTGCAGCGCCGCGTCCACGGCGTCGGCGGCCATCACGCGGTAGGTGGTGTACTTTCCGCCGGCCACGACGACCAGGCCGGGCGCGGCGTGCGCGACGATGTGCTCGCGTGAGAGCTTCGAGGTCTCATCCGACTCGCCGGAGAGCAGCGGCCGCAGACCGGCGTATACGCCCTCGACGTCCTCGCGGGTCAGCTCGGTCCTCAGGACCCTGTTGACGTGGCTGAGCACGTAATCGATGTCCGTCGCGCTCGCCGCGGGATGTGCCTTGTCCAGGTTCCAGGCGGTGTCGGTGGTGCCGATGATCCAGTGCCGACCCCACGGAATGACGAAGAGGACCGACTTCTCTGTCCGCAGGATGATGCCCGAAGCGGACTGGATGCGGTCCTTGGGCACGACGAGATGCACGCCCTTTGATGCGGTGACGTGGAACTTGCCGCGCTCACCGACCATGGCCTGCGTCTCGTCGGTCCACACACCGGTGGCGTTGACCACCTGCGCCGCTTTTACCTCGAACTGCTCACCGCTCTCCTCGTCCCGGACTACGGCTCCGGTAACGCGCTCCCCCTCGCGAAGGAAGCCGACGACGCGGGCACGGTTCGCGACGAGCGCGCCGAACGAGGCCGCCGAGCGTACGAGCGTGGTGACGAAGCGGGCGTCGTCGACCTGCGCGTCGTAGTACTGGATCGCGCCGACGAGCGCGTCCTTCTTCAGGGAGGGAGCGATGCGTAGCGCGTGACGGCGCGTCAGGTGACGGTGCGGGGGCAGACCGCGGCCGTGCCCTGACGAATAGCTCATCGCGTCGTACAGCGCGACGCCGGATCCGGCGTACACACGCTCCCAGGCACGTCCAGTGAGCGGATACAGGAAAGGCACGGGGCGCACGAGGTGCGGGGCGAGGCGCTCGATGAGCAGGCCGCGTTCCTTGAGCGCTTCGCGGACGAGCGCGAAGTCCAGCATCTCCAGGTAGCGCAGGCCACCGTGGATGAGCTTGGAGGAGCGGCTCGAGGTGCCCGAAGCCCAGTCCCGCGCCTCCACCATGCCGACGGAAAGGCCGCGGGTCACCGCGTCCAGGGCGGTGCCGGCGCCGACCACGCCGCCGCCGATCACCAACACGTCCAGTTCGGTGGCGGCGAGCGCGGCCAACGCGGCCCGCCGCTCCTCGGTTCCGAGCTTCGCACTGCGCATACCTCTACGATGCCGGTTTGCATCGACTTGGCGCTATGCGAGTTACGCCACGGGAAGGGCGGCCTCTAGGCGACTGCTAGGTGGCCGGATCCCCGCGGGACCATCCGCCCGCGCGGACAAGTGCCTAAGACGCCGTGCCCTAAGACGGACACCGCGCCCCTGAGACAGGCACTGTGCTCCTAAGACAGACTGTGCCCCTAAGACACCGTCAGTTCGACCCGCTGGAACTCCTTGAGGTCGGAGTAGCCGGTCGTCGCCATGGCCCGCCGCAGCGCGCCGAAGAGGTTCATGGTGCCGTCCGCGGTGTTCGACGGGCCGACCAGGATCTCTTCCAGCGTGCCGACCGTGCCCAGGTGCGTGCGCACGCCGCGCGGCACCGAGCCGTGCCAGGCCTCCGCGCCCCAGTGGAAGCCGTGGCCGGGGGCCTCGACCGCGCGGGCCAGCGGCGAACCGATCATCACACCGTCGGCCCCGCAGGCGATCGCCTTGGCGATCTCGCCGCTGCCGCCCATCGCGCCGTCCGCGATGACGTGCACGTACCGGCCGCCGGACTCGTCCATGTAGTCGCGCCGGGCGGCCGCCACGTCGCTGATCGCGGTGGCCATCGGGACCGCGATGCCGAGCACGTTCTTCGTCGTGTGCGAGGAGCCGCCGCCGAAACCGACCAGCACGCCCGCCGCGCCCGAGCGCATCAGGTGCAGCGCGGCCTTGTAGGTCGCGACACCGCCGGCGACGACCGGGACGTCGAGGTCGTACACGAACTGCTTGAGGTTGAGCGGCTCGCTCGCGTGCGAGACGTGCTCGGCGGAGACGGTCGTGCCGCGGATGACGAACAGGTCCACGCCCGCGTTGACCACCGTCTTGTAGAACTGCACGGTGCGTTGCGGCGACAGCGCTCCCGCGGCGACGACACCGGCGTCGCGGATCTGCTTGATCCGGGCGACGATCAGCTCTTCCTTGACCGGCTCGCCGTAGATCTCCCGCAGCCGCTTCACGACGCGCTCGGCGGGCAGCTCGGCGATCTCGGCGAGCAGCGGCTCCGGGTCGGCGTAGCGGGTCCACAGCCCTTCGAGGTCGAGCACGCCCACCCCGCCGAGCCGGCCGATCGCTATGGCCGAGGCCGGGGAGACCACCGAGTCCATCGGCGCGGCCAGGAACGGCAGGCGCAGCTGGTAGGCGTCGATCTGCCAGTCGATCGAGACGTCCTCGGGGTCGCGGGTGCGGCGCGAGGGAACCAGCGCGACGTCGTCGAAACCGTACGCCTGCCGGGCGCGCTTCGAGCGGCCGATCTCGACCTCGGACACGATGGGGCTCCCTTTCCGGGCAGGCGCGCGCTCAAGACCAAATTCAAAACAGACTCTAGCGCGAGTGGTAGTTCGGAGCCTCGACGGTCATCTGGATGTCGTGCGGGTGGCTCTCCTTGAGCCCGGCCGAGGTGATCCGCACCAGCTGCGCCTCCTGCAGGTCGGCGATGGTGCGCGAACCGGTGTAGAACATGGCCTGCTTGACGCCGCCGACGAGCTGGTGGGCCACGGCGGCGAGCGGGCCGCGGTACGGTACCTGGCCTTCGATGCCCTCGGGGATGAGCTTGTCGTCGGACGAAACGTCCTGCTGTGCGTAACGGTCCCGGGAGTACGCCTTGCCCTCGGCCTTGCCGCGCGAAGACATCGCGCCCAGCGAGCCCATGCCGCGGTACGACTTGTACTGCTTACCGTTGATGAAGATCAGGTCCCCCGGGGACTCCTCGCAGCCGG
Source organism: Actinocrinis sp. (assembly GCF_035653575.1). Classification (GTDB taxonomy): domain Bacteria; phylum Actinomycetota; class Actinomycetes; order Streptomycetales; family Catenulisporaceae; genus Actinocrinis. The sequence goes on from NZ_DASRBQ010000089.1 coordinate 25,842, forward strand.
CGAGCAGCGAGCCGAGCATGACCGTGTCCGCGCCGGCCGCGATGGCCTTGGCGATGTCACCCGAGTACTGCAGGCCGCCGTCGCCGATCACCGGCACGCCGGCCGGCTTGGCCGCGCGGCTGACCTCGTAGATCGCGGTGACCTGCGGCATTCCGACGCCCGCGACCACGCGCGTGGTACAGATCGAGCCCGGCCCGACGCCGACCTTGACCGCGTCCACGCCGGCGTCGATGAGCGCCTGGGCACCCGCGGCCGTCACCACGTTGCCGCCGATCACCTCGACGTGGGCGTTCGCCTTGACCTTGGAGACGGTGTCGCACAGGCCCTTGGAGTGTCCGTGCGCTACGTCCACCACGACGAAGTCGACACCGGCCTCGGCCAGCAGCATCGCGCGGCGGTACGCGTCGTCCCCGACGCCGACCGCGGCGCCGACGACCAGGCGGCCTTCCGCGTCCTTGGTGGCGTTGGGGTACTGCTCGGTCTTGGTGAAGTCCTTGACGGTGATCAGGCCGTGCAGCTTGCCGGCGGCGTCGACCAGCGGCAGCTTCTCGATCTTGTGCGCGCCCATCAGCTTCATCGCCTCGGCGCCCGAGATCCCGACGTGCCCGGTGACCAGCGGGGCCTTAGTCATCACGTCGCGCACGAGCCGGGAGTGATCGGTCTCGAAACGCAGGTCCCGGTTGGTCACTATGCCGATGAGGAGTCCGGCGCCGTCGACCACGGGCAGGCCGCTGATGCGGTACTTCGCGCAGAGCGCGTCGACCTCGGCGAGCGTGGCCTCCGGGCTGACCGTCACCGGTTGCGTGATCATGCCGGACTCGGAACGCTTGACCAGGTCCACCTGCGCGGCCTGGTCCTCGGCCGGGAGGTTGCGGTGCAGCACTCCGGCGCCGCCCTGGCGCGCCATGGCGATCGCCATCCGCGCCTCGGTGACCGTGTCCATCGCCGCGGACAGCAGCGGGATACGCACCGACAGGTTGCGGGTCAGCCGCGCGGTGGTGTCCGACTCACCGGGCGCCAGGTCCGAGACGGCCGGAACGAGCAGCACGTCATCAAAGGTCAGCCCCAGCAGGCCGAACTTCTCGGGGATGTCGGAGACGGACACGAAAACCCTCCGTGGTTCGGATCGGGGGTGGCTGCGTCGGGGAGACGTCAAGTCTAACGGCCCGAGAGCCCGCCCTAATCCCGCTCGGGCGGCGGCTCCGGACCTGGACTGCGTTCCTGGTCCGGAGCGGACTGCCCGCCGTGCGGAGGCTGTGGGTATCGGCCGCGGTCAGCGAACCAACCCCCAGCGGAATCCGAGGGCCACCGCGTGCGCGCGGTCCGAGGCGCCGAGCTTCTTGAACAGCCGCCGCGCGTGCGTCTTGACGGTGTCCTCGGACAGGAACAGGTCGCGGCCGATCTCCGCGTTGGAGCGGCCGTGGCTCATCCCCTCGAGCACCTGGATCTCGCGGGCGGTCAGGGTCGGGGCGGAACCCACCTCGGCCGGGCGCAGCCGGCGCGGGGCCAGCCGCCAGGTCGGGTCGGCGAGGGCCTGCGAGACGGTGGCCCGCAGCTCGGCGCGCGAGGCGTCCTTGTGCAGGTAGCCGCGGGCGCCGGAGGCCACGGCGAGGGCCACGCCGTCCAGGTCCTCGGCCATGGTGAGCATGATGACCCGGGCGGTCGGGTCGGTGGAGACGAGCCGGCGGACGGTCTCGACGCCGCCGAGGCCGGGCATCCGCACGTCCATCAGGACCAGGTCGACCCGGTCGGCGGTCCAGCGCCGCAGCACCTCCTCGCCGCTGCTCGCCGTAGTGACCCGGTCCACGCCGGGGACCGTGGCCACCGCGCGGCGCAAGGTCTCGCGGGCGAGCGGTGAGTCGTCACAGACCAGGATGGACGTCATATGTGCCTCCACGCACTGTGGATACCTGCTGCTGTCAGGCAATGCCGGGAATTGACGCGAGTGGGGCCGGAAACCGGTGGGACGGCCCGCCGGGTGGGGGGTTCCGGCCCCCTACGCACTGACTCAACGACCGTCACCCGAAAGCGTTACGCACAATCGGGTGGCGAATTCGGGACAGTCGCAGCTCAAGATCGAGTTTTCGGCGAAAGTCCGTTCACCCGCTCGGCGCAGGCCACGCCGGACGGCGGGCGGCCGGCGGATCGAGGCCGGCCGCGCGGGGCGGCGCACGGACGTTTTGTGACGATATCGTGACGGGCTGTTAGTGCAGACCCAGTTTGGACCCAGGCGTCGGAATTTGGGAAGTCCTGACCGGCTCAAACCGTGGCGGACACCCGGCTCTCCGCCGCTCGCACCAGCGCGGCGGCGCGCGCCACCGGCACGCCAGAGCGCACGAGGCGGTCGACCACGGCGAGGCGCACGACGTCGATGGCGGCGTAGGGGCGGTGTTGCTCGACGCCGTTCTGATCGCTGTCCGAATCGCCGTTCAAATCCCGCAGTGCGGCGTGCGGGACGCCGGTGCGCAGCACGAGCTCCTCACGGGTGTACCGGCCGGTGCGCCGTGACCCGGTGTTAAGGCCTTTGGCACCTTCTCGCCACAACGGGGTGATTCCATCGAAGTCGCAGGTCGGGGCAGCGGGGCATCGGCCGTTCAGGGGCTCGGCACTGGGCCGTTCGTAGGTCGAGAACACACCGCTCCCTTACCTAACAAATAGGTGGGTATAGGCGTCAGTACCGGCAACTCCACTCTTACCGGGGAATGCCTTGTCATGACACGTCCAGTCACTGGATGACCTGCGGTTTACAACGGACACGCTGAGCGAGCGCACTGTCACTGAACGCGCCGCCGGCGACGAGGAGGGACAGCGGCGATGGCCGATTTCTCACGGCTCCCCGGCCCGAACGCCGATCTGTGGGACTGGCAGCTGCGCGGTCTGTGCCGAGGCAAGGACAGCTCGCTCTTCTTCCACCCCGAGGGCGAGCGCGGTGCGGCGCGATCGAGCCGGGAAATGGCGGCGAAGGAGATCTGCATGAACTGCCCCGTGCAGATACCGTGCGCGGACCACGCGCTGAAGGTGCGCGAGCCGTACGGCGTCTGGGGCGGCATGACGGAGGAGGAACGCGAGGAGCATCACGCGCGGCAGAAGGCGCTCGCGCGGGCGCAGGCGGCCCGGCAGAAGGAGGCGCGGGCGCGGCAGGAGAAGCTGAAGGAGAAGCTGCTGCGCGAGAAGGCGATGCAGAACCAGGTCCAGGCGAAGGAGCCCGCCACCGCGAACGACGCCGCGACCTATGAACCGGCGACACGGCGCAAGCGCGCTGTCGGCGGCTCGGCGGCGGCCGCGGCGCCCAAGACCAAGGCCGCAGACACGAACGCGCCGAAGAAGGCGCCGAGCAAGCCGGCCGCGCGCAAGAAGACGAAGCCGCTGGTCAAGGCGTAGCGCACGCAGTACCCGAAACGACGCGACTCCCGCCGCCACCGGGGTTGGTGGCTGCGGGAGTCGCGTCGTTCGTACTCAGTTACCGTGGGGCAGGCCGCGACTAGTGGCTGTGCCCGTGGCCGTGCGAGTGACCCTCGTCTTCCTTCGGCGCCGGCTTGTCCACGACCAGCGTCTCGGTGGTCAGCAGCATCGAGGCGATCGACGCGGCGTTGGCCAGCGCGGAGCGGGTGACCTTGACCGGGTCGATGACGCCGGCCGCAATCAGGTCCACGTACTCGCCGGTGGCCGCGTTCAGGCCCTTGGCGTCGTCGAGGTTGGAGACCTTGTCGGTGACGACGTAGCCCTCGTGCCCGGCGTTCTCGGCGATCCAGCGCAGCGGCTCGACCAGGGCCTTGCGGACCACGGCCACGCCGGTCGCCTCGTCGCCGCTCAGGCCGAGACGGTCGGTCAGCACCGTGGTGGCGTGCACCAGCGCGGCGCCACCGCCGGCCACGATGCCCTCCTCGACCGCGGCGCGGGTGGCCGAGATCGCGTCCTCGAGCCGGTGCTTCTTCTCCTTGAGCTCGACCTCGGTGGCCGCGCCGACCCGGATCACGCACACGCCGCCGGCCAGCTTGGCCAGCCGCTCCTGCAGCTTCTCCCGGTCCCAGTCGGAGTCGGAGGCCTCGATCTCGGCCTTGATCTGGCGCACCCGGTCCTGCACCGCGCCGGAGTCGCCGGCGCCGTCCACGATCGTGGTGTTGTCCTTGTCGACGGTCACCCGGCGGGCGGTGCCGAGCACCTCGATGCCGACCTGGTCCAGCTTGAGGCCGACCTCGGGGCTGACCACCTGGGCGCCGGTGAGGGTCGCGATGTCCTGCAGGATCGCCTTGCGGCGGTCGCCGAAGCCGGGGGCCTTGACCGCGACCGAGTTGAAGGTGCCGCGGATCTTGTTGACCACGAGGGTGGAGAGCGCCTCGCCGTCGACGTCCTCGGCGATGATCAGCAGCGGCTTGCGGGACTGGGCAACCTTCTCGAGCACCGGGAGCAGCTCGGAGATCGAGGAGATCTTGCCCTGGTTGATCAGGATGTACGGGTCCTCGAGGACGGCCTCCTGGCGCTCCTGGTCGGTGACCATGTACGGCGAGAGGTAGCCCTTGTCGAACTGCATGCCCTCGGTGAACTCGAGGGCGAGGCCGAAGGTGTTGTTCTCCTCGACCGTGATGACGCCGTCCTTGCCGACCTTGTCCATCGCCTCGGCGATCAGGTCGCCGATCGCCTGGTCCTGCGCGGAGATCGCGCCGACCTGGGCGATGGACTCCTTGGTCTCGACCGGCTTGGCGGTGGACAGCAGGTGGTCGGAGACCGCCTTGACCGCCGCGTCGATGCCGCGCTTGAGCGCGATCGGCTGCGCGCCGGCCGCGACGTTGCGCAGGCCCTCACGCACCAGCGCCTGGGCCAGCACGGTCGCGGTGGTGGTGCCGTCGCCCGCGATGTCGTTGGTCTTGGTCGCGACCTCCTTGGCGAGCTGGGCGCCGAGGTTCTCGTACGGGTCCTCGAGCTCGACCTCGCGGGCGATGGTCACGCCGTCGTTGGTGATCGTCGGCGCGCCGAACTTCTTGTCGATGACGACGTTGCGGCCCTTCGGGCCGATCGTCACCTTGACCGCGTCGGCGAGCGCGTTGACGCCGCGCTCCAGCTTGCGGCGGGCGTCCTCGTCGAATTGCAGCATCTTGGCCATGAGTGCCAAGCGTCCCTTCTAAGCCTGGGTTGGTGGAACAGCGAACCTGGTCGCTCCGCCGGGCCTTGTGGCCGGTCGGACGTGCGCGCGTCAGGCGCGGAAGGCCGCGCCCCGCCGCCCGTCCGAGCGGGGCTTGCGGAACGCGGCCTTCACGGCTGGCTGCGCGGGCGCCTGCTACTTGTTGACGACGGCGAGCAGGTCGCGCGCCGACAGGACGAGGTACTCCTCGCCGTTGTACTTGACCTCGGTACCGCCGTACTTGGAGTACAGGACGACGTCGCCTTCCTTGACGTCGAGCGGGAGGCGCTGGCCGTCCTCGAAGCGGCCCGGGCCCACGGCCAGGACGACGCCCTCCTGCGGCTTCTCCTTCGCGGTGTCCGGGATGACCAGGCCGGAGGCGGTGGTCTGCTCGGCGTCCAGCGGCTTGACGACGACGCGGTCCTCAAGCGGCTTGATGGCAACGGTAGCCACGGTCGTGACCTCTCCTTCGGAGACATTCACTGGCGGCGGGAACACCGCCCCGCCGGTCGACTTGGGGCCACCGTCCACGCCTGTCGTCGCGGGTGCCAGGGGGACGGGGTGGCATTGGCACACTCACGGCGAGAGTGCCAATCGGCAGGTTATGACTCCCGCTGGCACTCGGTCAACCCGAGTGCCAAAACCGGGCGTACGCCGACCGAGTTCCGGTGGCGGACCGGTCGCTGATCTTGGCGAACGTGAGCCCGCGTCATAGAACAGCTTCGGCGGCGGATAATCATGGACGCACAAAGACACGCGAGGTAGACGCATCCGCGCCGCCAAATCGGGCACGGATCATGCAGACCTGCTGACGAGGGGATAGACGGTGTTCGGCATACTCGGCCTCGATCCGACGGCGGAGCGTGTCTACCAGGATCTGGTGACTGCGGGGTCCGGCAGTACTGCCGGGCTCGTCGAGCGGACTGGACTGCCGCGGGCCGAGGTGCGTAAGGCGCTCACGCAGCTGGCCGAGCTGGGACTGGTGACGAAGCAGACTGGGCCGCGGGAGCGCTACGTGGCCGCTCCGCCAGCCGTGGCTCTGGGGGCGCTGCTGGCTGAGCAGCGGCACGCGTTGTACCGCGCCGAGCTTGGCCTGGCGTCGCTGGCTGAGGCGTATCGCAGCGCGAGTGCGGACAGCTCCGCCCGCGACCTGGTGGAAGTGGTGATTGGCGCTCATGCGGTGCGGCATCGCTTCGAGCAAGTCCAGATGGCCGCGACCGCCGAGTTGCATGTCATGTCAGAGGCCAACCACGAGGTGGTCGGGCCGGGCGAGAGCGCGGCCGAGGAGCAGGCCATCAACCGCGGCGTGCGGTACCACGTCATCGTCGAGCACGCGATGCTGGATCGCCCGGGCGCCTTCGAGGGTCTGATGGCGCACATGAAGCACCAGCAGCTGTGCCGGGTGGTGGAGCGGGTGCCGACGAAGCTGGTGATCGCGGACCGCGCGGTCGCGCTGGTGCCGCTGAGCGACGGCACGAACCCGGACGGCGGCGAGCCCTCGGCGATGTTCGTGCGCGCCCCCGGCCTGATCAGGCTGCTGATGGGGCTGTACGAATCGGTGTGGGACCGCGCGGTGCCGGTGCGCCTCGTGGAGCCGAGCGGGATCGAGCTCGACGTCCCCGAGACCGAACCGACCGGCCTGGATCTGCGGATCCTCTCGCTGCTGATGGTCGGCGCGACGGACGCGGCGATCGCCAAGCAGCTCGGCCTGGGCCTGCGCACCGTGCAGCGCCGGGTGGCGCACATGATGGATCTGGCGCGCGTGAGCACACGGTTGCAGCTCGGCTGGCAGGCCTGCCATCGCGGCTGGCTGAGTTAAAGGGCTGAGACGTTACGGACGAAGCGTTAACGGACTGGGGCCATTCACGGCGGACCGGGCAGCCTGCCGCGTCGAAGATCACGGCGAGGCGCGGCATTAGGATGGTCGGGTGACGCAGGCGAGCATTCCGCGCGGAGAACCGGAGCCGTTTTACTCCAGGGTCGGCGGCGAGCCGACCTTCCGGGCGCTGGTGCACCGCTTCTACGAGGGCGTCGCCAAGGACCAGGAGCTTCGGGCGCTGTACCCGGAGGAGGACCTGGGTCCGGCCGAGGAGCGGCTGACCCTGTTCCTGATCCAGTACTGGGGCGGCCCGTCGACGTACAGCGAGACGCGTGGGCACCCGCGCTTGCGGATGCGCCACGCGCCTTTCCGGGTCGACGCCCGGGCCCGGGATCTGTGGCTGCATCACATGGCCGAGGCGGTGCGCTCGCTGAAGCTGCCCGAGGCGGACGAGACCGAGCTCTGGCAGTACTTGGAGCGGGCCGCGCACTTCATGGTCAACGCCGAGTAGCGGCACCCGGGCTTCGCTAAGGCAGACTCTCGGGCGGGTCCGGCACAGCCGGATTAGCCGAGCTCTGCTACGGGCGCCCCAGGGCGCGGTATTCCCAACCCGCGGCGCGGTACGCAACCGGATCGAGCGCGTGGCGACCGTCCACCACCTTCCGCTGAGCGACGACGTCGCCGAGCGCGGCCGGATCGATCTCGCGGAACTCGGTCCACTCCGTCAGCAGGACCACCACATCGGCATCGCGCGCCGCATCGAGCGTGCTGTGCGCGTACTCCAGGTTCGGGTAGGCGCGGCGGGCGTTCTCCAACGCCTCCGGGTCGTACACGCGCACCTTCGCGCCGCTCTCCTGGAGCATCCGGGCGACGTCGAGGGCCGGTGCGTCCCGGATGTCGTCCGAGTTCGGCTTGAACGCGGCGCCGAGCGCGGCGATCCTGGCGCCTCGCAGCGAGCCTCCGGCCAGTTCGCGGACCAGGTCGACGGTGCGGGAGCGGCGGCGCCGGTTGATCGCGTCCACCTCGTGCAGGAAGGCCACGGCCTGCCCGATGCCGAGTTCCTCGGCGCGGTGGGCGAAAGCGCGGATGTCCTTGGGCAGGCAGCCGCCGCCGAAGCCGAGTCCGGGGCGCAGGAAGCGGCCGCCGATCCGGGAGTCGTAGGACAGCGCCTCGGCCAGCTGGTGCACGTCCGCGCCGGTGGCCTCGCAGACCTCCGCCATCGCGTTGATGTAGGAGATCTTGGTGGCCAGGAAGGAGTTCGCGGCCACCTTCACCAGCTCGGCGGTGCTCAGGTCGGTGATCACGACCGGGCTGCCCTGCTCGATGATCGGCGCGAAGACGGTGTGCAGCTGGTCCTGGGCCCACTGCGACTCGACGCCGAAGACGAGCCGGTCGGGTCGCAGCGTGTCCTCGACGGCGAAGCCCTCACGCAGGAATTCCGGGTTCCACGCCAGCTCGACCTGCTCCCCCGCCGGCGCGAGCGCGCGCAGCAGGCCGGTCAGCCGGGCCGCGGTGCCGACCGGCACGGTGGACTTGCCCACGACGAGCACGCGGCGGTCCAGGTGCGGCGCGAGCGCGGTGACCGCACTCTCCACGTAACGAAGGTCGGCCGCGTTGGAGCCGGCGAGCTGCGGCGTGCCCACGCACACGAAGTGCACGTCGCCGAACGCGCCGGCCTCGGCGTAGTCGGTGGTGAAGCGCAGCTTGCCGGATTCGAGCGCCTTGACCAGCAGCTCGGGAAGTCCCGGCTCGAAGAACGGGACCTGCCCGGCGTTGAGCCGGTCCACCTTGTCCTGCGCCACGTCGACGCCGAGCACGTCGAACCCGAGCACAGCCATGCAGATCGCGTGTGTCGCGCCCAGGTATCCCGTGCCGATGACGGTGATCTTCGGTGCACTCATCGATCTCTCCCCTCAACCAGTGAGTGCGTACAGAAGCGACACCCTAGCTTGTGCCACAGGCCGATGTTGCTGGTACCCCGGAACTGGACCGGGCCGGGCCTTATAGGCCGGCGTTGATGCGCTCCAGCGTGGTGCCGTAGGGGGTGTCCACGCGCAGCCACCGCGTGTGTGCGGCCACTCGCGCGGACTGCGCGGAGCTTTCCGGCTGCGGGCCGAGGAATCCCATCGCGGACGCGGCGTGGGCGGTGCGCCAGCGCAGGCCGTGCGGAAGTTCGCGGGTCCAGATCTCCTCGGCGAGATTGTCCAGCGCCGCGCGGTCGCGGCCGAGCGCGGCGAATCTGAAGTCTGCGTTGCCCTGTGTGACGGCCTCGGCCAGTTGCCGCAGCGGAATCTCGCCGAGCGGTTGCCAGCCGGTGCGCGGCGGCAGCAGGCCGGCCCAGGACGGACCGCCGGTGAGCTGCGCGGGCAGCGTGAATCCGGCGGTGCCGCCCTCGTCGGTGTGGATCGATTCGAGCAGTTGACCGGCGGACACGGTGCGGTCGAAGGGCTGCGTGCCTTCGGCAAGGCCCACCGTACGCACCGTCAGAACGCTGGCGCGAGCTGCGGATCCGTGCAGCGGCGGAGCGGCGTACGCGGCGGCCACCGGTCCTATGCCGACTATGCGCACTGCGGCCGTCTTGTCCATGCCGAGTAGGCGTTGCAGGTAGACGCCCAGGGCGGCCGCGTCGTCCGGGCTGGCGAATACGTACTCGTCGTTCATCGGTCTACCAGCGGGTCGGAGGTTCAGCGGGTCAGTAGGTCGGCGGTTCGGATCTTCGGCGGCGGCGGTTCGACGGTGCCGCTCACCGGTGCCGCGACTCGGGTGGTGCGGGGGCGAGGTAGGGCTTGAGGTAGTCGCGCTCCTCGGCGGTCAGCCGCCGCGGCCGCTCGGCGCCCAGGTCGTACGGCACCAGGACCGTCTTGGCGAGGGCGTATACGAACTCGTCGTCCTTGACCTCGTAGGCCACGGTGAAGGAGGCGTTCCCGACCCGGGTCACCCAGGTCTCCACACGCACCGGTTCGGAGCGGTACACCAGGGGGCGCTTGTACTCGATCTCGTGCCGGGCCACCACGGTGCCGAGGGAGAACTCCTCGATCCCCGCCTGCTTGGCGGTCATGAACATCCACTCCACGCGCGCCTGTTCCAGGTAGCGCAGGTAGACCACGTTGTTCACGTGCCCGAAGGAGTCCATGTCCGCCCACCGCAAGGGGCAGAGATAGACGTACCTCAGCCCCTTGTCAGTGATCTCCGCGGGCACCCGGCTAGCCCCGGGTCAGCTTGCGATAGGTGACCCGGTGCGGGCGGGCCGCCTCGGGACCGAGCCGCTCGACCTTGTTCTTCTCGTAGGACTCGAAGTTGCCCTCGAACCAGAACCACTTGGAGTCGCCCTCGTAGGCCAGGATGTGCGTGGCCACCCGGTCGAGGAACCAGCGGTCGTGGGAGACCACCACGGCGCAGCCGGGGAAGTCCAGCAGCGCGTTCTCCAGCGAGGAGAGGGTCTCCACGTCCAGGTCGTTGGTCGGCTCGTCGAGCAGCAGCAGGTTGCCGCCCTGCTTGAGGGTGAGCGCCAGGTTCAGCCGGTTGCGCTCGCCGCCGGAGAGCACCCCGGCCGGCTTCTGCTGGTCCGGGCCCTTGAAGCCGAACGCGGAGACGTACGCGCGCGAGGGCATCTCGACCTGGCCGACCTGGATGTAGTCGAGCCCGTCGGAGACCACCTCCCACAGCGTCTTCTTCGGGTCGATGCCGGCCCGGTTCTGGTCCACGTAGGAGATCTTCACCGTCTCGCCGACCTTGACCTCGCCGGAGTCCGGCTGCTCGAAGCCGACGATGGTCTTGAACAGGGTGGTCTTGCCGGCGCCGTTCGGGCCGACCACGCCGACGATGCCGTTGCGCGGCAGGGTGAAGGACAGGTCGTCGATCAGCAGCCGCTCGCCGAAGCCCTTGCTCAGCTTGGTGACGTCGACCACCACGCTGCCAAGGCGCGGGCCGGGCGGGATCTGGATCTCCTCGAAGTCGAGCTTGCGGGTCTTCTCCGCCTCGGCCGCCATCTCCTCATAGCGGGCCAGGCGCGCCTTCTGCTTGGCCTGGCGCCCCTTGGCGTTGGAGCGCACCCACTCCAGCTCGTCCTTGAGCCGCTTGGCCCGCTTGGCGTCCTTCTGGCCCTCGACCTTCATGCGGGCGGCCTTGGTCTCCAGGTAAGTGGAGTAGTTGCCCTCGTAGGGGTAGGCGCGGCCGCGGTCGAGCTCCAGGATCCACTGCGCGACGTTGTCGAGGAAGTACCGGTCGTGGGTGATCGCGACCACGGTGCCGGCGTACTTGGCCAGGTGCTGCTCGAGCCAGAGCACCGACTCGGCGTCGAGGTGGTTGGTGGGCTCGTCGAGCAGCAGCAGGTCGGGGGCCTCGAGCAGCAGCTTGCACAGAGCCACCCGGCGCTTCTCGCCGCCGGAGAGCACCTTGACGTCGGCGTCGCCGGGCGGGCAGCGCAGCGCGTCCATGGCCTGCTCGAGCTGGGCGTCCAGGTCCCAGGCGTTGCGGTGGTCCAGCTGCTCCTGCAGCGTGCCCATCTCGGCCAGCAGCTCGTCGGAGTAGTCGGTGGCCATCAGCTCGGCGATCTGGTTGAAGCGGTCCAGCATCGCCTTGGTCTCGGCCACCCCCTCCTGCACGTTGGCCAGCACGTCCTTGCTCTCGTCGAGCTCGGGTTCCTGCAGCAGGATGCCGACGGAGTATCCGGGGGTCAGGTTCGCGTCGCCGTTGGACGGCTGCTCGAGACCGGCCATGATCTTCAGCACGGTCGATTTGCCCGCCCCGTTCGGGCCGACCACGCCGATCTTCGCGCCCGGCAGGAACGAGAGGGTCACGTCGTCGAGGATGACCTTGTCGCCGTGGGCCTTCCGGGCCTTGCGCAGGGTGTAGATGAACTCCGCCATGCCTACAAGCTTAGTGGCCGTACGGAGCCGGTCCGGACCGACTTTCAGCGCTCTGTGGATAACTCGGCCGCCGGTACGGTACGGCCGGTGACGGCGCCGGAGCCGCGATCAGCCCTCACGCACCGTCTTGAAGTCGGCCAGGGCGCTGCGATATCTGGACAGTTCCTCGCCGATCGGGCCAAACAGCTCGTCCTGCGCGACCGCGGCCAGCTCCACGGAAAGCTGCCCGACCGCGACCTGCCCCGCGGCCACCGCGGCATCCCGGGCCTTGCGGCGCGCGGTCAGGTCCAGGGCGATCGAGCCGAGCAGGCAGAGCGCGGCCAGCACGATGGCGAGGGCTTCCGGGAAGCCGGGGACGAAGCAGAGCACGACCCACAGCGCGGTGAGGGTGAGCAGCGCGGCGTGCCCGGTCTGCACGAGCAGGCGCCGGGTCGGCGGCCTGGCGTCGATCTCGCTGGCGGCCAGCGCGGCGTCGATCCGGTCGGCCACCTTGCGCCTGCTGCCGGTGATCTGGCTGCGCAGCGCGCGGGCCCAGTCCGGCGGAAGCTGCGCCGTGGCCGCGTCGGAGAGCCGGGAGAGCACGGTTTCCAGCGCCGCTCGGTCCACCGGCACCGGAGCCGGGGCCTCGCCCTCAGGGTCGGTCGCCGCGCGGACCAGATCGCGCAGGCTGCCGCCGCCTGACGGGCCGTCGGCTCCGCGATCGGCCGGGCCCGCGGCGCCCGGCGCGGCGGCCGTGCCCGGGTCCACCAGTCCACGCAAAAGGCGCAGCGGCGTGGAGACTGCCGCCTGGCCGCGGACCGCGATCCGCTCGCTGACGGCGTCGGCGAGGCTGGCCACTCCCGCCGCCGCGCGCAGGCCGTCCATCGCCTCGGCGCGCGCCTCGTCGGAGACCGTCGCCTCACCGTCGTCCTGCTGCGGCGTCGCCGCGTCCGTGACCAGCATCGGGGCCAGCCGTTCGGCGACCCGGTCGACGTCGGCGGCCAGCCGGTCCGCGGCGGCCCTGCGGCCGGAGACCCGTTCGGTCAGCCGGCGGCGCAGCTCGTCGAGGCCCTCGCGGGTGCGCGCGGAGACCGGGATCACCGCGACGCCGGTCAGCCCGTCCTCCTCGACCAGCCGGGCCAGGTCCGCGGCGCACTCGGTCACCGCCTCAGGGGGCAGCCGGTCGATCTGGTTGAGCACGATCAGCATGATGTCCGCGTGGTGCGCCAGCGCCTTGAGGTAGCGGTCGTGCCAGGAGGCGTCGGCGTACTTCTGCGGGTCGGTGACCCAGACCACGACGTCGGCCAGGCTGACCGCCTGGTCCACCTCGATCTGGTGCTCGCGCACGGCCGAGTCGTGGTCGGGCAGGTCGACCAGCACCAGCCCGGCGAGCGCGTCGCGCACCGCGGAGCGGTCCAGGGCCGAGTCGCGGGTCAGCTGGCGGCGCGACTCGACGCCGAGCCGGTCGAGCAGCGGCCTGGCCTCGGCGAGCCGGTCCGCCTCCCAGACGCAGGCGATGGCCTGTGTCGTGGTCGGGCGGCGCACCGCGACCGGGGAAAGGCCGATCCCGACCAGGGCGTTGAACAGGGAGGACTTCCCAACACCGGTGGCCCCGCCGAGGATGACCACGGTGTGCTCGGCAGACATGCCGAAGCGGGCGGCGGCCCGGCGCAGCACCTCGCGCGCCGGATCGAGCGCCTGCTGCGGCAGCCGGCCCTCGGCGGTGGCGACCAGCCGCGCCAGCGCGTCGAGCCGAGTACCGACTCCGAGGGTGCGTTGACTGCCGCGGATGACTCTCATCGGGCCCGCTGCACCGCCTGCCCGGCTTCGAGCAGCGCCTTCGCCGCGCCGGGCTCGACGCCGAGGTCGGACAGCGCGCGGTGGTGGCGGAAGGCGAGCCGGTCGAACAGTGCGCCGAGGGCGGTGTCCAGCGAGGTCGCGGCGAGTTCGGCGAGCCGGTCGGTCTCGTCCGCGCCGAAGACCGCGTCGGCAAGGCGGCGGGTCGCGGCGGCGACCGGGTGCACGGTCCGGTCGATGGAGGAGCCCGAGCGCAGGGCGCGGCGGCGTCTGGGCGGCGCGGTGGCGCCGCGGCGGCCGGTGAAGACGACGGCGGCCAGCAGCGCGGCGGGTCCGTTGCGGCCGGCGGCGAAGAACTGGGCGTCGGAGCGCTTGCGGTGCGGCTCCCTGGCCAGCAGGTCGACCAGGCCGTCGGCCCATTCGTCCAGTTCGGGGGGCACGGCTCCGGCGCGGGTTCCGGCCGAGACCACGGCTTCGGCGCTGTCCTGCTCGGCCAGCGCCTCCCGCCAGGCCCCGGCGACCTGCTCGGCGGCGCGCGACGCGGCGGCGGCCACCTGGTCGGCCGCGGCGCCGAGCAGCAGGCGGCGGGCGGTTTCCGCGGCCGGATCGCCGGCGGAGAACAGCGCAGTGGCGCGGTCTGGAGCGATCATCGCCTGCCACTCCAGCAGCGGCGTACCGCGCAGCAGTTCGCCCTGCGCGATGGCGTCATGCAAGGAGATGCGCTCGGACGCGTAGGCGAGATCCGCCTGGCTGCGCAGCCGGTCGGCTGCCTCAACTTGAGCTGCCAGGCCCTCTGCTACCGCACCGAGGCGGCGCGGTAAGTCATCGAACATGCCGTTGACCGTCGCGGCGATGGTCGCCTGACGCATCGTCGGATCATGTGCGGTGGAACGCAGCCAGGTCATCAACGGGTCAAGCAGGTACTCGGGCAGCAGGCCGCCGGTGAGAACAGATTCCGGCACGGTAAACAGCGGCAGATCGCCGAGGCCGTTGACGGCGAGCAGCGCCTGCCCGGCCTCGCGCACCTCGCGCAGGCTCTCCGGCGGCACCCGGTTCAGCACGATCGCGATGGTCACCCGCCGCTCGCGGGCCGCCTGAAGCAGCCGCCACGGCACCGCGTCGGCGTAGCGCTCGGCGGTGGTGACCAGCAGCCAGGCGTCGGCCGCGCCGAGCAGCCGCTCGCCCGCGTCCCGGTTGTCGGCGACGACCGAGTTGACGTCCGGGGCGTCGATCAGCGCGATGCCGGCCGGGATGGCCGGGTGCGGGGCGAGGGTCAGGGCGTCGGCCCGATCGGTCGGCCCCGGCGCGCGCAGGAAGGCCGGCAGCAGCCGTTCCGGGCCGGTGACCGCGGCGACCTCGGCGGGGTTCACGCAGAGCACCGCGGAGCGGGTGGTCGGCCGCAGCACCCCGGCCTTGCTGACTTCCTGCCGGACCAGCGAGTTGACCAGGGTGGACTTGCCGACGCCGGTCGAGCCGCCGACCACGATGTGCACCGGGCCCTCGGGCCGGCGCAGCCTGGGTATCAGATAGTCGTCCAGGCGTCTGATCAGTTCGGCCTGGATTCTGCGCGTGGCGACGACACCGTCCGCGGCCAGTGGGAGCCGTGGCGCGGCCACGCTGTCGCGGAGCGCGCCCACCGCGCCCAGCAGGTCAGCGTCCGGGCCTGTGATCGTCACAGCCGTGAGCATGCCGCAGCCCCTGGGGACATGGGAACACCGGGGTCAGGTTTGTTTATAACTTCTCTGTTGCGGCTTCGTCCGGAAAGAACCGGGGCGAGCCTGCCCCCGACCGTACCAAGCGCGCCCCGGCTGTGGGACGTTTTGCGGCCGATTCGGCTTGACGATCAGCTCATCCCCGGCGCGCGCGGTGGCGCGGAAGCCCGCAGGGCGCGCCATCACCGGCGCCGCAGTGCGTGCCCGACCGCCCCTGGCCGCGACCGGCGGATCGGAATGGCGCCGCGTAGTGACGGCGGCTTCTACTACCCTGGTTCCGCGCGCCGCCGCCCCCATAGCTCAGCGGATAGAGCAGGTGCCTTCTAAGCACTTGGTCGCAGGTTCGAGTCCTGCTGGGGGCACCGTTCCAACCGGGCTGATCGCCGTTCGACGCGGCGCTGGGGGAGATATTGACCGAGAACGGCAACGGCACGCCTGAACCCACTGACGGCGTCCTGCCGCCACCGCCGCCTCGGACGAGCCGCCGTACCCGCAACGCACTGATCGGCGGAGCGACCACGGCCGGGGTAGCAGCCGTGGTCCTGCTCATCGTTTTCATCGGGCACCGCGGAAGCGATACGGGG